>JAIELF010000028.1 GCA_019753235.1 bacterium
GAGAGTATTCGACAAGCTTCCTCTCCGCCCTGCGAGGGAAAGATCGCCTAGGAGCATCCATTCAGACCAGCGATATCGATCAGGATGGAATGATCTCTTTGGCCGAGGCGCATTGTCATGCGATAGAAACGTCGCCGACGATTGACCTCTGCTACCGAACGTCAGATCGCTTTCTGCAGACACAATCGCGTCTTGACGCGAGCGACGACAATCTTGTTTCGGAGATGGCGCCGCTGGCGGATCTGCTCAAGATGGCCGATCCTTTTCGTGAGCACAGCCTTAAGAGGCTTGTGGAGGAATTGTCGCTCCCTGCCGAAGAGACGATGAAGGAGGCGACCCGTCGATCGAAGGAACTTTCCAGCCAGCGCCGGAGACTACGTCCTTCCATGAATAAAGCGGACAACGAGGTCAACGAGTTTGCTCGAAAAATGGAAAGTGCGTTGCTTGATCGTTGGCCATTCCTGGAGTCGGGTTGGCATCCGCAGACTCATGCGTTGCTGGCTCATCATCCCGAGCAAGTGGTTGAGATGATCGAAAAGCACGAAGTCTACGAGTCCTGGATCCAGGCCAGAAAAAGAGAGGCAGAACTGGCCGAGGATGATCTCAACAAAGAACGCCAATGGGCCAAGTATCAACGCGTTCTCCTGCTGGCCAAATCGATCGCTCGCGCGGAGAACCTTCGCCGTGAGGGGCCGGTGGAAAAATGGGACGCTTACCAGCGACTCCTCTCCATGGAAAACGCATCGCTCCGAAGCCGAGCTAACGCTGCAACTGTTCAGGGGAATTGATCTGCTTCATCCCCCGCTGTTCCATCAAAAGCCTGACAGCGAGGTGTCGATCGCGCGGACGGCAGGAGGATTCTCCTCGATCAACCAGAAACCTCCCGAGCGAGGAACATCAACCTCCATTCCCGAGAAGTCTGGCACATCGATCGTGACCTTTTTTGTGGGACCGACCGGAGCATGGGCGTAGACCAGCCATCGCCGGTTGGGTTTTTCGCCGATGAGATGCGCGATGGCGAAGACGGCGATCGGCGTATCAAGCTTCCACGGGCCCGGCTCATCGCGACTGGTGGAAAGCCCAAACCACCGGGGTTGCCGAGCAAGAGAATCGGGAATGCTGGCTTGATAAGGGTGAGGCCGACGTCCGTTGGGCAGCAGTCGCCCACGCTGCCAAAACTCGCGCAGCTCGGGGACTCGGTGGACTCGCTCGACCGATCGGAGGACGGCCTGGAAGTAGGGCGCGTAGTCGGCCTTGCGATCGTTATGGGCACGAAACTCGCGAAGGGTGCGTGGCTGTATCAACCAGAGCCCGAACTGAACCATCCCCTCGTAGCGGTCGGGGCCGTAAGTCTGACCAAGCTTTTCATAGGTGAGCCGTTTGTCGTTCTCTTTTCCACGGTTGCCGTCCCAAGTCGAAAGCTCGATCCAGTACGGCGTGCCGGCAAGGGCGTCGATCGCAGCCCGCCAGTTCATCGCTTCGACCTGCGGACTCCAGACCTGAAAGTCCGTGCTTTGGTCCCAATGATGCGTGTAAAAAGGAAGCGACGCTCCTTGCCAAATGGTTGTCCAAGCCGAGAGTTGATCGGGCAACGTCAGCGAGTGCTCGGCCCAGCCCGGCCAACGGCCGACCGACGGAGGGAGGAAGGCGTTGTAACCCATCACTATCGAGCGATCCCTCCAGTCGGCTGAAATGAACTCTTCTTTCAGGCCGGTAAAAAGTCCCCCGTATCGAACCTTCCATCCGTCCGCAAAGAGCCGAACAAGCTCATCCGGCGACATCCCCTGGGCACGGGCCAAACGAGCATCCTGAGAGGCATCTTTCCATTTCAACTTCGCATGTTCATTATTCGAGATCAGCAAAACACGCGGCGGATCGGGGTAGATCTTTTGCAGTTGATCCAGCATCGGTTGCGATCCCCATCGCTGACCAACTTCTTTCCAAGGATCAGCCGAGCCGGCCGGCGAAACCCGCGCTTCGATCTTTCCATCCCGAGAGACCACATTGGGGTTGGTCGATGCCGGCATCGTCAAGTAAGCCCGATCAACCGAAAGCAGTCGTTCCCACTGCGTCGAGATCAGTGCGATAGGTAAGTGCCGATCAGCCGCCCGCTGCATGGCCGCTTGGTAGTAAATCAGATCGGGATTGTTCTTCTCCCCTGGGACGGGCAACGCGAACCAGGGCAAAACGTGGTAGCCCCGATCGAGAAGTGAAAGCTGGTATTCGGGCCCGAACCCATCTGCTTTCGTTCCGGTATTCCAATGCGCCGCCAAGGGCAGAGGCCGAAGTTTTGAGTCAAAGGGATCTGATGCCGCCGCCCGAATCTCATCGGCGATAGGTCCATCTTGTCCCTGCGCCATGCCGGCAATGAACATAAGAATGGTGCCGAGAATTTGTGGGAATCGCCCCAGGGTCATCGATCGCGAATCCTCTCAGGCGGGGCTCACTCGGTCTTCGCGCGGGCGACGGAAACGGGAACGACTTCCATCGTCTGTTTCCAGGCAAAAGGCCCCATGACACGGAATTTGATGTCTTTGCCGTCGCAAACGTCGGCTTCGATGTCATAGTCGCCCGCCGGCGTGATGGGGGGCATCGCGATCGACACCGTCACCGTCTGGCCGGGCACAATCTTCTCTTTGGGAAGATTGACTCGATGCTTCATCGATTCCTTCTCGCCCTTCGGGCGGATCCAAACATTGACGTGCATGTCATACGTGTCTGCTGGCCAGGCAACTTGGCTTGTGTTCGTCACCCGAAGGGTCAACTCCCACAGGGATCCCTCCTTGAGGGTCTCCATCCCATGCGCCGGTTCGATGTTGGCGGCAAAGTAATGCAGAGATTCAAGCTGATCAACCCATTGCCGAAAACTCTCGGCGCCCGAGGGCTGACCTTCTTTTCGGAGCCAATCGGCGTACAGGTTGAAGAGGTTCGGCAAATGCGATCCATGGGCTAGGCCCGTGTGTCCGTAGGCAATCGAGTATTCTCGCTTGGCTTGTTCGACGGAATCGCCCGCAAGTAACCGAGCGATCGCCGACGCCAGGGCGGTCCGGTCGGCACCCTGTCGGCAATGAAGCAGAATGGGCCGGGGGGCATCGTCGAGCGTCTGCACCAAACGCTTGAGTTCCGCCAGCGGGGGGATTTGATGATTGACCAGATTGATGTCGACCACATCAACCCCCATCTGGTCGCAGACACGATGTTCGTCGTCGTACCAATCCTTCCCCTTCCACGGCCCGCGTAGATTCACGACCGTCTTAATGCCGTACTTCTCGCGATAGAGCCGAAGATCATCGGCAGAGGGTTGAGCGCAGCGATAAACCTGCGTCGGCAAAACGGTGTGAAAGTTCGGCTGCTGACTCCACCAGAGATATCCCAAGCCGACAACGGCGATCGTCGCGACCAGAAATGTCGAATATCCCTTCCAGCCCCGATCCTGGTTTGATTGGCCAAACACGTCCGTGTGCTCCTGGCGTCGATGCCTCGTTGAAACTATCGACCCTTGGGTATTATCGACCCGTAGGCATTTTCGACCCCGAGGTCGGCGTCGTATGATGAGGCTTGTAACACGATGCCCCGGGGAACGCAATCGCACTCGCGGCCGGGGCCGACGGGATGGATCTTAGCCGTGACATAAAGGTGTCGAAACAGATGACCGAATTCGAGTACGCGGCACCGACCAGCGTCGCGGAGGCGGCCCGCCTGTTAAGCCAGGCAAAAGGTAGGGCAAAGATTCTCGCAGGTGGAACGGATTTGCTGGTTCAGCTGCGCGAAGGACTCCGTCACGCGGACTTGGTTGTGGACGTGAAGCGGATCCCGTCGATGACGGAAATCCGTCAAGAGTCGTCCGGATCTTGGCGGATTGGTGCCGCCACCCCATGTCAACAGATCGAAAACCACCCCGGGATCAGGTCGTCCTACCCTGCCCTGGCCGATGCCGTCCGAATCATCGGGGGTTGGCAGATTAAGAACCGGGCAACGTTGGGGGGGAATCTCTGCACTTCGTCCCCCGCGGGTGATTCGCTTCCTGCCTTGATCGCGTCCCATGCCGAGGGGATCATCGCGGGCGAGGATGGCTCGACTCGTCGAGTGCCGATGGAATCATTCTGCACCGGGCCGGGCAAAAATGTCCTGCAGGATGGTGAGTTGTTGGAGGCGTTCGTTCTTCCCGCTCCGCCGGCCGGTTCAAGTGGAGCCTACTTGCGATTCATTCCTCGTCACGAAATGGATATTGCCGTCGTCGGCTGCGGGGCGATGTTGGCAGTGACGAACGGTAAGATCACGGCCGCCCGGATTGGCCTGGGTGCGGTTGCACCGACGCCTCTCTTTGCCGAGCAGGCTTCGCAGGGGCTTCTGGGTCAAGTTCCCAGCCGAGACATTTTTGCTCAAGCCGGCGAGCAATCCCGGGCCATCGCCCGACCGATCAGCGATATGCGTTCGCCGGCCGACTATCGGACGCACCTGGTCGGAGTCCTGGTCAAACGATCGCTCGAGATTGCTTTTCGACGAATTCAAGGGGAGAGCATCGATCCGCTCCACCACTCTTGGACCGCCGAATCATCATCTCTTTGACGTATCGATGACACACGCATGACACCATCGCGGACCTGATGAGGAGACCCCTGTGGCCAAGAAAACCCACGTGACGACCACGCTCAATGGCCAGCCCACCGAGTTTCTTTGCGAAGCTCGGCAAAGCCTGCTCGAAGTCCTTCGCGATACGCTTCATTTGACCGGCGCCAAAGAGGGTTGCAACAACGGCAACTGCGGAGCATGCACGGTTCTTCTCGACGGCACGCCTGTTGTCAGTTGTCTTGTTCTGGGTGTTGAGGTCGAAGGCAAGAGCGTCACCACCGTCGAAGGCTTGGCGGATGCCAGCGAACTCCATCCGTTGCAGCAATGCTTTCTGGAAGATGCGGCCCTGCAGTGTGGCATCTGCACGCCGGGCTTTCTTGTTGCCGCCAAGGCGCTGCTTGATGAGAACCCCTGCCCCACCGAGGCGGAAATTCGCTTCGCACTGGCGGGGAATATTTGTCGCTGCACCGGTTACGACAAAATCATTCGTGCCGTGCAGCATGCCGCCGAGCGATTGACCCTTCGTGACGGGATTCTATTGGCCAAACAAAAGTAGGAGGCCTCATCCATGGCAACGGCAGATCGAAAAGTCGAATCCCCGTACAAGGTCATCGGCACTCGCCCGATTCGGCACGACGGCGTCGACAAGGTGACGGGCCGAGCAATCTACGGCAACGACGTTCAGTTGCCCGGCTTGGTGCATGGTAAGGTGCTGCGAAGTCCCCATGCTCATGCCCGTATTCGCTCGATCGATACCCGATCGGCTGAGGCATTGCCGGGCGTTTTGGCGGTTGCAACATTTGCAGATCTTGATCCTCACGAAGATAAGATGGCCGAGCTTGGAGAAGGGGCGGTCAATCTCCGCTATCTGACCGAGAACGTCCTCGCTCGCGGGCGAGCACTTTACAAGGGGCATGCCGTGGCCGCGGTGGCGGCGATCAGTCCTCATGTTGCCGAGCAGGCGCTCGCGCTTATCCACATCGACTATGACCCTCTCCCTGCCGTCACTTGGATTCTCGATGCGATGAAGCCCGAGGCGCCGATTCTGCTTGAAGAACTTCGCACATCGAGCATGGGGAAAGTGACTGGGAAGGGCCCCACGAACATTGCCTCGCATCTGCTCTTTGCCAAGGGAAATATCGACGAAGGCTTCGCCCAAGCGGATCTGATTATCGAACGAGAGTTCCGCACGCAGACCGTTCATCAAGGCTACATCGAGCCACACGTCGCAACGGCGCAGTGGAGTGCCGACGGGCATGTGATGGTCTGGGCGTCGACGCAGGGCTCGTTCACCTGTCGGCAACAAGTGGCGGAGATTCTCGCGATTCCCCTGTCGAAAGTCACCGTGAAGCCCTGCGAAATCGGTGGCGGTTTTGGCGGCAAGATTCGCGTTTATCTCGAACCGATCGCAGCTCTTCTCAGCAAGAAGTCGGGTCGTCCGGTGAAGGTCAGCATGTCGCGGGCGGATGTTTTCGAAGGGACGGGGCCGACGCCCGGTTCGTTCATCCGGGTCAAGCTCGGCAGCACCAATGATGGCAAGCTGGTCGCGGGGGAAGCATGGATGGCCTACGATGCGGGGGCCTATCCTGCGGGCATGATCGGGCCCGGCGCGGTCTGCGTCTTTGCCTGCTATGACATTCCCCATCAGAAGATCGAAGGCTTCGATGTTGTTCTCAACAAGCCACAGTCATCGGCGTATCGCGCCCCGGGCTCGACTAATGCCGCCTTTGCGAGTGAGTCGGTCATCAATGAATTGGCCGACCGGCTTGGGATCGATCCGCTTGAATTTCGCCTCAAAAACGTCGCTCGCGAGGGGACTCGTCGGGCTGACGGACCGGCGTACGCGCGGATTGGTTTGGCCGAGACAATCGAAGCGGCTCAGGCCCATACGCACTATCTCGCTCCTCCTCCCGGAAAGCATCGCGGCCGCGGCGTCGCGTGTGGTTACTGGATGAACGCGGGACTGAAATCGAGTTGCACCGCCCATGTCAATGCCGACGGCACGGTCACGCTGCTCGAAGGATCGACCGATATCGGCGGAACCCGGACTAGCGTTGCCATGCAACTGGCAGAGACGCTGGGTCTGGCGGCCGAGGATATCATCCCGCGCGTCGTTGATACCGACAGTGTCGGCTACACCGATGTCACAGGGGGCAGTCGCGTTACCTTTGCGACGGGCTGGGCGGCCCACGAAGTTGGTCTCGATCTCATCATGCAACTGCGCAAGCGAGCCGCGAAGATCTGGGAGCTGGATGCCGAAAAAATCTCTTTTGAACAGGGATCATTTCACGCGGGTGACAAAAGTATGTCGTTTAAGGAACTGGCGGCGAAGCTGCACCATTTCGGCGGCCCGGTGACCAGCCAGGCCAGCGTCGAAGCCAAAGGGCCCGGCGGCGCGTTCGCGACTCATATCGCCGATGTCGAAGTCGACCCGGAGACCGGCAAGGTGAAGGTACTGCGGTACACCGCGATCCAAGATTGTGGGCGAGCGATCCACCCAAGCTACGTCGAAGGACAAATCCACGGAGGTGTCGCTCAGGGGATCGGTTGGGCATTGAACGAAGAGTACTTCTATGACGATAAGGGACGGATGCGGAACGCCTCCATGCTTGATTACCGGATGCCAACCGCGGTCGATTTGCCGATGATCGAAGCGGTCATCGTCGAAGTCCCGAATCCGCGACATCCTTACGGTGTTCGAGGCGTGGGCGAAGTCCCCATCTGTCCACCGCCGGCGGCGTTGGCGGCAGCGATTCATAATGCCGTCGGTGTCCGAATGACCGAGCTTCCTATGTCTCCTCCCAAGGTCCATCAGGCAATGACGCGCCGACCTCCTGATGGGAATGGGGCGACTCCCCTTCGAGGGGGTTAAAGAGGATGCCTCGCGTCTTTCTGCCGGCGATGTGGTGCGTCGAAGACTCGACGGAGGTGATGTTTGATTTGCCCGGGCGGACCGTCGCTCAGCTTCTCGATGAATTGGGGAAGCGTCGGCCCGACTTGGTGGATCGATTTCGGGACGGCGACCGATTGTCGGCCAGTGTCAGTCTCGCGATTGACGGCGACCTGGCCCCGCGCAGTCTTTCCACGGAGGTTAGCCCGCAAAGCGAAGTTCACTTCATCCCTGCGATTGCGGGCGGATAAGTCTTCAATTTGCCGAGGCCGGGGCGCGCTCGGTAAAAATCTTTTGCCAGGCGCTCCGCGCTGCAGGGTCCTTGTCGGCATCGGCCAGCTCTTTCCAAGAGTCCGGCATGGCAAAGAGAAAGTCAGGCCGTTCGACATGGGCGACCCGGGCCAACCGATTCAAGGCGTGGCGTTCCTTTCCATCCAGACCGTGGCCGGCCGCGAGTTCCTCGAAAAGGGCGTTCGGATCATCTTGATTCTCACGGGATTCCTCCCGTCGTCGGACCACAAATAGGAATCCGATCATCCCCAAAAGGACCGCCAGGAACAGCAGAAAGAAGACTCCTAGGAGGCCGTCAACCGGGTTCGCGAAGCCCTGCCGAATCGCGTCCAGCACAAAAGTGGCACCCTCTGCCCGTTCACTTGGCATGGCTTCTCTCCTTTTCTACCCGCCGACCGGCCACGCAGCCCAAATCGGCCCGATTCCACCCATCTGGTTCGGCTTAACATTCCCAGAATCCCCAAAAACGGGAAAATGGGAAGCTGTAACCGGTGCTGCTGTATCGTTCTGCACATATCTGTCGCAGGATACGCACTAGTTCTGTGCAAGCAGCCTCTTCGTTGGTATAGTTACAAGTGTAACCAAGGGGTTTTGCCCACGAGGTTCTGCTGACAAGCTTAGCAGACGGGGGCGGCCTCGGGACAGAAACCGTCCCCACTTTTGCAGGATTGAGGAGTCAAAACGTGGTGCTACCTCCGCTGCCGACAATGGTGGGCGAGAGCAAGGCTATGCGGGAAGTCTACCGCATGACCAAGCAGGTGGCGCCCACCCGCGCGAGTGTCCTAATTGTGGGTGAAACCGGTACCGGAAAAGAGTTGATTGCCAGAGCCGTTCACGTTCACAGTCCGCGCAAAGAGGGGCCTTACGTCCGGGTCAACTGTGGTGCCCTGAGCGAAAGCTTGCTCGAAAGTGAACTCTTTGGCCACGTGAAAGGGGCATTCACCGGGGCGATCGACAACAAGACCGGCCGATTTGAAGCCGCCCATACCGGGACGATCTTTCTCGATGAGATCTCCTCGATGTCGCACAAGTTGCAGGTCAAGCTTCTGCGTGTGCTTCAAGAAAGAGAGTTCGAACGCGTCGGCGATAGTCGAACCATCCGCGTCGATACTCGCGTCGTCGCCGCCACCAATCAACATCTCGAAGACGAGATCGATGCGGGCCGCTTTCGCGACGACCTTTACTATCGGCTCAACGTTGTGCCGATCTATCTGCCGCCGCTTCGCGATCGGCGCGACGATATTCCTCTTCTGGCAGATTTCTTTCTCAATCGCTATTGTGCCGAGAACCGAAAAGAGATGTTGCAGATCGACCCGACAGTCCTCGAATGTTTGAGCCGATACGATTGGCCCGGCAACGTTCGAGAACTGGAAAACTACATTGAACGGGCGGTGGTTCTATGCGAAGGGACGCGAATCACGCCCGAGTTATTGCCCCCACAAGCTCGGGGAGAATCGATGCCCCGTATCATCCGAACTCGTTCCGTCGATCTTCCCAGCGTCATTGACGAACTGGTCAAGCTCGCGCTCCATTCGAGCTCGGCCGGCGAAACCAACCTCTACGAAAAAGTCGTCGGCTCGGTCGAGCGAGAGTTGATTCAACAGGTTCTCTCCTCGTGCGATCAGGTTCAAGTGAAGGCGGCAGCCCGCTTGGGCATCAATCGCAACACACTGCATAAGAAGCTCAAGGAGATGTCGATGGATGGTGACATCGACATTGATGAGAAAGAACTCGCTTCGAGCGGATCGGCCACATGAACTTGCCGGTAGACCGTTGGCTTGCCGACCTTCGTCTGTCCTCGTCCCCAGAACGCTCTGCCGGTTCTCGCGTCATCCTGGCCGTTTCCGGTGGGGCCGACAGCGTCGCGCTGGCGTCGGGTTGGCACGAGATTCACGCGGGATCGGCCCAACAATGGATCATCGCCACGTTCGATCACGGCTTTCGGCCCGAGTCAGCCAACGATGCGCAGTTCGTCGCGGACTTGGCCAGAAAGCAGAATGTCCCCTTTTTCTTAGGTCGACCGACCGAACCGATCAACGCGAAGAGCGAACACTCCCTTGAATCTGCCGCCCGAAAAGCTCGCTATCACTTTCTTGCTCAGCTTGCGATCGAGCAAAAGGCCGCGACGGTTCTGACGGCACATACCGCTGACGATCAGATGGAAACGATTCTGTTTCGCCTTGTGAGAGGGACGGGCTTGGCGGGCTTGGCCGGTATCCCTCGGCGTCGGTCGCTGGTGCCGGGCGTTGAACTTTTTCGCCCGCTGCTGACGCATCGACGCGCTTCGGTGGAGGGATATCTGGCCGAGATCGGTCAGGCATTTGTGGATGATTCCTCGAATCGTGATTTGCGCTTTGTTCGGAACCGGATTCGCCACCTTTTGCTCCCCTTGATCCGGGATGAAATCCATCCTGGCGTCGATCAGGCTCTTTTGCGTCTGGCCGAGGTCGCTCGTACCGAATGGCAAACAACGACCCAGAAACTGGCCGAGTGGTGTCAACATGTTGTCACCGAAAGTGGGGCCGACTACTGCATCGTCGACGCGGGGAAATTCAACGAGCTGGATCCGAGAGCAGCCGGCCGAGTGATGCGAGAACTGGTGACACGTATGGGGGGGCCTCTTCAGCAGGTCGGCTGGAAAAGCATTCATCACGCGATGCAAGTCGCCAAACCGGGCGGGCCGCCCCGGGTACAATGGCCCGGCGGCGTCTCTTTCGAACGTTGTGGGGCGGGCGACATGCGGATCAGCCGCGCCTTCCATACCCCTCCCTCGGGCCAGGTCGCGAGCAGTTCGGCCGGTTCTGTTTCAAGAGAATGACACTTCTGGCTCGATCCCCGTAAATTGCTCCCAGTGGGGGGATTGCTCTTCGACGGGAAACCACGCGAGGCCGACAGGGAAAGATGACCGACGATCTCACCGGCAAGACGCTGGGGCCATTTCGGATCGAACGCCGACTCGGCCAAGGGGCGATGGGGGCGGTCTACGTCGGCGTGCATCAGACGAAGGGGAGCCGAGTCGCGGTCAAGGTTGTCCTCCCAGCAGAAACAAAGGAGCGAAGCGACAAACTGGCCGCTCGCTTCGAACGCGAAATCAAGCTCCTATCACAGTTTCGTCACCCCAACATCGTTCGATTCTACGGGGCCAGCGAGGATCGTGGCATTCGCTTCTATGCCATGGAACTGGTCGAAGGTAAGTCTCTGGACGATATCCTCGACGAGCACGATTCTCTTCCGCTGTCCGAAGCGGTGAAGGTCGTCTCCCAAATCTGCGAGGCACTCCAAGAACTCCATTCAACCGGCGTGATACACCGAGATCTGAAGCCGGGCAACGTCCTGGTCGGGGACGATGGCAAAGTCAAGCTGACCGATTTTGGGATCGCGCGGGACACCTCGGCCTACAGCGAAGAGCGGCTTACCAAAGCCGACCACACCGTCGGAACGATCGCGTATATGTCTCCCGAGCAATTGACCGGCCAAGAGCTGACTCGAAAAAGCGATCTCTACTCTCTGGGACTTTTGTTTTACCGCATCATCACCGGTCGGCTTCCATTCATCGGCGAGACGATGTTCGAATACATGCAGCAACGTCAAAAGGGGATCTTTCCCTCGCCGAGTTCGATCAACCGCGATTTGCCTACCGAGCTCGATTCGCTGATGCGAGAGCTACTCGCCCAGGATCCCAACGATCGCCCCAAAGATGCGTACGTGGTGATGCATCGATTGATGGAGCTGACCAAAGGGACTAAGCCGACCAGCAAGCCGAAAGCGCGCCCGCTGACGGCCGTCCTCGATACCGTGGACATGAAAAAGAGTGGGTTTAGCACGCTTCTCTCCACCGTTTTTGGTTCTCGCGATGAATCGTCGAAGAAAACGAATCGACGATCTTCGGAGGACACCCCGCCGCAATCGATACTCGATTCGCCGTGGATTTTGATCTTGGCTCTCGTCGTGGTCGGGGGCTTCACCACATACATGCTTTGGCCTCTCTCAGATGAAGAGAAGTTTCGCCGAGGTTCGCAGATCATTCGGGCGGCCGACGCGCCACTCGACGAGATGATCCGCGCGGACCAAGAGTTTCTGGAACCGATCCTAGCGAGGAATCCGGAGTCTCTCTTAGCTCCGAAGATCATGGAACTGCGCGATCAGATCGAACTGACTCGCGTTCGGGGTCGAACCAATCTGGCCAAGATGACCGGGGTGGTCGACTCGAAGGCGACCGAAGCGGAGAAGCAATTCGTGGCCGCCCTTCGATTGGAAACGCTCGGCGACCAGGCCAATGCCCAAGCTCGGTATGAGTCGGTCGTCAAGATGTTCAGCAACGATCCTGCTTCCAGGGCTGTCGTCGCGCTGGCGACGGAGAATCTTCGCAAAGGCCTCAAGTTTGCCAGCGACGACGAAAGGATCCAGGCGAAACGAAGGCCGGTCAAAGAAGCTCTCGAAGAAGTGCGCGATCTTCGCAAAGCGGGGAAGCTCAAAGAGGCTCTCGAAAAGTATGCCGCCATCGAGCAACTTTATGGCTCGGACAGCGATGTGGTCGGTTTGATCGAAGAAGCGGGTGTCGAGTTTCTTTCGGTCGAGGATCTCTTCACACGGGGCGAAATATTGATGGCCAGCAGTGACCCGGCCGACTGGAAACGGGCTTTCGAGATACCCTTTGCCGCCGTCCTCAGCCGATCACCTAGTAGCGAGATGGTCGTCAGCATCGATCGATTTCGCGATAAGTGGATGCTTCAACAAGCCATGGAGCAGTCAACCAAAGATTTGAGAATTGGACTGCCTCCCGATGCGCCCGCGTGGGAGGTTCGCTATGTCACGGGGCTCTATTTGAGAGAAGAACTCGGCGACGATCTGACTTGCGTGGACGTTTGGAAGAGTATCCTTGATCAGGAACCCGCCACTCCCGAAGAACGAGGTTGGCATCATTTGGCTCAGCTTCAAATCGAGAAGCAGCGAGTTGTTTCAGACCAGGCGACCAGGGATTCGGAGAAGCGGGCACTGGCCGAGCGAGCCTGGAGCAAATTGGCCGAGAAGGCTGTCAGCGACCCCGATGCGAAAGCATGGCAGTTGCAGGTTCAACAGGTCTATTCGCAGGACAAAGTGACACAAGATATCGTGACGGGCTCGGCAAAGGCTCGTTGATCCGATGATCAGACTCAGAAACGGAACCATTCCATGGCCGGCAATAGTTTTGGCTCGGTGTTTCGCATCACCACGGCAGGTGAATCGCACGGGCCGGGCAATGTCGTGATCATCGACGGAGTCCCCGCGGGAATTCCGCTGACCGAGGAAGACTTCTGGGCCGATCTCGATCGCCGTCGACCGGGGCAGAGCAAGATCACAACCCAGCGAAAGGAATCGGATCGACCCGAGATTCTCGCCGGTGTTTTCGAGGGCCGGACCACGGGGACATCGCTTGCGGTACTCATCCGAAATGAAGATCAGCGATCGAAAGACTATGACGACATCAAGGACAAGTATCGCCCCGGGCATGCCGACTACACCTTCGATCAGAAGTTTGGCTTTCGGGATTATCGTGGCGGGGGAAGATCGTCGGCGCGAGAAACGGTTGCACGCGTGGCGGCGGGCGTGGTCGCGAAGAAAATACTCTCGGCCGCGGGGATTCGCGTGGTCGGGTACGTCAAACAGGTCGGCGACATCTTGGCCGACATTCCTGACCCGGCGGCGGTGACGCTGGAGATGGTCGAGGCGAACATTGTTCGCTGCCCCGATCCCCTTGCGGCAGGCAAGATGATCGAACTCATTGATGCGATGCGGATGGATCAAGATTCCATCGGCGGGATCAGTGAACTGGTGGCGACCGGTGTCCCTGCTGGTTTAGGCGAACCTGTGTTCGATAAACTCAAGGCTGATCTCGCCAAGGCGATCATGTCCCTTCCAGCCGTGCTTGGATTCGAGTACGGGGCAGGCTTCGCGGTCGCTCGCGCTCGAGGGAGCGAAAACAACGACCCGTTCATCCCGGCCGAGAATGGCGGAATCACCACGCAAGGGAACCGCCATGGTGGAATGCTTGGTGGCATCACGAGCGGCTTGCCTATCGTTTGTCGAGCAGCGATCAAACCGACCAGCAGCCTTTCTCGCCCGCAGGCGACCGTCACCTCCACCGGCAAACCAACGGAGATACGAACAAAAGGTCGCCACGATCCCTGTCTGCTGCCTCGCTTTGTTCCGATGGGGGAAGCGATGATGGCGATCGTACTGGCCGATCATTGGCTTCGTTCGCGGATCGACCGCCAAGAGATTTGAATTCGAATCGTTATCGAAGTGAACTGCAATCAACACCGCGCAAAGCAGAACCGTCGAGGGTTGTCTCGTCCCTCGACGGCTTTGCATGTCAGAGAAGGGATGAACGGAATCAGATCGCTCTGACCCCGGTAGAACCTTAGCCTGCGCGGCGACCCGATCGCTTGATCAAACCGAACGTCACCGATCCGATACCGGCCATCGACAGCAGCATCAGCGTGGATGCTTCCGGAACGGCGGTGGTGTTGACGTTAATGAAACTTTTCTTGGCGATGAAGGCGCGGGTGCCTGCTTCGCTTCCCGTCGTGAGCGTGTTGTCCACGCTGATACGAACCTTCGTCACACCCCGTTGGAAAATGATTTTGTTATCCACAAGGATGCTGTCGAGGTCGAAGTTCACATTGCCTGCCCAGATCTGTTGAAAGACTGGCCCGCCACCGCCATCGGTGGCAAGGTCGAAGTCACCTCCCGAAGGAGTCGTGAAGTTCAAGTTGCCCGAGACCGATATCGGATCGATGGAAACGTTGTCCACTTCGATGATGTCGAGAAAGAACGAGGCGTTCGCCGTGGCGAATGTCCTGTTGGTTCCGAAGCCGGCCAGCGTGACGTCGCCCCGTTCGGTAAATCGAATGTCATCGATCCAAGCACCATCGAGACCACAAAGGTCATAAGTCAGCGTGCCATCGGTGATGTCCGATCCACCAGCCCCGACCGCGAGGCTGTTGAAGGAGACCGGGTTGAAGACCAGTGAGTCGGCCGACACCACGGGCTGTCCGTAAAGCGGACGATTATCGGTTCCAGATGATTCAGTGACGCCGACGAATTTCACGCTTGTAGAAGTGAAGTCGCCGTACGTATAGATGGCCGCTGACGCCGAAGCACTCAACATAAAGAGTGCCGAGCAGGCCATCGAGAAGATCGCGGACTGAGTACGCATGAGAACAACCCCTCATTTCTGACAAGGAAGGAAATTCAGAGGATCTAAAGGTTGGGGAAGTGAGTCGCTGGAAAGTGGTCCACCGATAAAGGCCTACACCGCTTTCGTTTCAACTTTCTTCCGAAACAATGCCAACGATCTTCAGGGGAGAAGGTTCGTGGGCTGGTTGGTTAAAGAACGCGAGATTAAACCGAGGACAACAAAGAACGCAGAGGTTCGTTTATCGTACCCTTGGGTACCCCTTTGAAGGGGCATCTCCAGTTTTGTTATTGGATCGGAGCGTGTTGGCCTCGCTCTCGATCGAGTGATCTCGTTAAGCAGTGACTCGCGAGGCCCTCGCTCGTCGGACGAGCCATGCCCCCGCGAATGCAACCACCAACATCGTGGTTGGGGAGACTTCCGGCACAGAGATGGAAACTCCCTTCGAATCTTTCTTAGCGATAAAGGCGCTGGTCCCTTCTTGGCTCAACGTAATGAGCGCATTGTCGAGATTTACGCTCAATTTGGTCACGCCGAGATCCGGAATGATACCCAACGAGGTGATGGATCCGAGGATGTCGAACGTCTTCGAGCCAGTCCAAATCGCCTTATACTGTGGGCCGCCACCTCCATCGGTGCCAAGCTCGAACGTGCCACCCGAAGGGGTCACCGTCATCGTTCCCTGCAGATCGATCGGATTGATATCGATGCCATCAATCTGAAGGATGCTGATAAAGATCGCGGCGTAAGCTGCTGCGAACGTTTGGTTGTTGCCGAAACCCGACAACGTCACATCACCTCGCTCATTCAAGATCAGTGTCGAAATGGCGTTTCCGGGCAACGCTTCGACGAAGAACGTCAGCGTTCCATCAGTAATGTCATTACCGAGGGCGCCCGAAGAGAAACTGTTAAACGAAACTGGGTTGAAATCGAGCGTATCGCCCGAGATCACGGGTGCTCCGAAGAGCGGTGTGGGATCGGTGCCGGAATCCTCCGTCACCCCAACGTATTTGACCGTGTTGCCGACGAAGTTGCCGTAAAAAATGGGAGCGGCAAAAGCAGGATCGGCAAGCGCTATGAGCGCGCAGATAGCGGCGGGAACGTATCCATTACGAACCATTGGAAAGAAACTCCTCTTAGAGCGGTCGGGAAACCGCCACCAGCTTCGAAGCGCTGCAGAGCGCGGGTAAGCGAAGCTGAGGAGTTTGTATCAGAGGCGGACTAATGCAGTCAACGGTAATATTCTTAAAACACACCATCATCGAACGATGCGAATGGAGGTTTTCTCAGGTTAGGAACCAAGTCTCACGAATCTGGATGTCCCTATTCCCTTTTGCAGTTTGAGTTTCCGGTCGGGATGCCGATCAGTTCGCCAGAACGATTGAAACTTGAATCGATCGAGCGGAGTTTTTCTGGGCAACGCTTTTCATCCTTTTGGATGAATCGCGTCCTGCCGGGCGAAATGTCTTGAAATGTACGGTGTGGTTCGGTGGGATTTCGTGGCCCCGCATGGAGATGAGTTTGATGCGAGTCGATTGCATGATGCGAGTGCTGTCTGTCGGCATTCTGGCGTGGGCTGCCGGGCCTTCTGATGCCGGGCCGCTGCTGGTCGGGCAGACCGCTCCGTCGATGGAGATCAATGGCGCGGGCCCAGCGATCAATCTCTCGAGGCCCGATGAGGCCAAACTCGTCGTGGTCGCATTCTTAGGGTGTGAATGTCCGCTGGTGACCGGTCTCTACGCGACCCGCCTGGAGAAGATCTCCCAAGAGTTTGCCGATGCGGGGCTGAAAATAGTGGGGATCGATTCGAATCTGCAGGATAGCCAAGAGGACATCGACGCTTTTGCGAAGAAGCAGAACCTCTCCTATCCCATCTATCGCGACGTTCGAGCCCTTGTTGCTGACGCTTTTGGCGCGACGCGAACGCCCGAGGTCTTTCTTCTCGATCAATCCCTGACCATTCGATACCACGGCCGAATCGATGACCAAGGACAAGTCGGTTACATCCGCCTCGCGCCGCAGCGTCACGACTTAGTCGAGGCGATCAAGGAGGTTCTCGCGGGCAAAGACGTGACCCAAGCGGAGTTGGCCGCGGTGGGTTGCTTGATCGGTCGGCCGAAACAAGCCGAGCCAGCGTCTACAGTGACATACTCCAGTCACATCGGGGCGATCTTTCAGAATCGCTGCCTGAATTGTCACCGCGACGACGAGATTGGTCCTTTTTCGATGGAGAGATTCGACGAAGTCGCAGGCTGGGCCGACATGATTGCAGAGGTCGTGGACCAAGAGCGGATGCCCCCTTGGTTCGCGAGTCCCGCTCACGGAAAATTTTCCAACGATGCCCGTCTGACGGCCGAGGAAAAGAAGCTGATTTCTGATTGGGTGAAGGGGGGCGCGCCGCTGGGAGACCCGGCCAAGGTTCCCGTGGTGGCCGCGCGTTCGGATGCTTGGAACATCGGCAAGCCAGACTTTGTTGTGCCGATGGCCCAAAAACCCTTTCGTGTGCCGGCCGAGGGAGTTCTGCCCTATCGGCATTACTGGGTGGATCCGAAATTCACCGAAGACAAATGGATGACCGCGTGCGAAGTTCGTCCCGGTGACCGCTCGGTGGTTCATCATGTGCTGGTCTTTTGCAAGGTTCCCGGCCAGCGGAACATACTCGATATTTTCAATGGTGGGTTGATCGCTGCCTACGCGCCAGGGATGCCCGCTTTTCAATCGCCCGCAGGCGTGGCGAGAAAGTTTCCCAAGGGCTCGCAGATTTTGATTCAAATGCACTACACCGTCAACGGACGTCCCAGCGAAGATCTGACAAGTGTTGGGTTTCGTTTCTGTGAACCAAGCCAGGTTAAGCAAGAGATCGAAGCGCTGGGGGCCAATAACTTCTTTATCGCGATCCCGCCGGGGGCGCCCAACCATCAGATTAAGGCGGTCTACCATTTTCGCGAGGATCGCATGCTGGTGAATCTGACGCCGCACATGCACATGAGAGGAAAGTCTTTTCGCTTCGAAGCCGTCTATCCTGACGGGGCTCGAGAGATTCTTCTGGATGTTCCCCGTTTCGATTTCAATTGGCAATTGCAGTACAACTTGGCCGAGGCCAAATTGATGCCCAAGGGGACGCAGCTTGTTTGCACGGCCCATTACGACAATTCTGCTGGCAACCCTGCTAATCCCAACCCCAAGCAGTTCGTTCGATTCGGCGAACAAACTTGGGATGAGATGATGATTGGCTGGTTCACGGCCATTAATGAAGGCCAGAAGGGAAATGACGTTTCCGCTCGTTAGGGAGCGATTCCCAGATCCGAAGTTCCATTCGAATGATTGCTTGCCGAGAACCTTCGGCCTTTAAGGGGCTGCGTTTTTCGGCTTGCTCTTTCCTCCGCCGAACAGGAATACCCCCAAGCCCAAGAGGGCAAAAGGGACCACATAGTAGGAACCTGTTCCCAGCAGAAACACGAAGAGCCAAGTCGCGGCCAGGAAGGCCAAGATGTAGATTCCCCACCGGATCGAATAGAGCAGAATGGTAGCCGGCTGTTCGAATCGCGTGCCGCTGTACACCAGCGAGATCGCCGCCACCAACGCGGGCAAGTACCAGAACATTTCCATGTCAGGGAAAAGCGCGAGCAACATTAGGAGGCCCCCTTGCTCGTCTTGGTCGATTCCAAGTCCGCCTCTTCCTCGGCACGCATCGCCGGACCGGCGATGGCGTCGTAGATGACGAAGTAATTCAACAGGCCCGCGATGATGGTGTAGATGATGGCCACATCCATCAATTTACCTAGTTTCAGGTGAAGGAGGTTAAGCTCGGCTTCGTCCGGAGGAAGCTGAAACGTCTTCAGTGGCTCGGGGAGCCAATCTCGGGAAGACGCATTGACCAAGGCGGGCAAGGCAGCCGCCCCCACTCCGATCTGGGCGAGATAACTCCACGAATACTCCTGTGGATCCATTCGAAGCCAAACGACTTTCCACGATCCATGGGCCATCCCCGTCCAGAAAAGACCGTGGATGCAGATGGCAAACAGAATCGCCTTGAACCAGCGCCCTTGGTACGCGTGCCCCAGGCCCGGTACTAACCAAGCCAGGAGCCCCGCCAAGGCCGGGTTCTTCAGATGGAGCGGATAAACCGAACTCATGGTCGCTTTCCGTTCGAATGTGGCTCGGAGGGCTTCGAGTACCCGATGCGAGCGTTCCCCATGTCTTTTCTACGGATCGAAAGGCATTCTGTCGTCTGATTGATCGCTTACCCCTGGAACGAAGGCAAGAGGAACTTGTCGATCAGATCCAACCGATCGTCGCCATGAGCCCAATAAGTAGGCCATGGCCCAAGAACGCCACGCCCGCCAAACCAGCAACCAGCGGCAGCCTTGAATGGACCTTGCGGGCCCGTTGGGTGACGTCGTCAAGAACGAGCAGCACCTTGGGAAGGGGCTTGGGGCCCATCACCGGCGTTTCGAATGAGAGCCGAGTCGGGCCGGATGGTGACTCGTCTTTATCGGCGGACGACTCGGAGGGCTTTTCGCCACTGAATAGCCTAGCCACCTGATCAGGCGACTGGTTCGCCTTGGCCTTCTGCATTGCCTTGAGGTCAATTTTCGGCTTCGGTTGGCCGGCTGGGCAGGCTGCCCGCGCGTCGTCCTTTGCGTGCATGGAATTGAGTGGCGGGGCGGGAGGATCAAATGCCACCGGCAAGGCGGTCGGCGTCTGGTCGATCGGACTGGCCTGCTCCGCTTTCATCGAATCGACTGTGGGAGATTCCGCCGCGTCGGGCGAAGGGACGTCTAGATCCTCGCCGATCGGGCCGGTGGTCTCGACTTCGGCCTCGTTTTCGGTGCTTAGGTTGGTCTCCTCGAGAACTTTTCCGATTGCCTCGTCGATCGTCGTGCCCATGTCGGTGGTGGTGGCTGAGGAAAGACTATCCACAGAGGGAAGGAACGTCGTCGGCTCGGTATCTGTCGGCGTGGGGGCGAGTTCGCGCACCAAATCTTGCCGAAGATTGGCTTCGGGAGACGTTTTATCTTTCCATGCCGACGCCGGGGCCGGCTCGACTGGTTTCGTCGCTTCCTGCGAAAGAAGAGAGCCCAACCAGTCGTCATCGTCGTCGGTGGCCATCGGCATTTTGTCGGCAATGGCGGTCAACTCTACCCTGCCCTTACACCCTGCCCCGCAGGAATCGTTACAGTATCCATTGTGTTTCAGATCCGGCCTACTGGAGGTTGGACTCGGCACAATAGGGCCAAGGACGTTGGCGAATCCTCCCAACCACGTCGCGAATTCATTCGTAAAATAAGGGGTCGTGGCGCGGATGCGGACACGTCCTGCTGGGGAAGAGGTATCGCCTGATGGGTCCGAAGCCGATTCCCGTCCAATTGCTTTGGAGTTTGCTCGCCGCCGCCGGCATCTGGTTGGTCTGGTATGAATTGGACCAGACGCGATTCTTCCCCGCCAATGGGGTGATGCTGCTTGCCGCCGGCGCCGGCTTCGGTGTCTGTGCCGTGCGACATGAATGGCATTGGAAACAGATCCTCGGGTCGATTCTGGTTGCCCTGTTTACCGCTGGGACACTCGTCTACTGGATCCCTTAAAGCTGGCTTGAAGAAGGAACCGGGAATGTTCGAGCGTTTTTGCATCCTGTGCCTCTTCCTTTTCCTGGTCGGATCAGCTTGGACCGAGGAAGGTACCCCGAAACAGGACGCGATTGCCGAGCAGCTTCCACGCATCCTGGCTCGCGAGCCCGCGGACGCGGGTTTGTCTTTTGCCCTCCTCCACGGTTTTCAGATGCAGCTTGTCGCCAGCGAGCCCCATGTGGTCGACCCGGTGGACGCGGCATTTGATGAAGAGGGCCGTCTCTGGGTCGTGGAAATGCGCGGCTACCCCTATCCCGAAGAGGGCCCAAAGATCGGCCGTGTTCGTCTGCTGACCGATACCGACGACGACGGCGTTTTTGATCAGAGTGTGATCGTGGCCGAGGGACTCCCCTGGCCGACGGGGATCGCCCTCTTCGATCAAGGTTGTTTCGTGATCGCCGCGCCGGATCTCTGGTACTTCAAAGACACGACCGGCGACGGTGTGGCAGACGTTCAGGAGAAAGTCTGGACCGGATTTGAAAAAGCGAATGTGCAGGCACTGGCCAACAATCTCAAATGGGGGCTCGATGGCCGAATCTACGGTGCCTCTGCGGGTAACGGTGGTCTTCTCACGCGGGTCGACGATCCCGCGTCAGCACCTGTTTCGGTCCATGGCAGAGACTTTGCCTTCGATCCAAAGACTCGGCAATTGCAGGCGATTAGTGGCACCATGCAGTTCGGTCAGTCGTTCAACGACTGGTACGATCGATTTGTCTGTGGCAACAGCAATCATGCCATGCATGTCGTCTTGGATGATCGCTATTTGCAGCGGAACAAACATCTTTCCAGCCCAAGGCTGCTGGTGGACATCGCGCAAGACGGCGGGGCCGGTCCGGTCTTTCGGCAAAGTCGCCCCGAGCCATGGCGGGTGGTTCGGACTGCGCGGCGGGCCGCGTCCGGGCAATCCTTCTCGACGGCCGAGCTCAACGCGGCAGGTTACTTTACTTCTGCAAGCGGTGTCACCATCTATCGCGGGGATGCCTACCCTGCCCCTTATCAAGGAAATCTCTTCGTGGGGGATGTCGGCGGGAATCTCATTCATCGCAAATCGCTCGAGCAGGCCGGCGCGACCTTCTTAGCCAAGCGAGCCGACGAAGGGGTCGAGTGGGTGACCTCGACTGACAATTGGTTTCGGCCCGTGAACTTTGTCAATGGACCCGATGGCTGCCTTTATGTTCTCGACATGTACCGCGAAACCATCGAGCATCCTTGGTCGATCCCCGAGGACATCAAGGCACATGTCGACCTCGAAAGTGGAAAAGACCGAGGGCGAATCTATCGTTTGGCCCCGCCCGGCTATACCCGTCGGCCAACTGAAAAGCTCGGCGAACTGAGCACGACCAAGCTGATTCGTCGGCTCTCGTCAAGCAATGGTTGGCACCGCGAAACCGCTCAGCGGTTGCTGATCGAACGCCGAGATGCCGAGACGCCTGCCGCGTTGCATCGGCTTCTTCAGGATTTGGCCGAGCTCAAGATTCCGCATGAAGATGTCTATCCTGCCGCGCTGGCGCAGTTGCATGCGATGGCCATCCTGGAGGTGTTGGGGGATCTTCGCGATGGTGAAATCGCGCAGGGGATCAGCCATCCCCAGCCCAGGCTGCGCGAGCAGGCGATTCGCTGGGCCGAGGATCGGCTTTCGAAGAATGACCAACTAGCCGATCTCGTGATTGCCCGCGCGGGGGATGAGGCGTTTCGTGTTCGCTGGCAAGTTGCTTTGAGCTTGGGGGAGTTGCCAGCGGAGAAGCGGATCTCGGCGTTAACCGAGCTCGCGATGCGCGATGGCCAGGATTTATGGATGAGAACCGCCATCATCTGTTCCGCGCACGATCGACCTGATCTTTTGCTTGATTCGCTTTGGAAGCAACCGACCGCGGCGCCAACCGATCTGGTAGCAGGGCTCGTCCGGTTGATCGGTGCGGCCCGTTCGCCCGAGGGGCTGGCCTCACTGTTAACCACGTTGTCGGGTCGACCCGCGGCGACCCAACGAGAAGTTCTTGCGACGCTCGGAACACTTTGGGGATCGGCAGACGCCTCTATCCTGCTGCAAGAACCCGCGCGCATCTCGAAGGCCGAGACTTGGTTGGCCGAGCTGATCGCGACCAGCCGAAAGCTTGTCCTCGATCCCTCAGCCGACTTGATGGTACGGGTTCAGGGAATCGGCGTGCTGGCTTTCGACCCTTCTCCAGACATCCGCCACTGGGCCGATTTACTCGCCGCTTCGCAACCCAAAGAGGTTCAATTGGCCGGGCTCGAATTGCTTGCTCGATCGAAGAGCGATCAGGTCGGCCCTCTTGTGGTCGATGCCTGGTCGGCGACATCGCCTGGGATAAGGGGCGAACTGATTGAAGTGCTGCTGGCTCGTCCTGATCGACAAGCCGCCCTTGTCGAAGGAATCGAAAAAGGAGCGATCACCGCCAGCCAGATAACATCGTCGGCCCGCGCGCGATTGCTCGGGGCCAGCGACCGCTCGCTGGCGGCTCGTATGGAAAAGATCTTGTCGGCACTGTCCGGTAGTCGTCAGGAGACGCTGAACAAGTACCGACCGGCTTTATCCGCGACGCCGGCGGACCTATCCATCGGTCAAAAGGTCTTCACTCGTGAATGCGCGACGTGTCACAAAGTGCAAGGGGCCGGTTACGAAGTCGGCCCGAATCTTGCCACCATCGTCGGCCGATCACCCGAGCAATTGCTGCAAAACATTCTCGATCCCAGCAGCGAGGTCCAGCCAAGTTTCATCGAAGTCTCGATCGTGCTTGACGATGGTCGAGTCGCCAGTGGAATGGTCGCGTCCGAGAACGCCAACAGTGTGACACTTAAACGGGCCGAGGGAGTGACCCAAACGATCAGTCGAGACTCGATCGAGTCGATGCAGTCGACGGGGAAATCGCTGATGCCCGAAGGAATAGAACAGAAAATCTCACCAACCGAAATGGCCCATCTCATCGCGTATCTTCTCGATGCCACCGACACCAGCAAGATCACCGGCAAGCCGAGACGATAATCCTTTTGATCACACGGATCAGTTAATCAGGAAGCCCCTCGATCAGACGATCGACTTCCTCGGCGGTGTTGTAATGGACCAGACCAATCCGCACGAGGCCGTGCTCATCGACTCCCAGAGCTTCGGTGAAAGGCTGAGCATAGAAGTTGCCATGCCAGACAAAAATCCCTTGGTCTGCCAAATGCTTCGCCAGATTGATCGGCAACCACTTCGGATCGGGATGCGTGATGGAGAAAGTCGGGACGCGTTCCTCGAGACGCGCTGAATCAGTGATGCCCCAGACGCGATATCCCTTACGAACGAGTCCCTCCAGCATCCTTTTGGCCAGTGACCGTTCGTAGGTGGCGATCTCGCGCATGGCGGAGACAATCGCCTTGCGACGCGTCCCGGCGGACGGATCGGTCGTTCGACCCAGATCTGCCAAATAGTTGATGGCGGCCAGCGTCCCCGCGATGTTCTCGGCCGCGGGGGTTCCGGTCATCCATCGATCGGGCAAGGCATGGGAAGCGGGACGAACTTTATAGGCAGGCAACCGTTCTAGCCAGGGACGTTTACCCCAAAGGATCGCTGCGTGCGGACCAAAAAACTTGTACGCGGACGCGACAACGAAGTCTGCTTGCCAGCTGACCGCGTCGACTAGCGCGTGCGGCGTGTAATGAACGGCATCGACATACACGATCGCGCCGACATCGTGAGCAATTCGCGCAATCTCAGCGACGTCGTGTATCGTCCCCGACGCATTCGAGGCGGCTCCCACGGCGACGAGCTTGGTCCTAGGCGAGATCTTGCGTCGTAAATCATCCAGATCTAGCGTGGTGTCATCATGTCGAAGATGAATCTGCCCAACCGACGCTCCCGAATCGCGCGAGGCCAACTTCCAAGGCGTAAAGTTCGCATCATGATCGGAATCGGAGAGAAGAATCTCATCGCCCGGCAACCAGGTCTGTGCGATCGCGCGGCTCAGGTGAAACGTGGCGGTCGTCATGTTGGCGGCAAAGACGATCTCCTGCGCGTCGGTGATTCCGAAAAGGTCGGCTGCCGCTAGGCGGGCTTCATCGAGCACGGCATCGCTTTCGACGCTGGTGGCAAAGAGCCCTCCATGGTTGGCGTTCTGGTGCAGAAGATAGTGCGAAACCGCCTCGGCCACTGAGAGAGGGACCTGCGTCCCCGCGGGTCCGTCGAAGAAAATCGCCGGTGCGGAGCCGACCTTTCGGGCCAGCCCGGGGAATTGTTGACGAATACGCTCGACATCAAAAGTCATCAAACGACTGGACCTCCGCGGAATCGACGATTCTGCGGAGGTCCAGTCTATGATGTCATCGGCCCGACGGACTCAGTCCGCCACGCTTTTAGAACAGCGACGGCAAACGATTGAACTGATTCGTCTTGCCGAAAACGTAGTTGAAGAGAACCTGGAACTCGAAATCGAACTGTCGACCTCGGGCTCCATCGGTCACCGGAACGACGGCGGCCAACGTCAGCATCGAACGCTGACCCAGCAGGAAGTGGCTCCCTGCCGTCAGATTGATGATCGAGAATTGGCTCTGGGTCGAACCGACAATACGAGCATCGTTGGCGACCCAGTCGCTGTTGCCTAGGCCTTGGTTGTAGTGGATTTCAAACACCGGCGCGATCCCCGTCAATAGAGAGTCGCTGTTGGTATTGCGGTAGATCCAGTAGCCGACATTCCAGTCCACGAAGAAGACGCTTTCATCGGAAAGGCTTCCCGCACGGAGGAACTGGTTTGAGCTATTTCGCAGGAAGACGTCGCGGCCGGTGGCGTCGACATCGTACTGCATGTAGAGCTGGCTGAAGAGTCGGCACTTTGAATAGACCACACCGAGATAAGGAGCCAAGTGAGTACCTTGGTTCTTAATTCGAATCAGCTCGGAAGATCCTTGGCGAATGACCGTGTCGTCGGCCGTGGGGGTCGTGACCGTCAAGCCGGCACCGACAGCCCAATTGTTCGTTGTGTAGAGAAGCGATTTGAAAAAGAGCGTGACGTTACCGAGTTCCGTATTCGTCCCGCCGATCGCGCCGACTTGTTGCGTTGAATCGAGCGTGGACGCGAAAGGAATGCGGACTTCCACACTGGTTTTCCCGCCGAAAAAGGTCTTTTCAAAGCCCGGGACAAATCGGCTGACATCGGTTCCGCCCGGCGAGAGCCTAGTGTTGTCGAAGAATTGGTAGCCGAAATAGACCCGATCGGTCGGCACGATGCTGGTGTTGTCCGAGAACTTAACTCGGCCGACGGTACCGCCGGTGCCCGGCGACGCACCTGCGGGCAGGCCCGGCGTGTCTCGATTGTAGCCAGTAACGTTTCCGAAAGAGTCGTAGCCGACCCCCTCCGATCCCAGGGCGATCAACGAGGTACCACCGGTCCCGAAGAAATCGCCCACCATGTTGGGGGCAGCGAAGCCGGACCCACTGGCAACGTCATATTGCCCCGCGAGCGCATCGCTTATCGAGTCGCTGGTGTCGATGGTCATTGCTGGTGTCGATGGGATCGTCGAACTACTCGACCCATCCGTCGGTGTCGGCATCAAGGCCGAGGATCCATCCTGAATCACTGTCGGGCACGTCTCACAATCCTGCTTCTTTTTGCCGAAGCCGTGAGCCCAGGATTCATTTTGGGATAGCAGGGCCAGGGCAGTTGCCATGACAGCCCAGCGACGAGATGAAACATGAATACCCATTAAAAAACCCTCCGGCGGGGGGCCGTTCAGAATGTGTCCCATGGGGCGAACTTATCTCGCCTTGCCGTATTTGATCGGATCGTCGAAAAGGGAGACTTTGTGAAAGAGGATCTCTTGGGAAGAAATGTCCAGTAAATTGAACCGATCGTATGGATGATGCCGGCAGGTCGACCCGTGCTCCTGCTGTCGAGCCATTGGACGCCGACCGGTCACTTGGCAACCGGTTGTTTCGTTGGGCCAGATGAATACAAAAATGCCTGCGGGCGACCGGCTGGTGTGGAAGATCGGGCTGGCGGGAAGGGATTGTGTTGTAAGTCCTTTTCTGTGATAGCTTTACGGATTTTGTTGTCCCCCGGGATCGACTTGAATCAGGATGGGCCACCCTTCGCGGTCGGCTTTCTTTCTGTGGGATGTCGGCCGGCCAGCGTCCGATAGGGTCCATCGCGCCGAGTCGGCTTCGTAGCTTGGCGGCGATCAGAGAGGAAAAGAGTTTCCCATGGCTGTTCCAAAGAGACGCAAGTCTCATTCACGAGTTCGCACCCAGCGGGCTCATAAGTCGTTAACCCCTGTTTCGCTTGTTTATTGCAGTAAATGCAATGCGGCGACACTCCCTCATCGGGTTTGTCCGAGTTGCGGCAATCATCAGGGCAAAACTTATCTGAAGGTCGAGGAAACTCCATAAATGCGTCTGGCCATCGATGCGATGGGAGGAGATGACGCGCCTGGACCCATCGTTCAGGGATGTATGGAGGCGCTCGCGCTCGATCCGGATTTGTCGCTGGTTCTCGTTGGTGACGAACCGCAGGTTCTCCCTTTGCTTGAGAAGGTGGATTATTCCCCCTCTCGGGTCAACTTTTTGCATACCGATCAAGTCGTCGGCATGGACGAAAGCCCTGGCACGGCCATGCGACGAAAACCGAAAAGCTCGATCAATCTCTGCTGGTCGTTGCTGGCGGAAGGGTCTGTCGATGGCTTGGTCAGTGCCGGCAACACGGGGGCGGTGGTCGCGGGTGGCCTGAAGACTCGGCGATTCCTCGAAGGCGTTCATCGTCCTGGCATCGCGGTCACGATCCCCACCATGACGGGCGTCTCGATCATGATCGACGCCGGCGCGAACCTCAATCCCAAGCCCGAACACTTGCTCCAGTACGGGATGATGGGCGTCGCCTACGTCAAACAGGTTCTCGGCATCGCGAATCCTTCGATTGGTCTGATGAATATCGGTTCGGAAGATACCAAGGGTACTTCCCTCGCCAAAGAAACCTCGCTCCTCTTTCGCAACGGTTCGCTGCGAGACGCTTACAAGGGAAACATCGAAGGGCGAGACATTTGCCGGGGTCTGGTGGATGTCATTGTTTGTGACGGCTTTGTCGGCAACGCGTTGCTGAAGTGTTGTGAAGGGGTTTTGGATTTCGTCGTCAAACGCGTCGCCATGGAACTGCTTGGCAATCTCAACGTCGAGCGACAGAAGGCGGAGGAAGTCCTCTTCGGACTCTACAATCGCTACCATCACAGCGAAGTCGGGGCGGCACCGCTGCTGGGGATTGATGGCGTTTGTCTGATTGGTCACGGTGCCAGCGACGCTCGGTCGGTCCGCAATGCCATTCGCAACGCGAAGATTTACACCGAAGTCAACCGCACCATCCTGGAAGAAATCTCCCACGGAATCCGCACCACATCCGGAGCGGCCGGCACCTAAGAAGTCTTCCCCAAAAGAACCGCTTCGCACCGAGTTCAGTCAACGAAGGCGACCGTCTCTTTTTCACATGCTTCTGGTCCTTTGGATCATCGAACCGGTTCCATTCTTGTTTGATTGCTGAACGCGTTCCATCTTGGGCTTGCCTCGATTCTTCCAAGCCATTATCAGTCCCGCCAGAAGCATACTTCGTTGATCGCGACATCCTCGTTACCGAGGACGGCTTTGCCGTCGGCGGGTTCTTCTTTTTCCCAAGGATGGGAGGATGTCGTTGCGATCGGCCATCAACAAACGGCGATCCGCCCCTCGGTGGATCGGTCTTCTTGTCATTGGGATGGCTGTCTTAGGCTGTCAGCAATCAGACTCGGTATTGCCGATCGTTTCTTCATCCCCTCAAAAAACGAAACCGGTCTCTTGGACGGTGGCCAAGCCGGCTTCTTCCGTCGATACGGTCGGTCATCAAATCACGCGATGGATGTCTCCCATGCCGATCGAATCCACGCTGGATGCTTCGCGCTCGGCCCTTTCCTTGATGCAACAGCGTCTTGCGTCGGCCCAGAAGAGCATCTTCTGGATAAGCGAGGCATTACCGACAGCGGTTGCTACACATCGGCCGAGCACGGCTCGAACTGTTCCCGAAGTTCGCGTGGCCGAGACGCCGTCGGATTTGCCGGGCGTCATCATCGATGAGCAGTGCGTGATGATCGGGCCGCTCTCGATCGGCACGGAAGAAGCGTTGCTGACGCTGGTCGATCCCTCCCTTGCCAGCCAATTGACACAAGCTTTCTTGACCGACAAGCTTTCATCGGCCTCGGTGGGTCGTCAAGTGGCTGAGCCAACCTGGTTGATCGGTTCGTTCCGTGATCGGAATCGGTTTCTCGCGACTCGGATGTCGCAGGCTCATCAGCAGATTGATTTCATCGCCAGGACGGAGGGACAAGAGGATCTCGTTATCAATTTCAATCGCGTTCGATCCAATGGAGTACTACTGCGTGGGGTGATGCTGGGGAATGATTCAGGTTCCAAGCGGTTTGAGGAAACGCTCATGGGGAAGTCGGCAGTGGTGCGGGTGACGCGCCCGATGCCAAGCCAGCTTTTGGTGTCGGCACTGGTGATTGACCGCCAACGAGCTTTGTTGATGCTGGAGTTTCGTCATCCCGATCGCTGGCCGACACAGGATGGTTCCGGTGAGGGGTTGGTGATCGAGCTTGTGTCGCCCGAAAGCTGTTCCATGCTTCTGGCAATGATCGAGCGATTCTGTCGAGAGAGCGAAGCTCGTCTTTCCCATCGTTTACAGCAATCACGTCGCTAAACGGACGTCATGCGATCGACGTCGATGAAGTTCCTTCGGTTTGACTTACGAGCGACAGTGCCTGATCAACGAGCGAACGAGCGTCGAGGCCGGTCTCGGCCAATTGCTCGCTTCGGTCGGCATGCATGACCCATCGATCCGGCATGGCGGCAATATGAAGGTGAGAGGTGTTGATCTTCGCGAGATTGGCCGCCTCCAACAGGGCCGAGCCAAACCCGCCGGCATGCACGCCTTCTTCGACCGTCAGGACAAACGGAAGTTGTTCGATCGCGCGGAGGAGAGTTGTGTGGTCGATCGGTTTGGCAAACCGAGCATTGATGACGCCGACATCGAGACCTTGCTGCTGAAGTTCTTTCCTCGCTTTGATCGCTTCGCTGAGCAACGAACCGTATGCCACGATACAGCCGTCAACGCCCCATTCGATCACCTCGGCTTGGCCCAGTACCATGGGAGCGACGGTTCGCTCGATCGGTTGAGGGTGCGCCTTCGGATAACGAAGAGCGACCGGGCCTGAATGCTGCAGCGACCACTCGATCATCGGGGCGACGTCGTATTCGTCTCCGGGGGCGAGCAATGTCATGTTGGGGAAGATCCGCATGTACGGAATATCGAAGCTGCCGTGATGAGTCGGTCCGTCGGGCCCCGTGAAGCCGGCCCGGTCCATGCAGAAAAGGACGGGCAGATTCTGCAAAGCTACTTCCTGAAAGACTTGGTCAAACGAGCGCTGCAGGAAGGTAGAGTAAATGTCGACTACGGGGCGAAGACCGGTCTTCGCGAGGCCAGCCGCAAACGCGACCGCATGCGATTCGCAGATGCCGACATCAAAGAATCGATCGGGAAAGTCGGCGCGGATTCGTTCGAGCTTGTTCCCCTGGCACATGGCCGCCGTGATGACGCAAACACGCGGGTCGCGTTTCATGGCGTCGTGGAGAGAACTGCTGACGACGTCGGTAAAGGCTCGCGACGAACTGGCAGCGCGAAGCGAGACGACGCCGTTTTTGACACTTTCAAAGACGGGGGGCGTGTGGAACTTGACCGGGTCTTCGCACGCGCTGGGGACGCCGTGCCCTTTATTGGTCATGACGTGGAGCAGCGTTGGCTTTTGCGCGAGCTTGAGCTTGCCGAGATACTCGCAGAGCGTCGGTAAGTCATGACCGTCGATCGGGCCAATGTAGTTGAATCCAAGCTTCTCGAAAAGCATGCCGCCAAAGAAACCCACCTTCACGACATCCTTGATGGCGGCCCAAGCTCGGTCGAAAGATCCCGACGACTTCGAAAGCCTCTTCACCATTCGATCGAGATTCCGCTTCATGTCCTTCAATACGGGAGCCATGCGGGCCTGATCGAGAACCTGAGACAGCCCCCCGACACGCGGGCAAATCGACATCTTGTTGTCGTTGAGAATGACTAGCAGATTCTTGTTCAGGCCGGCCGCATTGTTCATCGCCTCGAAGACAATTCCCGAGGGAAAAGCCCCGTCGCCGATGACGGCAACGCTGTGTCGATCGGGCTCGTGTTGAAGATCGTCCCCTGCTTTCAGCCCCAGTGCGGTGGAGAGGCTCGAACCGGCGTGCCCGGTCATGAACAGGTCGTAGGGGCTCTCGATGGGATTGGGATATCCCATGATGCCACCCTTTGTTCGAATATGACGAAACGCCTGATAGCGCCCCGTGATCAGTTTGTGCGGATAGATTTGATGACCTGTATCCCAGATCAATCGATCGCGCGAGAAATCGAACTCTCGGTGGAGCGAAATGCAGAGTTCCACCACCCCCAGGTTGCTGGCAAAGTGAACCGTGCGGTCAAAAAGAGGCTGACAGAGTTCGTCGCGAATTTCCTGCGCTAACTGCGCGAGTTGTTCCATCGACAACCCACGAAGCCGATCAGGCGTTTCGATGGTAGGAAGGAGCAATGCCATTACCGGTCCCTTTCGACCACATAGCGAGCCAACGACTTGAGCATGGAGGCGTTCTTGCCGAACGTGGCCAAAGCTTCAATTGCTTGTTCGACCATTTCCGTTGCCTTCTGTCGACTCTCCTCGACGCCGAGCAAATGGGGATACGTTAGTTTGCCGGCCGCACTATCCTTCTGAACCCCTTTGCCCATTCGCTTGGGATCGCCCTCGACATCAAGCACGTCGTCGGCAATCTGAAACGCCAAGCCGATCGCTTGGCCGTAGGTGAGCAGCGAATCGAGCTGCGCATCCGTACCGCCGCCGATGATTCCTCCCATCCGAAGCGATGCCGCCAGCAGAGCCCCGGTCTTCCGAGAGTGTAGAGACGAAAGCCATTCGACGCCGACGCGTGTGGTCGGCGGATGCAGATCATCCATTTGTCCGCCGACCATGCCGGCCGGGCCGGCCGAGGCTGCCAGTTCTCGCACGCAGCGAATCGCCGTGGCCGAGGGTTGCAGTTCCGTCAGCACTTCAAACGCCAGCGTGTGGAGTGCATCGCCCGCGAGAATCGCCGTCGCCTCGTTGAATTTTCGATGGCACGTCAGTTGGCCGCGGCGGTATTCGTCATCATCCATGGCGGGCAAATCGTCATGAATAAGCGAGTAGGTGTGGACCATTTCGACGGCACAGGCGGCGGGAATGGCGGCATCGGCCAGGCCCCCACAAGCTTCGCACGACAGCAGCACCAAGATCGGTCGTAACCGCTTGCCCCCCGCGAATAGGCTGTACCGAATCGCCTCGGTGAGCCGATCCGGGCCGGCCAGATTTGCTCCGACGTAGTGCTCTAAAGATCGGTCCACCAATTCTCGCCAGGCAGCAAGCGACTGGGAGAAAGGTTCGGCGGAGGTCGGCATTCGGCTCCTTTCGGGATGCAAGCCAAGACTACAACGGAAGTAAGAGCTAACTCTACCGTGATAGCGGCCGGCGGAGCAATCCCAAACGAAGCTCGATGGAGGTTCTTCAGCGAAATGATTCGCGATTCGCTTTTTTGACGTGCGGGCGGACCAGTCCGTCCTGTTCTGGGCTTGGAGGGGATCTGGATGTAAGTGCAATTTGAACATGATGTTAGTTGCCTAAAACGAGCGGGAATCTCATCCGTCATCCCCTATGGGCGACCGGACTTGCTTTCTCACCGTTAACAGATGTCTGATGAGACGTGATTCGCCAGGAACTTACTCTTCACGCGATCCGCCCCAGTCGGTGGTTCTGTCTGGACGATAAAGCAATGGTCCACCGTTCTCAGATCGATCTGGGGATGTTGCCAGGGAGACTTCGGTGTCCGAAAGCTTTCGCTGGATGATGGATCGCCTGCTCGGCTGGCGGCTGCCCGCGGGGAAGCACGAGCTAACAAATCGTCCGGCACCTCCCCCCGAACCAGAGACACCTCGTACGCTCCCGACTTTGACCGTGGCGGACGTTTTGGGCGGGCCGTTGACATTGGAGGAGATCCGCTTTCGGCGGACCAAGCTTTCGCTGCCGACCCCGCGGGTGACGAGTTTGCCGATTGGTTCGCCGGCGACGTCGTCTCATCGAGATGCGGAAACCGATCGGCCGGTCCTGCCGCGATCTGCCCCCCCCGCGAAGATGGCGAGGCGAAAGATTCCGGATGGGTTGCCGCTGCGCGATCGCTTGCAATCGCTGCTGCAGCCACCGATCGAGTTTTTGTTGGGCGATAACCGACTCTTTCTTCCTTTCGATCCTTTTCCGTACCAGTACGAAGGGGTCGGGTTTTTGACCTCCTCTTGGGGGGCGATTCTCGCGGATGAGATGGGCCTCGGAAAGACGATGCAGAGCGTGATGGCGATTCGGCTCCTGCTGCGTGCGGGAATGATTCGCTCGGTTCTTCTCATTTGCCCCAAGCCGCTCCTATCCAATTGGAAGCGGGAGTTCTCCCTCTGGGCGGAGGAACTCCCCTTGGCGATCATTCCGTCGGATGGCTGGGCTCGGCGGAATTTTTGGCTTCGCGATACGACCGCGATCAAGCTTGCCAACTACGAAAGTGTCTCGCGCGATGAAGAGATCCTCCTTGCCCCCGGAGTCGATTTCGATCTGGTTGTTCTCGATGAAGCGCAGCGGATTAAGAACCAAGGATCGAAGATCTCCTCGGTCATTCAACAGATCTCCCGGAAAAGAAGCTGGGCGCTGACCGGAACACCTGTTGAGAATCGGGCGGAGGATCTGCTCAGCCTGCTGGACTTTGTCCATCGTCGACAATCGTCCCACCGGGATCATTCGGTCGAGACTCGGACGGACGAACTGCGCGATGCAGTGGGGGAAGTCATTCTTCGCCGAACCAAGGACATGGTCATGGATGACTTGCCCGCGCGGATGACGCGAGATGTCTACATCGACCTCGGAACGCATCAACGTGAAGCCTACGACCGGGCCGAGAAGGATGGCGTGGTTCGGCTCGGCGAGTTGGGCGAAGAGATCACGATCGAACATGTCTTCAAGCTGATCGGCGAGCTGAAACAGATCTGCAATTTTGATCGAACGACGGGCGAGAGTGCGAAAGCCGAGCAGCTTCGCGGGGATCTGGAAGAGGTGGTGAGCTCTGGGAAAAAGGGGATCATTTTCTCGCAGTATGTCTCGACCCTGGAAGAGCTCGGTCGGCGGCTGAGCGATTACCGCCCCCTGCTCTATCATGGCGGTGTGCCGCACCATCATCGCGATGAGATCATTCGAAAGTTTCGCGAGGATGCCGATCGGCCGATCCTTCTATTGAGCTACGGGACCGGCGCCGTCGGGCTCAACTTGCAGTTCTCGAACTATGTGTTTTTGTTCGACCGTTGGTGGAATCCCGCGATCGAGGATCAAGCGATCAACCGCGCTCACCGGATTGGCCAGAAGAGCCGAGTCTTTGTCAGTCGCTACATCACGCCACAATCGATCGAGTCGCGGATTGCGCAGGTTCTCGAACAAAAGCGAGAGTTGTTTTCGTTTCTCATTGATGGTCACGAACCAGGGCAAGAGAGTCTCAGCATGTCGGCCGAGGAGATTTTCGGCCTGTTCGACCTGCGAGTCCGATCGAAGAATCAAGCCGCTTAAGTTGGCGGGCACCCCATAGGATCTCGATCGATTCTAGCTCTAAACGAGTTCCGATACTTCGAGCACTTGGGTCAGGGCGGATGGATCGCTAGGGATTTGACTCGAATCGGCGAGGTCAACGTCGATGCTATTCCACCAGCCTGCCGCCCGGGCCTGCGTCCACGTTCCTGCCGCTGAGCATCGATCGAGCGCTTCGGCCAAAGCTTCGACACTCGCGAAACGATCTTCAGGCCGCTTGGCCAGGCATCGAAGAATCACGCGTTCGATCTCCTCGGGGATTCGAGGATCGAAATCTCTCGGCGGTGCCACCGGTTCATTCGCGTGGGCAAACAGCAGCTTGACAGCAGACTTGTGTGTAAAAACAGGCCGACCAGTGAGAAGGAAATATCCGACCGCTCCCAAGGAGTAGATATCGCTTCGCTCGTCGAGTTGGCCGTCGCGAAGAGTCCACTCGGGGGCAGCAAACAGCGGCGTTCCCACCACCAGGCCATCGCTTGACTCTGAGGGCCTTTTGTCGCGCGCGATTGATTTCACCAGGCCGAAATCGAGCAGCTTGGCGACATCCCAAATGGCGCCGCGGTAGGTCGCGAAGATGTTGCCTGGTTTGATGTCGCGGTGAATCAGCCCCATCGTATGCGCTTCGCGCAGACCGTCGCAAACCTGTCGCAGAAAATGGATCGCCCGTTCGGGGGGCATGGGCCCATGCCGATCGATCAGGTCTTGCAGGCTCATGCCCGGCAAGTACTCCATCACGTAATAAAAGGTTCCATCCTCGGTGTGGCCATAATCAAATATTTCGATCGTATTCCAATGCGTGAGCTTGGCGGTCGCTTGCACTTCTCGTTCGAATCGGGCAATCGCCAATGGATCGGTCGCTTTACTTGCCCGGATCAGCTTGATCGCACAGGGGCGTTTGAGAAGTTTATGCTCGCCGAGATAAACCTCTCCCATGCCGCCTGCCCCCAGCGATTGTTTGAGATGATAAGAGCCAAGTTCTTTGGCCATCGCGGCACGCCGACGCAAAGTATTGAGCGTGTGCGCGCCGAAAACCGCGGTCAACGTCGGCACCGCCGCCCAAAGAACCATCTCCAACATGACTCGGCTCGCGAGAAAGTCGGAGCCACCCGGCACCCACCAGCAGCCGATGACGTAGACGATGATCGGCACCATCGCTGCGGGTATCACATGGGCCGCACATCGCTGCCAAGTATTGGGAATGAAGACGGAATACATCAGGACAATATTGACCCAAGGAATCAGCAGATGTGTCGATGTGGTGGCGAGAATCGGTAGTCGCTGATTAGTATCGCGGATCTCAGAAATGTAGGCCATCTCTCGACACTGCAAGTATGTAAAGAATGCGGCCGACAGGCCGAACAGTAGGTATTCGAAGACCCGCAACTGAGTCAGCTTCCAACCGAACCGTTCGTCAAGTAAGTACGCGCAAGCGCCGGTGATCACGGCCAAGCCGACGTGAAATAGAATTAGTTCCCACGTGGGAGCCAAATGGGGGTCGATGTAAACGGACAGAAAAAGGGTGAAGCCAATGCACAGGATTGTCGCGGCAGAGCGAAGCCGACTGCGCAGAACCTGTTCGGTCTCGGTAACGAACCCCCCCGTGTTGGTCGAGGTCGGTGCGACATGGCATTTACCCAGAAAATCGCGAGCCGCTTGGAAGTCAGAATGGATGCGAGCCACCAACGTCTCCCGTGGATTGGCCGAACTCATCATCTCTCCTTACTGTTGCCGACGGACAATCACGTTGTCAGCAAGCCCTTGTCCATGACCTTGACAAGTCCCCCTTCAACGGACTTCGGCCACGAACGTATTCGCTCGCTACCACACTTTATCGGCACGCTCGAACCACGCGAGGCGAATTCGCCTTTCGGAAGGACACCGATCTCACCGTTTGGGTTTCGCTTTTTCCTGTCTTTTCCTCGTAAAGAGGAGGTTGAAGGGGCAATGTCGATTCCAGACCATCTTTTTTGGAAGGGCGTGTCGAAGGAAGGCACCGTCGGGAGATTGCCTTGTCGCCGACCGCCAAGTCCGGTAGACCGGGAAGCGGTAACGCCGGCTCGATCAGGTGGAAGCAAACAGAAGTACACTGATCGTGATGCGATAGTGGATGATCTAGTGTAATTTAGTTCGCAGAGGAGAGGAAACGCAATGGGGGTGGCCGCTCCGGTGCTAAAGATCGACGATCTTCGCACGGTCTTTGGCAAGCCCCCGCATCAGGTGATCGCCGTCGATTCGGTCTCTCTTTCGCTCGCGGCCGGCGAAACGTTGGGGATCGTCGGGGAATCGGGTTCCGGCAAGTCGGTCACCGCGCTTTCCATTCTTCGTCTGCTCCCAGCCGGGTCCAGTCGCATCGAATCGGGCCAAATCAGTTTCCTCGGTCGCGATCTTGTTCGGCTTCCCGCGCGTGAGCTTCGTCGAGTTCGCGGCAAAGAAATCAGCATGATCTTTCAAGAGCCTGGGACGTCCCTCAATCCGGTCTTTACCGTGGCAGATCAGATGGCCGAGGCCATTCGGCTCGGGCCTGGCGGCTCTCGAAAAGAAATCCGCGATAAGAGCGAGCAGCTCTTGCACGAGGTGGGCATTCGCGATCCGCTTCGGGTTCTCGCCAGCTACCCCCATCAGATTTCCGGAGGCCAAAAGCAACGAGTCATGATCGCGATGGCTCTCTCCAGCGATCCCAAGATTCTCATTGCCGACGAGCCGACGACGGCCCTTGATGTCACCGTGCAGGCACAGATTCTCGACCTGCTCCGAGAACTGCGCGATCGCCGAGGAATGTCGATCATCTTTATCAGTCACGATCTCGGTGTGATCAGCCAGATTGCCGACCATGTTCTGGTGATGTACCGAGGCAAGATTGTCGAGAACGCGCCGGTGCTCGATTTATTCCGGTCGCCCAAACATCCCTACACGAAAGGTCTGCTCGCTTGTCGGCCCCGGCTGGCACAGAATGCCCGAAAGCTCACGACGATTGCGGACTTCATGGAGTTGGCGCCCGATGGGATCACGCTTCTCGAACGGACGCTTTCTCCTTCGGACCGAAAGAAGCTCGAATCCGAGGGCCGGCCGCCGCTCTTACATCCCGGTTCCCTGATGATAGACCCCACGTTGACCGGGACCGAGGTCTCTGCCGCCACCAAGCCGATCCTCGAAGTGAACCATCTGTGCGTCCACTTTCCGATTCGAAAAGGAGTATTTCGTCGGCAAGTAGGTCAGGTGAAAGCGGTCGACGGGATCAGCTTCAAGGTCTATCCCGGCCAAACGCTGGGGCTCGTCGGTGAATCTGGATGTGGGAAGACGACCACGGGCAGAGCGATCCTTCGGCTAGTGCCGACCACGGCTGGCGAGATTCTTTTCGAGGGACGAAACTTTCTGAACGTTCGCGGGTCTACGCTTCGGCAACTCCGTCGACGAATCCAAGTCGTCTTTCAAGATCCGTATAGTTCGCTGAATCCCCGTCTTACGGTGGAGGCGGCATTGATCGGCCCCATGCGGAGTCATGGGATCGGCTCATCCGCGAAAGATCGACGCGACCGTGCCGCCACGCTGATGGAAGAAGTTGGTTTGAGCACCGAGCATCTCCGGCGATATCCGCACGAGTTTTCCGGCGGTCAAAGGCAACGAATCTGCATCGCACGCTCGCTCGCCGTCGAGCCGGACTTTCTCATCTGCGATGAATCAGTGTCGGCACTCGATGTTTCCGTGCAGGCGCAGATCCTGAATCTCTTCAAAGAACTGCAATCGCGACGCGGTCTGACGTATATCTTCATCAGTCATGATCTGGCGGTGGTGAAGTTCATGGCCGACATGATGGCGGTGATGAATGGGGGTAAACTCGTTGAAATGGGGCCAGCCGAGTCAGTCTATCGTCACCCGCAACAGGACTACACCAAGCGGCTCATCGCCGCTATTCCCGACGATTCATTGGAGATGATCGAAAGCAGGCTGGCTCGCAGGAGACCGCTGTAAGAAACAGAGTCTCTACGGTCGCTTGTGAGGTTAAAGCGATAAGAGTACCCTACGACCAAGAGTGGACGAGACCGTCCGTCGGCGTTCCCTGTTGGGAAAGTGGTCGGGGTGGTTCCTTCAAAGAAGGATGAGAGCTTCATCATGATGCGACCGCTTAGTTGTTTGAGTGTTGGTTGGATGATCGTCTCGGTCGTGATGGCGGACGAATTCACTCCCCCTGCCTTGACCGAACTCGACGCGAAAGCCTCGTGGGTCGATCGACCTGTCGTCAACACGCTTGAAAAGCTGACGAAGCATCTGCAGGCAAAAAAGCGGCTGGCCAGCGATGCGGAGGTGTTAGCGCTCAAGAATGATTCGAAAGAGAATAACGCGAAGATTCTTTCGACATTAGGCCGTCAACCCATTGATCCGAAAGAAGTCAACTGGAACGCTGCCTGGAATCGGCGAATGGGAGGCGAAGTTAAGAGCGTCAATCCCATCCTTTTCAGTTCCGTTTCAGAAGCCGACCTCGGAAGCTACATCAACTTGGGACTATTCAGTTTTGATTGGGAACTGCAACCGTTGGCGGCGGAAGAGTCTGTTAAGAGTTGGCAGAGCAGTGCCGACGGTCTCTATGACAAAGTTGTCCTTCGCGATGATATGACCTGGTCCGATGGATCACCGATCACTGCGCACGACATCGCCTTTAGTTATCGCGTCATCCTGGATCCTCGCGTGCCGGCACTGGCGGTCCGGGCTGGGACGGAGGAATTGTTGGGCGTCCACGCCTATGACGATCGAACAGTCGTCTTTTTTCACAAAGCCGCCAAAGCAACTAACGTCTGGAACATTAACTTTCCCATCATCCCCAAGCATATTTTCGAGAAGACGTACCCTGCCGACCCGTCCCTTGCGAAGAGTCCTGAACATGTGGCGATGGAGACCAACCCAATCAGCGGCGGTCCCTACACGATCGTCTATCGACAGCGAGGCAGCGAGATTGTTCTCGAACGCCGAGAGAGTTACTACATGCACCAGGGGAAACAGGTTCGGGAGAAACCGTACTTTAAGACGATTCGATTTCGGGTGATTGAAGATTCCAACACCGCCCTTTTGGCCGTCAAGTCGGGCGATGTCGACGAAACCAACCTTGTGCCCGAACAATGGATCAAGCAGACCGACGGCAGTGACTTCTACAAGCGAAACACCAAGGTCAAAGAAGTCGAATGGACAAGTTGGCACATCGTTTGGAACCTTCAGAATCCTCTCTTTAAGGATAAGAAAGTTCGCCGGGCCCTCGCTTATGCTTTCGATTACAACGAACTTCTCGAACGGCTCAGTTACAACTTGTATGAACCATCCTCGGGCCCCTTCCATCGAGAATCCTGGATGGCTCCGCGCGATTATCCCGCGCCTTATCAACAGAACATTGATCGAGCAGAAGAACTTCTCGAGGAGGCGGGCTGGACCGATAGTGATGGGGACGGCGTGCTCGATAAGGATGGCATCAAGTTCGAGTTCGATCTCAACTACCGCAGTGATCCCATCATCGAGCGATACTGTAACGTGGCTCGAGAATCGTTCGAGAATGTCGGGATCAACTGCAATCTCCGCCCGCTCGAGTTTACGGTCTTGGTCGAGAAGTTATCGAAGCATGAATTTCAGGCAGCCTTTGGAGGTTGGGGGACCGGAACAGACCCCGATACCTACCGAAACATCATCGGCACGGATCAGCTTCGCAACTACGGTTCTTATTCCAATCCCGAAGTCGATAAGCTTTTCGATCAGGGAGCGTCCGAGTTCGACCGTACCAAGCGGGGCGAGATTTACGGTCGAATCCACCGTCAGTTGTTTGAAGACCAACCTTACTTGTACCTTTACTGGCGAAGTTCCTTTTACGCGTTCAACAAGGATCTCCGGGGTTACTTCATGAGCCCGCGCGGACCCTACAACTACGGCCCCGGGGCGGGCGCCCTCTGGCGCGTGGCAGCGCCTTGAGTTTCTGTGAGAGGTAAATTCATCAACAAGAATCCATCGTAAAAATGGGATCGGGGCAGCATCGTTGCTGAATTACATTGTTCGACGATTGATGATGGGAGTCGTCACGCTGTTGGCGATCACCGCGCTCGTCTATGGATTGATTCGCAATATCCCAGGTGACCCTGTCTCGGCCCAGAATGCGATGAATGTCGATCGCAAGATCAGCAAAGAGATGGAAGATCAACAGCGCCGCCTCTATCGGCTCGACCGCCCTTGGCCGGTGGCGTACGCGCTGTGGATGAGTGATCTGGCTCGCGGGGATCTGGGTACATCGATCGCCAGAAACATTCCTGTGGCTCGACTGATTCAAGAGCGAGTCGGCCCCACGCTGTTGCTGTCGTCGGCATCGCTACTGCTGACGTATCTGCTCGCGATCCCGCTGGGCCTCTGGTCGACCGTCCGGGCAGGTCAACCCGACGAGCGATTTCTCGGGACGCTTCTCTACATGCTGTACTCGTTGCCGGCATTCGTGGCGGCGCTGTTTCTGCAGATCGTATTTGCTGTTCAATGGGACATTCTTCCGCTTCGCGGCATGACGGGGGATCAGTTCGACTCGCTTCCCTTCTGGGGAAGGGTCTGGGATCTTTTCCTGCACGCTCTTTTGCCGGTGACGTGCTACACCTACGGAGCCTTGGCATACTACACACGATTCATCAGGGCGAACATGCAAGAGGTGATTCGACAAGACTACATTCGAACCGCGCTGGCCAAAGGGGTGTCGCCGACGGCCGTCGTCGTCAAGCACGCCTTCCGCAACACGCTCATTCCGCTGGTGACATTGATGGGCTTGACGCTTCCTTCGCTGCTATCGGGATCGGTTATCTTAGAGCAGATTTTTGCCTGGCCCGGTATGGGTCGACTCTTCTTTGAAGCGATCCTGGAACGAGACTATCCGACAATCATGGGGCTGACGTTGATGTTCAGTCTTCTCACGTTGGCTGGTCAATTGCTGGCGGACGTTTTGTACGCGGTTGTCGACCCGAGGGTGACGTTAGATTGATGGACAACTCGAAGAACGATTCTCGACGCGATCCTCCCTCTCGCGGGTTTGCCCGCGAAGTGGCCGGCCGATTCTTCTCGCGAAAGCTCGCTTGCCTGGCAACTTTGGTCGTGATCTTTTTGACACTGGTGGCAATCTTCGCGCCGGTGATCGTCGGGACCAAGCCTGTCGTTTGTCGATACAAGGGAGGCATCTATTACCCCAGCCTGGGGTACCTCGATCGGGAATGGGAACATCCCATTTTTCGGATCGACAAGTTCCGAAACAACTACGCAAAGAATCTTCCGAAGAAGGACCCAGACTCTTGGGCCTTCTGGCCGATGGTCTATCAAGACCCGATTCGGCGAGTCCGAGCCGACGAAAAGGAGGGAGTCCCCGACAGCGAAACGCTTCAGCCCCCCAGCATTCATCACCTCTTTGGAACGGACCCGGCCGGGGTGGATGTCTTTGCCAAGATGGTTCACGGTACAAGGACCGCCTTGCTTGTTGGATTTGTTTCGATGGGGATTGCCGCGCTGTTGGGGATCGTCCTAGGAGCGGTCGCAGGTTACGCCGGCGGATGGATCGACCATTTCATCAATCGCGTGATCGAGGTGGTGTTGTGCGTCCCAACGTTGATCCTGATTCTCGCCTTGATCGCGATTGTCCCCAAGCCGACCATTTGGCACATGATGGCTGTCATCGGTCTCACGCGTTGGACCGACATTGCGCGCCTGACGCGTGGCGAGTTTCTCCGCCTTCGGCAAAGCGATTTCGTTCAAGCGGCTGTCGCCTTGGGAATTTCCCGCGCCGCGATCATCTTTCGCCATATCCTCCCCAATGCGCTTGCACCGGTTCTGGTGCCGATCACTTTTGGGATGGCCGGTGCTGTTCAAATTGAAGCAGGATTGAGTTTCTTAGGCTTCGGTACCCCGCCGCCTCACCCGAGTTGGGGAGAGATTCTCGACGATGGCCGGGCCAATTTGACCTGTTGGTGGTTGGTGACGTTCCCGGGTCTCGCGATTTTCGCGACGGTGTTGGCTTACAACATCATCGGCGAAGCGCTTCAAGAGGCAACCGATCCTCGCTTACGAGATGCTCGTAGGTAGTTCCTGCCGGCTTTTGGAAACAAAAGCAGTTCGACAGAATAGCTAGATGCCGATCTTCCCATCGTAATCGACTCTAAACGGACGGTTGTGTTGGCGGCTGGGGCCGAAATCGATCTTCCGTGATTCGAATCGCGCGAAACAGGCCCCGCGCCTTGTCGAGTGTCTCCTGATATTCCGCTTGAGGGTCGCTGTCGTAAACGATTCCCATCCCAGCTTGAACATGCACTTTCGGTCCTTGTACGACCATCGTCCGCAGGGCGATGCAGGTATCCATGTTGCCCGTGAAATCGATGTAGCCGATGGCGCCGGCGTAGGGGCCCCGCTTTGTCGGCTCCATTTCGTCGATGACTTGCATGGCCCGGACCTTGGGCGCGCCACTGACGGTGCCGGCCGGCAAACAGGCCCGCAATGCCGACAAAGGAGTCAGCCCCGGCGCCAGTTTGCCCGTGACGTTGCTGGTGATGTGCATGACATGACTGTACTTCTCGACGGTCATGACGTCGTCAATCTGCACCGTTCGAAACTGCGAAACCCGACCCACGTCATTTCGGCCCAGATCGACGAGCATGATGTGCTCGGCCCGTTCCTTGGGGTCGGCCAAAAGCTCCGCAGCCAGTTGCCGATCCTCTTCCTCGTTGGCGCCTCGTCGCCGAGTGCCCGCCAGCGGTCGCGAAACAATTGTCCCATTTTCAACCCGGACCATGATCTCGGGTGAACTCGCGACGAGCGTGCAATTCGGATCCTTTAGGTAAACCATGAACGGGCTGGGATTCACGACCCGCAAAGAGCGGTAGATCTCGAGCGGGGTCGCGGTCGTCTCGGTTTCAAAACGCTGACTGAGAACAATCTGAAAAAAGTCCCCTGCCTTGATGTACTCTTTGCACGCTTCGACCGACGCGATGAACTTCTCCTTCGTGAAGTTCGAACGGATGTTGTCGGGGATCGCGGTGCTGGTGGTATCGATATCGACAGGCGACAGATCCCCTTTGGGCTCGCGAAGTTTCTCGACCATCGCGTCGACGCGATGACATGCTTGCTGGTAACTCTTCTTCGGATCACCCGTGCTCGTGTGGGCCAGCGCGACGACGAGGACGACCTTGCGAATGTTGTCAAAGACCATCATCTGATCGAAGAACGCGAAGGAGAGATCGGGGATGTTCCGATCATCGGTCGGCGTATGAGGGAGATGTTCAATGTATCGGATCGAGTCGTATGCCGCGTAGCCGACCGCGCCCCCATGAAACCTTGGCAACCCCGGCAGATGAGGCGCTTTGTACTGCTGGATCAGACGGTCGAGCTCGTCGAAAGGTTGCGGATGGTCGTAGGTCTTCTTTCCCTCGGCTCCTTCGAAGATGATTTTGTTCCCGAAGGATTGGAACGACTGAAAAGGATTCACGCCGAGAAAACTGTATCGGCCGACCTTTTCTCCGCCGACCACGCTTTCAAAGAGGAATGACCATCCCCCGTCGTCGATGCGCGAAAACGCGCTCACGGGTGTCAGGCTGTCGCTCGTCAGTTGGCGATAGACCGGCACCATGTTGTAAGTCTGGGCGAGTGACAAAAATGTTTCGAGACTGGGATAGAAACTCACTCGTCGATTCCACCTGATGAGACGGTGCGGTCGGCCACGCGTCACCATTATTTAATCCGAACCGAAGGAAGCCCGCTCAGGGCGCCGTGAACCCTTTGAAGGCGTTTGCAAAGAGACTCTACCGGGCACGAAGGTTCGTCCTATCCCGAGGGAGGGCGAGCCGATTTGCTCTTCGTGACTCCCTTCTTAGCGGGTTGGCCCGGCGGGGACTCGGCCGGCGCCAATTTGGTAGGTGATGTCCGGACAACTTTGGGCTCCAGAAGTTTCAGAGCGTCGGCGAATTCCCTCATGGAACGGTACCGTTCGTTGGGATCACGTGCGATCCCCTTGAGCAAGATCTCCGCTGCCGTCGCATCGAGATGAGGATTGACTTCGCGCGGGTCGCGGCCGGTCACATTGACGTGCTGAAGCGCCTCCTGCATGGATTCGCCAGCCCCCTCCCAGGGAATCGAACCGGTCAAGACTTCGTAAGCCGTCACGCCGAAACTGAAGACATCGATCCTTTCGTCGGTCGAAGATCGCCGAATCAATTCGGGAGCCATGTACCGAAGCGTCCCCGTCCGATTGCCGGGTCGGCGAAATGCAGGTTTGTTGGGAACGCAGAGTCCGAAATCGATGATCTTCGCGATCCCGTGATCAGTCACCATGATGTTTTTGGGCGAGATATCGCGATGAATGTAGCCTTGCTGATGAAAGTAGCTCAGTCCGTCGGCCGCCTGTAGCAGAAAGTCGAGTCGGCGATTGAGCGGAGACTTTCCCTCGGTATCGGCAAAGAAATTCAAGCCCGTTCCCTTGATCATTTCCATGACCAGAAACGGCTCTTCCTGCAGCGTCCAGCCCCAGTCAAAAGTGGCCACCAAATTCGGATGGGTCAGCGAGACAGCAACCTCTCCCTCTTCGGGGCGTTCCATCCCTGGAAATCGACTGACCAAGGCAAGATGCTGCTTCTTATCGAGGATTTTAAGGCAGACTTCTCGACCAAGCTTTCGGTCCATGGCTCGGTGGACCTTCGACATGCTGCCGTTACCCACCGAACCAAGAATGTCGAACCTCTTCGCGATGTTCTCGCGAACTCGTTTAATCTTCTTGCTGCCACCGAAGAACCGGGCAAATAGGTTCAATCGTCCCATCCTTTTGCCATATATCATCTTGTGTCATTATAGATAGATCGAGCAAAGCCGTCGAGCCGAGCTTGACCTTCGGGCTGTTGGATTTCCAACTTGGCGGCTCGATGGAAGAGGGAGCCATGATCATCGAACGACGTTTGTTGGCGATTTTCGGGATGCTGATTTTGGTCGGCTGCGCGGGCAAACCGCCGGTCGTGACCGAGCCGACGGCCGAGCAGTTACAACAGGCTGAACAAGCGGGTTACGGCTTTATTCGCTTGCCCGAATTGGCCAAGTTCATCCATACCCGTGACAACATGATCCTCATCGATGCCCGGCCCGAGCCTGAGTTTCGCCGAGGTCATATTTTAGGATCGACGAATTTTCTTTTCCCCGATCGGAGCGAACTCGAACCCTGGTCGGCTGCCTCGCACGGCGGGATTGACCCATCGACGTACGCTCGGCAACTCGGGGCCGATCTGGGAATTCGCGTTGTTGTCTACGCGGAGAATGCCGCATCGAGACGAGGTCATCAGGCGGCAGCATGGGCCCGAAAGCTTGGCTACAAAGATATCCGGCGATTCATCGGAGGCTTGGCCGACTGGCAGGCCGCCGGCGAGGAGACCCGCTCGTTGGTCCCGTGAATCGTCGATGGCATCGAACCCGCCCTAATGGAGAGAGGTTTCCATGGATCGAGCGAAGTTAGAGTCGCTGTTGACGGATGTCCGCGAAGGACGCGTCAGTATTGATCAAGCAGCGGGAACTCTGCAGGCAGCCCCGGTGCTAGACCTTGGCTTTGCCAACATCGACCAGCAGCGACATCTTCGCTGTGGCTTTCCCGAGGTCATCTACTCGGAGGGGAAGACCGCCGAGCAAGTCGTGCACATCATGCGCAAGGTGGCCGAGCGAGAAACGATTTGTTTAGCCACTCGGGTGAGCCCCGCGCAGGCGACCGTATTGGAGCGTGAACTTCCTGACGTGCAGATTGATCCGGTGAGTCGAATCGCTTGGTTGGGAGAGATGCCCGAGGTGACGGGCGGGATCGTGCGCGTGGTAACAGCCGGTACCAGCGATCTTCCCGTCGCGCGCGAAGCAGAGCTCACCGCCCGAGCTCTTGGTTGCGAGGTTTCGCTGCTCGCGGATGTTGGCGTTGCGGGGTTGCACCGGATTCTCGCTCGGATCCCCGACCTTGCCCAAGCCGACGCGGTGGTGGTGGTCGCGGGGATGGAGGGGGCTCTTCCCAGCGTGGTAGGGGGACTGGTCGATTGTCCGGTGGTGGCGGTGCCGACCAGCGTGGGTTACGGCGCGAACTTTCAAGGAGTCTCCGCACTTTTGTGCATGCTGACGAGTTGCGCCGCCAATGTAACCGTGGTCAATATCGATGCTGGCTTCTGCGGCGGCTTTGTCGCGGGATTGATCGCTCGCCGAGCAAGGAAACGCTAGGAGTTAGTTCCTCAAGTATCGGATGATCTTGGCGGTGGTTTCCGCACGGTGCGTCGGCATGCATCGCTGCAATAGATGACCTGTTCCCAGTTCCTTTCCCATTTTTTTCGCCAGGAGAATGGCTTTCCACAGACGGGACACGTCTTTGTCGGACGCTCGCTCGGCAAACGGTGTTTGGGCATGCTTAAGGGGCGGCTTCTGCGAACTTTCGCCGAATCGTTTCCATCCTGGCCCGGTTGACGCCGAGATCGGAGTAGCCCGCTCGCGAGGCAGAGCGGAAATGGATTTCGTGCTTGGCCGGGTCCAGCTTCCACTCGACATCGTCGACGAATCGAAAGATCGCGCTGCGAAACTCGGCATAAAGATAATGATCGTTCTCTTGAATGATGGTTGCTGCCGGGTCCATCGTGACGATCTCATTCAATCGCTGCCAGGCGGCCGCGGGCTGATCGGTGAAGGTATACGGCGGAAGGGAATGGGCTGGATCGGTCGCTTGGCTTGACACCGAGTTCGGCTTTTCCGAGCAAGGCGCCAGCATTCCATCTGGACCAAGGCCAAGATCATCGGGCCGGGCCGAGGTCACGCTTAAAATCGTGAAGTAGATGGCGATCAGCGACATCATGCCGAGCAAGACAAGTGAGATCATCAGCATAGGTCGGCCTCGCAAGGGTGGAGTGGGCTGGTCGAGCACGACGGCGTCTCCTTAGCTTCCATCAGCTGATGTCTTCTCGTACCGTACCTGGGACTTCGAGGATGAGATCTTTACCAAACATTCGGCTCGGCGTTTGAAAACCAGGTGTCGCCTCACCTCGGAGAACTCGCTCGACGATGAGTAGCGACGTGAGTGCTGTCAAGGTGTAGCCTTCGGGGCCACGAATCCGCGACGATCGTGTTTCCCCCTTTTTGTTGCGAACTTCTCCCCAGAGCAAGCTAGCGCCCCGCTCTCGTTCCGCATCATCGGGGCCAGCCTTTTTGCTTTTGATCTTTCCTTTGATGTAGTTCTGCACGGGGCCCAACCGCAGCAGAAAGCCTATGTATCGACTGAAGCGAAGACTCTTCAGCGAGGCGGCAGGCATGGCCGTGTAGACTTCGATGTTGGGGATTCCTGTGCTATGAAAAGCGGTCGATACATCCCCCCAGGGGATGGTGACGGCCAACGTCGGACCTCGGCCGAAATCGATCTCGCGCGTCTTGTAGCCAGGAGGCACCGGCACGATCTTTCCATCCTTGCGAATGGCGCCGGGTCGGCCCATTCCCTCGGCCATGGTCGTCGCGGTTCCGCGCGAAAGTCGGCCAAGCCCTTGGAAGCCGAGCGTCAATTCATGAGCGTCCGGCAACCGGGATTTGAGATGTGCCGCCAGGTTATCCGACGGAACGACATCGAATCCGACGCCAGGGATCAGCATGACGCCGGCCGAGCGTGCCTCTTCATTTCGTGCGGCGAGGGCTTCGAAGACGGCCACTTCACCCGTGATGTCTAGATAGTGGACCTTCTTCCGAAGGCAGGCATCCGACATCGGACGATAAGTGTGCGAGAAGGGGCCGGCCGTATGCAAGACAAGCGTTACCCCTTCGAGTGCTTTGTCGATGGAGGATCGGTCCTCCAGCGATGCGACCCGAAAAGGGAGATCGTACTTCCGGGCGACCTCTTCCAACTTGACGGGATCTCGGCCCGAGAGGATCGGCCGATAGCCTTTCTCCGTGGCGATCCGAACCGTCAGTTCCCCCGTGTAGCCATACGCTCCGTATAAAAGCCAATCGCCTGACATTTGTTTTCCTTCGGCGGGTTCGTCCGCGTCACTCGTCACAAAACCTGATCTCCGGCGACTTCACTGGCGCCTGAGCAAGATTCCGATCCTTGTCCCGCGATGCCACGGGGGGAAGGTCGAAGCATATCTCTCTTTCAGAGGAACATCATACATCTTCGCTGACGGTAGCGTCTGATCGGCTTGGCCAATTCTGTTGGGGTCGGTACGCTGGTAGGATAGGCGACGCTCGGCCAGACGCGTTTCTCGTGACAGGGAGTTGACAACGACATGACAGCCGCGACTCAGCCACCCTTGGGATCCTCGCCCGACGAGAAAAGTCCCGCTCGCCGAGACGATTCGTACCCGTTTGATCGAGAACCGGTTGATTGGATGGGCTGGTCTCGTGTCGGGATCGGGGTGGCCCTGACGCTTGGGCTACTGGTGCTTGGCTTGGGTTACTGCCTTGTTTACTCGGCTCTGGAGGGGCGAGTTCCCCCGGTTCGAGTTTTGCTTTGGTTTGTGCCGGCGGTGCTCGCCTGTATCGGGGTCACTTGGGGGCTGGGCAAGCGGCCCGGGATTGGCCCCTGGGGAAATCTCCTTGCCCTGGCGATCGTGGCGGGCTGGTTTGGAGTCACGTTCTACATCGGAACGAGCATGACCATCGCGCGCGATTCGCATTCGCTGATCCTGGCGATGTATGCCGCCGCCACACTGTGGATGCCCTGGTTGGCGTGGATCGGCTGGACGGGAGGAAATCTTTTCTCTCGAGGCACGATGCTGGTCATGTTGATCGCCCTGCTTGTCGGATTTCATTACCTCGTCGCGGTCCCAGGTCTGACCGGCGACCGCAAAGTACAACTGGCAATGCGAAGTAAAGGGCCTGGCCCGCTGGTGGCGGCGGATGCGAGCGCGAAGCTCGCGGTTGCGCTCGATCCGACTCCTTACGATTATCCTCAATATCTCGGCCCCAAGCGAAACGCCTGTTTTCGGGGGGTCGAACTCAATCTCGATTGGAAGAACTTTCCGCCCGAGAAGAAATGGCGACACGCGGTCGGCAAAGGATGGAGCGCGTTTGCTATCGTCGGGGATTTCGCCTTTACTCAAGAGCAGCGAGGCGACGACGAATCGGTCGTCTGTTATTCGCTTCGAACCGGTGAAACAGTTTGGGTTCATTCCGATCGCGATGCGTTTCGTTCGACGTTCGGCGGCGACGGCCCGCGTGCGACCCCCACCATTCATGAGGGCATTGTCTACACCGTCGGCGCGACGGGAATAGTCAATTGCCTGGCCGGCGATACCGGACAAGTCATCTGGTCAACCCGAATCCGTGAGCAGAACGAAGAGAACCTTCCGCACGGAATCTGCGGATCCCCTTTGCTGGTCGGGAATCATCTTTATGTCTGCCCGGTGAAATCGGCGAAGACGTCTCTCATGGCGATCGATGCCCGAACGGGTAAAGAGATCTTCTCCGCTTGGGGAGGAAGGTCGGCGTACAGCTCGCCGGTGATGGTCGAACTTGATCACGTTCCGCAGATCCTTTGTTTCAATGCCGACGCGATCGTCGCCCACGATCCGAAGACCGGAAACGTTCTTTGGAAGTATCCTTGGGGGAATGACCAAGGGGTCAACGCGTCCCAACCGATCGTCTATCGCGACGATCGCGAGAACGTGATGGTGTCGACCTCGTACGGCAAAGGTGCATCTCTCTTTGCCGTTACGCACGACCCGAGTGGCGAGTGGAGCACCGCCCAGCGGTGGAAAACCCCGAAATTCAAGAATCAGTTTTCGACCAGCGTTCTCATCGACGACATGGCCGTCGGGCTGGATGACGGGATACTGGCGGCAATTGATCTTTCATCAGGAAAGCTGATCTGGAAAGGGGGACGCTACGGTCACGGTCAGATCATTCAGGTCGGACAAGCGATCATCGTGCTCAGCGAGCAAGGGGATCTCATCCTCATCGATCCCAAGGGGGAAACGAAAGAGCTCGGCGTCGTTCCCGAGGCGATCAACGGCAAGACTTGGAATCACTTGGCAATATCGCCGCCTTACTTGCTTGTTCGCAATGCCGAGGAGGCTGCTTGCTACAAGCTGGCGATTGCCGACGATTCCAATAGTTCGTCACCTCGTCCCGACAAACCAGAATCGTCGCCGGCCAATCCGCCAACGCAAGTGAAAGCGAAGCCGGCCCCGCCCCAAGAGACCCAGCCGAAGGTGACGGCCGCGTCGCTACCGACTTCCAGCGAGATTAAGTCGAAAGAGGAAAAGCCGGCCAAGGCTCGGCCATCGGCGTTCGAAACGGACCTGACCTTGCCTGGCTTCGATTCACCGCCGGGCAAGAGTGACAATGTTCCGAAGAACGATCTACCCAAGCCGGGCTCGGCCACCGAACCGCTCCCGCCACTTCGGGATCCGAAGCTGCCGGGCGACCTACCGGGTGAATTGCCTGCAGGACTACCCCCGGTTGTTCCGCCCCCTCCGTCGGGCGCGAATCCCTAGGAGGAAAAGGCGAGTTCCCATCACGCCCCCCAGGGAGAATCCCAGTAGTGTTCCGCTGGATAGCTCGGGAATCGCGACGTTGAACCGGACCTGAACCGGGTAATGATCGGAAGGGTATAAGCCACCATTGTACGTGTTGCGAAGAATACTCGCCGATGTCGGGGTGAATGGGCTGTTGGGGCCGGCGGTGTACAGAACATGATCGATCCGCGTTCCCGAGGTCCCGCCGGCATAGTTGTGAAACGTTCGCCCGTCGACGCCCCCTCCATTGACGAACGCATCGGCTAAATCGACGCCGGTCGTCGTCGTCAAATCGCGCAGCGTTCGGTACTCGGTCGAACTTGACGACGAATTCAAGTCGCCGATCATCAAGATGGGTAGACCTGCCGACAGACTGGGAAGAAAGCTTTGAATAAGCTCGGCCGACTGACGACGCGCGAGTGAATCAAGCGACCAATGGGTGCTCATGACAAAGTAACTGTCGTTGCTCAGTTGATCTCGCAGCTTTACCCAAGACGCCATGCGCGGGTTGCCAATATCAGAACCATTTCCTGTGAATGTTGTTCCCGGAATCGTTGGAGTACTGCTCAGCCAGAATTCACCCTGATCGAGTAGGGCGAATCGACTCGCTCGGAAGAAGATACCGTTGGAATCATCGTTCCCGGTGGTGTCGCGACCTCGGCCGACGTAGCGGTACTCGGGGAAGGCCGCAAGCAGATCATCCCGCTGGCCTGGCTTCAATTCTTGAATCCCCATGATGTCGGGGGCGGCCGAGCGAATGATGGAGATCGCCCGGTCGCGACGGTGCGGTCCAGCGAAGTAGTCACTGGGGTTATTTATGTTCAACCAGACCCAACTATCGACGGGATCGGTCCCGAAAAACGCGCCGCGAATGTTGAAGCTCACCACATTCAGCGTCGCGACCTGAGCGAATACCGTGGGTCCGCTGCATGCGATCAGCAATACTGTTGCTATTGTTCGGGTGAAGATTAGTTTTCGGATCAAGGAATCCCCCTCTGCTCTCTTCGCCACTCGAAGAATACATCACCAATTTGGTTGTAACAGGCACTTGTCGCGGGTGCGTCGATCAAGGACGTCTTACTTCAGCACGTCATTGGTGCCGAGAAGAGGATCCGGTGACGGGCACAGAGGCGAATCAGGCCTGAATCGTTGGAACGGAAACGGAACTGGTAGGGCTCTCTCCTCGGTAGATGGATTGAATTCGGTCGCGATTGAGCCCTAGAACTCGGTCGAATCGGCTCAGCTTCATTCCGTGTAATTCGGGGCTCTTGTCGGCCAGGCTGCTTAGCATTTTCACATCGCAAACGATCTCGATGTGAACGATCAGTGACAGGAGTGGTCGGGTCAACTTGATGAACGCGGCGCGGGCCGCCGTGCGCGCTCGCAAGTAGGCGAATACAACCAACTCGGTTCGATCTTGATCGATGGGGTTGAAGAAGACGTAGATGCGGTATCGATCGCGCCGCTCTGCCCCGGTCTTTGGATCGTTCCAGAACTGTTCGTACTGCGTGTAGACAGGGGAGAAATACGTGACCCAGTCGTCGGTGAAGATGTCGCCCGTCTTTAAGCCGGCCAACTGCTGCACCACCCAAGGGGTCTTCTTTTGAGGCCCCGTGTTGATGACACGAACGGTATCGGTCGACTGCTCGACCGTGGTTCGAACCTCGGCCATCTTCGATAGGTCATACCCAAAATTCGCATGGGTGGTGGGAGTATGTTCGACTTCCGTAAAGTTGTCGAGAACGACTTCCAAGGGCGCGGGGACCATGTAGTCTCTGGCACAGACATACTCATAGCCGGCCAGATCGAACTCGGGAATCACCGCCTGGGCGCCGGCCCGTTTCATCCAAACGTAGCCATGCTTCTCGGCCGTGTCAAAAGCATGGGCACAAACACGAAGCTTCGGCGTGCCAGGACTCTCCGCCTGTCCGGTAGTGTCGTACTGCCAACCGTGATAGCTGCACTGCAATTTTCCGTTGATGACGGAACCTCGGCTCAGGCGAGCCCGGCGATGGACGCAACAGTCCTCCATGGCGCCGATCTTTCCGCCGGCGCCACGAAAGAGAACGAACTCTTTCCCACCCAACATGATGCCGATCGGCTTTTGCCTCAACTTGGATGAGGCGACGACCGGATGCCAATGGTCAAAGACCCCCACGTCGATCCCCCCCGTCTGCTGGTTCACCCTCCGATCATAAGGCTTGATTTTGCTGGTTACTAGAGACGTTCAGAAAACAATCCCCTTTTACCGAGTGCATGAGGGGGGGGCAGGATTCGCGGGCGTCTCCTTCCTCATGGGCAATCGCTTTCACAACGATTCCGGGTCGGTTAAAATAGAGACCAGTCCCGAGAGTCCCTTTTTAAGGGCCAAGAGAACGGTTTATTGCCGATCATTTTGGCCGCGGGGGCTTGTTCAAAGTGGCTTGGGTGTTTGTGAGCGTCCATCGTCGAAGACGAGGGGTTCAACATGTCTCGACCCTATCCCCCTGCCCCTTGGCACCTTTCTGGCCAAGGGGTGCAGCTCGTTCAAACGGTCGACGTTCGCGATGTTCGTCGGCTGGTGCCGCCGGAACTCTCGATTGTTTCCGTTTGGCCTGGTCGAACGCTGGGCGTCGTCGCCTTTGCCCATTATGGGCCTGGCTCGGTGTTGGAATATGACGAACTGATCATCGCGCCGGCGATCGTTCGTTATCGTGGCCAATGGGGCGTCTGGGTTTCTCACATCTATGTCAATCATCCTCTCAGTGTGCAAGGGGGGAGAGAACTCTGGGGAGTCCCCAAAGAACTGGCAGACTTTCGCTGGCACGACGATGGTCGATCCGCCAGCGTCGAAGCGATCGATCAAGGCCGAACAATCTGCAGAGTCTCGATGTGTCGACGATGGTGGATGGGACGCCATCACTTAGCCTTTCCGACGTTCAGCCAACTCGGCGGGCAACTCATTCGATTTATCGGCGACACCACAGGACGGATCGGTTGGGGTAAAGGAGAGCTTCACATCGACCCCTCCGCCCCCTTCGGTAAGATTCGTTTTGGGAAGCCGAGACTCTCCCTTTGGGTACAGGAGATGACACTCGTTTGTGGAGAACCAAACACCGTCGGCGCGACGGGATGGGAAGCCGGCATGGATCGGTTCGTCGCGCAGCCAGCCATGTTCGGGAGATCGGCCGCGGGCGGAATTACCTTTGACGGATCATCACCCACGCAATTCGACCCAGAAGCAGCATCGCCGTGACAAAGAGAATCATCGGGAAAATGCCGTTCCATCCCATCGGAAGGATAACGTAGTAGACAAAAGCGATCGGCAGCGTCACCGCAATCACAAGACCGATCCCAAGAACGAACTGCAATCCCGCCACCGTGGCAGCCTGTTGATGGACGGGTGCATCTTCCTTTTGATCATCGTCCGAGTTCAAGTCGATTTTTCCTTCTGCGTGTTCGCTTAAGCTTTCTTCAATTCCTCGCTGCTGATCCGGTCACCCTGGCCACCGGCAAGATGATCCGCGAGCCCGCTTCTTTCCCCACGTAAACTCGGTTACGCGCGACGCGGGCCGAGTCATAGCTGCTAACAGGGTCCCAAGTATTCGTGTGAGGTTCGAACCGCGGGGCATTGCTGCTTTGTACATGGACCGCGAGCCGATGCCCTTTATTGAAGACCAAAGCCGTGTTCCCCAAGTCGAAGGCAAGATGATAAACCTTGTTGGGCTCGGCAGGCTGCGGAGCGTCGAAACCATCGCGAAATCGAAGTCGCATCGCCTGATCGAGTACCAATGCTTCGTAGCCGTCGGGATAGATATCGACGAGTTTGACGATGAAGTCCGTGTCAGGCCCATCGGTCGATACCTGCAAATCAACCTTCACCGTGCCCACGACCTCCAGTGGCGTCGCCAGAGGCTCTCCCTCAAAGCGAAGAACATCTTTTCGAATGCGCGTCGGCGATTGATCCATGGGGCCACGCGAGAGGAACAGGTTGTTTCCTCCCAGTGTCGGCACGGGATTCTTTGGATCAGAAGAATACTCGATGCTCGCGGATCCGTTGGAAGGCTGCGGGCGGAGTTCACCCTTTTCTGCGAGCCAAAGTTCGCGTGATTCATGGACGGGGGGCCACTGCGAACCGGTTCGCCATTCGTTCCCCGGGGCCTTTGGATCGAAGGGATCTCCCATGAGAAAGTACCGGACCGGCTGTTCTTGCGTGATGCCGGTCTCGATCCCCTTCATCCAATGGTCGAACCATCGCTGAACGGTGCTCGTGTCGGGTTTGCTCGCTTCCTTGGGGTACTCCAATTTTCCGTTCAAAGGAAAGTGACCAAAGGCTCCGACGACAAGACGTTGATTACCCTTCGCCAAGCCTGCTCCATTCCTTTGCAGGCCCGAATAGTTTTCGATCCCGCTTTGCACGAAGCAATCGTACCATCCGCAAACGTTGAAGGTCGGGACATTGACCTTGTCAAAGTGCTGTCTCATATCCATGTCGGCAGCGTTCTGATTGTAGGGGCCGACACGTGGAATAAGCGAGTCTTCAAGAGGTCGACGGAGAAGTTTGTACCAGCGTTCGTTCAGATCTTTCTGGAAGACGCCCCCTGAATACGTGCCGTAACGATAATCGCAACCGTGCGCCACGACGACGTAGGTGCAGACAAGCGCCGGGGGCTGAGCCATGGCGGCCAGATTCGCGAGAATCCCCCCTGCCGAGACGCCGAACATCCCGACCTTCCCGTTGCACCAAGGCTGTTGCGTGATCCAGTGAATCGAATCGTAGCCGTCCGGTTTCTCATGTTCGAATCGGCCAAAGGTTCCTTCGCTCTTTCCCATGCCTCGCGTGTCTTGCACGACGTGAACGTACCCGATGTTGAAAAACTCAACCGCGGTCGGCCCCAGTCCAGGCGTTTCTTTTCCGTACGGGGTGCGAGAAAAAATCACGGGCCAGGGACCCGCCCCTTCGGGCAAGGTTACCAACGTGGCAAGCTTGGTTCCGTCGCGCATCGGGACCAAGACCTCGAAGCGCCGATCGGCGGGAAAGGGTTTGCTCTTCCCGAGGAGAACCTCGCGAAGACCCTGAGCATCGGCATCGGCCGTGACGAAGATCAAGGTCATGACAATGAAGAGATTCGCAAACCATCGCTGCGGAGACATTGAAAGACTTCCTTGAATGACGGGTTAGAAGGACCATTGCCGAGCCCTCCTCTCTTATTGTGGTAACGGAAAAAGGTCCTCGGGGCCAGCCAAAGTGGCGGGGATCGGCGAGTACGGGTTCAGCAACGGCGGGGTAAACCCGCGCCCGAAATGCGGGGGCAAAGTTATCTTGCAGCCGATTCTACCGGTGGACTCGATTCGTTTGGGAGCAGTTTGCCGAGCGGAACCTCTGTTCGGGAAGGGATCCCTGGCGAGCGGGGTAAGTAACTGCTAGGTTATGGCAGGCGAAAACAGCAAGGGAGATGACGGTGGCCAATCAACTTGATCAACTGAAGAGCATGACCGTGGTGGTGGCAGACACGGGGGATATTGACTCGATTGCCGCGTACAAGCCGCAGGACGCGACGACCAATCCCTCGCTTATTCTTGCCGCGGCGCAGATGCCGGCGTACCAGTCGCTGGTTGAAGAGGCAATCGCGTTTGGACAGGCGACCCAGGGGACCAGTGACGAGCAACTCTCGGCAACGCTTGACAAGCTCTTCGTGATTTTCGGCAGCGAGATTTTGAAGCTGATCCCCGGACGGATTTCGACGGAGGTTGATGCTGCCTTGAGTTTCGATTCGGCAGCCACCATCGCCAAAGCGAAGAAGTTTATCGCGATGTATGAGAAGATGGGGATCGACCGGAAGCGAATCCTGATCAAGATCGCCTCGACGTGGGAAGGGATCCAATCGGCGGCGGCACTGGAGAAAGAGGGGATTCACTGCAACCTGACGTTGCTGTTCGGCTTCGCCCAGGCGGTGGCGTGTGCCGAGGCCAAAGTGACGCTCATCTCGCCGTTTGTCGGACGCATTTTGGATTGGCACTTGCGTGACCGTAACGTCAAATCGATCGAGCCGGCGGACGATCCTGGCGTCGCGTCGGTGAGTCGAATTTTCCACCACTACAAGAAGTTCGGCTACAAGACCGAAGTGATGGGAGCTAGCTTCCGTAATGTTGGCGAGATTCAAGAACTGGCCGGCTGCGATCTGTTGACCATCGCCCCCAAGTTACTCGGAGAGCTTCAAGCGACCAGCGAACCTCTGTCGCGAAAGCTCGATCCCTCGGCATCCAGCAAGATGGCTATGGAGAAGGTCTCGCTCGACGAAAAGTCGTTCCGTTGGATGCTGAACGAAGACGCGATGGCGACCGAAAAGCTCAGCGAAGGGATTCGTAAGTTCCATGCCGACGCCGTCAAGCTGCGCGAATTTGTTCGTTCTCGGATGCCGGCAACGGTCGGTACACGTTAGAGAGTTTGAACGCGCCAGGGCTCATGCTTGGTTCTCTCTTAACATCAAGAAAGCACGAAGGGCGTCTCGGATTACCGGGACGCCCTTCGCTTTACCATGGCGCGGTAGGAGCCGTCGACCTCCTCACTCAAGATGCGTCCATTGCGGGAAGGCGTAAAGCCTCCGTCAATGGACTCATCTGTCGCAACCGCTCCCTCCGCATTTGACGCCATGGCCGATTCGTGAAGTGATTGATGCACTGGCATCGTAGGCGAAGACTTGGGGGACTGGGAAGACGATCTCGATCGTTTTTCAAAGATTTGGTCTACTCGTCATGGATCGTCCGCGGGAACTTCTTTTGGATCCGCTTCACCGGGGGCGAGGGGCCGAATCTGAATATCCTTCAGGGCGGCCGCCGTTCGCCAAGTGGAGAAGCCCAGGGGCCGAGACAGCTTCACCTCGGGCCGAGTCGCAATCTGCCGATCTTTTGTCTTGGCATCCACAATTTTGACCTGATCGATCCAGGCGCGAATCCGGTCGGTTTCCACCCGCAAGCGGATCTTGTACCAGCGATTGTTCTCGAAATCCCGCCACGAGGACGTTTCATTGTTCGAAGCGTCTTTGCCATCCAGATTCGAAAGGCCCACCAATCCGCCTCCCCAGCCCCCCACAATCAGCGAGCAAAAATCCTTGCCCACGGGGAAAGTTAATCCACAAAAGAAATCCCCGCCCAGGACTCTTTTGGCTTCGAGAGTGATCTCATAATTCATGACGGGAATCGGATCGGGACTATCCAGCGTGATGCCGGTCATGTCTCCTCCCATGTCCAGATGAATCGCCCCGTCGTCGATGTGAACCTCCCCTTGCCCGCCGAAATCCGTTGCTTTCCAGCCCGCGAGGGATTTTCCATCAAACAAGGCCCGGGCGGGAGTCGTCTGGACAGGGTCGGCCAGCAACGCTAAGAACGTGAGGGTGATTAGCGGGGTCGGCATAGGGTTGTGTCCTGCGGGTGTCGTTGGAATACTGCCTCGGCGAGGCTCGGTGTTTCGTGGACCGTTCCTGGGAGATTACACCTTGGGACGGGCGAGCGAAAGCACCCTTTTTCTGGGCTCGGCCCATCGGGCTGAACAGGGAGCGATTGCTCGTCGTGCGGACAAGGCCGTGGGAGATCGACTGATGACGAACCTTCCCGAATCTCTGCAGGGGCACCTTCTCATTGCCGCTCCGGGACTCAGCGATCCCAATTTTAAGCGATCGGTGATTCTCATGATCGATCACGACGACCAGGGAGCCCTCGGCCTGGTTCTCAATCGCCCCCTCAACAAGAAGCTCAGTGACATCTGGAGACAGGCCGACGATAAAAGCCAACAGCCTGGATCGAAAGCGCCCGTGCATTGGGGCGGGCCCGTCGCTGGCCCTCTGGTGGCAATCCATCAACTGGAAGCTTTCGCCGAGGTCGAGATCATGCCCGGTATCTACTTTTCCACAGACAAAAAAAGGGTCGGCAAAGCGATCAAGCAATCGGCCGATCTCCGTTTCTATGTTGGCTGTGCTGGTTGGTCCTCGGGACAACTCGAGGAAGAAATTGCCGAGGGGGCCTGGGGAATTCTACCGGCTCGTTCGGTCCATGTCATGTCCCCTCCGGACAACCTGTGGAAACAGGTCGGCGACGAACTGACGCTGGGGGTGATGTACTCAAAGCTCGGCTTACAATCGCTTCCCGACAACCCCGAAGCGAACTAACGGCTTCATCCCACGCAAGCGAGATCACGTCGAATACGCTTAGCCGATGCGGACGGTCTGCTTTTGCATTGATGGAATGAAAAGAGGCCCGGCGACGCTCATGGTCGACGGGCCGACAGGGATTTTCAAGTTTCGCACGACGATCGTTAGGCGGCGGCGGAGCCTTCTGATTCCTCTTCGTCATCGATCAAGTAGCTGATTTCCTCGGCCGTCGCTTCGAGATAGGCTCGAATCGTTTCGCTTTCGACCGACTGAATCATTTGATCGAGTGCCGCCACCACTCGGTCGACCTCTTCGACACTGATTTCTTCGTACTCATCATCCATGATGGGTTCGTTGTTCATCATTCATCCTCCGTGATGCTTGTTCTAAAAACCCGTTGTGGAGGATCGACCACCGGATGAGGGCCGCTATAGCTTGACCTCTCTCGGATCCGGTCCCTTTTCCGTCGCCGGCCGCCAAAATGCGAATCTTCGGAGGATTCTTCGGAGGATTCGCCGCCGGTCCCGTGAGATTTCTCTTTTCAGCCGTTACAATCGGCAGCGTCCCATGGCAGGAGTCCGAACCAATGTCATCGCTAGTTGCCGTCGCATCAAGCACCGCTCAGGCATCGTCGTGGACCCATCCCGATGGCACACGCCGAGCAATCACGTATTGGCCTGCAACTTCGCCCCACCAGAAGCCCCACCGATCGGCCATCGTCTTCGTCCATGGTTTCGGCGAGCACATGGGTCGATTCCAAAGCTTCGTCGATGGGCTTTCTCCGCTAGGATTAAATGCCATCGGATATGACCATGTCGGGCACGGCAAGTCCGATGGTGCCCGAGGCGATGCCCCCAGCATCGACGGATTGGCCGACGATTTCGGACTGATCCTTCCTTCGCTCTTGAAACAAGCCGGCGCCACGCAAGCCATTGCTCTGGGGCACTCGATGGGAGCGCTCACGTTGGCTCGGTATCTGACTCGAGGGAACGCGGATCCTTCTATTCGAGCGGCCATTCTCAGTGGGCCAGCCTTCCTCGTTCCCAAGCCGTGGCTGGTTCGAATCAAGGTGGCGATTGGCCGAATCATCGCCCCTTTGTCGCCCCGCATGAGCTTTGCCGCCGGCGTTGATGCTCAAGGACTCTCTCACGATTCTGCCGTCATCGAGGCATACAAGCGCGATGCACTTGTTCACGGTTCGATCTCCGCTCGCTTGGGACAAAGTCTTATTGATGACGGTGAACGATACGCGGACGATGGCGAGGCATTGGCGATACCGACTCTCCTCTATCACGGAGGGAGCGATCCGATCGCCTGCGTGGAAGGCTCGCGACGATTCGCCAAGACTGTCCGCAAGGATCTCCTCACGTATCACGAATGGCCGGGATACTTTCATGAGCCGCACCACGAACTGCCAGCGGACCGAGAGAAAGTATTCACGTTCATCCGCGATTGGATCGGCCGGACCGTTCCGGACTTGGAACAATGAGAAGAAGTGCTCGTTCAGCGAGAGAAAGAATCCTTCTGCGGTGGCCGACATGATTGAACTGCGAGAGATCTCTCGTCGATTCGGCCCGCAAATCGTGGTCGCGCCGTTCTCTTGGCGACTCGAAAGAGGCCGAACGCATGTTCTGCTGGGCCCCAGCGGATGCGGAAAATCAACAATATTGAGGATGCTGATAGGGCTGATTCCGCCGACGACGGGCGAGATCTGTTTCGATGGCAAAAGGGTCATGCCTCGCGATTGGAGACGCCTTCGCGAGCGGATCGGTTACGTCATTCAAGACGGGGGACTCTTTCCTCACCTGACGGCGAAGTCCAACGTGCTTCTCATGGCCAGGCAGCTTCGCTGGCCGAGAGAGCAGCAAGTCGCGCGATTAGCGGAACTGGCCGAGCTGACTCACTTCCCCAAAGACGCGTTGGACCGATACCCCGCGCAACTTTCCGGCGGGCAAAAACAGCGGGTCGGCATTATGCGTGCACTCCTGCTCAATCCCGATGTCGTCCTGCTAGATGAACCGCTGGGGGCGCTCGATCCGGTGATCCGTTATGATCTGCAGACGGAGCTTCGGCAGATTTTCCAAACACTACAAAAGACCGTCGTCTTAGTGACCCATGATGTGGGAGAAGCACAGTTTTTTGGTGATCAGGTGATGCTTCTACGCCGAGGCAAGGTGCTTCAGCAGGGGACGTTCGACGATCTTTGGCATCGGCCGGCCGATCCGTACGTCACCCAGTTTCTGACCGCACAACGAGTCTCCTTCGAATCGACAGCGAGCATATGAATCGAATCATCGGGGCTTTGTCGCTTTTACTTGTCTCGACAGCCACCGTGTCGGCCGAACCGGCAGCGGTAAAGCTGCGCATTGGATGTAAGGCCTTCACAGAAAGTGTGATCGTCGGTGAGTTGGTGCGTCAGCTTGCCGAGAGTGCCGGCACGCGAGCTCAATTGATTGAGTTGGGGGGAACGCAGGTCGTTTGGCGGGCTCTGTTGGCGGGAGAGATCGATATCTATCCCGAGTATACCGGCACGCTGCTGAAAGAAATCCTGGCGTCCGAAGCGACCGCCACCAGCGAAGAAGTCCAGCGAATACTGGCCCATCGAGGACTGCGGGCCACTCGCTCTCTTGGTTTCGTCAACAATTACGTGATTGGTGTCTCTGCCGAGCTAGCCGCCAAGCATGCCCTGACGAAGATCTCTGATCTCCGGGATCATCCGGAGCTTCGTCTGGGCTTTTCCAATGAGTTCCTTCGGCGGGACGATGGTTGGCCTGCCTTGCGTTCGCACTATCAACTTCGTCAGCGTGATGTTCGCGGACTCGATCATGATCTCGCCTACCGGGCGCTGGCCGACGGACAGATTGATGCAACCGACTTTTACTCAACCGATGGTAAGCTCCGTCGATACTCGTTCGCCATGCTGACCGACGACGCTCATTTCTTCCCCGTTTATGAGGCGATCCTTCTCTATCGCGAAGAGGTCAACGAGAAGTACCCGCAGGCCTGGAGCGCGATCGCTCGGCTCGAAGGATCTCTTGACGAAGCGACGATGATCAATCTCAACGGGAAGGTGGATGTCGAATCGACTCGACCTCGGCGAGTCGCGGCCGATTACCTGGAAAGTCGCTTTCAAATCATGAGAAGCGAGAGCGACGAGTCGGCATGGGAGATTCTTCGTCGCAACGGCCTGGTCCATTTGCGGTTGGTGGCACTCTCTTTGTGTTTGGCGATTCTGGTAGCGGTGCCGTTGGGGATCCTGGCGGCCAAGTGGGAACGCGTCGGCCAAGCGATTCTCGCGGTCGTTGGCCTCTTTCAGACGATCCCATCGATCGTCCTTTTGGTTCTGTTGATTCCGCTCTTAGGAGTCGGCGATCGTCCTGCGATCTTTGCCCTATTCATTTACAGCTTGTTGCCGATCGTTCGGAATACGTACGCCGGTCTGCGCGATGTTCCTCGATCATTGTTGGAGTCGGCCGAGGCTGTCGGCTTACCGGCACTGGCTCGGTTGCGACGTGTTGAATTGCCGCTGGCGGCGCGGTCGGTCCTAGCTGGGATCAAGACGGCAGCCGTGATCAATGTCGGAACGGCAACGTTGGGTGGATTGATCGGCGCGGGCGGGTTCGGCGATCCGATCTTTCAAGGCCTGCGGGCGTTCGACCCAGCTCTCATGATCTGGCAAGGAGCCGTCCCCACCGCCGTTCTCTCCCTGGCGGTGCTAGGCATCTTCGAGGTGATCGAAAGATTCTGCGTTCCCAAGGGACTAAGACTTCGCCCCTCCTCCACCTAGAAAACGACTTGGAGGTCGCTGGACAAGAGTTGCTTGACGGGCCGACCTCGTTCCACGAAAGTATGCTGAAAGAAAGTGTTCGGTATCGACCTGGGCAAGGAACAAGCAAGACCATGAAACGATGCGACGTGATGACGACCCTGGTTCTCCTGGCAAGCGCGAGTGTCGGCTGGGCCGATCATTGGCCAACTTGGCGCGGCCCTTCGGGGGACGGCATCTCGACCGAAACCGGGTTGGCGACGACCTGGGACGGCCCCAAGAGTGCCCGATGGCGGCTTGAACTCCCCGGACCAGGAGGCTCCACGCCCGTGATCTGGGGTGACAAGATCTTCTTGACCTCGGCCGACAAGGGGAATCTTGTCCTGTTGGCGGCCGATACCAATGGGAAGCTTCTCTGGAAAGAAGTTGTCTCATCAGGAGATCAACCCGTTCGCGGCGACGAAGGGAACATGGCGAGCCCCTCGCCCGTGACCGATGGAAAACATGTCTGGGCGATGTTCGGCAACGCTAAGTTGACGTGTCGAGACTTCACAGGCAAGGACGTCTGGACGGTCGATCTTCAGGAAAGGTACGGCAAGTTCGACATCGCCTTTGGTGTCACATCGACGCCGATCCTTCACGGCGACCACCTTTATTTGCAGTGCATGTACACCGGGGCTAGCTATATCCTCTGCCTCGACAGCAAAACCGGTAAAGAGATTTGGAAACATGACAGACCCAGCGACGCGATCGAAGAATGCGAACACTCTTACGCTTCTCCCTTTCTTTATCGCGATGCCAAGCACGAGTATCTGTTGGCTCATGGAGCAGACTACATCAGCGCCCATCAACTTTCTGATGGAGCAGAGATCTTTCGCTGTGGCGGCCTGAACGGTAAAGAGAAAGCTTACAATCCGACGCTCCGCTTCGTGTCGTCACCCGTGGGGGGGGAGGGATTGATCGTCGTCCCTTCGGCAAAGAAGGGACCCGTTTTGGGGCTCTCGCCCGAGGCAAAAGGGAATATCACCGCAACCGACGAGGGACACCTTTGGCGACTTCCCAACAACACGCCGGACGTTCCCTCCCCGCTTATTCATGAGGGGATCGTCTATCTATGCAGTGAAGATGGCGTGTTGACGACGCTCGATGCGAAGACGGGCAAGCAGATCTATCGCGAGCGGATCGAACCAGGCCGTTACCGCGCGTCCCCTCTTTTTGCCGACGGCAAGATCTACTTCGTGTCCCGAAAGGGGACGGTCTATGTCGTGCAAGCGGGCCGCGAGTTCAAGCTTCTAGCGAAGAACGCGATGGACGAAGAAGTCTCTTCTTCATTGGCCGTTGCCGACGGGATCATCTACGTCCGAACCTTCAATGCGCTCTACGCGGTCGGCAAGTAGGTATCTACGAGGGAAAACATCGCCCGAACGCCGTCAGCAAGGAGAGAGGGCCTCGAACGAGAACCTTTCGCCGAAGGATCGCCCAGACAATGTTTCTCTCTTTTCGAAGAAAGCCGACCCATGTATCGGCATCGGCCGTGACGGCGCAGTTGGCCTTGCCATGCAGCCCGGTTTCGACCGACACCCGTTTATTTCGAATAGTGACGGTTGCTTGCGCTGCGGAAGATCCTTTGAACGTGAAGTGGTAGACGGCATCGAGATCCTTGGATTGCTCGGCTTGAAAAACGATCGGCAAGCCGAACAAAAATCCGTCGATCGAGTTCGGCCTGACTCCCCCCACACGTTTGGTCGTCTTATGTGGGAATCGCTTCGCAACGTAGGTCTCCGCATCGGAGTTTGCCACCACGTAGACGGTCTCTTTCTTCTGTTGAAGAGGCTTTAGCACTTGCTGCTGAAACTGGCCGCGATCTGTCAGGAAAGGAGTGATCACGTCTTCGCCTGCCGGGCAAACCGCTAAGCAGTAAGCCGCCTTGTAGTTGGCCCCGAAGCTCAGGCTTTGCCACATCGAGGCGGTCTCGCTGTCCGTGACACGTCGCCCGTAGTCGTGGGCATCTTTGCTATCAGCCACTTGTCCGACCCAGTCGGTAAAGCCGCTCATAAACTCCCGGTAGTTGTGTGTTAAGCACGCGCTCGGATCGAATTGTCCGTCCGGCTTGATGGCACCTACTGGACAAGCCGACACGCAGAGCTTGCATTCCAAACAGGGATTATAATCGATGGGCGCTGACTCTTCGTCGAGATCGACACCCAGCACGATCGTCCCCAACAGGATGAAGTTGCCGAACCGGGGATGGATCACATTGCGGTGAATTCCCATTCTCCCTAAGCCAGCCGCCACCGCGACGGGCTTGTGCGAAACAGTCCACATCTTCAACGGAAACTGGCTCATCTCCATCGGAAACCCACCCGCGGGGTTGAGAGCCGCTACTCCGACCGCTTCCAAACGCGAAACCACTTCCCTGGAGATCTCGTTTACCTCGTCAATCGATTGATGAAATTCGAGATTTGCCGTAGAACGGGCGGTGCTTCGAATGGGCTCGCGATTCATCTTGACCACGAAACTCACCAGTGTTCGCGCAGTAGGGAATACCTCGTGAATGGTCGCTCGCTGATCATCGATCTCGGCTCGATCGATCGACACGAACCCGACATCATCGGCCCCCGCTTCCAGTAACATCTGGCGAACCGTCGCGGCCGAGAGAGAACGACACCCCTCCGATACCGGCTTCTGGCGAATCGTGAGCACTGTCGGGTGGTTCTCGATTTTGTTCATGCGGGTCCCTTTACAACCGATGGTCCCTAATAGTTCTCATCGCTACATACTTGCAAAATGCAAGTACATGCTTGCAATGTACAAGCGAGTGGCGTAAGGTAAAGGGGAAGAAAAATGAGTCATGGAAAAAGTGTCATGAAGGAAAGTCGCCGATCGTGTTGTCCTTTGGCTTGTTCGCTGGACATATTCGGGGATCGTTGGACGCTTCTTGTGGTTCGCGATCTTGCCTATGGCAAGAAGTACTTCAAAGAGTTCTTGGCTTCGCCCGAGGGAATCGCCACGAACATCTTGGCAGATCGCATGCTTCGGTTGGCAGAGGCGGGATTGGTTCAGAAGGTGCCGCAACCCGATCAACCCGGTCGCGATGCGTACATGTTGACAGACAAGGGTGAGACACTGGTCCCTGTTTTAGGCGCGGTTGCCCGCTGGGGGCTTGCCAATCTCCGCGGAACAGAGGCCCGATTGGCGCCGAAACCACGAGGTAAGCGGGGGACATCGTGATGGGCGGGGAGTTGCCGACCCGACTTCCACATTGGGCCGGCATGTTTTCATCGGTCAAGACGACTCGTTACGCCACGGTGACGGCGCTATCGAGGTAGACGTCTTGGATCGCATGGAGAAGGCCGGCCCCTTCACTCATCGGTCGTTGGAAGGCCTTTCTTCCGGAAATCAAGCCCGAGCCGCCGGCCCGCTTGTTGATGACAGCGGTTTCGACCGCCTCGGCGAAATCGGAAGCCCCCGAGGAGGCCCCGCCGGAATTGATCAGACCGATTCGACCCATGTAACAATTGACGACCTGCCATCGGCAAAGATCGATGGGGTTATCGGACGTGAGCTTGCTGTAAACAAGCGGATGGGTCTTGCCGAACTTGATCGCGTTGTAGCCGCCGTTGTTCTCAGGCAACTTTTGCTTGATGATGTCCGCTTCGATTGTCACCCCGAGATGATTCCCCTGCCCGGTCAGATCGGCCGAGACGTGGTAATCTTTCTCGGCAGTCTTGAAGGCGTTGTTGCGGATGTAACACCACAAAATGGTCGCCATCCCGAACTCATGAGCCGCCTGAAAGAACTGCGAGATCTCGATGATCTGTCGGCTTGATTCTTCCGAACCAAAGTAGATCGTCGCGCCGACAGCGGCGCAGCCCATTTCGTAGGCTTCTTTCGCTGTCCCAAAAAGAATCTGGTCGTGCTTGTTGGGATAAGTGAGAAGTTCGTTGTGATTCACCTTCGCCACGAAGGGGATCTTGTGAGCGTACTTACGGGCGACGATCCCCAGCACGCCGTACGTCGAAGCGACCGCGTTACAGCCTCCTTCGATCGCGAGCTTGACGATATTTTCCGGATCGAAGTAAACCGGGTTCGGCGCGAAAGACGCGGCCGCGCTATGCTCGATCCCTTGATCGACCGGCAGAATGCTCAAGTAGCCGGACCCAGCGAGTCGGCCAGTGCCGTAAATCCGCTGCAAATTGGTCAGGACGCGAATGTTTCGGTCGCTGGGCGTGAAGATGCGATCGACAAAATCTGGACCGGGCAGATGCAGCGTTTCTTTGGGAATGCCCGTGCATTTGTAGCCGAGGAGGCTATCGGCTTTCGTACCCAAAAGTTCAAGCGTTCGAGAACTTACCGCGGCCATGAAATATCTCCTATGGTGTCGGTGCGGACCGGTTGTCCGCGGGTCAACCTCCGTGAAAGCCTTCCTCGCTCTCCGGGGAGATTCTACCGATTGAGCCCGCTTCGGCACGATCTGTCGAAAGGAAGATTCGGTTGTGCCGATTCCACCAGATCGAACGACGTTCGGGGAGGTCCCCTCGGCGGACCGAGAAAATCACTTGGCGGAGAGGAGCGTCTGGATGTCGGCCAGAAGGGCTGCCCCCGTCTGCAAATAAGGAGGAACGTCGGTATCGAGTTCCTCCTCGGCCACAATAGCCTGTCCGGGGAGCGCATTGGGGAGAGGTGCCGAGGCGAGCAACTCTGGCGTCATTTCTGGAAATAGTACTCGGGCTGCCAACCAGTTCTGCCGAACCGATTCGGGGAGATCTCGGATGTACCGCGCGGCCCGGCTCGGGGTGGTGACGATGACCCCGCGTTCCATGATCACGTATTCCAGTCCCCCCTGCATGCAAGCGATATCCAGAATACGCTCGGCAGGAGTATCAGAGATACGAAAGTTCACGAGTGTGTTGATGTGCGTGCGTGATCGGAGGACGGTTTCGTCAATCATAAGCTTCACGCCGGTCACCTTGCCGATCTCTTCCACAATGTCGGCGACGGGTCGTCGTTCGTAATTGACGCTCATGGCAAACGCGAGCCGATTCTTAATCTCTGCGTACCACGCGGGGGTCGCTTTCTCGACTGTGCGAAGGAGCCGACGGGCGTTCAAGGGCGCCGCCGAGCCGTTGGCAACGAGAATCGGGTCCTCTCCCGGGACTTCGCTATCGTCGGGCTGGATCTCGCCCCGCTCAAGCCGTTGGCGATAGATCGAGAGTTCGCGCTCGGCCATTCGTTTGTAAGTCATCACGCCGGCATCGGTGGGAAAGAGGTCGGCCGCCTTGATGGCGTGGCTTAGGAGATCAACGGCGCGGGCGTATCGGGCTTGCTCCATCAACTCTTGTCCCCGAGCGACCCCTGCCGCGAGTCGTCCGACCGCGCGAGCTTGATAAGGAAGCGTCGACTTGCTGGTCTCCTTGTGAAGCGAGGCCGCGAACTCTGCGATCTCTTTATTGGCGGGGTGCATTCTCTTTGCGGCACTGGCTAGCCGAAATGCCTCGGCAATTTGACCGTCCTTCTGCGCTGCTTTGGCCTGTTCGAACAGAACCGACGCATTGCGAATCTTTCGGGCAGCCAGGTCGTCGGCACGAGTGGAAACGCCCTCGATGACGGACTCTGCCGAGACGGAAGTTGCCGTGCTCGAACTATCCTGCCCGGCGGACGATTTCTTTTGGGATGTCGGCTTTTCCTTGGTCGGTTCGGTGGAAAGGGTCGCGGGTTGATCGGGCTCGACCTTGGTCCCTTTCTTTCGCGGTGCAGTAGACTTGGGTCGATCCAATTGCTTCAGAAGACCATCAATAATGTCGTTGGCGGGATCGGAAGCAGGGCCGGCAGGGCCATCCTGCGCGGAGGCATGCAGGACCAAAACCAATCCCGAGAGAAGGATGACCACGCAACCTGTGCGAAAGTGCGACATAGAGAGACCTTTCGTCGATGGCCGACTGGCGGCAGATGCTTCCTTCGGTTTCTCCCCCCCCCACTCCGCTCACAGGATTCGAGAGGGGTTCAAGGCTTCGCCTGACCGGCTGCCTCGTCACGGTACTCGCGGGCCAACCAATGCCGCCAGGCCTCTTGGTCGTAGCCAAAATTCTCTTGGGTCAGCGAGATCAGCGAATCAAGCACTTCTTCGTTCTGCTTCGTCTCAACGATAACCTGTCGCTGAGGCACATTGGGGGCGAATGCCTGCTGAGCGTTCTGACCTTGAAGCAAATTCCTCCGAATCATCGTTCCATCTGGAAGAATCTCCGTCTGCGTCGCTTTCACCGAAGTACCGGTGATACCCGCAAGCTTTTCCTCAAAGGAAGGGTCGTAAACTCGTTCGTGCCGAGTTACAAGCCCCTCGACGAGGGCCGGCACCACGCTTTTGTCGCCGAGAGTCCGCAGGGCGACCCCCGCGCGTCGAACATGGTTGTTGTCGTTACTCTTTAACTCTTTGACAAACCTTCCCAAAAGGGCCGGACTATTCCGCGCAGCAAGCGCGTCGATACTGTCGTCTCGATTCGAAGCCGAGGAGTCCTCTAGACAAAGTGTCACCAAAGCGACTGTCGATTCATCCCCATCGATCCCTCGAAGCACTCGTACCAGAACTTCGCGATCCCCCTCCGTCCCCTTTTTTCCCAGCAGGTTCATCAAGAGCGGAATCGCGACCGTATCGGTGATCTCGAGCAAGTCCTCGATCGCGGATTCGACACGATCGGGTTTGTCTGTCTGATGCAGACCCTTCTGAGCGAGGCGAATCTTTCGGCCATAATCCTGTCGGCGAGAGTCCTTCGAGCGATCAGCTTCAAGCTGAGCACGTTCCTGGGGCAGAACCCACTTGCCACGGAATTTGACATAGCCGTCGGCCGAGCGAGCTTCGTCTTCGGACAACCATTTGCCGTCTCGCTGCACATAACCGAGCCGCTTGCGGGCCTGCGGATGATCGACATCGCGCTCGATCACCTGATTGAGATGCAGGCGATATTCCGTCATCAGCTTTCGTTCAAGACACCAGAGAGCCAACTCGTACTCTCCGTCGGCTGTCGGCGGCGTAGAATTCTTCTGTTGCACGTAGTCGGCATTGAAGCTGGCAGAGGTCTCGATGCGAGCGATGTCATCGCGGGCAACCTGGGCGGTGCCGAAAGACGTCTTAAGGAAGAGTGTCGTGTCGTTGCTCTTCGATTCGACGATCTCCCCCTCGACTCGGCCGCCATCCTTCTTGTGGACGACATCGCTGACCAGTTCCCCGTTGCCGAGAAACCATCCGATGATGGCGAACGTGCCCAGCCGATATCTTTTCTGCAACAGCGTGAACCCTCGCCCCAAGTGGCGTTTCTCCCTTGAGATGTTACCCGACCCATGTCGGCCTGGGTAGATCATCCCGCGATCGGTCATTCATCCTGAACGGTTGGGCAGATGGCGGCTAAGGCTGTAAAACACTGCAAGCGTCATTGGGTTAGAGGGGTCGGCGGGAGGAAGGGTGCCGATGGCTTTGGAAAAGTACGATCCTGCAGAGATTCAGGACCGCTGGACCCGCTATTGGGAAGATGGGGGACACTTCCGCAGTCAACCGACACCCGGAAAGCTCGCCTATTCCATCGTTATTCCCCCCCCGAATGTGACAGGAGCACTTCATCTGGGACATGCCCTCAATGGGACGATCCAGGACGTGCTGATTCGCTTTCGTCGAATGCAGGGACTCGAAGCCCTGTGGATCCCCGGGGCCGACCATGCCGGGATTGCCACGCAGGCGGTCGTGGAGAAGCGACTCTTCGAAGAAGAGAAGAAGACTCGGCACGATATCGGTCGGGACGCCCTCGTCGCGAGAATCTGGGCCTGGAAGGACGAGTACGAAGCGCGCATTCGTAGCCAACTGCGTGCCATCGGCGCCAGCCCCGACTGGTCCCGCTGGCGATTCACGCTCGATGAGATGTGCGCGCGAGCGGTTCGGCAAACGTTCTTTCGCATGTTTGAAAAGGGCCTTATCTATCGGGGCAAGCGACTGGTCAATTGGGATTGTCAACTGCAGACGGCGGTGGCGGATGATGAAGTTTATCATGCCGCGGTGAAAGGGAATCTTTGGCACCTCCTCTACCCTGTGGAAGGGAGTGACGAAAAGCTCGAGGTTGCGACCACTCGGCCTGAAACAATGCTAGGCGATACCGCCGTCGCCGTTCATCCGGATGACCCGAGGTATCGACATCTGATCGGCAAACGGGTGATCTTGCCGCTCTTGGGTCGGCCGATCCCGATTATTGGCGATGGGATGTTGGTTGACCCGGCATTCGGGACCGGCGTCGTGAAAGTGACTCCCGCGCATGATCCCAACGATTATGCTTGCGGGCTAAGGCATAAGCTCGACCAGATCAACATCATGCACTCCGATGGCCGAATCAATGATAATGGCGGTCCGTACGCCGGCCTCAAACGCGAGCAAGCTCGGCAAAAGGTGGTCGCCGACCTCGAAGCGATGGGCCTTCTGGCAAAGGTCGAGCCTCACGAGCACAATGTCGGGCACAGCGACCGAAGCAAGACCGCCATCGAGCCTTACCTTTCCGATCAGTGGTTCATCAAGATGGAAGATCTGGCCGAGCGGGCGATGGCCGCCGTCCGCGAAGGGCATGTCCGCATTCATCCCAGCCGCTACGCGGAGACCTACATCGCTTGGCTATCGGAGAAACGAGACTGGTGCATTTCTCGCCAGCTTTGGTGGGGCCATCAGATTCCGATTTGGCACGGTGAAGGTTTCACCGAGGCGGATCTCCAAAAGGCCTTTCCTGATGCCCAAGGGGTCTGTTGGAAACAGGATGGCGAGACGGGCCGCTGGCTGATTTGTTCGATGAGCGAACTGAGTGAGTCGGCAATCGCCGGCCATACGCTTCGTCGAGATCCGGATGTGCTGGACACTTGGTTCAGTTCTGCGCTTTGGCCCCATTCGACGATGGGTTGGCCCGACCAGACGCCCGAACTCGACTACTATTATCCGACCAGCGTTCTGAGCACTGCGCGCGAGATCATCACCCTTTGGGTTGCGCGCATGGTCATCATGAGCGACTTCAATCTGGGCAAAATCCCCTTCCGCGACGTCTTCATTCACCCGGTGATTCAAGATGGCAAGGGAATGCCGATGAAGAAGTCGCTGGGCAACGGCGTCGATCCGTTCGACATCATCGCCAAATACGGTGCCGACGCGCTTCGCTACACGCTCACGTCGATGACCACGGAAACGCAAGATGTACGCCTTCCGGTGAAGAAGGAAAAGCTTCCCGATGGTCGAGAGGTCAATACGTCGGAGAAGTTCGAACTGGGTCGAAACTTTGGGACCAAGATCTTCAACGCTTCGAAGTTGATCTTGATGAACCTAGAGGGCTATCAAGTCGGCCCGATCGATTCTTCATCGCTGAGCCCGGAAGATCAGTGGATCATTCTTCGCCTGGACGAGACCGTTCGCCAAGTGACCGCGGGGATGGAGACATTTGCTTTTGCCGAGGTTGGTCGGCTCCTTTACGACTTTGTCTGGGGCGAGCTCTGTGACTGGTACATCGAGTTGATCAAACCTCGTCTGCGTGAAGGTTCGCCGGACAGAACGCCGACCCAGCGACTGGCGGCATTGATTCTGGATGGAACACTTCGCCTGCTGCATCCGGTGATGCCATTTGTCACCGAAGAAGTCTGGCACGCGCTCAACGAGGCCGCTCCCTTGCGCGGGATCGATGGAACAGAAAAGCCAACCGAATCGTTAGTGCGGGCGCCATGGAACAGTCCCGCTGTCCAACAGCTTGCCGGAAGCATTCCCAATTCGGCAGTCGTTCGCGAGAGGATGGCCCTCTTGCAGGATGTCATTCGAAGCATCCGCAACATCCGTGCGGAATTCGGTGTCGACGCGAAGGCTGATGTCGCGGCCGCGATTGAATGTTCGCTCGACGGGGCGGCATTTTTGAAGTCGAAGGGAGACGCGATTCTACGCTTGGCCAAAGTCGCGGAGCTATCCGCCGGGCCGTCGACCGCTCGGCCACCAAAGTCGGCCTCGATTGTTCTCCCGTCTTGCAAAGTTTACGTCCCACTGGCAGAGTTCATCGACGTCCCATCCGAAGTCGCCAGGCAGACGAAAAGGCTTGCCGAGATGAAGCAGCGGTTGGTCGGCATCGATGCCAAACTCTCGAACGAAAAGTTTGTCGCCAGCGCGCCGGCAGAGATCGTCGAGCAGCAACGGCAATCGCGCGACGATCTTCGCGGCCAAATTGACTCGATCGCCGCCATCGTGGCCGATCTGAATTCGTAGAGAAGAATAGCCATCTCATCGCGGCACCGAAAGGGTCTGTCGCCGGCGGGCAAAGGAATGAGCATGAATCAGCAAGTCAATCGGGTCTTCTCCGAGTTGGAGATGGATGCCAAGCCAGACAACATCTACATCCAAACGATCGGCGAAGTCCTTCGAGCAGCAGACCTGGTCGGCTTGCCTCATCGATTACAGCTCATTCTCGCCCAGCCGAAAAACGAGATCATGGTTCATTTTCCGGTACAAATGGACAACGGCGAATTTCAGCTCTTCAAGGGCTACCGAGTTCAGCACAACAATGTGCTGGGTCCCTATAAGGGTGGAATTCGTTACCACCAAGAGGTGAGCCTTGATCATGTGAAGTCGCTGGCGGCGCTCATGACGATCAAGTGCGCTCTCAACCGCTTGCCTCTTGGCGGCGGCAAAGGAGGCGTGAAGGTCAAACCCTCGGCACTCAGTCAAATGGAATTGATGCGCATGACCCGGCGTTTCACGAGCGCTTTGGGGGAGAATATCGGCCCCGACTATGACATTCCCGCTCCGGATGTCGGCACCAATGCACAAACGATGGCCTGGATGGCCGACACCTACATGAACGTCAGCGGGCCGAGTCTCCGGCAGGGAGGCGCGAGCGTGGTCACGGGAAAGCCGGTCGAGTTCGGCGGCTCGCTCGGTCGTGATAAAGCTACCGGTCAGGGCCTTGTCTTTATCTTGGATGAGTTGCTGGGAGAGCTTGGCCTTGATGTCGGCAAAGTCACCTACAGCGTGGTCGGTTTCGGCAACGTCGGCTCGTGGACGGCCCGACTCCTTGCTCAGCGAGGTGCCAAGCTAGTTGCCGTTCTCGACCATACCGGGTCGATTCGAAATGATCGTGGGATCGATGCCGGCGAGTTAGCCTCTTATGTGGAAAGCAAAGGGGGCGTCGCCGGCTTCGCGCATGCCGAGGCCGTCAGCACCCAAGACTTCTATTCAGCGAAAGTTGATCTCTTCATCCCGGCTGCCCTCGAACAGATGATTCTTCCCGAGATTGCCGCGCAGCTAAATTGCAAGGTCCTGGTCGAAGGGGCCAACGCACCGGTGACGCCCGCGGCCGACCAGGTGTTGGCTGATCGCGGGATTCCGGTTCTGCCAGCGGTTCTATGCAATAGCGGCGGTGTCACGGTCAGCTACTTTGAATGGAAACAGAATCGCCAAGCCGAGACTTGGCCACTGGCGGAGGTCGACACCAGACTTCGGCAAACCATGCAGAGTGCAGCCGAGCGGGTCAAAGCAAGTGCCAAAAGATTTGGATGTGACTTGCGGACGGCGGCCTACTGTGCGGCCCTGGAACATGTCGGTACGGTTTATCAGTTGAGAGGGATTTTCCCTTGAAGCAAAGGGGCCAAGTGCCAACCTAAAACGAGCAACGCCACGCACAACACTTGAGTGACGACCCCGTAGCTGACGGCGATCGACCATCGTCCCTGCTCAAACAAAAGGAAGAGTTCCAGCGCGAACGAACTGAACGTCGTCATGCCGCCGAGAAAGCCGATCATGATCGCCAATCGCCAAGGATCGCCGGCGACGAACGAACGTGCCGCCAAGCCCATCATCAAACAGCCCGCGGCATTCACCGTCAGTGTCCCGAAGGGAAAGCTCGTTCCCAGCGTCCAGCCCAAAAGCATGCTCACGAGGTAGCGAACCAAGCAGCCCGCACCCCCGCCGACCGTCACCGCGAGTAAAGACGAGATGGACCATGTCATGGAATGATCTTGTTGATGGGCATCTCAACAATCCCGCAGGCGCCCATCGCCTTCAACTTAGGAACCAGATCACGAACAATCCGTTCATCAATGATCGTGTTGACGGCGAACCATTCGTCCTCGGCCAGGGAGGAGACCGTCGGTCGTTCAAGCGCCGGCAGAACGCCGAGGACCTGCGCGAGATTCTTCTTCTCGACATTGAGCATCATGGCAACCTTGCCGTCTGCTTCGAGAACCCCTTGTAACATCGTCACCAGGTTCTGAATCTTTGACTTCTTCCAAGGATCGCGCCACGAATCTTTGTTCACAATGAACCGGGTGGTGCTTTGCAGGACGGTCTCGACGATCCGGAGATTATTGGCCCGCAGGGAACTTCCTGTCTCGGTGATCTCGACAATGGCATCGGCCAGTCGGGGCGGTTTAACTTCCGTCGCACCCCAAGAGAATTCGACGATAGCCTGCACGCCGTGCCGAGCGAGGTAGTCCTTGGTGAGATTCACAGCTTCGGTGGCGATTCGTTTCCCCTGCAGATCTTTGACCGATTGAATTGATGAATCATTAGGGACCGCCAGCACCCAACGGACTGGCCGGCGACTCACCTTTGAGAAAACGAGCTCGGCCACCTCTTCCACGCTGGCTCGGCTCTCGGTCACCCAATCGTGCCCGGTCAGACCGGCATCAATCACGCCGCTTTCGACATACCTCGCCATCTCTTGGGCTCGAATGAGCAGGCACTCCATCTGATCGTCGTCGATCGTGGGGTAATACGAACGCGACGAGAACTGAATCTTGTAGCCGGCCTGCTCGAAGAGTTTCCCCGTTGCTTCTTGCAAGCTACCGGCAGGAATTCCCAGCTTGAGAATCGAATTGGCAGAAGTCATGAATCCCCGTCCTAACGATTTTCTGAATCCTACGGTGAACCAACGTGCATGGGCGCTGACCGAGCATCGCTTCCGGGCCGGGTTTCCCCAGGCTTTGGGCCCGAACTCCGCACCCAGGTCTGTGGTCCCCAATGTCCCAACCTGATCGAACTAGCGTACAGATCCGCTCTCTGCCCGGCGAGAATGCTAGGCTTTCGAGCCATTCCAAGCGATTTCAAGCGGTGGAGTTCTTCGCTTGGGATCGACCCCCTTCCGGGGTTTCGAAAAGATGGTTGCTGATGGAGACCGCTCTTTTTTCGCTTATCCAAGGACGCAAGCGGGCGGGCAACGGTTCGGGCTGACCTTGAATAGCAGGTGCCAACACAGGGAGTGATTTGTCGATGGAAGCTACAGGTTGGGGTCAATTCTTTGAAGGAATTCGCGTCGAGGATCAGGTCAGCCTGGTAGTTCGAACGACCGACATGCTCGAGATCGCGGTGGAAGGGATCGCTCGCATCGAACCCAACGTGATCCTCTTTCGCGGTCGCGTCGCAGGAACTGCAGACGCCCGGCGAGTCTTTATCATTCCCTACGATCGGCTATCGAGCGTCTACGTCAATCGCCCCGTGGCATTGGAAGAGGTTGATCTCTTCTCGACAGAAATCACCCCCGAGCAGAAGCGCAAACTTGCCGAGGAGTATGAAGCGACACTGGCGGCTGCCCAAGAGGCAATTCGTCAAATGGGTGCAGGGATAGGCGACAAGGGGAACACCGCGGAGCTCAAGGCGCAACTGGACGAACTCAAACGGATGAACGATCGGCAAACGCCGGTGATGAAGACGGGAGCGACTCCTGTCACGAAGAACACCGATGATGGATCGCTGAATCGGCCTGTGGATGAGAAGCTTGCCCGTCCCGAAGATAAAGCGATCAGCGCCCCTGCCCCGAACGTCATCACGGTTGGACCGACCGCCGCGGCCATCACGGCCGCGCCCGAGTCGAGCACTCGGCTCGCGCTGCCGCCGGTCCCCGAGCGTCGAATCACCGGGCGTTTCACGCTTCCTGATCGTCCCAAAGCCGATCCCAACGCTTCACAGGCAGAGAACGGACCCGCCCCGACAAACGAGAGTACGTAGCGAAACATCGCTTAAGGAGTTTCAGGTCGATGACGACCGACGCCAGGGTGGCTTTTTCAGACCGAGCCTAGTCTTCGGCTGGGGATGCTTCGGTCGAGTTTCGAATGATCTCGGCCAAGTCCGCCGGTAGTCTTGGATCGGCCAAAGGGACGCCACCCGAACCAACGAGCGCGATCGCGATGTTGTCTGCTAGGATCTCATCCGGACTCAGAATGTATCGCGTGTTGTGACCCACTTTCTCGTAGAAGCCTGCGACTTCGTTCGGAGAGTAAACCACGGGAAGCTGATCTTGTCCCCCGACGACGCCGAAACGACCTTCGCCCAAGTCGGCCACGGCAACCAGCCCATACTTCAAATACTTGAAGACCCCTTGCCCCTTGATGGGGGAAAAACGACCAGGATCAGCATAAAGAACGAGTGTCACGGGGACATCAACCCCTGGTGTTGGCTGCACTTGAATGATGCTATCAATGACGGGACTATCAGGATTGGTTAGCTTTCTCGACTCAATGGCCGTCCCCAGGGCGATCGACGAAACAACACGGAACCCAAGCCGGGCCAGCAGCTTCTCGCGCGTCTGGGGGTGCTGTCGGCCATACACATGGCACGTCTCGTGAGCCACAAGCTTGGCGATCTGCCCAAGCACAAGATCGGTCCGCAGTTTTTGGATCGGCAAGATGATGGTGTTGCCGCGAGTGTAGGCGGCGCCTCCTTCTTCGGATCCATCGGTCAAGACGAAACGCCATCGTGGAGGAATCAGTCCAGGACAAAGGCGATCCGCCGATTCTTTCACCAAACCGCAAGCGGCGATCAATGCCGACTGTTCCCGTTCGGGCCAATTGATGACCGAGTTTCGAAAGAGTTGGCGAAGCGACTCCGTCGCTTGTTCCTTTGAAAACCCATCGACCGACTGCCCCAGCCGGGCTTCGATATCGACTTGGCTCAACTGAGAGAAAAATGGATCACTTGTTTCATTCGTGATTGCTCGCTGCGCCTGATCGCCGGTGAGAAGTTCCGGGCGATAAGGCGTCTGGTCGAGCGTGACCCAGGCAAAAAAGAGGATCGACATTATCATGAAGGAGAATCATAATCGACCTGCGTTGAAAACGCCATGGATCGGAACGAAGCAGGCGACCAGCGATTCCCAGTCACATGCGACAAGGAGCCTCCTCAATGGACCAAGCGTCCCTTGAATCACTGATTCGCGACTGGTTGTTGGCATGGACTGGCAACCAGCCTGATCGACTCCTCGCGTTTTATGCGGACGACGCCTACTATCAGGACCCCGCTCGGTCGGGCGGACTCCGTGGACAGGCTGAATTGTCTGGGTATTTTCGAAAACTATTGGCAGCCAACCCGGAGTGGAAGTGGGAACCTGTTGAGATCCTGCCCACTGCCCGAGGTTGCTGTTTGAAATGGAAGGCGACGATTCCCCACGGAAACGAAGCAATCACGCTCGTCGGGCTCGATATCGTCGAAATCACCCACGGAAAGATCAGCCGCAACGAAGTCTATTTCGATACCTCGGCCTTCGGTTGATCGGCGAGCGAATCAACTTCAAAACGTCACTTGCCGGGTGCGATTCTTCGGCCCCAGAACAGCGATCCTCTTGGAATGCAAGTCCCCTAGACGATCTCTGCCGATGGTGCGGGGATCGGTGCTTCCTTGATGGGGGCAGGCGTCGTCTCAGTCTTCGAGCCGGGAAGGTTTTCCAGCAGCCAATCTTCCAAAACAATGTGCTGTACAAACGGCGCCCGCAGAATCGCACTCTGCGAGACGAACAGGCTGCTCAGCCAAGGACGCCGAGCGATCCCAGCGAAGACGCTTTTCCCAAAGCCGCCGATCAACCCCTTTTTGATTTGGTCAGCAACGTTGGAACTGATGCGGTTCATGGTGTTGGGTATCAGATTCGGTTCGGGACCGACGTGAATTACCAGATCGATTCCCGATTCCAAAAGATAGTAAAGCGCGTCCCAAAGAAGTTGAGGCTGATCGATCCACTGAATCAAAAGATCGCGACTGTTCCAATCGTTGTAGCTTGGTTTACCGGTCACACATGAGACAATGGGGGGCTTCGGGGCAACGAACCCGCCATGAATCTTAAAAAGGGAGAGAGCACCGCGGTTAGGGATGCTCTTTTTCCAAAGGATCGGCGTATGGAGAGGCGGCCATTTGTTCTCATTTCTCCGAAGGCGAAGCTTGTCGGAGATCTCCTCCTTCATCAGCTGTGCGAAGCGGTCAAGAGTGTTCCCTTCGGCCAGAAGTAGGCACGCATTCGGAGCCAAGTGTGTCGACGGAGCGATCAGTCCGTTACCTTCGCTAGAGATCTTCACGCATAGCCGGCGAACATCCGACAGTTTGATGCTTTGGCTTCGCGTGAAAACAATCCCCATCGTCACTTCGTCGGCCAAAGAGGCGGCCTCGGCCGAGAGCATGAGCGGCAAAGGAAGGATCTCTTCCATCGAAAAGACGCCCGTGATGATGTTGGCGGCCAGCTCGCCGATGCTGTAGCCCAGCAGTAGCTTCGAGTTCTGAACTTTGATGTCGAAAAACTTCTCTAGGCAGGCCATCTGCGCGACCGACATCGCGACGATGATCGAAACATCTTCGGGAAAGGAAGAGATGGAACTCTCTGCTTGTTGGCGAATTCGATTGGCCAGATGAACTTCGCGGTTACAAGCCTTCTTGCAGATCGCAGATGCTTGATCGAGGACTTCCTCGACAACGGGGCCATAAAGAGCATGATCGAGAAGTTCGAGGCTTCGCCCCATGTTCGTCACGTTGTAGCCGCGAAACGCGAAGGCGGCGTTGCTGATTCGTTTCCGCAGGGGGTGAGCCATGACTGGGGGGGCCCTTTGCTTCCTTACTCTAGCCGCTTACCTCAACTGGAACTCTGACTCGCAACGATCCTACAGTGCCCGGCGACTTGCTTAAGCAAGGTCGACAAAAGAGGGTCATCGTTCAAACCGACCCAATGGGCACGAACAGACGGAAGTTGCGAATCCAAAAATGGACCGCCGACGAAGACACCTTCCAAGCCTAACTCATTCCGGCAAGAGAAGGCCCACTTATCGCCTGACGGCTCATCGTCCTCACGCGTGTCCGCCGATTCTCCCATTCTGATGGAAAGAGATCTAGGCCCACGCGTAGCGACTTCTCGATCGAGTCGCTTCGGTCCCACCCCTGGCCCGGCAACGATTCGCGAGAAGCGTTTCGATCAACGACTTAGGGGCGACCTTGACATGACTCAAGGCCGCCCCCGCAGGTTTTCTATGGAGCCCAGCGATTCAGTCTCATCCTGAAAAGCTGAGTATCCTGAGCTTGGCTGAGCTTGGCTGAGCTTGGCTGAGCTTAGCCGATCCTCGATTAATACTTGTAGAGAATGTCGGCAGTGGCCTGGCCGGCGATCTGCTTGAAACCACCATCGGCGACCATGTCGCCCAGCTTGCAAACTCGCTTGTAGTACGAGTCGCTGGGGCGTTCGCCGGTCAGCTTCAGCCGCATTTCTTCGCAGGCGATTTCGCCAGCAGCAACCGTGCACTCATCACCCTTCTTGCCGGCATAAAGAGCCGTCACGATGATGGTGATGTAGTCCTGGATTCGCTGCGAGAGTTCCGACATCTTGAGCTGACGATCGGCCAGCTTGAGCTGGTACTTCATCATCGCGTTGTGGATCTCGAGCGGACCTCGCTGTAGGCCGTGAACGCCGTAGTTCACGTATTCGCGAAGCCGACCGGGGAGCTCGGGCAGCCCGCTGCTGCTCTTGCCGGCAAATCGCTGCGACATTTCCCACTTCTTAATGTTCATGCCCGGGCCGGCAAAAGCCATCAGGTGCTTCGGATTGGCGAAGTTCGGTGCCGAGACACCCAGCTTCGAAAGAACCTGGCCGACCGGTTCGAAGAACTTCTTGCCATGCTCCTTGACCAGCGACTTGAAGAAGGCCATGCAAAGCATTTCGCCTTCGCCTTCGTAGATGCAAGGGGCCAAGAACTCATGGACGTTGTCGCCCAGCGGGTGGCCATGCATGAACGAACGACCGCCGTGAGTCTTCATGTAAAGCTCGATGGCGGCATTCTTCTGGCGTTCGCTGCCGAAGATCTTGGCGATGGTGCATTCCATTTCGCCGCGATAACCTTCATCCATCAGCCACGCACACCAATCGACGAGCGCGTCGCAAGCGACGATATAGCCCGCCATGCTGCCACAACGTCGTTGGACAAGTTCTCGCTTGATGATCGGCTGGCCGTACGTCTTGCGGAAGTTCGACCAAGGAAGCATGTCGTTGAGCATCATTCGCATGTTGCCCGCGGCACCCGCACATAGCGAGACCCGACCGTAGTTCAAGCCGTGATACGCGATGGTCAAGCCGTCACCGCGACCAGCTTGTAGACGGTTCTTCGCCGGCACTCGCAGGCCGTTGAAAACCAAGCCGACGTTGTACGCATGCTTGAGGGCATACAGACCGTACTTCTTAATCTGGAACTGCTCGTTCTCCTGCTCGGGGAGGTCGACGATCAGCACGGCGGGCTTCTTGTCGATCTTGCAAACCAGACCGATCATTCGGCCGCACTGAGCGTTGGTGATGAAGAGCTTCTCGCCGGTCACGACGTAATGATCGCCGTCGAGCTTGGCTTCGGTCTTGATCGAGGTGAGATCCGATCCAGCAGCCGGTTCGGTCAACGCAAAAGCGCTCAGGCGTTCGCCGCTGGCCAGCTTGGGGAGGAACTCCCGCTTTTGTTCTTCGTTGCCGAAGGTGTTGACGGGATCGACCGCACCGATGCAGCCGTGAACCGAGGCGAGCCCCGAGATGGTTGCATCTAGGGTTGCCATCTGAGTCAGGAATGGCCCGAAGATTTGCAGCGGAGCACCCTGCCCGCCGTAGTTCTTGTCAACCAACATTCCCCAGTAGCCGGCATCGCCGAGTTCCTTGAGGACGGACTTCGAGATCTTGCGATTTTCATCGAAAACGGTGCCGGCATCGCGATGACGACGGACCAATTCGACGGACTTTTCCATGACCTTCTTGCATGAGTCGCTTGGAGCGGGAGCTTCTTTGGCTCGGAAGAGTTCCAGCGGAGCGACGTTTTCCCACACGATTCGGTGGGCTGGGCTCGCCGTGGTCGAATGCTTGAAGAGAACGTCGACTTGATCATCGGCGGTATCGACGGCGCCGATCGATCGGGCTTCGAGGTCCGACTTGCCGGAAAGCCGCATCGCGGTCTCGGCAAACGAAGTTCCGTTTGGCTGCGGGGCCTCGGTGGCGCCCGGCTTTTTCTGCGGGATGTCGGTCTTTACGCTCATTCGGAGACCCTTTCGCAAACAACAGCTTAGAATCAAACTCTTCAAAGACAGGGCCAACAAGGCCCGATCCTTCTTCGGCCCGAGATCCCCCATTATCTTAGGCGGATCGCTGGGCCGACTGGTCTACTTCCCACTCATGGCGGCGATCAAGACTTCCGCAGTCTCTCGCCGCATGATGCGAGGATCAGGCAACTCGCCTGACTGTAGCTTCTTCCGCAGGTCTCGCCCGCTGATGGCGACCTGCTTGTATCCTTTGGGGCCGTACTCGTCGACCAACCCGACCCGGCCGAGTTCTTCGAAGAAGGCGGCAAAGCCGACCTTTACCGGTTGAATTTCAAGCTTGCCCGGCAGGTTGTCGAACTTCCGCTGAGCCTGCAATCCATCCCAAATATCCTTGCCATCATCGTAAGGAGCATCCGCGTGCTTGCGGCCGATGATGATGTCTGTAAACCCGAAGTTTTGCCTATAGATCGCGTGCATGATCGCTTCTTTGGGACCGGCATAGAACATCTTAATGTCGAGGGCCAAAAGAGCGATGCGATCCTTGAAAGCCACCTTCTTCGAGGCCCAGAGATCGCTGTCGATATCTCCTTCGCCGAAGGCTCCGTTCTCCATCAGCCGAATGTAAGTTTGCATGCGGGTCGGAGCGTCGACATCATCGCTTTTCGTTTCGCCCACCAGCGGGTGAAGAACCGCCCCGGCGGTGTGACCTTCACGAACTAATTTCTCGAGACCATAAATCATCGCGTATTCGTGTGCTCGATGGAGCGGGTTTCGCGTCTGGAACGCGACCACACGGTCCCAGCCCTTCTTCGCGAGGTACTCTCGCGATTCCTTCGGCGAAAGAACCAGGCTCCCGTACGCGGGATGTTTCTTCTGCGGCAAAACCCGGACCTGACCCCCGACCAGACGGTGCCGACCATCCTCCAACACCATTCGCGCGCCGGGATGATCCAGACGAGACGTACTGTAAACACTCGTCAAATACCGAGCTTTTTCAAACGGGAAGACATCTTCCACGGCAATCGTGCCAACGAGTTCACCAGCACTATTCACCAGCGCCGCTTGCTGACCGATCTTCAACGCGTCCGCGACTTCGTAGCTGGCCGGAAAAGAGAGGGGAATCGTCCAGGCATACTTCACGCCATCGACGAGAACAACCTCTTCGTCAAGAACGCGATCGAAGACCTCTTTGGTCATCGGTCCCTGAAGCGGACTCAGTCCACCATCCCCGAAGCGGTACAACGTCGAAAGGTCTGCATCGCTGACTGGCAGTTTCGGAAACTCCGCCGCGGCACGAACAAAATCCGCTTGTTCCGCTGACGGAACCATCCGATCGACAAGATCCTTCAAACCACCGTGCGGAGCAAACATACGACTGCCGTTATCCCTTTTGCGTGCCCCCAGGCCGTGCGATGGTGACCGTGCGTGACCTGTGCGACAATTAGTCCTATTCCCCAACCTCAGTGTATTCAGAAATGGCGGAAGCAAAAGAAGATTTTTGACGAAACGTCAGTATTTTTTAAGATCATTTTACGCAATACCTTACGTCATCGAAAGACGTTGAAAAAGATTGCTGTTTTGACGGTTCGTCATTTTTACGCCAAACGATTTCAAGAGGATGACCGGTCCTATTCATCGATTCGAAGGGAAGCCCTGCGGACAAGATCGAAAAAGGTTCGCATCGTTGGCACTGCGGATCAAGCTGCGAATTCTTTCTGCATAGAACGAACGAGGTTCCCGCTTCGCATGAATTGCTCGCTGTTGTTTCTCGGCAACAAGAGCCCTCTTGGGAGGATCTGATGGAAAGCTCGACGACAGAAGAATCCGCGGTGGAGCGTTTGGACGTGGTGGCGGTCGCTCCTCATCCGGATGACCTAGAGATCAGTTGTGGGGGAACACTCGCCAAGTTGGTGCAGCAGGGTTACCGAGTCGGGATCTTTGATCTCACGACCGGTGAACCGACGCCGCGAGGGGATGAGAAAACGAGGCGAGAGGAAGCCGAGCAAGCTCGTCAGCATTTGAACGTCCCGGTCCGCATCAATGTCGGCTTGCCCAATCGAGTCTTGATGGATTCGCCGGAGAATCGTTTCCGTTTGGCAACCGAGTTGCGGCGATATCGTCCGAAGGTATTGATCACCATGGCTGGCCGAACACCGGCCGCCTCTCCCGACCATCATCAGGGGCATCTGCTGGCGGAAGCTTCTCGGTTCTATTCGCAGTTGACCAAGTGGGACGACCGATTTGCGGGCACAGGCCCCTACCGCGTGCCGCAACTCGTCTACGCGACGGTCCCGTTCGATGCGGAAGTCCGACACTGGCACAGCACATTTGTGGTCGATATCTCTGACGTTTTCGACAAAAAGTGGGCGGCCATCGAAGCGTATAAAAGTCAATTCGACGACAACCGCTTGGCCATGGTCAAGCACTTCATCACCGGGCACAACATCTCGGTCGGCGCATCGTGCGGCTTCGCTTACGGCGAACTATTCGCGTTGCCACACCCAGTCGGGTCACAAGATTTCATGACGACCGTGATGGGGCGAAAAGGTTCGATCGCTCCGGTCGCACTCCCAGGTCAAGAACACTTGCCTATGGGTTGATCGAATCGGGAAGAAGCATCTGTCATGCTTCTCACGGCGAAGGACTTCTATTCGACTTCAATTCGGCGGGGGCGGACTTTCTTCTTGGGAAGACGCAGATTCAAAACGCCGTTCTCGAGTTCCGCCTTGATGTTGTCGGTGTCGAGTTCGTCGCTGAGAATGAACGAGCGATAAAAATCGCCCATGCGAAACTCATCGTGGGCCCGCAGCGTCCCGGCGGGCATCGCGACCGTTGATCGGCCGAAAATCTTGAGCACGTTCTCTTCGATGACGAGTTCGAGTGTCTCTTTGGTGACGCCCGGCAAGTCGGCCCGAAGGATCAGGCCCGTTTCGGATTCGTGAATATCGACATGGGGTTGACAGACCGGTCTCTTGGGTTCAACCGAGCCCGCAGGGCCCGCTGAGCCGGCGCCCGACTCAATCATGGTCAGGCTCCTTCGTCTTAATTTGCACATCAACGCGATGTCGTTTGGGTGGCTCGGCTTTCGGGATTCGAATCGAAAGAACGCCGGCGTGTAAATCAGCCGAGACCTCTTCCGGCTTGACCCGCTTGGAGAAATTCAACTCTCGGCGACTGACTCCGTGCCAGCGTTCTTGTCGGCGGAAACTCTCTTCGGACGCCCCTGGTTCCAGAGGCCGACGGCATTGCAGCACCAAGGACTCCTCGCTGACGTCAATGTCGAGATCCTCGGCTTGCACGCCTGGAACCTCGGCAATGACATGGAAGGCGTCGGCCGATTCAAACAAGTTGATCAACGGGAACTGATGAGCCCAGCGCTGATCTAGAGCCCGGCTTTCGATGGCCGAGTCGAGCAAACGCGAAAGATGCTCATGCATCCGCTGGCGGAGCACGGCCATGGGGTCGATGCTTTGCCGAACTGTCAGGAACTTCACCGCCGCTCGCGCCTCCTACTACCGCCTCTTGGATGCAATTCATGTACCGCTCGGTCCGAGCCGGCCTCTCCGCTGGTAAACATCAGTTAGAAATAGATTTGCGTCAACCCATCGGCTGCCGGAGAAGGTGAATTTCGACCGCCGGACTGCCAAATCTGCCGGTGCCGCCCTTCCCTGAGGCCACGGTCCCGTACGATGAACCTCGCTTGGCCCGCGGGGCCTTTCACCGAGCCAGAGGGGCGGTTCATGAAGGTGGCGGTTTTTATTCCATGCTACGTCGATCAGATCGTGCCCGAGGTAGGGAAAGCGACTGTTCAACTTCTTCGGCGATTGGGGATGGAGGTTATTTATCCATCGGCACAGACCTGTTGCGGGCAGCCGGCCTTCAATACCGGATTCTGGGCTGAGGCCGCCGACGTGGCGAAGAGGCAAATCAAGATCTTTCTCGATAGCGGTGCCGAGGCGATCGTCTCTCCGTCGGGATCGTGCTCCGCGATGCAATCGGTCTTCTACCCTACTCTGTTTCACGGCACGCCCGAAGAGTCCGCCGCCCGCGACTTGGCTAGCCGAACCTTCGAACTGACGCAGTTCATCGTTCACAAGCTTGGTCTGCGCGACGTCGGCGCGAGGTTTGAAGGTAAGGGAGTACTGCACCGAAGTTGTCACTCGCTTCGCGAGTTGAATCTCCGGACCGAGGCGCAGGAACTCCTCTCGAACGTGCAGGGGCTAGAGTTGGTGCCGATGGACGCCGACGAAGAGTGTTGCGGGTTCGGTGGAACGTTCTCGGTGAAAATGTCCGACATCTCGACGGCCATGGGAGAGGTCAAACTCTCGGCCATCGAACGGACGGACGCCTCCTGGGTGATCAGCGGCGATTCGAGCTGCTTGATGCACTTGGGGGGCATGATGAGCCGTCGCGGAATGAAAGTGAAACCGATTCATCTGGCAGAGGTCCTTGCCTCTACCGGATGAGGAGACGCAAGATCGAGTTCAAAAGCGCGGGCAAAAGGGGGAGTCCTTTCGCCGCCGATCGAATAACAAACCCGAGAGGCCGACTCATACTACTCGGACATCCTCGTAACAGTCCCTCAAGGGATCGAGCCGCAGTCATGAAAAGGACGGAAGCCATGTCACAGACTCGCGTGGAAAAGGATTCGATGGGCGAAATGTTGGTGCCGGCCGACGCGTACTACGGTGCGCAGACGGGCCGAGCCGTCGAGAACTTCCCCATCAGCGGCTACCCGATGCCAGCCCGCTTCATCAAGGCGCTCGTCACCGTTAAGAAGTGTGCTGCCCAGGTCAACGGCGATCTCGGGCTGATGGCAGCTGACGCGGTGAAACTCATCGAACAAGCGTGCGACGAGATCATTGCCGGCAAACTTCGCGATCAGTTTGTCGTCGATGTCTTTCAAACCGGCTCCGGAACATCGACGAACATGAACGCCAACGAAGTGATCGCGAGTCGAGCCAATGAAATGGCGACGGGCAAAAGAGGGGGTCGAACTCCGATTCATCCCAATGACCACGTCAATCGAGGTCAGTCCTCCAACGATGCGATCCCGACGGCCATTCATGTGTCGGCCGTCGAAGCCATCGACAAACATCTCATCCCGGCACTGACGCATTTGCACTCGGCTCTGTCGGCCAAGGCAAAAGAATTCGATGCGATCATCAAGATCGGCCGGACCCACTTACAAGATGCCGTCCCTGTCCGCTTGGGTCAGGAATTCAGCGGTTACGCCTCGCAAATCGAGCTCGGCATCGCTCGGCTTCGCAGCGCTCGCGTCCGCTTGGCAGCGCTGGCGATCGGCGGGACGGCCATTGGAACGGGTCTCAACACGCACATCGAATTCCCCCAGCGGATGTGCCAGGCGATCAGCAAAGAGATGGGGCTATCATTCGAGCCCGCGAGCAATCACTTCGAAGCTCTTGCCTCGCGTGATGCTGCCGTCGAAGCCAGCGGCGCGGTGAAGACCGTTGCCGTCAGTATGGGGAAGATCGCCAACGATATTCGCTGGCTGTCGAGCGGGCCTCGCTGTGGGATTGGTGAGATCAACATCCCCGCGACTCAGCCCGGCAGCTCGATTATGCCCGGCAAAGTCAATCCGGTCATCTGCGAATCGGTCTTACAAGTCGTCGCGCGCGTGATCGGCAATGATGCGACTGTTACCACGGGCGGATTGCTCGGCGGGAATTTCGAGTTGAACGTCATGAAACCGGTCATTGCGCATGCCCTTTTGGAATCGATGGAACTGCTCGGGAACGTGGCCGAGGCTTTCACCACTAAGTGCATTCAGGGGATCACGGCCAACAAGGAACGCTGTGCCGAGTTGATCGAGTACAGTCTGGCCATGTGCACGGCATTGGCTCCCGAGATCGGCTACGACGAGGCGGCCCACATCGCGCATGTCGCCTTCGAGAGTGGCCAAACCGTTCGGCAGATCGCTCTTCGCGACACCAAACTGACCAAGGAAGAACTTGATAGCTTGCTTGATCCGCGAAGCCAAACCGAACGAGGCATCCCGAGTAAGGGAGCCATCCCCATGGGGGGCTGACCCTTCTCTTCATCCCCCCTCATGGGCTGATAGGAGAGTCAGGTAGAGATCGAGAATTCGCTCGGCGTGTCTCGGCAAAGAGAATTCACGAGCGACCCGGAGACGACCTTGCTCGGCACGGCGGCGGGCAACGTCGCGTGCCGAGAGAACCTCCTCGATGCCATCGGCAATCGCGGATGGATTGGCCTCCACTAAGAGCCCTACGTCCCCCTCGGCCAGGATGTAGGGATTACCGCCGACACGCGTCGCCAGCACGGGCGTCCCTGCTTGCAGGGACTCCAAAAGAACTCGCGAAAGAGGTTCTTGTCGGCTTGGGACGACCACGAGATCAAACCGAGGTAAGAGTTGCCGAGCGTCGTCGCGATAGCCAGTTTCATACCAAACGCCGGCAGCGTGAAGCGGCATGGTCATCTCGCGGATTGATTCCTCAAACGCGATCGACTCTTCCTTGAGTGAGTATCTCTCTCCTACCAGAAGAAATCGTGCCATTACTCCCTTTTCGAAGACCTGTCGTGCCGCCTTGGCAAACAGATCCTGGCCCTTGCGAAGCGACCATTGTCCGATGCAGGCGATCAAAGGAGCATCGGTAGGCCAATCCATCAAAGGGGCCGAATCGACTTCTTCTGGCGAGGCGATACCGTTGACGATGACATGAATCTTCGATGGTGAAACCCCTTGCCCGTGAAGGAAGCTCTCGACCGCCGGCGAGACCGCGACGATGGCGCTGAAAGATCGAAGCGAACGCTGTTGCCGAGCCGAGAGCTGATAGATGTCGCGAACATGGAGAACGCTGGGGACGCCAAGCCGATCGGCCAACTGCAACGTCGGCTCGCGCATCGAGAGCGAGTTGCCGTGAATAATCTGAATCTTCCGTTGAGCCAATTCGTCGGCAATACGGTTCTGTTCGTGGGATGAATGTCGAAGGTCGCGTGTTGGAAGATGATCGATACCATGCTGCAACAGACGGTCGGCCAGTCTCCCCGTTTCCGGTGCGACGAAGGTTGCTCGCACCGTTGAGCGAGCTTCGTCGAGGAATGCCAGCAACGATCGCTCGCCCCCCAGCAGCGTGGGATGTTCACAGAGATAGGCCACTCGCACGCCGCTTGACAACCGACCCCTCGATTACCGATCCTCGTCTGATCGGCGGGCTGCTTCACTTGGCACCGCGCCGATCTCCGACATCGTCTTTATGATACTGCGGTTGCCGATGACGCGAGTGGCTCGGCAACGGACAATGAGCGGGATCGGTAGGTATTGTTGGCAAGCTTGCGGTAGAAGGTCAGGCGATCGATCGGTTTGGCGATCCAGTCATTGCATCCGGCCGACAGGCACCGATCCATGTCGACATCCATCGCGTGTGCCGTGAGAGCGATGATAGGGACTGTCTCGCGGATCAAGCGAGTTGCTTCGTATCCATTCATGATGGGCATCTCGATATCCATGAGGATCAAGTCGTAGGGTTCCTCTCGTTTCATCGAGCGATGAAACTCCATGACGCCATCCTGACCGTCACCGACGATCGTGAGATTTGCTTTCACTTTGTCGAGCAAGAACCCAAGCAAGTGTTGATTGTCGATGTTGTCTTCGACGGCGAGGATTCGCAACCCTTGTGGGACATGCCTTATTGATTCTTTGAGGAAGGTGTCTCTCTCCAAGCGTGTATGGGCCGGCGTCACGATCAGAGGGACGCCCTCCATCCCGCCGATATCGATGGTGGCGATAAACTTGGACCCGATGCCGAGTTGGCTTTCGACTTGAATCTCCCCCCCGAGCGCTCTGGTCAGCATTCGAGTGATGGAGAGTCCCAAACCGGTTCCGCCAAACTTTTTCCTGACGCCGTCGGCTTGACGAAATGGCTGGAAGAGGTTCTGCAAAGTCTCTTCAGAAATGCCGATACCGGAATCCTCGACGGTGATGGCCAACTTCCGAGAGGGGCTCGCCAGGAGTTCGAAAGAGAGGCGAACATTACCCGAATCCGTGAACTTCAACGCGTTGGAAAGGAGATTGATCAAGATTTGTCGAAGGCGATTCGGGTCGGTGTTGATCGTGGCGGGAAGAAAACGCCCCATCGAGATTTCAAAGGTGACGTTCTTCTCGGCAAACCGTGAGCAGAATAGATCGCTTGCTTCTCGAGCCAGTTCCTCGATTCGGCAGGGGCGACGATCGACCTTGATGGCGCCAGATTTCCACTTCGATAGATCAAGAATGTCATTGACCAGCGTGAGCAGGTATTCGCCGTTTCGCTTGATCGTTTTGGTGGCCGAAACTGATTGCTCCGAACCATTCGTTCGAGCCAGTTCGTCGATCAGCACGTCGGTGAAACCGAGTATCGATGTGAGCGGTGTCCGTATTTCATGGCTTAAGTTAGCCATCGATAGCGGACGGGTCGGTTCCTCGACAATTCCAGATGGGGCAGGCAACTTGATCGCGACAAATTCCTGTAAGAACAAGATCAAGTTGACTCGTCCAGGCCCCCCATTGAAGGGTAAGGCCTGAACACGGAGTTGAAACCCATTCGTGAGCGTCGTGTCGGCCGACCCGAACCAAGACTCTTGATCCCGGGCGGCGGCCAATATCTGCGACGCCAGACGATGATCGGCGAGACGAGCATGCCATTTCTCGCCCAGCGAATGCTTGAAGGCAGCGCGGTCTGCGGCATTTTGGTAGAGAATTTTGCCTGTCGAATCGGTCAATGTTGCTGGGATGTCGAGAGAGTCGGCCCATTGGCTGGCCAAGCGAGCAGCTTGTTTGGATCGTCGATCAAGATCTCGCGGCAACCATGTGGGGACGCGATCGATCATCAGCACACAGGAAAGGCTCGCGGCCACGATCAACCCTAGGAGGGCTGGCTCACTGGGTAAACCATTTTGCTGAAGCCCGATGGCCGCCACGGCCAAGGCGAACATCAACCAGTTATAAGCACGCCAAACAAGACCCGTCCCCCGTCCACGAAACATTCCGCTTTCCTCCGTTGCGGCTGGGGGCGGGTAACCCTTCAGCGTTTGCTGGTCATTGATTCGCTTCTGATAAACGTCTCTTCTCCATAGATTGGTGGGGCGTGTTCATATGGCGAAAGCATAGGTCATATCGTTGAGATGAATCGTTCTTTGATCCGGAAGTTTCAAGGAGAGAAACGTCGAGCGGAGAATGCAGCGGGCGCGGATGGTCAAGAAAAAGACATGCCCGGGAGAAAGCATAGCCTTCTCCCGGGGCCTTGTTCTGCGTCAGGGTCCCGTCCTTCCCTTCGGCAGCCTGGCGACCACCCTAGCGAACCCCCTCACTTTCGCTAAGTTGGCCCATGGCTTTGCGTCCCAGCCTCGCGACTGGTTTGCCTTTGTCGAGGACGAACATTGTTCATCCTTCAGACACCGGAAGACTAGGTTACATGTCGTAAATCGTCAAACCGTTAGATCCGGAAAATACAACACCTTCGTCACATCGAGACTATCCGGATCAGAACGGCTCCACATGTGATCGCGAGAGATATGCGAAGGCGAATAAGGATGTGGCCGACTCACCAGGAGAGAATAGCGGTGCCGTAGGTCAGGCCCGAACCGAAACCGGACAGAAGAATTCGGCTTCCTGTCGGCAGCGCGAGTTCGCGAATTGCTTCGTCCAAAGCTAGAGGAATCGAACCAGCCGAAGTGTTGCCGTAACGGTCGAGGTTTGTGAAGACCCGTGTTCGCGGAATCCCCAGAACATCGGCCACAGCATTAACAATGCGGATGTTGGCTTGATGTGGAATGAACAGGTCAATTGCGTCCGGGGTCAACTGGGCATGATGCAAAACGTCTTGAATTGATTGCGTGACGGTGTTGACGGCCCAAGTGAAAATGGAGGGGCCGTCCATTTGCAAAAGCTGCAAACCCTCTTCGATGTCGCTGACCGAGACCGGGCGCCGGCTTCCCCCCGCCGGCCTACTGAGCAGGCTGCCACCACTTCCATCGGAACCGAGATGATAGGCGAGAAAGCCTTGTGATTCGCTCGCGGGCCCGATCAATACCGCACCGGCGCCGTCGCCGACGAGAACGTTCGCGCCGATCGGTCGAAGGAGTGGCTGAACATTCACGGCCGGCTGTCGCCTGGCGTCAGCGTTCAGCAGGCGAGCGCAGCGGTTGC
>JAIELF010000007.1 GCA_019753235.1 bacterium
GGCCAGTTGCTGCACAGAGGTTGCCGATGGCCAACGAATTTGGCGAAACGCCTCTTGTTGGGCAGGCTCCCAGCCAAGCGAATAGAGTCCGCGGTCGATCTTGTCGCGTTCACGCGCCGTCGACTCTTCAAGCTGTTCAATCAGTTTGTCGAGGTGTCCCCATTCGTCTGCTTGGTCGAGCAGCCTGACCAAAGGGTCGGCATCAAATGTGGGGCCAAGATTGTTATGCTCCCGTTCGATCCTCTCCCGGCGAAGAGTCATTTTGCTGAGAGACTCGTAGGCTTGATCTTGTCGACGTTTCCAGTCGCTTGCCTGTTCGCAAAGGCTTTCGATCGCGCGCATTGCCGAGCCCGGCCAAGTGGGTCTTTCGTTTCCTTCGATATCAAGAATCTGTCGCCGAAGGCTCTCCACTTCCGCCAACAGACCGACGCGGTCTTTCGCCGCCTTTTGAATCGCTCCCCATTCATGCTGCAGCGACTCGATCTCAGCCGAACGTTCGAGGAGACTCTCCTCGACGACGATCTGTTCGATGCTTTCACGGAGCTGCTTCTCGCGATCGGCAAGATGTTGTTGCTGACCGTCGAGGATGCTTCGTTCATTGACGACATTTCGATACCGGTCGCGAAAATCGCGAGGGAGCCCGACGACTTCGCGCCGTGATTCCAGTTGCTCGGCCAGACGCCGTCGTTGAATCACCAGGGGATAGGCGCTCTTCAGCAGGTTGAGTTCGCGAAGCGCTGTCTGACGTTGGCGAAGGTCTTGTTGCCATTGGTTTCGTTTCGTCGTCTCTTGGTCGATTCTCTCGTCGATCTCCTTGCGGATCTGACTTTGCGAAACGATCTCTTTGATCCGCTTGCGAAGGTCGTCGATCTGGCTGATAGTCTGATTGATTTTTTGCGATCGGCCGCGCGGGAGATAAAGAGCCTCTGCGTCGGTTCGAAGTTGGTCGCGGATTCGCCGAAGGGAAGCGATTCCCGAACCGGCCGAGAATAGGAGCGGGCCGATTTGTCCGCCACCTTGCAAGATCTCTTTGCCGCCTGTTTGCAGCTTCTCCCAATTGAGACCAAACATGGAGGAGAACGTGGCTTGGTCGACGTGAGCCAGAAAGGGCGCGAGAGTCTCATCAGGAAGTGTGTTCTGATCGGCCGCATCGCGAAGCGTTCCTCGCTGCGCTTTACGACGAACGAACGAAAGCGTGTTCCCGTCAGATTTCTTTATTCTTCCGCCGAGCCGAAGCTTGGGCATCGGGTGCAGAAAGGCGTCGTTGGTGCGATTGGGAATGCCGAAGAAGAGTTGTTCGATCGCGCGCAGGGCGGTCGACTTTCCCGCTTCGTTCTGTCCGTGAATGATGTGCAAGCCGAACTCGCCGGCGGAAAGATCCAGCACCTCCTCCGTGAACTTACCGAACGCGATGAGTCGAAGCTCTTGTATCCTCATGGGCTGTCGGCTCCTGGCTCGCGAAAGAGACTCGTTAAGAGCCCCGTTACTTCCGCCAGATGGACTCTGATGTCGGCCGGGCCGTCGAGTCGAATGGAAGTGTCGGACTGCAACTCGGGGGGGAGTTTGTGCAGAATCGCTTCAAGCGATTCTTGAATCGGCGAGAGGTCTGCTTGGCCCGATTGCAACGACTCGATTTGGCGAAGAATCGCGGCCAGAGCCCCGTGCCCATGCGCATCGACGGAGTCTTTGCCTGACCAGGAAACGGCTGAGCGAACACTTTCAATCCAGGCCGACCCATCCGTTCGCGCGGTCGCCAGCGACCGGATTTCGCTGGTCCATTCATCCATGCGCGGCCAAGCTTGATCGGGCAGCCCATTTCCTTCGAGGGTCACGCGCGCGACCAGACTCACGTCTGGATGGGGAGGGATCGATTGCAAGAGGATCTCTTCGAAGCGTTCGAGGATCGTGTCCATGGTGTCGATTGGCCCGACGGGGACGCGAAGATGTTCCCATTGGGCAACATGCAGCGGAACAAATTCAGCTTCAGGAGTACCCGTCGTGGATATTCGAACATGAAGGCATCCTTTAGGGCCGGTCTCGCGAATGCTTCGCCCCTGCGTGTTGCCGGGAAAAACGATGAAAGGATCTTCGAGTAGAACCTCGCGTCGATGGATGTGGCCGAGCGCCCAATAGTCGTACCCCTTCCGCGACAAATCGTTGATCGAGCATGGGGCATAGCGATCATGTCCTTCGCGTCCCTCCGCGCAGGTATGTAACAGGCCGATGTTGAAGAGTCCCTTGGTCGGCAATGGATACCTTTTGGAAAGATCGTCCGTGATGGCGGCACTGGCGAAGCTTTGCCCGTGGACGGCAACGCCGAGATCTTCCCAAAGGATGGTGGTTGGCATCTCGGCCGAGAGCATTTGGACGCCTGTCGGCAAGCGAAGTTGGCGAGTCATCTTATTGGCCGCATCGTGGTTGCCGGCAATGAGGACCACGGGGATGCGGGCATCGCTGAGTCGGCCCATTTCACGAACGAAGAACAGGCCGGTATTGAAATCCTTCCAGTCGCCGTCATAGATGTCGCCGGCCAGCAGAACAAAGTCGACTTTTCGTTCGAGGGCCAAGTCGACCAGCCGGGTCAGTCCCCTTCGCGTTGCCAGGCGAAGTGATTCGACCGGCGCTCCTTCGTACTGCTCCAGCATTTTCAGCGGGCTGTCGAGATGCAGGTCGGCCGCATGAAGAAAGCTGATCAATCGGCAATCCTTCGCACGAGTATCCTGCCGAGCAGGTTCCATGTTGAAACAACGCGATTGTTTTATTCGCTTTGCGGATCAACGATGGAAAATCGATTCCTCAGATGCTTCGTTCGCTGATCGATCATCCCTTAGTCGTTGTCTTTATCCCTCTTGAACATCGATCCTGAAATGGCCGAGCTTTGCTTTGTCGTCGCGATCGCTACCACGCGAAAGGTCGCTCGGACGGGGGCGGAGTTCGTGAAAATTATCACGATGTATTTCCCTAAATCCAATTGTAGTAACAACTTTTCGCTCGCCGACCGATGTAGATGACGTTATCTTCACATTGTTCGAACACGTCTCTCGCGGCTTGGTCCGCGGTTTTCGGGTGGTGCGGTCGAGTCGAGTGGGATCCTTCGGATCCGGTCAGGTGAAGCGGGCTTTCTCTGGGTCTTTCGGTCCGTCGGGATCTTTCGAGTCGTCCTGGGTCGGGCGATTCGAAAAGGGGCTCAGAAAAGAATTCCCGAAGAGCATGGTCTTCGTTCCCTGGGGCTTCTCAGGGGGAGAGTAGTCATGAATAAGGCATGTCAACTGACAGCGCGCGACATCATGTCGCTGCGATACCTGAAGCTTCGTCCGGAAATGGACATTTACGAAGCGGTCGATCTGTTGCTTAGTCATCGCATGGCCAACGCGCCGGTTGTCGACGAAGCGGGGCACTTGGTCGGTTTCCTGTCCGAAAAGGACTGCATGGAAACTCTCCTGGATGGAGCGTACAGTTCCAATCCGAGCACGAACGTCGAGAATTGCATGTCTCGCTCGATCAAAACAGTGCATGAAGATGTCGACGTGCTGACGATTGCAGAGCTGTTCCTGAACACTGCCTATCGTCGCTTACCAGTGGTGCGTGGCCAGCAGCTTGTCGGGCTCATCAGTCGGCGCGACTTCATGCAGGCGATGGCGGAGATGTCGAGAATTGACAAGCCCGACACCACCCAGCCTCGCCCACTCTATCTCAGCAACGTCTCCGATCGCTCGTCGCTTCCGATGGGGTAGGTCCGGGGCATCGTTGCCGATCAAAAAAAGGAATAAGGGGGAGAGGCATCACCCATGGGCCTCTTCCCTTTTCTATTGGTGCCGATCACGGTCCCGGCCAGGCCTGCCTCGCTTGTTCGAGGAGCGATTCTACCTTTGCTCGATCCTTGATGCCGGGCGACCGCTCCACGCCGCTGGCAACGTCAATCCCGGTCGGCTGAAGCCGACGGATAGCTTGGCCAACATTGTCGGGGTTCAGTCCGCCAGCAAGAAACCAGTCGACGCTCGGCCGCCAATCTCCCAAATCGTTCCAATCCCATGCCAGACCGGTTCCGCCTTGTTCGCCCGGATGGAACGCATCAACCAAGACGCGAAAGGGTGAGCGGCCGATGGCCGAAACCTGATGGATGAAAGCCTGGATCTCTGTCACCGAATCGACACTCTTCATCCGAAAGGCCTTGATGATCGGCCAGGGGGCCAACGATTCGACGCCGTTTGCCGATTCATTTCCATGCAGTTGCAACGTCGTTAGGCCGACCTCGCGCGCGACACGGGTGATGTCCGATGCGGGCCGATCGACAAAGACACCGACGATTTCGATCTCGGGCGGGACGATTTGAACGATCTCCCGTGCCGTGATTTCGCTGATGAATCGGGGCGAAGCCGGGTGGAAGTTAAGGCCAATCGCATCGATCGGTAACTCGACCAGCCAACGAGCATCTTCCACGCGGGTAACACCGCAGATCTTGATGGCGGTCGCACGCGTGCGAATGGACTTGCTCATGAACCGCTCCCTTTCAGACAAGTTTAGCCCTGCTTAAGATAGGGGAGTAAGACACAAAGGATGATGATGGATTCCCATCGATCGTTCTGTGCTCGGCAAAGATCGGCCGAGGAAAATGACGAGATCAGAAAGGCGTAAGAAATGGGTCGGCTGAAGACGTTGTTCACGGGTCAGTGGGCAGATCTCTCGCTGGCGGATTTGGCGGCGAAGGCAAGCGGATGGGGTTATCAAGGTTTGGAGTTGGCTTGTTGGGGGGATCACTTCGAAGTCGGTCGAGCCCTGACCGAGCCCGACTACTGTCAAAAGAAACTCGATCTGCTCGAGAAACATGGCCTTGATTGCCGAGCCATCAGTAACCACCTGGTGGGTCAACTTGTGCTGGACGTGCTTGATTCTCGAACCGACGCCTGGGTTCCGACCGATATTCAGGGGGACCAGAAAGCGAAGTCGGCGTGGGCGATTGAAGAGATGAAACGCACCGCACGGGCGGCTCGTAAGCTCGGCGTCGATGTCGTGAATGGTTTCACCGGTTCTTCGATTTGGCATCTCCTCTACTCGTTTCCCCCTGTTTCGCCGCAGATGATTCAGGCCGGCTTCGATCTTTTTGCCGAGCGTTGGAATCCGATCCTGGATGTCTTCGGCGAGGAAAAGGTCCGCTTCGCTTTGGAGGTTCATCCGACCGAGATTGCTTTTGACATACAGACCGCCCAGCGAGCACTCGAAGCGATCGGCCGGCGGCCGGAGTTCGGCTTCAACTTCGATCCAAGCCATCTCCATTGGCAGGGAATCGACCCGGTCCGGTTCCTCCGGACGTTTCCCGACCGAATCTATCACGTCCACATTAAGGATGCCGCCATCACGCTGGATGGTTCGTCGGGGATTTTGTCGTCTCATTTAGATTTCGGCGATCCTCGGCGGGGATGGGACTTTCGGAGCCCCGGGCATGGCGGGGTCGATTTTGAAGCGATTATCCGGGCCCTGAACGATATTGGTTATTCAGGTCCATTAAGTGTCGAATGGGAAGATGCCGGGATGGATCGCGAGTACGGGGCGGCCGATGCCGCTCAATTCTTGCAGCGCATCGACTTCGCTTCGTCGGGCCGAAAATTTGATGCGGCATTTGGTGGAGACTGATGCTGGAAATCCTCCCGCCTGGGAGGATAGGATGTAGAGATGATCTGGTCCCATCGACATACAGCAGCTTTCCCAGGCCTGCTACATAGAGGAGCCTAGAGTCGGCTCATGGATACCAATCGTGCGGAAGAGATGACCGAGCAGGCGGCCCGTTCGCTCGCCGCTGGAGAGCCGCTTCGCGCGCTGGCGCTCGCGGACCAGTTGGTGTCGATCAATCGAGACGATGCAACCGCACGAGTGATTCGCTCGCATGCTCTCTTAGCGACGAACTCGGTGGAAGAAGCGATGCAAGAGGCCAACATCGCGGTGTTGCTCGACAATGAAAACGAAGATGCGCAAATGGCGTTGGCACTGGCCGCATGGCGAGGGCGACAGATTCTGCTGGCACAACATGCCTTCGAACGTGCGATTCAATTCTCTGGTCAGCGAAGTCTCTTCGAAGCCCAGTATGCGTGGTTTCAGTCGTCCGAGTTGAACGCGCGATCGGCAGAGAAACTTGCCGAGCGAACCGTTGGCAGAAGCCCTGATTGTGCGGTGGCCTGGGCATCACTTGGACTGGCGCAGTTTCGACTGAACAAGGGTGATGAGGCGGCTCGATCGCTTCGTCGAGCGCTCGAGATCGATCCTTATTCGCCAGAAGCTCAGTCGGCGATGATCCGCGTTCTCAAACGGCGGGGCGAGAATCGGCAAGCCGACGCGTTGCGCGAGGTGTTGCAGGAGAGTCCTCGTCGGCACGCGTTTTTTGTCGAACGACCGGAAGAATTAGATCTCGAAACGGTCGCGATGCCGGACTCCAATCCCACGCCAGCGCGGCCGACCATTTGGGCGTATGCCGGTTCTACGAAGAGAGTTTTTCAGCACCTGTTTCTGGGGATGGTGATCTCGGTGGTGGTGTTGGCCTTGTTCCCTCGTCAGCCGATTCTGGCGCTGATGGTCTTTTCTGCTGCGGTGGTTGGCCTGGGAATCATCTTCCGACAGCGACTTATCTCGGGCGAGTCGAAGAAGCGAACCTCTTAAGAAACACCTGCCATTGATTTTCCGGAAGACGCCTGCATGAATCAGGCAGCTTTTCGAGTGGCGGCATTCTGCCCGAGCACATCGTGCAGAATGTAATTGGCAGCAAAAGTGCTGGCGCCTGCGTCGGCGTATTCAGTCCGAAGTGTTTTCAGCTTTTGGCGAACGGCCCCGCGGGCGGCAGGCTTCGTGAGCCATTCCACGATCTGGTCAGCAATCGGACCAGAGAAATCGTTTGGCCCGAGGAACTCAGGGAAGACCTTTTGACCCGCCAGCAAATTCACCAGCGTGATGTACGGCGTGTGCAGCACCATGGGCATGATCACCCGCCGATAGAAGTTATGGATCGTGTAGATGATGGTGGTCGGAACTTCATAGTAGAGAAGTTCAAGGCTCACGGATCCAGAGACGCTGACGGCTGCATCGGCACTGGCTAAGATCTCTCGGGTCTTACCGGTATGAATGTCGAGTGACATACCATTGTCATGAGCGATCTTCGCCATCTTCTGTGCTGCTCGTTCGTCGAATGCCGCCACGGATATCGAGACGCCTGGGACGCGATCTTGAATCTTCTTCGCAGTCCGAACGAGCAACCGACCGTTGCGATCGACTTCGCTTGGACGAGAGCCTGGTAAGAGAGCGACCCTACCCACAGGAGCAGAGGCTTTCAGCGATTGGATCAGTGAATGATCGAGTTCCGCCAGAGCCAGGTCGTCAAAGAAGGGATGCCCGACGTAGACGCTGTGATCGACCCCTTTCGATCGGTACCATGCCTCTTCGAACGGGAGCGAGCAAAGAATATGGTCGACATATTTTTTCATCCGCGCGACGCGGAAACTCGCCCAGGCCCAGATTTGCGGCGGGACATAATAGATGACCGGGATGCCATGCTTCTTCGCCAGTCGCGCGACATGCCAATTGAAGCCGGGATAGTCCACGAGGACAACCGCGTCTGGTCGGTCCGTCTCAAAGGTCTTCGCGATCTTTTTCAGCAAGCCGCGCAAGAACGGGATCGCTCGAAGAACGCCTTGCATTCCCATGATGGGGTTGTTGACCAGCGGGTACATGATTTCGCAACCCGCCTCGGCCATGCGCGGCCCCCCCAGGCCGAGTGGAACCAGTGAAGGCTCACTCGTGCGGACCGCCTTGATGAGATTGGCGGCATGAATGTCACCGCTCGGTTCGCCCACCGAGAAAAAGAGCCGAACTGGCATGATCCGATCCACCTGTCGAGAAGGAAGGCCCGTCGCGACGAGCCGGTGAAGAATCCGTCGCCTCTGATTCCGGCCGCGAGCTCGCGAATTCCCAGGGGTGGAGGCTAAACCGGGGTTCGGTTTGCCACAAGGGGAGACCGAAGAGAAGGGTTGACGCCGATGGGGCGAAAGCCTCGTTCGGAAATCAAACGTAGGCTGCTTTTACGGGGTGCCGGTGCCGATCGGTGGAGCGGGGCCGGTGCTTTCGCGCGTCGAGGAGATTCCTAGCACGTCGCGAATCTGTTGCAGAACGCGTTCTTGTTCGTCGCGATTCCATTGCTCGCCGAATTGCTGAACCGCCACTTCCAGGAGACGCGCGTAGCGATCGCGAAGGGCGATAAAGCTTCGGGCGACGTTAGGGTCTTTGCTCTGTCGGGCCAACTCGTCGAACTGCAACGCGAACTCGTGAGCGTCGTTGACGAACCCAAGCAATTCCTGGCATCGGCAGATCGGTTGATAAATCGCGGGGCGAAAAGTCGGCCCGAAGCAGCCGGCAAAAATCTCCAGCACATACCGCAATCGCTTGACCGCCAAGCGAAGCAAGTGAAGCTGTTCGACATCACCTTGCCGATACGACCGAGACGCTCGTTCGAAGATATCGATTTCGAGCACCATTTTTTCGCCCGCGAGTGCAGCCAGCGACATTTCCGTTGGCTTTGCGTCGCGAAGTTGTCGGGAGGATTTTTCCAGCGAATAATGCTTGTCCACCCAGGCCCAGAAGCTTCGTTCTTCCATTCGACGGACTTGCTTGTGAAGCTTCTCGACCCCTTGGGCTCTGCTTGGTCGATGCCGATCGAGAACCCAATCGATGGCGCACGTTTCTTGGGAGGGGGCCTGATCGCGGATATTGCTTAGCTCGCCGGCCAAGACGTCGGAATTTCGAACTCGGCCGGCACATTGGCGGAGCTTTTTCAGCGTCTTGGTCAGCTTGCGGACATGCTTGGCCGGGACATCTTCATGCAGGACATCCAACGCGGACTGCACTCGACGGCAAAAGACACGGACCTGGTGGATCGTTTCGCTCGCGACATCCCCCTTTTCCTTGAAGAGCTTCTCCACGTGCGAACGGAGCTTGGCGAGCCGACTGGCCAGAACAAATCGAACGGCGAGCTTCCGCTCGACCTGCCCGGTCAGTTCTTCCCATCGCTTGGCCATCGTCTCTTTCCAGGTTCGGAGATCGGTCGGACGTCTGTCTGTTTGGGGACTGGGCCCTAAAATAACTGTTTTCTCCCGCGGTTCACCTCTCCGAGGGAACCGGGGACGTCGTCGATCGGCAAGGCTGATAACGCCTTGGCCGACATCTCTCCCATCCGTGTGAATTCACGTTACTTTTAACAAACGATCTCACGGGGGGCCATCGAAAAGATAAACTACTCGTCTTCTTCGGGCTCTGCCCCCGCTTTGGTGCTGATGCTTTGGCAGATCTTTCCGAAGACTTCTTCGCCGTCGGCCGCCTCCGCCTGGATGGACTGAATAAACACCACCACTGTTCGCCGGCCAACCCGCCAGCTTCGAACCCAGCAGTAGGCGACTGTATCCAGCGTCATGAAGAGCCCCTCGAATGCCGAGGCATCGCGGTACGACCGCTCATGGGAAGAGAGTTCTTCGATTTCCAGGCCCGGATGCTCGTCACGAACCGACTCGAGAACCTGCTCCGTCAGTTCTTCGGGCGAAAAATCGACTGGATAGATGCCGACCAGCCCGAACGATACCCCATCGCTTTGCAGCAAAACCGACGTTCCCTCTTCGGAACGATCGGTTTCGAGCGTCCAACTCGAAGGGTACGCGAAGAGGAGGCTGTCGACTCGCTCGGAAGTCCAGTCTGTCCAATCTGGCATCACTTCATCCACCTGAGGAGTGTTTCGTTCTTCGGACCGACCTGGGTTCGCTTCGTCCCACTCGCACCCTGATTGAAAAAAAGGGATTTCCCCGACCCCTTCTTCGGGCCTGGTTTGGAAGAAATCTCACCCTCCCCGCGATCGCAACGACCTTTATCTCGGCGACCCTGGGGTCTCATGGAATTCCTTCCCGCCAACCCTCTCAGGAGCAATTCTAGCGAAAGAGCATTGACCATCTTAGCGATGCTCTTGAACGACCGGTGTTGACACGAAAACGGATTTCCGTCTCAACTACGCAGTGGGAGAGGAATCCCGAATCGAGGCATTTGCCGACGATTCGGCTGTGCCAGCCGCGACACCGCGAAAACCTTTCTTCATGCCTGTGGCGGCCCCCAGGAACTCTTCACCTAAGAGTCCCAAAGGATCGCAGGCTTCAGGTGCAGGGATGATGCCTGATGAACCGCCCAGACCGGGAAGACCGGCCGGCGGTGACCAAGCCCAACGAAATGTTGGATTTGGCACGAAAGATTCAGGATCCAAACAGCCGAACCAGAGTGTCAACGCTTGCCGACGAAGTAGTCTGGCGAATCTGCGGTGACCTTTCGGCAACGAAGGATCCCGGAGTCTGCCGATGGTGTCGACCAAGAGGGTCGGCTTCCTTCGGTTCGTCAGATGGATTCACTCCCGACTCCTCCTGAGTCGGGTAGGATTACGTCAGCCAGCAAGCAGACGCATCATCGAGGTAGCACCATGAGCCGAGTTCCACGGGAGTCCCGTCGGGTCCGTTCGACCTGCCGGCCGATGCAGACCACCTTCGACGTCGCTTTGGCTGTCGATGCTTTGCCACTGGTTCGTCGCATCGTCCAAGATATCCGCCGACTTCGGACTCGCCTGGTACAGGCCCAGGCCGAGCAGCGACAGTTCCGAAACAGAGAGCGTGTTGCCGACCACCCGGGCAAACGGTTCCTCCTGGCCGACGAGATTCGCCAACTTCGCGATGAACTTCGTGGTGTCATTGATGAGCTTCACCGGGTCGGGGCGACGCTGCTCGACTCGGTTCGTGGCGACATCGGTTTTCCAACCATCGTCAACGGGAGCTTGGCGTACTTGGTCTACCGATCGGAAGATGACGCCATCGCCTATTGGCGTTATCGCGATCAACCCAAACTTCGTCCGATCCCGAGCCAATGGCAGGGGATGCCTGTCGTTCATCGGATGGAGGAAGAAGAAGGGCTGCTTGTCAACGGATGTTGACGCGGAGAATTCCGCGGGCCCATCGACATCATTCAGGCGCGGCGCAGAACCCTCATCGCGATCGCGGCTATCAACTTGATTAAGTACCTGCGACGGATTGTCCTATCGGCGACGGATCGAACAAAGCGAGATTGTGTCCCGGACATCGGGCGTTACAATCAGGACGTCGTTGGACATGGAAGCGAAGCCCCCTTTTCGTCACGTGGGATGGCAGCCCCGGCCCCGTCGCGATAAGACGCACCTCCCCTTCGCCGTTCGACGACGTTCGAGTTCCTCTCGAGAATCGTCGTATTTGCTCAGCGAGAGTCGGACTCATCCATCGGCGACACTTGGCAAAGAAGTGTCCGGAGGTGATGGCTTGATGTCGGATCAGTCGGCTCCTTTGGTCGATCCATCGCTCGAGGCCTTCCCGTCGACGAGTTGGAGCGCTCGTTCGGTGCTGGGTCCTAGTCATCCCGGCGTGGCGGGGCGGGCGCTGGCTTGGGCTGCCGATCCGAACGAGCCGCCGTTTTCTCGTCTCGAAGACATCTTGATGGCCGACCCGTCGCTGGTGGCGCACATTCTTCGTTTGGCCAATAGCTCGCTGTTCGGCAAGCCTGGTCGAATCGCAACGCTCGCGCACGCGGCCGCGCTCGCCGATCGACATTTCATTCGTATTGCTTCACTCCATTACCGACTGGATGACTCTGGCGCCGACTTGCCTGACGATTCGTTTTGGCGGCGAAGCTGGTCCCGCTCGCGCGTGGCCGGGCACATGGCGGCGATGTTTTCTAGCGTTTCCGTCGATGAGGCTCGGGTTGCGGGCTTGCTTGCTGAGGTAGGGCAATGGATTGACAAAGGTGCAGCGGCATCGCGGGAAGAGGATGTCTATGCCCGAACCGCAACGTGGATGCGAGTGAGCGACATGCCCCGCTTCATGAGCGAAGCGATCACGGCATTCGGCCGGTCACTCTGCCCCGATTTATCGGTAAAAGAATCGGCAGCGATCGAATGCAGCGACACCCGATCGGCAGAATTGGCGACCATTTTGCATCTTGCCCAGGCGTGGCTAGAAGGTTTCCCGCCAAGGATCTCGATGGAGGCGGATGAACTCTCGTTCCTGGCCGACGAAATCAACGAGGACTTGGCCCGGATGGATCATGTCTTTGCTCCGCTAGAGCAAAGCCGAGACGAACTTCTTGAAAAGACCCGCCAATCGCTGGTGGATATCAGCATGGCTCAAGCTCATGCTCTCACCCTCCGGGCGCGACAAGCTGAGCATCATCATCGCCGAGCGCGGGAGTATAAAAAGGAACGAGATTTCCTTCGGACACAAGTGACGCTTGATCCGTTCCTGGGAATCGCGAATCGTCGACATTTCGATCTTCGATTGTCGGAGGAGTTCAAGCGATGCACCCGCAGCGGCCAATCGCTTTCGCTGATCCTTTTCGACATCGATCGATTCAAGCAACTCAACGACACTTACTTTCATCAGGCGGGCGATGAAGTGTTGCAGTCCGTCACCCGAGCCATGCAAGGGTGTCTTCGAACGACGGACGTTTTCGCACGTTACGGCGGAGAAGAGTTTGCCGTGATTTGTCCGGAGACCGACATCATCGGCGGATTGGCCTTGGCGGAACGAATGAGGCTGACGCTCGAAGGACTCGAAATTCCGCATCAAGGTTTGGTGTTGCAGGTGACGGCTAGTTTTGGATTGGCGACGATTGATGAGGCTCGCGATGTCGGTTCCGCGTCGACGTTGGTAGAAGTGGCCGACTATCTCCTGTACCAAGCGAAAAAGAATGGCCGAAACTGTGTTCGGCACGGCGCTTGTCCGCATCCCTTGCTTCCTGCCGTCGTCGGGCCCAGCCCGTCGTCATAGATGACGTTTCGCTCTGCTCATTGTTGGGATCGCCGCAACGGAGGGGAAAGGGGCGGGAAGTTACGGGTGGTGAGCCAGCGGCGGCTTGCCTATAGTAAAAGATGGCGTCGATGGCCGAGCCTGCGTCATCGAAGCCGTGGGTCGAACAAGTTCCTGAGATTTCTCTCGGGCCCAGATGACGAGACGCGATGAAGTGTCCCTACTGCAAACACCCCGATTCACGCGTGGTTGATTCGCGCGTCAGTGGCGAAGGCTTTACCATTCGTCGACGTCGAGAGTGCCCCAACTGCCAAGTCCGATTCACGACCTATGAACAAGTGGCCGAGACGACCGTCATGGTCGTGAAGAAGGACAAATCGCGCGAGCCTTTCGATCGAGGGAAGATCCGTGCGGGGATTGTCACGGCGTGCTTTAAACGACCCATTAGTCCCGAACAGATCGACAGTCTCATTGCCGACGTCGAAGCGGATGTGCTGGGTCAAGGAGATGCAGAGATCGCGAGCCCAGCGATCGGTGAACTGGTGATGGAAAAGCTGAAAACGCTTGATCAAGTCGCTTATGTACGATTTGCGTCGGTCTACCGCGAGTTTCAGGATGTCAGCGACTTCGACGCAGAGATTCGCCCGATGCTCTCCGCACAACAAGCGGCCGAGTGAGTTTCGTTCCCGGCCTACCTGGTCGCCTAACCCTTCGTCTTCCAGAGGTCGGCAGAACCCCATACTTAGAGGATGGCCTGTTTGGTATTCATGATGGAACCAAGCAGGAGGCAAACGTGTGACGCTGTCGGGTCCAGACCATTTTCCGGAGCCGGCCTCGGAAGCAATTCCGTGGATTCGCAAACGCGACGGACTGGTCGTTCCGTTTGATCCTGGGAAACTGGCCAGTAGCATTTTCGCCGCCGTCGAATCCTTGCACTACGACAATCCCGGCTTCGTGACACAGGAACTCGCTCCGCCGGTGATTCATTTTTTAGTCGAGCGAATCGGCAACGACATTCCCACCAGCGACGAGGTCGGCGAAACGGTCATCAAGGTCCTGAAGCAGCTTGATCATGTCGACGTCGCGCAGGCATACGCGAAATATGCCGATCGTCGAGGCAAGCTTCGCGCGGAGCTTCGCATTGTTCCTGATTCGACTGCCGGTACCCGGCCGGACCGGAAGACATCGACGCGGGCCTGGGAGAAGGCTCGACTGATTGAACGACTCGAGGGGGAAGCCGATCTCGATTCGATCACCGCTCGCGAGGTGGCGGCCGCCATCGAACGGCGAATACTGGCCATCGGTCTCGATCAACTGACCTCGGTCTTGATCGATGAGTTGGTCTATTGCGAGTTTCTCGACCGAGGGATTCAGCGCCCCTGGGCTCGCCGATGGTCGCTGTCCATCCCGCGTGATTCGCTTCGAGAGATCGTTTCCCAACAAAACTCGCCGGCCAGCGTTCTTCGACAGGCGGGCCATCAAGTGTTGAGAGAGTACTCGCTGCGCGATGTTTTCTCTCGTGATGTGGCGGCACTGGTCGATGAGCAAATGCTTCTGCTTTTAGGTCAACCGTCACCCGTGCATTGGTCGGCGATTTCGTTGCCCGTGGTTCCGTTGGCCGTCGGTCGGCGCAGCATTGATGTCATTCTCGATCGTTGGGAAGAGTCGGTCGACCTGGCTGCTGAGCAGGCATCCTCGGCCATCGCCATCGACGGGCTCGATGCCGTGCTGGCTCGGCTAGCTTCCGCAGGCGACCAACCAGAGCGAGTCGCCACCAGAGTCGCCAGGCATCTCGAATCGTTTGCTCGACGCTATCCGGTCCATTGGATCGTCAATCTTTTCGGATCGGTCCCGGCCGATTTCTCGCACCGCTGGCTTAAGGAGTCTCTCTTCGATGACCGACCGCCGGCCGAGCAAGACCAATGGGCGCGAACCTTCGGCGAGGCCCTTTTGACCCAGATGCACAGGATTCCCTCGGGAGCAGGTTCCATCCGGATCGACATGCATCTCGATGCGATGATGCCGACCGAGCATACCGATCAGCTCGTTCGACAAATGCTTCGCGGAGCCATCGACGGACTTGCGGTTGGCTTCGCGTTTGATCGACCAACTTGGTCGACCGGCGAAGGTCTGTTCGCAGCCCCCGACCATGGTTTTTCCACGGAGCCAGGATCGGGCGGCAACGCGACCCCCAGTGTCATCGAATATGTCGGCATCGACTTATCTCGGCTACTGGATCGACTGGGGGGCGAGGACGACGGGCATTTGTTTCTTCGGCGGCTGGACCTGCTTTGTGATTCCGCCGTCCGCTTAGCGCTTCAAAAGCGAGAACATCTTCGGACTCGGTTGAAGCCGAGAGAGGTTCCGGACAAGCCCTGGGGAATGGCCAACTCGCACGAGGGATCGCTTGTCCTCTGTCCGGTCGGCTTGGAATCGGTTGTTCGCCGAATGACCGGTGCCGATGGTCTTTGGGACGAAGCAGGCTCGGCCATGGCCGAGCGAATCGTTCGACGGATGCTGCACCGTTCGAATCGCGAGGCCAAACCCTACCGCTTGAGTTGCCATATCGATTCGGTTCCAGGCGAGCATCCCGTGGCTGATCTGCCGTCACGTTTGCTGGCTCGGCGATCAGGAGGCTCGGCAATCTTGGGTTCGATGGGCCGACTCCATGCCGCCATGTCGGGGGGGACAGCCCTTCTCCGTTTGCCCGCATCTCCTTCGATGGATGATCTGGCTCGTCTGGTGGTTCATTCTCTTTCTGACGCGACGCTTTGCCGACTTGTCCTAGCCCCGTCGCCGACCGATGTTCAGCCTCGTCTATTTGATTGATGGGCCGGCCGATCTCCTTCCAAAATGGATCATCTCGATAAATGCCCAGGACGCTGTCGGCTTCTATCGCCCCGTTGGTTTTGTTGCCTCAACCAGAGCTCATGGACCGACTCGGCCGTGCTATGGTTTGTTGATCAACCATTGATGACGACGAACCGGGACGACCCAGAACGATGAACGACTTGAGAGTCGACTGGCTTGGCCAGGCGACACAGCGACTCATCGATATCCGCCAATCCGCGGCAGGCTGGCCCTATCGACAAGGGGGCGTTCCTGCGGCCGAGCCGACCGCATGGTGTTCGCTGGCCATGCTCGCACTCGATCCAGAATCCAAAACGTCACTCGATCTATCGATGGCCAGTGCCATGTGGTTGGCATCGATTCAACGTGCCGACGGCGCGGTTGGGATCTCGGCAACACAGCGAACGCCCGAGTGGCCGACACCGTACGCTCTTCTTCTTTGGACCTCGCTTGGCCGAAACACCGGTGCATGCACGCAGGCGACGAACTGGCTGTTGTCGCATCAAGGGATTGTTTTTGAAAAGCCGCCCGGCAGCCCGTTGGGGCATGACACGACGATTGCCGGCTGGTCTTGGGTCGAGCAGACTCACTCCTGGCTCGAGCCCACCGCGATGGCAGTGCTGGCGCTGCGGCGGGCAGGGCTGGCGGATCATCCTCGGGTCCGCGAGGGAATCTCATTGATCGTCGACCGAGCGATACCCGATGGTGGTTGGAATTTCGGCAACAGTATCGCATTTGGTCGAGCGCTTCGACCGAAGCCCGCACCGACAGGCATGGCGCTGTTGGCTCTCGCGGGCGTTGTCGAAAAGAGTGACACGATTGGCCGAGCCCTGGATTATCTCGAAAGCGAGTTGCCGACCGTTCGCTCGGGACTTTCGCTCGGTTTTGGTCTGTTGGGGTTGATGGCGTGGGGGCGACGCCCGGCCGGGTCGGCCATTTGGCTAAAGGAGGCTTGGCCTGCCGTCGCGATCCGAGCCGATGGCGCCTTACCCTTGGCGACGATGATGATGGCCACCACCCTCCGAACACTCTCCTTGTTGGGGTTGCCGATGGTATCGGGAGGCGAACATGGCTGATTCCAACCACGATCCCTCGGGAAAGCGACCCTTTCGTCTGTCGCGGCGCAACCTGATCGTCGGCACGGGTGGAGCTGCCGTCATCGGCGGTGCGACCGCGTTCTTCGCGGATCGATTCTTGCAGCCCGCTGATGTTTTCATTGCCAAAGCTTCTGACTATCACGTCGACATCGCGTCGATCGTTCGGCATGGCTTTGCGGAACTGGGGATCACGCGTCGACAGATCGCAGGAAAGTCGATCCTACTGAAGCCAAACTTAGTCGAGCCGGCAACCGAGGCGCCGCACATCAACACGCATCCTGTTTTCATCCATGGCGTGGCAACGGCATTTCTCTCGATGGGGGCTCGCGAGATTATCGTGGCCGAGGGGCCCGGTCATTGCCGAGATACCTATCTCGTGCTGGATGAATCCGGCATGTCGGCCGTTCTTCGTGACAGCAAGATGTCATTTGTCGATCTGAATCATGACGATGTCGATGTCGTCGCCAATCACGTCGGCAAGACGAGCCTGAAAGAGTTATTCTTGCCGCAGACGCTTCGCCGAGCCGACTGGATTGTTTCGCTTCCGAAAATGAAGACGCATCATTGGGTCGGCGCGACCCTTTCCATGAAGAACTTCTTTGGCGTGCTGCCAGGAATCTGTTACGGCTGGCCGAAGAACGTGCTGCACCGCGAGGGCATCGATCAGTCGATCGTCGATATCGTGGGGACGGTGAAGCCTCACTTGGCGATCGTCGATGGGATCGTCGCGATGGAAGGGGATGGCCCGGTGATGGGGGATCCCAAAATCATGCAAACGGTCGTGATGGGGACGAATCTCCCTGCGGTCGATGCGACTTGTTGCCGACTGATGAAGTTGGATCCGGGCTATCTCGCCTATCTCTCGATGGCTTCGCGAGTTCTGGGGCCAATTGCAGAGAATAGGATCGTCCAGCGCGGCGAAACCATTGCGTCGATGGCCCAACTCTTCCGACTGGTCGACGATCCGATGATGGCGAAGTTTCGTCCCGTGTGATGAAATGAATCGATCATGTCCGTGAAGATTTAACGTCGAATCTCCAACTCACCCACCGCTTGGGCCAGTCGAAGCTGTTTGGCAGGGCCCAAGCCCGATCCGAAGAATTGCCGATCCGTCATGAGCGTGAGCGGTCCCTTTCGGCCAAAATTCTTTTCGACGTAGAGATAATCGCCGGGTTGAAGGCGAATGGGATCTTGCGAGGCGTTCTTGCGATGGCCCTCGGCGTCCATTTCCTCGGCAAAGATCTCTGGCTCTCCGCCGACTCGTTGGCTGGGGCGCACCAAGCGGACACGATACCCCGTTTGGCACTCGGGACAGCCGACCCGCTTAAGGAATTGACCGAGCGTCTCGGGGCCGCAATAGACCTCGGGGCGCGGGGTTTTCTCTTCGTGCAGACCCGCTACCAAGATCGTCTGACTTCGATAGGCACTCACCACGACGCGCGCCGGCATCGATTTCGATAGGTCGGCTTCGATCTCCGAACAGGTTCGTCCTGCTGCCGGTATCGGCGACACCTTTGGCAAGCGAAGGAGTCCGTCGAGTTCGACTTCCTGCCGAGTCGGCGGAGCGCCCGCGACGGGTGCCACCAACAGAATGTCCCCCACGCCGACGACGTAGGACGTCTCGCGAGGCTGTTCCTCCTGCGACAAAAGGGGAGGCTTACTGCGAAGCCAATCAGGCCCCCCCATTCCTCCGGCGCAACCCGAAACCACGACACTTCCCAACACGATCAAGATAGCCCGGCGAATCGCGCAGATTGGGTAGAGAGCGTTCAATCCATAACCTCGGCGCATTCGGGCTAACAGATCCCTTTATCGCCCCATTCGGCCAAAATGGTCGTTCCGGTTTAAGCTAGAGTCTCTTCGACGGGACGATCGGGGTAGTCGCCGATGGTGATACCGTTAAGGTCGCCCCATTCTTTCTCTTTCGGCCGTCAAGCAGGCCCGCCCGAGGGTGTCGCTTCCGTAGAACAGAGATTCTTCCAGAGGAGGGGGGAATTCGCGTGTCGAGCAGTCTCAATCATGACCCTTTGATCGTTGGCATTTCCGGGATTCGCGGCATTGTGGGATCTTCGCTGACGCCACAAGTGGTGACCGATTTTGCGGCCGCGTATGGTTCTCCATTGGCGGGCCAAAAGATCGTGGTCTCGCGCGATGGCCGAACCACCGGGCCCATGCTTCAACACGCGGTCGCCGCCGGCCTGATGAGCGTCGGTTGCCGAGTCGTCGATATCGACATCGCCTCGACACCGACTTGCGGATACTTCGTGAAGAGTTCAGGCGCGGCCGGCGGCATTCAAATCACCGCCAGCCACAATCCTCCCCCATGGAACGGTCTCAAGTTGTTCCGTGCCGAGGGATTCGTCTTAAGCCCCGAAGCCGGCGCACAGGTTGCAGACGCTTACAACCAAAAGCGGATTCGCTACGTCGGTTGGGATCGGATGCCGACGCTCGAAACGGTCGATGATCCTCACCGAGCCCATCTCGAAGCGGTTCTCAGTTGTGTCGATGTGTCCGCCATTCGCGCGAAGAAGTTCCGCGTCGTCCTCGATGCCAATCACGGCGCGGGTGGCACGTTCGGGCCTCGCTTGCTCGAATTGATGGGCTGCGATGTGACGGTTCTCGGCGGCAGTCCAGACGGCCGATTCGAGCATCCTCCCGAGCCCATCGTCGAGAACCTCACCAGCCTCTGTGATGCTGTTCGTCGAGCGGAGGCCGATGTCGGATTCGCGACCGATCCCGATGCCGACCGCTTGGCGATGGTCGATCAAACAGGACGATACTTTGGAGAAGAATACACGCTGGCCCTCGCGATCAAGCATCGTCTTTCGCAGCAGCTTGGTCCGGTGGTGATTAATGGATCGACGAGCCGAATCTCCGAAGATGCCGCCCGCGCTGCCGGCGTGAAGGTCTATCGAACGAAAGTCGGCGAAGTCCATGTGGCCGAGCGAATGATTGCCGAGCAAGCCGTGATCGGCGGGGAAGGGAATGGCGGGGTGATCGATCCTCGCATCGGATTCATTCGCGATAGCGCGATCGGCATGGCCATGACACTCGAGATGCTCGCGGCTCGGCGGATTCCGCTGAGCATGATCGTCGATGAGATTCCTCGCTATGCGCTGCGCAAGGATAAGTTCACGATTGATCGAGAACATCTCGCGCCGGCCATCGATCGAATGGAGAAGGCCTTCCCGGCCGGCTCGGTCGATCGTTCGGATGGAATACGTGTCGATCTGGAGGATGGTTGGGTTCAGCTTCGTGGCAGCAACACCGAACCGATTGCTCGGCTGATTGCCGAGGCAAAGACACAATCTCGCGTGGATGAGCTATGCTCGGTGGTGCAAAAGCTTCTGTCTACGTCATGAGACGAGTACATCGGCTCGTCCAGAAGCGAAGGCTGGCCAGCGTGGCCTTTCGCCTCTGTAATGATGCGACGAGTGATTTACCTTCGCAACGTGGGGGATAGTCTGTTTCCCCGGCCTCTCATAAACCATTCTCGTCGGCGCGAATGTTGTCGCGAGGGATTTGGTGGACGGCGGATTGTCCTGGTCGATGATGTTGGTCAACATCGTCAGGCGGCCCGTGCGAGGTATCGTGTCTCCCTTAATCAACAAGCTGACAGGCTTTGAAGGGTCATCATCGTGCTTGATTTGAAATTCATCCGTGAGAATGTCGATCAGGTACGGGCCAATGCCGATGCGCGGCGAATTCCAATTCAATTGGATCAGCTTTTGACGTTGGCTCAGGAAAGACTTCGCCTCGTCGCGGATGTGCAAGAGATCCATCGGCAACAAAACGAAGTCGCTCGTCTCACCAAACAAGCCAAGACGGATGACGAGCGGGCTCCACTCATTACCAAAGGGCGTGAACTCAAGGCGGAACTCGAGGCAAAAAACTCGTTGGCCAGCAAGGTGGAAGCGGACACCGTCGAGCTGCAAAGGCACATCCCCAACCTTACACACCCCGACGTTCCGCGCGGCGACGAGAACATCACCTTGCGTGAAGTCCTTCCCAAGCCGGCTTTTGATTTCAAACCTCTTGATCACGTCTCGCTGTGCGAGAGGCTAGGTCTGGCCGACTTTGAAAAGGCAGCCAAGGTCACCGGAAGCAGCTTCTATTACCTCAAAGGGGACGGTGTTCTCCTCGAACAGGCGCTCATCAATTTCGCCATTCGGACTCTGGTCGCCGAGGGCTTCACACCGGTGACGACTCCGGATCTGGCCCGGACATCGATCCTCGAGGGGACCGGCTACATGCCCAGAGGCCCCGAGACTCAGATCTACACCGTCGCCAATAGCGACCTCTGTCTGATCGCGACGGCCGAGATCACACTGGCGGGAATGTTTGCCGACGAGATCATCGAAGTCGACGATCTTCCCATTCGATTGGCTGGCTTGTCCCATTGTTTTCGGACCGAGGCGGGAGCCGCCGGCCGAGCCACCAAAGGTCTTTATCGCGTTCATCAGTTCACGAAGGTTGAGATGTTCGAATTCACGACGCCCGAACAGAGCGAAGCGACTCATCAGAAACTGTTAGCGATCGAAGAGAGAATCTTTCAGGGACTGGAGATTCCCTATCGCGTCATTGACACCTGTGTGTCCGACTTGGGTGGGCCTGCCTATCGCAAGTACGACCTTGAAGCGTGGATGCCTGGCCGCGGCGAAGCAGGAGAATGGGGCGAAGTCACCAGCACCTCTAACTGCACCGATTACCAAGCCCGCCGACTCAACATTCGGTTTAAGGTGCCGGGCCAGAAGGGGACGCAGTTCGTCCACATGCTCAACGGGACGGCCGTCGCCACCGCGCGGGCGATCGTCGCGCTCCTTGAAAACCATCAACAAGCCGACGGGAGCATCCGCATTCCCGCCGTCCTTATTCCCTACATGGGCAAGGATCACATCGTCGGCAACAAGTAAAGTCCGTCCGTCATGAAAACGCCGGCGAAGGAATTGCTTCCCTCACCGGCTTCCTTTACTTTTTGGGATGACGGATTCGCTCGAGGGAGCGGTCAAGATTCTTGCACGGCGCGGCGAGGAAACTTGATGATCGGCGTCGGGTGTACCTTGGCGCCGGCCCTGAGCAACTTCGTCACCCGATCCAAGCCGACCTTCGCTCGAACAAACGTCGGCGAGATTCGAAGAACCTCTTCGTAGCAGCGTTTCGCCAGCGAGAGCTTCTCCTGTTCGAAATAGATGTTCGCGAGATTGAGCCCGGCATCGACCAAGGCGGGATCTTTCTCGAACGCCTGTCGATACGCTTGCACCGCCAGCGTGAGACGCCCCTGCTTGCGATAGACCAGACCGAGGTTGTAGCAGACCCCCGCTCGGGTCGGATCGATCTGGATCGATCGGCGAAGATACTCGGCCGATTCATTAAGCTTCTGCTCGCGGAAGGCTATCACCCCCAAGTGCGCGAGCGCTGCCGCGTGAAGCGGATCGATCGAGACAACAATCTCCCACTGTCGTCGGGCGGACTCAATATCGTCCATTCGCATGCAGACGCTGGCCCATTGATGGCGCAGGCCGGCATCGCGAGGACTCAGATGACAAGCTCGCTCGAGGAGTTTACGCGATCCGTTGTAGTCACCCCGCCGGGACAACTCTCGGGCGGATCGACTTAAAGACGAGCATCCAGTGGTCGTTTCGTTATTCATCGATTCACTGGACGGCAGATCGTTGGGGCGATTCACGATGTCGTCCTCCTTTCGCACCATTACAGTAAGGTCCGTTGCTTTCGAAATTCCGCGCGGGGACAAAAATCCTCGCGACAAGAGAGTCCCATCCTGGGGTTGGCTCGGCTTGGCCTTGCCTTTCGGGTTTCATTCGATCGTTCGAGGATATGACCCTCGCTCGATCGTTTAGGTTCAATGGTGTGTCAACAAAGCCTTCCCGGCGCCAGCGTCGTGACCGAGGATTTCCCTCGTCGACAGCCTGGGAAAAAGGCTTCTCGGCGGATTGATCTCTGCCTTGCGAAAACTCATGGTGCTGCTTGAAAAGAGTACTTTTCTGTTTCGTTTGGGTTTCATTTGATCCGGCAGTTGCTCCACAAATCTAGCCCTGATGAATTCCGAATCTTTGGGTTATTCCAAGGATTCAAGCAGAAAAGGTAGGCCAGGAAGGGTCGGCAACCTGCTCCCACGGATGGATTCGCCGGTCCGGCGGATTCCTTGGCCCCTATAACCAATAGGCGGCCTATTCCCCACGTTGTGGAGCTAGGCGAGAAAAAAGACGAGCCCGATTCTCGACGCAGGCTGCGGCACGTTGTCGCGAATCGGATTCAAAGACTTAGAAGATGGTGTTCGGCGTGAGCGATGGCCAGGGCCCGGTTCCGCCGCTGGGTAATCTTCGATCCTTACCAACCCGGCTGGGGGACGAGCCCTCGTTCCAGGCCGTGATGGACTCCTTGCGCGCGGGTGGCGCTGGGACGATCGATGGAGTATGGGGCTCCGCCCGGGCGATGGTGCTGGCGGCACTTGCCGATCATTGGGCACGAACGGTCTACGTTGTCGTCCCGCATGCTCAACAAGTCGAACCATTGGTCGAAGATCTCGCCAGCATGACCGCGGGCCGACCTCTTATCTTCCCCGCACTCGAGGAAGCAGGCCGTCAAGGAGCATCGCGCAGCTCGCTCAATCGCGAGTCCTACGGCAAAAGATTGCAAGCAATCGAAGCGGTTCGATCGGATGATCCTCCACGCATTGTCGTGACCACCGTCGCGGCCCTGCTACAACCGCTGCCCAGCGACGACAAACTCGCCCGTCACAGCATCCTCCTATCGAAAGGGCAGGTGCTCGATGTCGAGAAACTCGCCAGAGGACTGACCGAACGAGGCTGGCGCCGGCGAGAGGCCGTCGAACTTTCTGGCGAGTTGAGCATCCGTGGCGGCATCGTCGATTTGTTCTCGATCGACGCAGAGTTTCCGCTTCGCTTGGAATTGTTCGGCGACGAAATCGAATCGATCCGGTTTTTCAATCCTGAGACGCAGCGGAGTATTCGCGAGGTCAACCAGGTTCGCATCAACACGCTGGTGACTTACGCCGACGATGAAGCGTCCTTGTCGCGATCATCACGCACGGATCCATGGCGAGCATCGGCAGGGCCTGCCGAAGAGCCAGATACCGCTCACCTGGCGGAAATGGTGGCCCCGGGGAGTATTTGGGGACTTGTCGAGCCGATCGATCTGCAAGCCGAGGGAAAGAATTACCTCAATCGACTGGAAGATCCCTCTGCGATGTTTTCGGTCGAAGCGAGTTGGTCCAAGCTGATCAAACATCCCACCGTTTCCATTTCTGCCATTCCGCATCCTTCTGTCGAAGTGACGTGCAGTCTTGCTGTCGAAACCGTCGAGCGATTTGTCGGCGACATGCAGAAGGTGCGCGAAGAACTCGACCGTGCTGCACCCAACGAACACGTCTTGCTGGCTTGCCACAACGAGGCAGAAGTTCGCCGACTGGAGGAAGTTCTTTCGCCGACGAACCTCGCGACCAGTGGTCGGCTCCACTTGACGATCGGCAAAGTCAGCGAAGGCTTCCGCTGGGTGACTCAGCATTGCATGGTCATCTCCGACGATGAGTTGTTTCATCGCTCGGCCGCCATCAAGGGGACACCCCGTCGACGATACCTCAGCAAGGCGATCGACAGCTTCATCGAGCTGAGTGCAGGCGACTATGTGGTTCATCTCTCGCATGGCATCGGCATCTATCGAGGCATGAAAGTACTCGAGAAAAACGAGCAGTTTGAAGAACACCTCATGCTCGAATTCGATGACGGCGTGTTGATCTATGTCCCTGCCAGCAAGATGGGCCTCGTGCAAAAGTATGTCGGCTCGGGGCAGGCGGCACCCAAACTATCGAAGGTGGGGGGGCAGCTTTGGGAGAAACGGAAGAGACAAGTCGAGCAGGCCGTCAAGGATCTGGCCGTCGATCTTCTCGAGGTACAGGCGGCCCGCGAAACCCAATCCGGTGTTGCTTACCCGGTCGACACCGTTTGGCAAAACTCCTTCGAAGAGGCTTTTCCATGGGAGGAAACTTCTGACCAGATTACCTCACTGGTCGAGATTAAGCAGGATATGCAGCGGGTCCGCCCGATGGATCGCCTGTTGTGCGGCGATGTTGGTTACGGCAAGACCGAACTCGCGATGCGTGCGGCCTTCAAGGCGACTGATTTTGGAAAGCAAGTCGCGATTCTGGTGCCGACCACCGTTTTGGCCCATCAACATTTGCGAACGTTTCGTCAGCGAATGGCCGAGTTCCCCTTCGTTGTGGAAGCCGTCACCCGTTTCGAATCGAAGAAGGATCAAAAGCGAATTCTGGCGGAGACCAAAGAGGGAAAGGTCGACATTCTCATCGGCACCCATCGTATTCTCTCGGCCGACGTTGGTTTTCATGATCTGGGGTTGGTGATCATCGACGAAGAACAAAGGTTCGGCGTCGCGCATAAAGAACGGCTGAAGCAAATGCGTCGTCAAGTCGACGTGTTGACGCTTTCCGCGACCCCTATCCCTCGCACGCTTCACTCGGCCCTGCTGGGAATTCGCGATATCTCCAACTTGCAGACACCCCCTGAGAATCGCTTGGCGATCGAAACGCGCATCGGCCGATTCGATCCGGCAATTATTCGCCACGCGATCGTTCGCGAACTCAATCGCGATGGACAGGTCTTCTTCGTTCACAATCGTATCCAGGACATGAATCGACTCTCGCAGCGACTCCAAGCGATCGTTCCCGAATCACGGATCACCATCGTGCATGGACAGATGGATGATGAAACGATCGAGGATCGTATGGTGGCGTTCCTCGAGCGTCGATACGACGTCCTCCTCGCGACAACGATCATTGAAAGTGGCCTGGATATCACCAACGCCAACACCATTTTCATCGATGAAGGAGATCGGTACGGTCTGTCGGAGTTGCACCAACTTCGAGGCAGAGTCGGTCGTTCCCAACACCGCGCTTACTGTTATGTGTTGGTTGACGAACACAAACTGATTAAGCCCGAGGCACAAAAGCGACTAAAGGCGATCGAAGAGTATTCGCAGCTCGGTGCGGGATTTCAGATTGCCCTTCGCGATCTAGAGATTCGCGGGGCGGGCAATATTCTGGGGGCTCAGCAAAGTGGTCATATCGCGGCCGTCGGTTACGAACTCTATTGTCAGCTGCTCGACAGTGCCGTTCGCCATGCACGGAAGCAGCCGTTACGGTCGTTCTTGGATGTCACGATCGAACTCCCCTGGAGTGCGTACTTTCCCCACGATTACATTCCCGGAGAACGGATTCGGATTGATGCGTACCGCCGACTCGCCCGCGTGGCCGATCTCGATGGAGTCGAAGAATTTCGTCGTGAGATGCGCGATCGATTCGGCCCGGTCCCCGAACCCGCGCTCCATCTGATCGATCTGGCCGAGCTTCGTCTGTTGGCCCAGATTTGGCAAATCGACGCGGTTCGGCCGGACGAGGCGGGGAATCTGGTAGTGCATTATCGCCATCGTTCGAGAATGGCGACTTTGGAGAAACTGCGAAACCGGGAAATCTTTGCGATCGACGAACGGAGTGCCTACATTCGTGTCCCGGCCGACCAGCGATCGGGCGAGAGCTACGTCTCGATTCTTAAACGTCTCTTGCAACCGAATTAATGTCGGGCTATGGCCCCATTTCGATGGATGCCTTCAAAAGCGAACTCGCGTGGAAGTCCTTCGCTGGGCTCGCGGTCCTGGCGAATTCATCGAAGTAAGCCGAACCACTGGGTTTGGTTGAGGGTGTGCTCCATCGCGCTGACGGGTGGGAGAGTCCGACTGACATGAGCCGACGTTGGTATTCAAGCCGAGTTATCGGCACAGCACTATTACTGGCCGTCAGTAGTTCGTTCACCTGGACGGCGTACGCGCAGATGGGGGGTGGCCAAGGCCCGCAGAATGCCCCCAATCGATTGGCGGCCGAGAAGGACAAGCTGAAAAAGAATCGACCCAAGTATCCGACCTCTTTTCAAAACAAGGGTTTCAACTCGTTCACCATCGCTGCTGTCGTCGATGATCAAGTGATCCTTTTGGAAGACGTTCTCGCTTCGATCCGCCCGGAACTCGATGTACGGCGGAAGCAGATGCCGCCCGCGCAGTTCCAAGAGTTCGAAAAGCAGCGCATTCAAGGGGCTGTCAAAAATCGGATTCAACAACAGATCGTGCTCAATGAACTCAAAAAGAAGGTTCCCAATGCCGAAGCGCTCGACCGAATTCGGCAAGCGGCGAGCGGGGACTTTGAAAAGTACATGAGTAAAGTCGCGAACGACAACAAAATGAAATCGCGAGATGATTTGATCGCTCAACTGAAGAAAGAGGGGACCGATCTCGAAACGCTGAAGTCGAACTTCGTCGACAACATGATCGCCATGCAGTACCTCAATTCGCTGATCGTGCCGAAATTGACCGATTCCACTCGCGAGCAAATGGAAGAGTTCTACCAGGAAAACATTGCTCGCTGGTCGACCGAGTCGGGTGCCGTTTGGCGGCAGATCGAAGTGAAGAAGGGGAACGATCCTGGGAAGGCTCAGCAGAAGATCAAAGCCATCCAGGCCGAACTTCAAGCTGGGGGGGATTTCGGCGAGATCGCAAAGAAATCCAGTGAAGGCCCTACGTCGCGAGCCGGCGGGCTCTGGAGCCGAGTCAGCAAGGGAAGCTATGCCGACCCGCTGGTGGACAAAGCGATATTCTCGATTCCCGTGGGAGAAGTTTCGCCGATCATTGACGGACAGACAAGCTATCACCTCATTCGCGTCGAAGAGCGAAATGACGGCAGCCCCAAGCCCTTCGTCGACGTGCAGGATGAAATCCGCAACGAGCTAAAACGTCGACAGATCGAAAAGCAACGGAAGGTCGTCGTCGACAAATTTGCCGAAAGCCATCGCGTCGAGACCATGTTCGACGAAGCCAAGACCGAAACAGCCGAGAGTGAGACGCTCGGCCTAAAGCGATAATGCTCTCTCAATTCTTATTTGGCCAGCCTCACGACGCCCATCGAGCGACTCAATCCCCGTCGAACACGTTTAGGACCCCATAGATTGCTCGAAGACTCTTTGAGTGAGGGAACTCCATCATGCGCGACCAGCGATTGCCGATCATTTTGTTGCCGAAGGAGGGAACGCTTCTTGATGCGGGGGGCGATCGGTATCGAATCTTAGCGACACAAGCGACCACGGACGGAACCTACGGTCTGTGGGAAGCGAACGTCCCTCCCGGCGGCGGGCCTCCTCCTCATCGACATTCCCGAGAAGAGGAAGGCTTCTACATCATCGCCGGCGAAGTTGCGGTCTATGTGGATGGACGCCGTGTCCTCGCTCAGCCAGGAAGTTTCATCAACATGCCTAAAGGGACGGCACATTGGTTTCGCAATGAAAGCGACCAACCCGCCAAGATGCTGGTCTTGGTGTCGCCTGGTGGGATGGAAGGTTTATTCGAAAAGACGGGACAGCTCGTCACGAGTATCGACGAACCGATCCCGCCCATCACCGATCGCGAGAAGGGACTTATTGCTCGGCACGCTCCGGAGTTCGGCATCGAGCTGATCCATCCTCCGAATCACGGAGAATGAACCGTCTGCCGAGAGCATCGATCGCGTTACTTGGCACCGGTGGTTTGTTTGCTGGCCGTTTTCCCAGCGAAATCTAGGCTCTGAACAACGACCAAATCGTTGTCCCCCAGATCTGCTTCGTGATCAGGCTCGGTCAGGAACGAAAACAGCAGTTGCCGACCGGACGAATCCCGCGCGATGTAGTGACGTTGCACGAGTTGCACGTTCCCCTTGGTTCCTTTGGCCCGCACCACACGAACCTGGAATGGTCCATCGGATTGCAGGTCTTCGCTCCGGACGATTTCGTCGATTTTGATGTCGCCCGCTTGAATGATCATCGTTTGCAATTGCTCGGCCGTCAGGTCCGCAATGTTTTTGTTCTCGGCAAGCACGGTGATGTTGAGCTGCGAAACCATCTCTCGGCCCACGAGTCGCCTGAGAATCGCGCGGTCGTTTTCCATCAGCGTGACATGCCAGCGCCGATCATGCAGAAAACGAAAACGCTTCTTCGGATCTTCGAAACTCAACAGCAGCTCGGCATCACCTGCCTTGGCATGGAACTTGGCGATCGCGTTGTCGGCTAGGTTCGGCGATTCGCCCGCGGATCGCTCGATCTCGATCGTCGCTTCGTAAGCACCGGCCGGGCTGACGGGGCTGGGGGCTCGCGAATCGATTTGCTTCCATTGAACCTTCGTGATGAGTTGTTCTTCGCGATCGAACGTCAGCGTTGCTTCCACATTCGACTTCACTTCAGAACCGAATGCCAAGCCATGAATTTTGCCGTTAACGCCGATGATTGCTTGTTCCTCGGTCAGTTCCTTCAGCGTGCACTCGATGGTCGAGGTGACGAATTCTTCGAGATCACAAGCCCGCATCTGTGCCTTTTGAGTTGGCTCCCATTTATCCCCCTTTTTGACCTCCTTCTTCGGAAGGAAGGCAGGAAGCTGGGTCGTATCGAGAACATCCTGAATTAGCTCGGCTTCGTCCGAAGAAAAAGGACCCGACGGACTCCAAAGTTCGAGCCCGGTGTCGGTCGAATGCCCCAGTGCCAAACGCATGTCGGAACGGATTTGTCGAGGGTCTTCGGTTTGACCGAGCACGAATTTGGCGCGGGCATCTTCGTAGAACCGGGCAACCTCGCTGGCCGTGCCATCGGTATCGACAGAAAGAACTCGCTCGGGATAGACGAGCAGCGCTTGTCCCGCGACGTTGAGATCCTTTTTGTCGACCTGAATCGTGCCGCGAAGAACCAGATGGAGCTTCGTTTTAACCTGCGAGCCAGCGTGGACCGGTTCTTCAAGCTTGACGGCTTCGCCGTCGGCAAGCACGGCGGGAACGATAGCACAGAAAACGACCCCGAACAGATTGCGTGACACTCGCCCGACTCCTTGCCCTGGTGTAGGTCTTTGCGAAAAGGACCGATGGACCAACATCACATCACGATCCTACCGAACCGCAACGCCTGTCGACCCATTCGTTAGTAAATCGGACACACAATTGTGTCAATCGAGCCCCGGCAGCGGTCGTTGCCTAGGTGAATCTGAACAAAAGTGAGTCTTTACCGAGTTCTCGGCTCCTTCTGCGTTCCGGTACTGGCATGAGGGTGGGCGTTGCTTTAACATCTGGCCTGGGGAAGGCGCTCCTAAGTTGAGTGCCAAGGAAGACATAGGCATCCATCGGAAGGGCCTGATGCCGACGACGGCAATCAAGGTCGACCTACCGATCGAGCGGGAGTATTGGAACATGCTGCGACTGGTGAGGGTGGCGGCCCTCTTGACCTTCGGGGTGATGATCGCTGACGTGCGAGCAGGCTCAGAAGATCTCGACAAGATCGATCCCGTTATGGGCTACTGGGAGGGAGAATGGAACGACGAGATGTCAGGGGCTCAAGGCTTCTGCTCGGCCCGGATCGTCGGCCAAGCCAAGCTGAGCTTTCGATGTCTCTTCGAAGCCGAAGTCGATGGGGCGGCGGCGGAGTTCGAGTTTCCTCTCAAGGCCGAGAGTGCCGAGAACCTCGAATTTGTGGGCAAGATCGACCTGGGCGATGAACGGGGAGGCGAAGCCGACTACAAGTACACGGTAAAGGAAGGCAAGCTCACGGGCACCGTCTCAAACGATTCGGTAAAGGTCGCCATCACGATGGAGCGAGTTTACCGCAAGCCTCCGACCCTTGGCGCGAAAGCTCCCGAAGGGGCGAAGGTGATCTTCGACGGGACAAGTCTCGACAACTTCACCAAGACGGACGGTAAGCCCGCCAAATGGCGATTGGTCGAAGGAGGGGCGATGCAAGTTGCTCCTGGTGGCGGGAACATCGTCTCGAAAGATAAGTTCCTCGATCAGGCGATTCACATCGAGTTCCGAACGCCTTACATGCCCGGCATGCGTGGTCAGGCCCGCGGGAACAGCGGAGTTTATGTCGGAGGCAATTTCGAAGTTCAAGTGCTCGATAGTTTTGGCGAGCCCGCTCGCGATAACGAAGCTGGTGGCGTTTACAAGATCGCCGTTCCCAAGGAAAACGCTGCATTACCGCCAGGCGAATGGCAAGCATACGACATCACGTATAAGGCCCCGAAGACCGATAGCTCGGGCAAGATCACGACGCCGGGCGAAATGACGGTAGTCTACAATGGCAAAACCATTCATGATAAGATCGCGGTCAACGCCATCACACAAGGTGGAGCTGGCGGCGACATGGGCAAGCCTGGGCCATTGTTGTTGCAAGATCATGGCAACCCGGTCGAGTTCCGCAACATTTGGATCAAGCCTCTTTAACGAGGTCGATACTAGCCTCGATCGAGTGGTCGATCGTCAACACGATGGGGGATGGGGATCAATACCCATCCCCCGTTTCAATTCTTGGACGTTACCAACCAATTGCCATGTTTGATTCGATGGCCTTGCGAGCTCCGTCCAAATCCGTCCCGGTCTCCTGCATGTAGAGTCTGATCGCATGCAGCTTGTCACCCGAAGATCGCGCGAGGCATTCCCTTGCCGTCGTGCAGGGATCCACCGATCCCTCGATCCCGAGCATCCGCTTCGAAATCACCCACGCGTCGCGCGGGCGAGAGGTCACGCGAAGAATCGCTTCCCCGCTGTAGTTGTCTTCACAGAATTGCCGGGCGTTTTCTTTATCGTTCGCCCAAACGATCATGATGTGACCTTCCGTCTCTACCTCGAACAAAGCCATGGCTGGCATCCCTCCAAACATCGGACCACGAGCCACGCGGCACGGAGCACAGCGCTTCGAATGTCGCTTTCCCGAGGCTATCGAGTCCGACCGGGGCTTCGCAATGGGATGACTCGATAAAGAACAAGAATCGCCAAGAAAGTCTGCCTGCTCTTCCGACAAGGACGATCATGCCGATCCGTCGGCTGGCCGCAGGCGGTATGATGGCTTTAAGTGGTCTCGGCCGAGGCTGACGGACGCTCGGTGCGGGATCCTGGAAGTCGAAAAGGATTCTCCTTTCAAGGAGCGAGCATGCCAAGCCGTTGGGTCTTGTGCTGCGGGATGGGTTTTCTTTTGCCGATCAGCATGGCTGATCTCCCGCCGGGCGAACCGAACCCGGAGGTGAAGAAGTTCATTCGACAATTGGATGCTGCCGACCCGAACGATCGAGACAAAGCCGAGCAGGCGATTTTGTCGCGCGGCTCCGATGTCTTGGATCAGCTCCCCCGGGCGGACGATCCCTCTCTCTCTGCCGAGCAAAAACTACGCCTTGGTCGACTTCTTCCGACGCTGATGGAACAGCGCGCAAAGAAATCGTTGGAGGCCAGCCGAGTCATCTGGGGCGAGACATCGCTCCCTCTGCAAAAGGTCATCGAAAGGATCCAAACCGAGACCGGGAATCGACTCATTGATTTGCGTGAAAGCCTTGAACAGGGCTCCGCCGACGTCCGCCTGGATCCACTTCGCAAAGAAACGACGTTCTGGGAATTCTTGCAATTGCTCGAGAAACAGTCGGGATTGATCACGTTTCCGAATCAGGAGGGGCCCGCCATCGGCCTGGCCGAGGGGGCCAAATTCGTGGGGCCCGAAGTCCTTGCCGGCCCGCTTCGCCTACGGGTCAACCGCGTTATCTGTCGGAGGGAGTTTATCGGCGAAGGGACTCTCCCCGAGCTTTTCTTCGATATCTCGATCGACATCGAGCCTCGGCTTCGCCCGCTCCAATTTCAGATCGCCGCCGACGATTTGACCGTCACGGATGAAGCGGGCAACAACGTCCCGTCGCGCGGGCCGGACCGGCAATACTTGACGCTCGACGAGGGGGCGACCTCGCTGGCTGTTCCGCTTCGCTTTGAGGCGCCGGCTCGCTCGGTCCGAAAAATTTCTCGCGTTGCCGGCACCATTGAATTGGCGATCGCGGCCGAATCCATGTCGTTCGTCTTTTCCGAAATCACACAAGCAAAGAACGTCGAGCAACGGCGCTCGAACCAACAAGTCATCCTCGATCGCGTCGACACCGAGCAGCCTGGCCTTTGGGGGGTCCATCTCATCGTGAGCCGAGACGACATCGACCCCGAAAGCTACCTGCAAACAGAACTCAGAAATGAGGCTTTCCTGGTGTCAGCCCAGGGAGGAAAAACGCCGGCCGAGGGGGGAATGAACACGCAGGATCTGGGGGATGGGCGAACCGAGTGCGAATTCATTTTTGTCGACTTGCCCGGCAAGATCGAGGACTACAAACTCGAAGTGACCGTTCCCGGCCGGATCGTCCGGGGTGCCATTCCATTCTCGTTTGGAGAGATCGAACTCCCTTAGTTATCGAGCGAGGATGACCTCTCGCCGGGCGTCGGCGAGTTTGTGACGGTGGTGTGTCACCGAGGCGAGTGTCTCCCTTCCGACCTCAAATTCTCCACCAGAAATCAGTTCCGCCTCGCTGTGCCGAATTCTGCCGGCAGAGCAAACACTTTTTTCACAACGAGAGTCGGTTTCTACAACCTAAAGCATTTGACTTCATAGATTTAGAGATGTCATCGAACCTGCACTTGTTCTTCATCCCGTTGACACAGAGTTGTGGAAAAGAAGCCTAACCTGCGAAACAGAAGGGGCTTGTGAAGATCTTGAGAAAGAAACGTTGACACCCCATATATTGTGGCTAGGATTCCTCTGGCCCCAACAAAATGTAGTAAAGTATTCAGGTGTTCATGCGTTCTGGCCGATACCAGGGAAGGCGGAATCGAGCATCCGGGAGAATGGGAAAAATGGGTGTTTTGAGTGATCGCGACATTGTGGACGAGGTCAAGATCGAGCCGTTTGAAAAGGGAGTTCATCGGCCAGGCAAAATCTCCTACGGGGTCAGCTCTTACGGGTATGACGTCCGGGTTGGTCGAGAGTTCAAGATCTTCACAAATGTACACAACGTGGTGGTCGATCCGAAAAACTTCTCCGCGAGCTCGTTTGTGGATCACGTCGGGGATGAGTGCATCATTCCGCCGAACAGCTTCGCCCTGGCCGAGACCATGGAGTATTTCGAGATCCCTCGGGATGTGTTGGCGATCTGTGTGGGCAAGTCGACGTATGCCCGCTGTGGGATCATTGTGAATGTCACTCCGCTCGAGCCCGAATGGCGAGGCCGGGTGACGCTGGAGATATCGAACACCACGCCGTTGCCGGCGAAGATCTACTCGAACGAGGGGATCGCTCAGCTGATCTTCCTGCGAGGCGAGTCGGTCTGTGAAGTGAGTTATGCGGACAAACGAGGCAAGTACCAGGATCAGCGGGGGATTACGCTCCCGAAGGTCGTGGCGGCTTCTTCGTAGTTCGTGTTTGAGTCCTTTCGAAACTGAACGAGGCCGATTGGACGGAGTTCCTCAGGAAGAGGCTCGCCGATCGGTCCCCTAATCATGATGGCACCATTCCAGGAAGGAACCTTCTCCGATGAAGATTGCGCGCCGATATACGACCGCCGGCCGGGATCCTTATGCCAATGTCCGTTTTGAGCCTCGTACGAGCCGAATCAACAATCCCGATGGCTCGGTGGTTTTCGAGGCGAAGGATATTCTCATCCCCGCGGGATGGACACAAGTCGCCACTGACATTCTCGCACAGAAGTATTTCCGCAAGGCGGGTGTTCCGCTGGATACCGTCGCCGTCGATGAGCCGTCCATGCCGAGTTGGCTCTGTCGTCATGTAGCCAAGGACGGTTGCGAGCTAGGAGGCGAAACGGATAGCCGACAGGTGTTCCATCGCCTGGCGGGTTGCTGGACCTACTGGGGTTTTAAGCATCATTATTTTGATACCGAGGCAGACGCTCGCACGTTCTATGACGAGCTCTGTTACATGTTGGCGATGCAGATGGCGGCGCCCAACAGCCCGCAATGGTTCAATACCGGGCTTCACTGGGCCTACGGCATTGATGGGCACGGACAGGGTCACTACTACGTCGATCCCGCCACGCACGAGATGGTTCGTTCGACGACGGCGTATGAACATCCGCAGCCGCACGCTTGCTTCATCCAAAGCGTCAGCGACGATCTCGTCAACGAAGGCGGGATCATGGATCTGTGGGTTCGCGAAGCCCGTATCTTCAAGTATGGCTCGGGAACCGGCTCGAACTTCTCGCGAATTCGCGGCGAAGGGGAACCTCTCTCCGGTGGCGGGAAAAGCTCGGGCTTGATGAGCTTTTTGAAGATCGGAGACCGGGCGGCTGGAGCGATCAAGTCGGGCGGGACGACCCGCCGGGCGGCCAAAATGGTCACGCTCGAGGTCGATCATCCGGATATCGAAGAATACGTCAATTGGAAGGTCGCCGAGGAACGGAAGGTCGCCGCCCTCGTGGCAGGTTCGAAGTCTTGCAAAAAGCATCTCAATCGCATTTTGTCGGCCGCTTGGCAGACGAACGACCCGGCCATTCGCTTTGAACCCTCGAAGAACACCTCGCTCAAACGCGCGATCATGGATGCTCGCCAAGCAGAGATTCCCAGCAACTACATCGAACGAACTCTCCAGCTCGGCAAGCAAGGCGCGCGAGAGATCATCTTCGAAGAGTACGACACGGACTGGAACTCGAAGGCGTACGCGACCGTTTCGGGTCAGAACTCCAACAACTCCATTCGGATCCCCAATCGGTTCATGACAGCGGTTTCGCAGAAATCTCCTTGGCCTCTCTATTGGCGAACCGAACTCGAACAGGCCGAGAAAGAGAATCGCGAGCCCAAGCCTCTCAAGGTCCTGGCATCGGAAGATCTTTGGGACGATATCGCCAATGCCGCCTGGGCCTGTGCTGATCCCGGCTTGCAGTTTCATGACACGATCAACGAATGGCACACCTGCTCCAACGATGAGCCGATCCTCGCATCGAATCCCTGCAGCGAGTACATGTTCATCGACGATACGGCATGCAATCTCGCGTCGCTAAACTTGGTTCGGTTCTTCGACAACGAGTCGAAGCGATTCGATGTTCTCTCCTATCGTCATGCCGTTCGTATTTGGACGATGGTGCTCGAGATCTCGGTCACGATGGCGCAGTTCCCGAGCAAAGCGATCGCGCAAAAGTCTTACGACTACCGCACGCTCGGCTTGGGCTACGCGAATCTCGGCACGCTGTTGATGGTTAATGGCATCCCGTATGATTCGCCGGAAGCTCTTGCTTGGTGCGGGTCGCTGACTTGCATCATGCACATGGGGGCGTACGCCACCAGTGCCGAGATGGCCAAGCAGCTTGGTCCCTTTTCCCGCTTCGATGACAATCGGGATGCGATGTTGCGTGTGATTCGCAATCACCGCCGAGCCGCTTACGCGGTGGCGTCGTCGGAATACGAACAACTGACGGTTGCCCCCGTGCCGATCGATAGGAACGCTTGTCCCGATTATCTCCTTCATGCAGCCCGCGAAGATGCCGACCGTGCGGTGGAATGGGGCGAGAAGTACGGCTACCGCAATGCTCAGGTGACGGTCCTCGCGCCGACTGGGACGATTGGCCTGGTGATGGATTGCGACACGACCGGCATCGAGCCTGACTTCGCCTTGGTGAAGTTCAAGAAGCTCGCGGGGGGCGGTTACTTCAAGATCATCAACCAGAGTATTCCGCCGGCTCTGGAGAATCTCGGCTACACGCCGGAACAGGTCGAGGAGATTGTTCGGTACTCGAAGGGGTCGGGCTCGTTGGTCGGTTGCCCGCATCTTCATCCCGAGGCACTGCGAGCCAAGGGCTTCACCGACGAGGTGCTTTCGCGGATTGAAGCATCACTTCCCTCGGCATTCGAGCTTCATTTCGCGTTCAATGCCTTTGTGGTGGGCCGCGAATTCTGCATGGAAAAGTTGGGCATTTCGGAATCGAAGCTGCTCGATCCGACATTCGACCTTCTGCGGGCGCTCGGTTTTTCTTCCGAACAGATTGCCCAGGCCAGCGATTATGTCTGTGGCACGATGACGGTCGAAGGGGCTCCGCATTTGAAGGAGGAGCACTACGCAGTCTTTGATTGTGCCAATCGGTGTGGCAAGAAGGGTACCCGGTTTCTTTCGACGATGTCGCACTTGCACATGATGGGGGCCGCCCAGCCGTTCATCAGCGGCGCCATCAGCAAGACGATCAACATGCCGCACGAAGCGACGATTGAAGATGTCAAGGAAGCGTATGAGGAGTCCTGGCGATTAATGATCAAAGCCATCGCGATCTACCGCGATGGATCGAAGCTTAGCCAACCTCTAAGCTCTGCCAGCGACCTTTCGGACGAAGAGGAAGCGTCCGAGGAGAAGGCGATTCCGCAGACCGCCGTGCAGGTGGCCGAGCGTATTGTTCACCGTTACATCGCGCGTCGGCGTCGGCTTCCCGACCGTCGATCGGGCTACACACAGAAGGCTCGGCTCGGTGGACATAAGATCTACGTCCGGACCGGCGAGTATGACGACGGTTCGTTAGGAGAGATCTTCCTCGACATGCACCGCGAAGGGGCCGCGTTCCGCAGCTTGATGAATTGCTTCGCCATTGCGGTTTCGCTTGGCTTACAGCATGGTGTCCCTTTGGAAGAGTTCGTCGATGCATTCGTCTTCACGCGCTTTGAACCCAACGGCATGGTTGCGGGCAACCCGCACATCAAGATGGCGACGTCGGTGATCGACTACATCTTCCGAGAACTCGCGATCACTTACCTTGGTCGACATGACCTCGCGCAAGCGCAGCCAGAGGATCTTCGCAACGACGCATTGCATCAGTCCGAGGAAGATGAAGTCGAATACGAGCAGGAAGAGGTTGTCAGCCAGACGATGGTGAACCCGAACAAGGGGGATCTTCCGTTGGATCAACGGGGGCCGAGCACGGCTCGTCATCCTCGATCAGAACATGTTCGCCTTTCTTATGGGAAGCCTAACGGTACCAATGGTGCCAATGGTTCAGACGAGAAGGTAACAAAGCCGACGCGTCCGGCGACTCCGGAGACCAATGGCCATGCCTCGAAGAGTTCGGTGTCGGCCAACGGGCATCATCATGGCCACACCAACGGCAAACCGAAGAGTTCTACGGCGAACGGTGCTTCGAACATGGCGACGATGGATCTCGACGAGAATGACCTCAAGGTGACCGTCTCGAAGAAATTCAAAACCAATGAGCGGGCTGAATTGATTCGAGCAGCTCGACTGAAGGGATTTGAGGCAGAGCCTTGCAATAACCAGATGTGTGGAGCCTACACGTTGGTCCGCAATGGGACATGCCTTAAGTGCCTGAGTTGCGGCGAGACGACCGGCTGCAGCTAGAGTCATCATGGTGCTACAGGGCCTCGAACGGGCCTTGTCGGGAACACGGAAGTCTCAAAGCCCTTCCATTCTTTAACGAGGTGGGAGGGCTTTGGGTTTTCTTGCGGATGACCTGGTCGGCGTTAACTGATTCGTTCGAGGAAGCGAGCGCCGATCTCGTAAAAGCGACCGACTTGCCGAGCTCGAACGACCTCGGCGAGAAAGCGATAAAAGTCTCCATTGGGGCTGGTGAGCCCGACGATCACGTTTCCAAGAATCGGGCGAGTATGCAGAAATCCCACCCCGCCATGGGAGAGATCTTTGCCCGCACAGAGTTCGGTCTTGTTGTCTTTGGTGACTTGAACCTGCCGCGAGTACGCGTGACGATCCTCTGTCCGAAGCTCCATCCCTGCGGTCGGCAGCTGCGACAAGAGATTGTCCACAGCGGTGGCGATCGTTTCCGGCCCCACCGGCGATGTCGACAAACGGACCGACTCAGAGGTCGACGACGAAAGGCTCATGTGTTCTGATCTCGACGTGCTAAAGCTGTTCTGCCTTAACCCTAGCACGTCCGCTACCAACACGACGAATCAAAATGATCAAAGCCCCGCCTAGTTAGTTACTCTTTGATGATCATTCGGGCTAATAGGTCGAAATCCTGATCGTTTCGGGCAGGATCAAACTTCAGTGATTCTTCCATCTGCACCAATTGCTGCTGTCGTTGGGCGGTCTCGGCCCGAAGGTTTCGGTCGGGCGTCGCCACGTAAATGCCGACGTTGCTGCGAACATCGCGGATTCGAACACCAGTGTCGGTATTCTCGTGTTCGATATCGTGCGCGCCGTCGGCATCCACTCGCCAAACATCAAGGTCTTTCCCCCGAAGGTAGCCCGGGAGAACGAAATCAAACGTGACGGCCCGTGGCTCCGGAAAAGCAAAAACCCGTTCCTTCGTATCGACGGCATAGTCGAGATCCAGGCCAAACAAAAGAGCCCCACGAGGTGATGCGATCGTCGAAACATCCCAACCAAGAGCACCGGGAGAAGGCTGAACGTGGTAGTCGATAGCGTCACCTTCCAGATAGAAATGGTCGAGCATGCGGATCTCGCGGCCGACCCGGCCCAGTTCGTCCAGCGTGTCGCGGAACTTGATAAGCGATCGGGGGCTGAGATTGAACCAGTAGAGCGAGGTAATTCGGTTCGCAAGGGCATGATACGCTTGTGATCGAAGCTCGCCGGGCGTCGGTCCACGCCGGCGTCGCCCATCAAACCCCTTCCAGCCATCGGCGGGCCCCTGAGCCCAGTACGCCGTCGGCGCGGGTCGGCTCAACTCGCGAAGACTCCGGGTCATGTCGCCGATCGTCTCAAGAGGCGAACCCCAATAGATCGGCTTGTTCCGAAACCGCTCGTACTTAGGCCACGAATCAACGTGCGGCGCGACGACGCGGTATGCATCGTAATGGGGGAAATCGGTCAGGCCGGCGTAGTATCGCCAAGTGGATTCATCGCTCAGTGTGACCGACGTCGGCAATCGGCTCTTCGAGTAGTTGGCCGATTCGTCGTAGACCTTTTGAGGGGACTCGTTGTCTTCGGGATTGGGATACTGCGGTTCGCCCAGCCACTCGGCGGCATGCACGCGAGGGAGAAGATCCTCTCGATCGTATTCCTCGATCGGTCTCAAGTTGTGAAAGTATTTCAGAGGATAACGCGTGAAAAGGCCATCGGGCCCGGTTTGATCCGAGTAGCCAGGCGTCCCCTGGTAATGAGCGGTATTCACATGAATTCGCTTAAGCATCTTCAAAAAGGGTTCGTACGTCACGGAAAGGCCGAAGGCCGATCCTGAAACAACCCATCCCCCGCTGATGTCGAATGCCTCGCGTTTGATGCGAGTCCGGCCCCAGACGGTGCGAGTCTTTCCATCCGCACCAGCAAGGTCGACCGCAATCAATCCATAGGTGAGGGGAAGCGTTTCCGCTTGAAAGTCAATGACCAATCGATCGTTGGCCAGCAGTGCATTCTCTGCCGACGGCGTCTTCCATGTGAATATCGGATGCAGTCGATCGAAGACCATCCACTGCGACGGATCGGCCGGCGTGAAGAGACGAACACCGCTTACCTTCCAGTCGCTTTTCGATGCATTCGCCAGGTGAACAATGCCTCGATTGGGAAAGACGCGATCTTCGCTGCTGAGATACGTGATGGCCGAGATCCAGAGATCAGGCTGCTCGATCCGCAGAGGGATCGTTGCGGGCCCAGCATTCGTTTGGATTTCGATGAGATGCTCGGTGCCGATCCCCCAGTCGCCTCGGCGACCATTCCATGCGAAATGCCGACGCGCGTTGGCAGGCATCGACGGCTGATCTGACAATCCCTTGAAACTGTGCCACGCGATAGTCCCTTTTTGTCGAAGGGCTTCGGGGTCGGCTCCATCGATTTTGACCGATTGGATTTGAACGGGACTTCCCGCGTGCGCCTGCACCACTAAATCAATCCGCGTCCCCAGATCGGTCGGAACAGGCCTGCTGTACTTCATGCGCGGTGCCAGCACGTGCGGCGTCACGACCAGGGATTCAAGCGTCAACGGGCCGGCCGACTCCCCGCGGATCATCTCCGTTCCAAGAAGTAGAACGAGTGCCAACACCATAAGACGACCGTGAAGGGAAGGTTTGTTCACTGCGCGAATACTCCGTGTTAAGACCTTCGGGGACAAGCAAGCGGATACATCTTGATATAGGCTTCCCCGCTCTTCCGGACGAATCGAAAGCATCTGCGTTGCCCTCTTGCGCTAAGTAGCCCATTTTCCCCGACGAAGCTTTGCACGGATCATCTTGTTTGAAACGTCAAGAACGAGTATGGGCCTGCGTTGGTGTTCCAATCACGTAAGAGCGGCCCGAAAAAGGACCCTTCCCATGCAACCGGCCATCATTCTTCTTCTGGTCGGGCTGTCGGGAGAACCGACCGATTCGTCGTCGGCTCCGTCGTCGGCGTCCCCGACGGAGGGGGGCGAACAGTACATTCTGCTCGACAATAATCGGATCTCGTCGGGCCGAGTTACCGAGAAGGGTGAGGATTATCTGGTCGAGAGGCGCGGCGCCCGCGTCGTCGTACCGAAATGGCGAACACAGGTGGTGGCCGACTCGCTTGAAGAGATTTATCGCTATCGATCGCAGAGGATCCCTGTCAACGATGTCCCCATGCGAGCTGATTTTGCTCGATGGTGCTTTGAGCAAGGGCTCGTCGATTTTGCGGTCGCCGAGTGCCAATTGATTCTGTCGTTGGATCCATCGAACGACACGGCACGGCGAGTGATGAAGCTCTGCAAGCCTGAGCCGAAAGTGGCCCACGATCGTCCCGCCTCGGGAACAAACACAACCCGCGCTCGACTTCGTCAACCGGACCCGGCTCGCGTGGTGGGGCATTTCAAGTCGGCCTACGGGCAGGATCTCTTCGACGAATACAAGCGAATGGAGCCGATGCTCCGGCAGAGTTGCGGCAGCTCGGCATGTCATGGCTCTCGCCACGAAGGAGTCTTTCGCATCTATAGCCGAACGAACAGCACCGGGACGGATATCGGACTGACCGCGCGCAATCTGAGGTCGTTGATTGATTCGATTGACTACAGCGACCCGCAGCGAAGCCCGATCCTTTACAAGTCGCTCGAAAGGCATGGATCGTCGTCGCTGGCGCCGCTGGGTGGAGTGCAAGATCCCACCTACATTCAGCTTCAAGAGTGGGTTCACGAAGTCGCGCATCGATGGTCGGGAAATGAGATTCCGCTCGATGCGCAGGAAGGTGAAGAACTCGCAGCGAAGGCCGAGCCCGATGACGGTTCCTTCGCCCAGGGGCGTCGCATTACCGAGTCGAAGCGGTACGTCAGGCGAACAGGTCGGCCCGAGCGGCCCGGCATGTTGCCCGGCGACGAGATGCCGGGAATGTCGGCCGGCATGGCGGCGGCGGATGATTCGCCCGCTCCTCCCGTCGAGAAGATGAGCGACCCAGCGGCCGACGACGAGTCTGTTGCCGAATCAAAGGATTCTTCGCGATCAACTTGGCCCGAGAAACGAACGAACGTCGAAGGTAAGATTTCTGCCCGTCAGATGGCCGAGCCCGTTGCAACGACCGAGCCGATGGGAATCAAACCTCCTTCGCCGGGCCCTGTTCGCCGGGCGATGAATCGTTTCGTCGACATGGTCGGCGGTCGACCACGTTTCAAGACATCGATCCCGATTGAAGGAAATAAACGAGGAGAGGTGTTTGAAGCCGCTCCGCCGCCATTGAGTCTTCAGCAAGACTTTCTGAATCAGAACGAAGTCCTCGATAACAATGTTCCATCGCCCGAATGAGGGACTCATCCGTCTCCTTTATTGGCAAGTTCTTCGAAGAGATAGGCGATTGCCAGGGCGCCTCGGTGGTAATCCTTCAAACAAAACTTTTCGTTCGGCGAATGAGTGTTGTCATCGTTGAGACCAAAGCCAAGCAACAGACTATCGACGCCAAGCACTTCTTTGAATGAACTGCAAATAGGAATGCTCCCCCCTTCGCGGATGTAGAAGGGCTTTTTGCCATACGCCTTTTGAAGGGCCCGAGAGGCAGCCCGGACGGTGGGACTCTCGAGCGGTACCACAACGGCGGCGGCTCCGTGGTGGTGTTTGATCGCGATCGAGATGCCCTTCGGCTTGATCTCTTCAAGGTAAGCTTTCAGTGCCGACTCAATCTTGCTCGGCTCTTGGTTCGGAACCAACCGAAAGCTAAACTTTGCACCGGCTTTCGCGGGCAGAACCGTCTTGGCCCCTTCTCCTTGATAGCCACCCCAGATGCCGTTGATGTCGCACGTAGGGCGAGCCCAGCGTCGCTCGAGCGTCGAGTAACCCTTCTCGCCGAAGAGATCATCCACTCCCATCTCGCTCCTATACTCTTCGTCGGAAAAAGGGAGCCGAGCAATGGACGTTCGTTCCGCTTCGCTCAAGGGCAAGACATCGTCGTAAAATCCGGGAACACGAACTCGGCCATCGGGATCGACCAATTGTGCCAACATCTCGGTCAGAGCATTGATTGGATTCTTGACCGATCCACCAAACGTCCCGCTGTGCAAGTCTCGTTTAGGGCCATCCAGGTAGATTTCGAAATAACAAATCCCTTTGAGACCATAAGTGATGGCGGGCTGATCCGGGGCATACATCGAACTATCGCTGATGACGACGGCATCGCACGACAGACGATCCTTCAATGTAGACAAGGCATCGCCGATGCCAGAACTGCCGACTTCTTCTTCCCCTTCGATGATCACCTTGACATTGATCGGAAGCTTGCCCACGGTCTTCATCCAAGCTTCGATCGCGTTGAGGTGAAGGTACATTTGGCCTTTATCGTCGGTCGCGCCCCGGGCGTAAATATTACCGCCACGAACAGTCGGCTCGAAGGCCGGGCTCTCCCACTTGTCGTCAGGATCAGACGGTTGCACGTCGTAGTGGCCATAAACCAAGATCGTCGGCTGGCCGGGCGCCAGCAATGATTCACCGTAAACGAGCGGGTTGCCGACGGTCGGGATGATTTCCGTCGCGAGGCCGGCCGATCTCATTTTTCGGGCGACGAACTGACATGCTTCTTCGATCGCGGGTTTACACGTGCTGTCGGCACTCACGCTCTTGATTCGAAGAAACGATTTCAACTCATCTTCGAATCGCTCGCGATGCGTTTCAATGAATTCATAAGGACTAGCCATGATCGACTCCTGTACCGACCGAGCCCTCGGCGATCGGCAGACGGCCTTTCGCCTTGAAGGCGTTGCTGACTACTCCAATTCAGCCAAGGCATCGAGAACTTGCTGAGCGTGCTCTTCAGGTTTGACTCGCTGCCAAACCTTGGCCACTTTGCCGGCCGGATCGATCAGATAGGTGGATCGCTGAATCCCCATCGATTTTTTGCCGTACATGTTCTTTTCTCGCCAAACGCCATACTTCTCGGCCAGGGCATGATCGGTGTCGGCGAGGAGCGGGAAGTTCAGTTTGAATTTGTCGCGGAATTTGGCGTGGCTGGCGACATCGTCTGGACTGACGCCAAGCACCACGGCGCCATGCTCGGCCAGATCGTCGTTGGCGTCGCGAAACGCGCACGCTTCTTTAGTACAGCCGGGCGTGTCATCCTTCGGATAAAAGTACAGAACGATCGGCTTCCCCTTGAAGTCTGAAAGCTTGACCGTCTTGCCCTCTGCATTCTTCAGCGTGAACGCCGGCGCCTTCTGACCCACTTCGATCCAATCGCCCATGGCTGAATTCCTTGTCATGCGAACAGAGCCTCGAACCCAATATGCCCGATTGTAGGCTCCTGCGACTGTTACTGCTTGTCGACAATGCGAATCCTTTGAGAGGCGGAGTTTCCACGGACAAAAGGGGTATACATGCACTCCCCGAAAGCAGGCAAGGCGCTGAATTCACCCGGAATCTCCGCCCGGAGCTGATAAGAGATCGCGTGCTTCCCTTGAGGCAGGTAACTGGCGAAGAAGGCCACCTTTTCGTCGCGAAGCTCAGTGTGAGACCCCATCCCGTTGCCCCAACGGTAGCCGCTCTGCAACTCGGTCGGCTCGCAGCCGGCCGGCTTGGGATCTTCAAAAAGAACGTATTCGAAGTTATTGCGAGCATCAATATCGAGCGTTACTTCCACCAGATCGCCGCTCTGCAGCGAATCACCCTTAGAAACCGGGGCGCGGTCGTACTCGATCGCTTCGTAACGTTCCTCTTTCTGTTTGCCTTCGTTGGCATCGAAGACGGTCCGGGTCTTCATTACCTTTCTCGGCGTCAACTTTTCGTACTTTCGTGTCACGTAGATTTCATGGCCCGCTGATGTGATCTCGCTCTCTTGGCTAAAGAACGTGGCGTACGCCCCCCAGTAACAATTTCCCTTTCCCTCTGTTCGAATCGAGATCTCCTTCGTTCCGGTCCCAAGCTCTTCGGCCACTATTCGAAGCTCGTCGTCGAACGTAAAGAGATTCTCTCGCGTGACACGGGAACGACGCACTTCCTTCCCGTCGATATCGACGATGATGGTGAGATCGGGATTGAGTTCGCCCGTCGCACGGAGATAGTCCGCCAAGGCATAGCAGGCGATCGCGGTATCCTTGGTGTTGAACCAACGCGTCCCTTGGCGTTGACGGACCAGCCATTGAACGGCTTGCGGAATCAGTGGTGAAGTCGGTTCCAATCGCAATAGCGCCTTCAAGCTGTAGCTGGTCGCTTCGGTCCCAGCTTCGTGCCAATAGTAGTACCCGGCCGATTTACCCCAACTGGCGGTATTGGTTTCTTTCGAGAGGATCACGCGATCTTTGACGTTCGACAGAACGATTTGCGACTCTTCGCGAAGGTCCGCATCCGCCAGGGCCACCGCTAAGAGTGCTCGGGCATAATCGGACAAGCTATCTCGCTTCGAGAAGAGTTTCTTCAGCGATGCGTGAAGTTCCGGCGAGCGAAGTCGGCTGGGGTTGGCCTGACCGATGGCGTAATGCATGTACGCGCGAAGCGAAAAATCTTCTCCCTGCATCCAAGGATACTGACGGATCGGTTCGATCTGAGCCGCTCGACCGGCCAGAAATTCGACGCCTCGATCCAACATGCCGTTGGGCAACGCCACTTTCGCCTCGCGCGCCAGATGTAGCCCCGACACGACGTAGGCGGTCATGTATGGATTCGAATCATCTTGTTTCCACCAACCCCAACCACCATCCTCATGCTGAAAGTCGGCTAGGCGAGCAACCCCCGCGCGGATCATTCGCGAGAGCTCGGCATCATCGAATACCGGGTTGCTATGCCACTTTTGAAGCCGTTGCTTGACGGCATCATTGGTGGGTAGTTTTGCCAGATCGCTCGGCTTCAGATCGAGTTCCTCGAGCGTCCGCGCCGTGAGAACCGTCGGGAGAAATCGGCTCATCGTCTGCTCGACGCAGCCGTAGGGATACTGCGCCAAGTACGGCAACGATTCGAGCATCACCGCCGCCGCCGTCGGCGAAAATCGAACGGTCAGCGATGCCGAGCCTCGGCGGATCTCCTTGGGAATGGTCAGCCGGGCAATCGACTGTCGAACAGAGTTGTTGCCGAAAATGATGCCGCTCTCCGCGAGCAGTTTCTCCGCACCATATTCGTAACAGGGAATCTGTAGGGTCATGGCATCGGACTCTCCGGTCGAGAGTGCCCGAGCGGTGACCGACACAGTTCCAGGCTGCGACGACGTCAGAACAAAATCGATCCTCTTCTCTCCCACCGCTGGGATCTCGACATCGACAAAGGCGGTTTCACCGGCGATAGGACGGACGGCTTCGCCGGTTGCCCAGGTGGTGGCATTGACCGCAAGCAGATCGAGTCCCTTGGTCTGGGTCAGGTCGATCCGAACTTTTCTGGGCTCGGCAAAGTAGTTGTGGGCGATCGCGCTCGCGACGAACTTGTCGTACTGCACTAAGAAGCGAGGCATCTCGAGACGAACGAGGATATTCTTCTTCGTGCGGACTTCGTGGATGACTTCGCCGACGCGGGTCTCTTTGTCGCCGCCGATCGCGGTCAGTCGCCAAAGGGTCAAGCTATCGGGAAACTTGATCGTTGCGCTCGCTCTGCCGGCCGTGTCGGTCTTCAAGTGGGCAGCCCAGAAAAGACTGTCGCGAAAGTCGGTCCGAGTGTCCGTCGTGGCAAACTCGTCCTTCGCCTCGGCAACGTTGGCCGCTTCTTTGCGAGGCATCGCTTTCGACATCGGGGCGCTCATGGGCATGGGCATCGAGCCATCCGCCATCATCGGCATGCCGCCGCCACCGAATCCGCCGCCGGCCGCGAAGCGACGCCGACTCTGAGGAAACAGACTCTGATTGGGCCAGAAGATGAACGAGCTGGTGTCGTTCACAGTCACCGGTCGTTGGCGACCATGGAAGTATTGCCGAATGTCGCCACGCATCTCTGGTTGAATGTAAAGGATACTCGCATCGAATCCCCCCAGCGAAAGTTCGACATCGGTGGCGGGCTTCCCCTCATGATCAAGCACCTCCACATCAATCGTCGCTTCTTCACGCGGCCGGAACTCTTCCTTAGGTGCTCGGATCTTGACGGTTAAGAACTGCTCGACCGGCGGAACGCGCATGGTCGTCGAGTCTTGAAAGATCTTGTTGCTTGAAATGGTCGTGGCATGAATTCGTACGGATGGCCGGAAAGTCCGCTCGATCTTCCAATCAACGACCGCTTGAGTTCCCTCGACATAGATCACTTGCGATCGATAGATGTCATCGCCGTCGGCGGTGAGAAGAACATAAGAGCCCGGTTGCCGACAGTTGAGAAGGATTTTCGCGGACTCACCGGCTCGGTAGGTATCTTGTTCAAGAACAATTTCAATATCGCGATTGGCATAGTGGGCGAATGCTCCGCCGGCCTTGGCCACCCAGACGTACGTGGTTCCGACGATCGTCTCACCGTCCGTGAACGGGTCCGGCGATTCGACAACAATCTTGAAGAGACCCTCTTGATCGGCAACGAAAGAGAACTCTCCCTCTCCTCGGTTTCCGATATCGATCGGCTTCTGCTCGATCGGTCGAGTCTCTTCTTTCTTGTCGATCTGGCCGGCCGAGTTCCGTGTCTCTCGTTGAGTGACCAACGAGACTGTTCGCGTTCCTTTGAACGAAACTGGCTGACTGTTGGCGTTTTGGCTTTTGACCTGAAGCTTGACGGTGTCGCCGGGCTGATAGATCTGCTTCATCGGCTCGATCGAGATGGTGAAAGCACGCTTGGTGACTTTGATGGTTTGGCTCGCGCGAATCTCTCGTCGACTCGAATCGACCATGTTGACATCGATGCGATACTGGACATCGAGTAGAGGATCGTTCGGAAAGGGTTCTGTCGCGATGTTGATAAGTGCATTCCCAAGGGCATCCGTGGTGAGCTCTCCCTGCGTGATGAGATCTTGTCGATGGGGCTGGACGTTCCAGAAGCGCCCGTGATGTCCCTCTCCGTCTCGGTAAAACCAGTCGTACGGACCGACCCAAGGATAGAACCAAGGGATCGATTCTCGATGAACAGTGTAGGTCACCTTCGCGCTCGCGACCGGTCCGCCGAAATAGAACTCGCCGTGAACTTTCACAGCCATCTTGTCGCCAAGCTTGTGGAACGGCTTGTCCGCTTCCACCGTCACTTGGAATTCCGGCTTCTTATACTCTTCGACGCGAAATTGCGTGCCGGGGTTGAGATTGATACCTCCCTGAGCGTTGGCGACCTGAAGAGAATAGGTCCCAAGCGCCGGCTCTTCGCCTAGCGTGAACGAGCCGCTCAGCGTTCCCTGATCCGTCGTGAGATGTTCTTTGGAGTAGACCGATTCTCCCTTGGCATCAATGATCGACACCATCACCTTTTGGTTGGCTTCCAACGAAAAGGTTCCATCGATGTATTGCCTAAGCATCATGCGGAAGTTGACGACTTGCTGCGGTCGATAGACAGGTCGATCGGTGTAGACGTATCCGTAGGCCCCGTTGTTCCAACCCCACCAGCCAAACCAACTCGAACTAAACGTGCCGGCATAGTCTTTGCCCACCCGCGCGATGCCGAGGATCTGATGCGATTCGCGATTGTCGCTCTTCGGGTTGTCACCGATCTTGATCTCGGCCAAGCCACTATCGGGAACCGTCTGCTCGATGATCTCAAACTCTTGCTTGGATACATTCGGCCCCATGCCTGGGATCGGGAGTGCCGGCCGTTGGACTGTCCGAAGATATCGGCGAACGAGAAGTTCCGTCTGAGGGATCGGCTTCCCGGTATTGATGTCGACGACATAGAAGTTGGCCTTGGTCTTACCGGTCTTCATCACCATCGCGAGCCTACTCACCACCGCGATTGCTTGAGCGGATGTCGAGGTTCCTCGGCCCTTGGCAACGATGAGGTACGCGTTACTCTCTTGAAGCGGCGACTCGGCAGCATTCTCTTTCGAGGAGAGAAGCTGATGCGTCCCCAGATCACCCGTCTCGATCGACCAGCGAGCGATCGGTTCGCCTTTAGGCTTCGCTCGTTGAACGGCCGAGGCCAGGTCCGGCGAGTCGCTCTCTTTCCGCATAATCTCCATCAAATCCAGTGGGTATGCCTGCAAATCGATCACGGCCATGTTGCGGGCATTCCACTGAAACTTAACCTTCTCTCCGGGCCGAGCTTGTCCGGTCGGCATGATCGAAAGCTGCGGCGTCGTGATGGATTCAATGATGAAGCCGGCATCGCGTACCGGATCCTTCAGCCGGCCGAAACGAGCGATGACCTCCTTCGCGGTGGCGACGGCGCCAACGAAATCTTGCTTGTAGTTCGATTGAATCTGCGCGATTTGAATCATCGCCTCGGCCGCCACCGGTTGATCCGGAAAACGTTGGACGATCTCCTGCTGAAAGCGGATCGCCAAATCGAAGGGCTTATCGCTTCCCTCCAGAAGAGGGAGATCCGCCGGCAGAGCGACTTTCGGCATGGAGATCATCGGCTGGGCCGACTGGAGGACGATCTCTGTCTTTTGTCGTAAGGCCAAGACCTGGTCATCCATGCTCGCCTTTGATGCTAAGACACGATCCAATGTCGTCAGCGCCCGAAGCGCGCCGTCGAGTTGATTCGCTTGCCAATCGGATCGGCCCGAGTCGCGAAGATGTTGTTGGTGACGGTAGTACTGCGCGAGTGAGAAAAGGAGTTCGATCTGAGACTTCGTGTCATTGGCCGCTTGATGGAGAGCGATCGCCTGTTCGAAATACTTGATCGCGATCGCGGGGGGCGCGACATTGCGAGCGGCCAACGCCAGCCGATTCATCGTCTCTTTTTTCTGTGCATAAGCGGGTCGGCGCTGAACGAGAGCATGCAGCAGTTCAAAAGCGGCGGTAGGATTTCCTAGGCCCGCCTCGGCTTGGCCTAAGACATCGCTGGCGCGGTCGGTCAGATCATCCGTCGCCTTTTGATCGATCACGTTCTGTGCGAGTGCTCGGGCTTCATTGTAGTTCTGGAGAGCCAATGCCTCCGTCGCTTGCCGAAGCGATTCATTCGGGTCGGCATCTGCTGCGAAAAGGCTGGTCATGCCCATGACTCCCAGAGTTCCCACTAGCCCGATCATCCAAAGCCCGTACCGATTCATGAATCATGCTCCCGGAGGAAGTCGAAATATTCGCTCGTCGGCGAAGGTCGCTTGCCCGTCGCTTTCCTTTTGCCATGGAAACCGCAGGGTTTGGTTCCCATTGATGATGTCAGCTGTCACTCGGTCGAGCCCGATGGGGGATCGACCGAAGCGACTTCGCCGACATTTATCGAACTCTTCCCGCATCGGCCTAGACGATTATCCCCTGTCCGGCGATTCTTGGAAGGGATGGATTTTGTCAGAAATATTCTGGAGCCACCGATGCCGAGCCGTTCGGAGACAAAAGAGGCTCTCCTCGTTGCGGAAGGATCTTCCTCGACGGAGATTTCCGATGAACAGATGCGAGATCTTGTGGGCCAACTGCTGAGGGAAATCGGCCCCCTCTCGCGAGTGTTACTGGTTCCGCCGGACTATACTCGAATCGATTCCGGAGCCGGCCCCATCACGGTCGAACTCTATCGCCAACTGGCTGGCTCCGCCTTCGTAAGTGTTCTTCCCGCACTTGGGACGCATGATCCTTTGCCCGCCCGGCAGCGAACGAAAATGTTTCCGGGCATTCCCGCCGAGGCCTTCTACGAACACCGCTGGCGCGAGGATCTCGTTCGATTGGGCGAAGTCGATGCCGACTTTGTCGAACAGGTCTCCGGCGGCGCGGTTTGCTACGACGTGCCGATCGAAGTGAATCGAATGTTGGTGGAAGGGGAATGGGATCGGATCATCTCCATCGGTCAGTTGGTGCCTCACGAAGTAATTGGCGTCGCCAATCATGTAAAGAATATCCTCATCGGCGTGGGGGGGAAAGAGACCATCCACAAGTCCCACTACTTGGGCGCGGTCTATGGGATGGAGAGGATCATGGGACAGGCCGACTCGCCCGTTCGCGCGGTGTTGCAAGAGGGAATGAATCGGTTCGGACAAGATCTCCCCATCACGTACGTTTTGACGGTTCGAGGCTTTCGCTCGCACGACAAACTCGTCACGCGGGGTTTCTATGCGGGGGACGGCGTTCTCCCTTTTCGTGCGGGCGTGGGACTTTGTCAAGAGTGCAACATCACACGCGTTCCGTCGGGGATTCGTAAAGCGGTCGTTTGGCTTGATGGTGAGAAATACCATTCGACTTGGTTAGGAAACAAAGCGATCTACCGCACGCGAATGGCGCTGGCCGATGATGCCGAGCTGATTATCCTTGCCCCCGGTGTGCGAACCTTCGGCGAAGATGAACAGATCGATCATTTGATCCGCGCGTTCGGCTACCGCGGGACGAAGGCAACTGTCGACGCGGTGGAGCGGGGAACAGAGCTGGCCGACAATCTGGCGGCGGCGGCCCACTTGATTCATGGCTCCTCCGAGGGAAGATTCCGAATCACTTACGCTCCAGGAGGACTCTCGCGCGACGAGATCGAAGGGGTCGGGTTTGGCTACCTCGATCTGAATCAGGCTCTCTCCCGGTACTCGCCGGACCGACTGCAAGAGGGGATTAACGTCCTTGAAGAGGAGGAGATCTTCTTCATCCGACATCCAGGGCAGGGGCTCTGGAATCGGTCGACATGAACGAGAATCGGTATGCTGGATTGATGGTGACGAGATGTTCCGTTGCGTGGATCGCGTTGCTTCCATAGGGCGATGATGAGGAGTCTTGCGTGACATCGGATCCATACCCTTCGAGTTCAAATGACGACACACCTGTATCAACGAAAAGCGTGACCAGCGTGGTTGAGCAGGCGAAAGACTCAATACTTGCGTTGCCGCAACGACTTGCCGAGCGGCCTAGGTTGGTGATTCCATTCTTGATTCTGGTGGCCGTGACGTTAGCGGTCGGCTGGGTCTTCTTGACGCTGGTTCAGCCATTTCTGTTGACCCTTTTGGCCGCTGCCACGGTTGCCTTGGTGGCTGTTCCGCTGCAAGATCGATTGCGAGATCGCCTTCATGGCCGAGAGTACCTGGCGGCGGGATTAATCACGGTCGTCTTCGCATTACTGTTGATTGCGCCGGTGTTGTTGGGTGTCGTTTTCGGCTTTCAAGAGTTGGAGAAAGGGATCACGTTTGTTCAAGGTTGGCTTCGCGACCACAGCAGCGACATTCGGGATCGATTGGCCATTCTGGACGAGCGGTTTCAGATCTCGGAGCAAGATCTTAGGGCTCGCGTCGAAGAGATGGGCAAATCGATGCTGGGATTGGCGATTCGCTGGGGGCAAGGGCTCTTTGCGCGCATCGTCGAGACTGGCTTGCATCTCGCGATCGGTCTGTTCGCGTTCTTTTTCTTTCTGGCCGACGGGAAACGCATTATCGAGTCGTGGGAAGAGACGACGCCGCTGGATGTCGAGCACGACCGGGTGATCCGTCGCGAGTTCTCGACTGTTTGCCGAGGGGCGATTTGGGGGACGATCTTAGCGGCGATTTTTCAAGGGATTGCGATGACGATTGGCCTGGGCATCATCGAGCTCTTCACGCATGCGGGCCTGGGGCGGTGGCTGTTTTTGCTCGGCGGATTGACGACCGTCGCGGGGTTGATCCCGCTGGCGGGGGCGTCGTTCGTTTGGCTTCCGACGGCAATTGTTCTCTACTTCAATGATCACATCGTTGCCGCCATCCTCGTGGTGGCGTTCGGTTTCATTGCCGTCTCGTCGATCGATAACGTCGTCAAGATCCTCGTGATTAAGGACTCGGGAAATCTGCATCCTCTCTTAGTGCTTGTCTGTGTCTTTGGTGGACTTCAAGCGATCGGCGTATTGGGACTCTTTGTCGGGCCCGCGATCGGGGCGATTGTCTTTTCTCTTTTGAAAGTCGTCCGAACCGAGCTCGCTAAGATAACCGGACGCGATCCCGTTCAACCCCAGCCATCCACGACTGGTTAGGGAAAGGTAGCAGGGGAGAGAGCTTTTGGAACTGAGTGGCAAGTCTGCCGTGGTGACAGGCGCGGGACGCGGGATCGGCAAGGCGATCGCTCTTGCCTTGGCCGACGCTGGCGCACGTGTTGTCGTGAGTGATATCGCCGACGCGTCATCGGTGGTTGATGCGATCGTCGCGCGCGGAGGCGAAGCGAGATTCATTTCTGCGGATGTGACGAAGCTCTCCGAGACGGATCGGCTGATGGACGAAAGCATCAAGCAGTTCGGCCGGATCGATCTTTTGGTAGCCAACGCCGCCTTCAGTCTGCGCGGGCCGTTCTATGCCCAGGCCATCGAGGATTTCCGAAAGACGGTTGATGTGACGATGTGGGGAGCGTTTCATGCGCTTCGCTCGTTTGCATCACGATTGGTTGATCGGAATTGGCCGGGCCATGCGATTGTGATCGGTTCGCCTCATGCGCTCGAAGCGGTCCCTGATTGTATGGCTTACAACATGGCCAAGGCTGCCGTCGATCAGATGGCAAGGACTGCCGCCGCGGAGCTGATCGAACAGCGAATCCGCGTCAACATTGTCCATCCTGGCTGGACCGATACGCCAGGCGAAAGAAGGTACTTCACCGAGGAAGAACTTGCCGAGCATGGCAAGCGAATTCCCGCTGGCCGACTGGCTCGGCCGGATGAGATCGCTCGGGTGGTGCGGTTCTTAGTTCATCCTGATTCCGAATACATCAACGGCTCGACCTATTCCGTCGATGGTGGATTGGCCCTGCCACCTCGCGAGTCGCTTGACAGCCCTTCCTCATCATCACCCAAAGCGGAATAGAATGAAGCGTCACCAATCGAAACAGGTATCCTTCGCTTGATAGACTTGAGAGGTCGGATGTTTTGAGGGAAGAAACAGGCATGCCCAATAGATTGCCAACCCGTCCGTTTCGATCCCTATTTCTGACGGCTAGCATCACTCTTTTGCTGATGGAGGTTGTTGCTCGGTCGGTTCTCGCGAGCATGGGTCTCTCCTTGCCGAAAGCGACCCAAGAGATCGAAAGGGTGACGGATCAGGCACGCTTCACGTTCGATCCCGCGAGTGGTTATCGCTTCTCACCCGGGCCGATGCGGTGGGCTGTCTTTGAACCTAACGGTTCGCCTCAATCGCTGGGCACGGTGCGGGGCAACAATCTTGGCTTTCGTGACTCGCATGATTTTCATCCCAAACGCGTTTCCAGTCGTCCTCGCGTGGCCGTGCTCGGCGATTCGATGTCGGCGGGCGTTTACATGCCCGTCGCTTGGCCCCAGCGATGCCAGCAGATCGCCGCGCAGCGAGGTCGAGCGATCGACGTGATGAACTTCTCGGTGGATGGCGGCGGGATCATGAACTGGTGGGGAATCATCACCAAAATCCTCGGGCCAGAGAACTATGAATTAGATGCCTGCGTCCTGGCGGTTTGTTGCGATGATCTTTCTCGCGGTCTCTTCATTCGTCACGACGATGTGAAAGGATCGATTCATCACCCTTGGTTCGGACGTGTGAAAGGAGTTCGCGCTGACGAGCTCCCGTCCACACTCGATCAAGCTCGTCGGCATGCCTTTTATCTTCCCGACAGCGAGGGTTTGACACGGGAGGAGATGGACGAAAGCTTGGCCCGAGGCCGACCTTTGAATTCAGAACTCACCCGCTCGAATTTGATTCAGACACTTTTGTTCGCAGCGATTATCGGGCATTTTCGTCCTCAAGGGATCGATGCAAAAGGGGAATCGTTCACGACCGACATGGTCGACCGCATCCGTGAGATCGGCCAAGTCCTTTCCTCGCGAGGTATCCCCATTCTGGTCGTGCAGATACCGTCGCCTCACCAACAAGGTCCGGCGGTTTCCCTACCACGAGGCGTGTCGATACTGACCCAGCGCTTTGCCGAGATGTTAAATGCCGATGCCGTTGATGGATCGCGCGCCTTCGAAAGCGTTCCTGTCGATCAAATGCGGGAATACTTCCTGAAGGGAGATGCCCACTGGAACCAGCGGGGAGCCGACCTCTTTGCCAGCTTCTTCGAATCAGAGCTCGCATCTTGGTTCGCCAAGCAGACGACACGAAAGGATCACTCTGCCGATAGCCCCCCTGGCCAGTGACCATAGGTCGTCACTTTCGGGCCTTCCCAAAGAAGATAGCTTGGCAGCAGTGTTAAGCGGAGTCGATCGACGACGCCGATCGCCTCGAGCGTGGTGCCGGTGATGACGACGATCGCTTGGCCAGGATGATCCGGATGCTTCTGCAGGAAGACGAGCCCCGCGTCGGGCAGCGTGTAGGTATGCTCGCGAAACCGGAATCGGTCGACGGCTTCGTCATCCTCATCATGGGCTGGCCATTCGCACGCAAGCCGACCGTGGTACCGCGCCAGAAGAAGATTGGTCCTCGGTGTTCCAATAAGGATCAGGTGTCGACGAGACATTTGTTCGTCGAGCAGGTCCGAATCCTTGATCACTTCGTAACGAACAGTAGCGTCATGAGGGACACCATCATGAGCGGGGCTATCGACCCCGGTCGTCCAGCGTCGCGCCAACGACTCGGCCAACCGTCGAAGCGTTCGGTTTTCGCGGTCGTCCCCGAGTGTCCCTGGGACGAAAATCACCCCATCCCAGCGAAGATCCATCATCGAATGGACGCGGTGGGCTTGAGGAAGAGGCTCAAGCGGGGAAATCTTTTGCCATCGATCACCACGGTGCTGAAAACGAATCCACGATCGACCCTCGATCGTCCGCACATCGGCGGGCCCGATCGTGTAGCGACGACGATCCAATCGAATCGGCTTATTCCCGGTCGGTTCCACGAGAATATCCGTGCTGCCCGTTGTCTGAATGCTCAGGACATCCTCTTTCTCGGTTCGCTTGATGGTCGCGGGCTTCCCCGCACCGGAGGCCTGCAAGAGGCGAACGCCATGACCCGAGACGCGAGTCGAGTACGCGGTGAGCGTCATGGATCGGGTCGGCTCCGCGGGCTTCAGAAAAAACCACTCGACCAATTCATTTGGCTGGCTGGGCCAATCGGTTGCCCCTAGTAGAAGTGGAACATGCTGACGCGAAGAGACCTCGAATCCAGGCTTGGAAAGTTGGGACTTCATGGCGTTGAATTGCCGGGCAGAGGACGTTCCCCCGATGCCGTCGAACCACCAAGGGTGCTCGATCAAAAGTCGAAGGCCCGACAGATTCGAGGCAAGTTCCGCAGGCCGAATCGATTCGCGAGCGGGCTCTTCCCATGCGGGGGGTGAATCGCCGGCGGGGTCAAGTCGCTCATCCCAGAAAGCGCCCGCGAGCGCGACCCCGCTCCATCGGCTTGGCCAAAGGGTCGCCCACTGAAGCGATCGTGTCGCGCCGGCCCCCACACCAGCCAAGTAGATCGGCGAGAGGGTCACCTGCCGATCTTCTTGGACGGCATGGATGGCTTCGAGAAGATCTCGCCCCGCCAAGCCGATGCCCTCGGCATTTCCTCGTGACATTGGCTGCAAAAGGATCACGGGCTCATTGGATGACGTCAGCGAGGGCAACCAACGATGGGCCTCACGGACGGCGACGTCGATGAATCGCTCGCGCGTCGGCGGGTCGAGCGTATCGTGCGAAAGAATGATGCAGGCGACCGAAGAGGACGGATTCTCCAGAGTTGGCATGGAAAAAACGACTGGTTGATCGGTATCGTCGACGGCAGAGCGAAAATGCAGCACATGGCACGCAACATCGCGACTCAAGACGACATACCTCCTCGAAGTTGACATCATCATGTCATTGTCGAGCAAGTCGTCAACCAACGGCGAACTTCTTGGTGGTATGCATCGGAAAGTCTACGCGTGATGGGGCCGACCCGGCCAGTACTGATCAGCTTGCCATCGACCTTCACAATACCAATCACTTCACTGGTGGTCCCGGTAAGAAAGAGTTCGTCGATATTGGGGAGATCGTTCTCCGAAAGCGGAGTCGTCTCGACCGTCAAACCGATCTGACCCGCGAGTCGCAACAGAAACGCTCGCGTGCAGCCTGGAAGAATCTCTGGCCCGGACGGATAGGTGAAAAGAACCCCATCTCTGATGCCAAAGAGACTGGTGTGCGAGCCTTCGGTGAAGTGTCCTGTCGGGTCGATCAAGATCGCCTCGAATGCCCCTGCCTTCTTCGCATGCTCGGCCGCCAAGCAGTTGGCGAGCAGATTAATCGATTTGATATCACGCCTACCCCATCGCCAATCGGGAAAGGTGACAGCCTCGACACCTCGCTCGCGATTCTCGGCCATCGGATCTGCCGACGCATAACCCTCGATCCAAATCAATTCGTTCGGCGGTCCCGCAGGCCGAGGAAACGCGTGTGTTCGTCGCGGCCCCGCTCCACGGGTGATCTGCAGATAGATCAAGCCATCTTGGACACCGCTATGGACAAGTGTGTCGGTTAATCGCCTGCGGAGACGGTCGAGATCGGCCTCAAGGGAAAGCTCGCGGAGGCTGCGGGCCAGTCGAGCCCAATGTTCGTCAAGGAGGAAGACTTGGCCCGCATAGATTCGCATCGCCTCATAGACGCCGTCGCCGAAAAGAAAGCCCCGATCAAGGACGGGCACGTTGATCTGATCAAGTGGTGCCAGCTTGCCGTTCCAATTGGCGAGGGGGACTTGGCTCATCGGAAGAATCCTCTGTGATGACAGGCGCGAAAGTTAATCTATGGATGTTTACGGGTTGAGGTTTGCCACGCGAAATCAGCCGGCAACGCGATCCGCGAAATCTATTCTCTGCGTCATCATCTCAGGAAGGAGCCGAAGACCGGAAGAAGAATCGCTCGTCGAGCATCAACCCACCGGGGCGAAACGTTGTTCAAATCATGACATCGAGAATCGAACTTACCTCGGGCTTTACTTCTCTGTTGATTGATTCCTTCGCGTTGCCGATTTTTTCTGTCGGGTCGTTAGGTGATGCTGGCTTTGTTGAGTTGGTTTCGATGTCGGCGATGCGGCGCTGGATTTCAGGTGGGCCCGGTGGTCGACGCAAGTCTTCGGGCTTGAAGAACTGGCTGATTCGTTGAAGCGTTCGGTCCATGGACAGGGCGAGTTCTCGAAGGCGCTTCGCGCGGTCGGACTGCTCGACTAAGGGGTCGAAAGCGGCAGAAGAAACGTCGTTGGCGTCCGAAGGAGTCGCGGCGGATGGACGTTCTTCGGATGGCGAACGAGATGTCTTCTGTTGATCGAAAGAAGATGTTTGCTCGCGAGGGGGGCGGCTCGGCTTTGGTTTGGCCGAGTTCACTATCGCAAGCGAGTTCGTCGCACTGGTCGCATCGGTGCTTGCATCGGAGCGAATCATCGCGCTCTCTCCTGCGCAGGCGTTGCCGAGGAGGTGCACGATCCGTCACGGAAAGGTAGGCCACGGAATCGACCTGTGCAAACGGCCTATCCGACATTCTCGTCAAAATCGGACCTCGTCGAAGCGATCTACGATCAGATGGAGAGGAGGAGAAATGTCTTCGATGTTTCTGTCAAAAGATTGGCACATCGTTCGAAAGTGTGGATGGCGTCAGGGCTGGCGCATGTTTGCCTTGCCAGTTGTTTTGGTAGTACTGATCGATCGCGCGGACGTAGGGACTCGGGGCGCGCCATGCGATCATCGTCCCTAAAAATCCGGCCGTGATGACCAGTGCGACGGCATACCAGGTGATCGGTGTTGAAGGGACCGGCCTTTGTGTCCACTGTTGCCAAGCCCAAACTTGCAGGCTTCCGCCGAGAAAAAAGAGGAGCATCCCCCCCAGCGTAAAGAGTCGATCGGTGACGCTGTCGGGGATTTCGGGATCGTTAAAGACCGCCATTGCTAAGATCGATCCCAAAAAGCCCATCGTCAGCGGAACGCCGAGAATCACCGCATGGACTGAACGAGTCATTCCATAGAGCAAGGCTGCCGACCCTTCGCCGATGGCGACGACGATGATAACAGGCGCCGTCACGACCGCCGCCAGGGCGATCAAGTGATAGAAGCGGATTTCCCCAGGAAGAACGGTTCCGCCGTTGCGAATCTGTTGACCGAGCTGCAAGAGAAACAGCAGCCCGAAGCCCGCCACCAGAATAGGGACCAGCACCGCCATGCGAATGGCGATCCCCAACAGTGTTCGAATCGACATGTTCGATAGAAGTTGGCTCATCCTGGTATTGTACCGGGCTACGTTCCCCGACCATTCGGCTATATTGCAGGGGTCGAGGGTTTGGGAATGTCGTGTTTATCTTCGCGGGAGCGATCAGCGTGGAAGATGATTACATCTGTTTGACGGCGGTGTCGGAATCGGGCGAGGCGGAGGCTCCCTTTGCCGCTCGGCTAAGCGAGTTTTGGACGAAAATGCTTCGCGAATTCCCCGACGAATTCGAAAAGGTCTATGCAGAGACGATCGAATTCGAATCGAAAGGGAACAAGCAATCGCGTCAGTATCTTTGTGAGGAAGAGGTGGTTTCTCTCGTCACCGAGCAAATGAAGCTTTTCGGCATCGATCATGAAGAGGTTGATCTGGACGATCGCTGGTCGAAGTACGAAGCCTCGCCCACCGAGTGGTGGCAAATTGAACACTGAGCGATCATCCCATGCAGAAATCGCTGGAATCAGTGGGGCGGGAAAGAGAGTGGGAGCATCACGATGAATTCGCTTCCTCCGCCGTCCCTGTTTCTGGCGGCAATGGTCCCGTGTTGAATCTCGACGACGGCTTTGGCGATCGCTAGTCCGAGCCCCGTACCACTCTTTCCTCCCTCGGGTTTTTGTGCCTGGTAGAAGCGTTCAAACAGACCGGTGATGTGTTCGCTGGGGATGCCAGGCCCGCGGTCGGCAACCGTAATGGTGGCGTTGGTCGGGCTGACTTGAATGCGAACATCGACCGATTGTTGCGCAGGTGAAAATCGGATCGCGTTACGCACGATGTTGGAAAGCATGGTGCGAAGCAACTCCGCATCCCCCTCGACCGTCGGGTCGTCCATATCGTCGATGCCGTCCGAGTCCGGATCGGGAAGGGCTGGTACCAGCCGAACTTTTCGTTCGATCGCGAGCGGCTTGCATCGTTCGACCGCTTCAACCACGAAATCACAAACAGAAACGTGCTTGGTTCCGGGGATCGGAAATCCCGCGTGCGCCCTTTCGAGCGTCAGCAAACTCGTGACCAGTTCGGCAAGCTGTCGCATCTCGTCTTGAACCCGGCCGATGAAGTCCTGATACATTCCGACGGGTCGTTCCTGCTGAATGAGAACCTGTGCTTGGCCCAGCAGGACTGAGAGGGGCGTTCGGAATTCATGCGAAACGTCGGCAATGAATCTCTGTTGAGCATTGAACGCTTTCTCCAGTCGATCAAGCATGCCGTTGATCACTTTAACCAGATCGGCAACTTCATCTTCGCTGTTGGGTGTGGCGATTCGCCGATCGAGCTTGTCCGCACCTAGATCTTTCGCTTGTCGAGCGATCTGGCTGATCGATCGTAGTGATCGCCAAGCCACCAGAAACGCGGATAGCCCCGCGACGATCAACCCCACCAAACACGCCACCAGAACGGTTCGCCGAAGTTCTGAAATGTTGCGTTCTATCTGTTCGAAACTCGAGGCGACTTGCAAGAAGTACGGGGCCGTGTTCTCGCCATGAAAGTACAGCGTGAGGAGCCGAAGTCGCAAACTCTTGTTCGTGGGAACCTCGGCGGATGTTGTTTCCAAGATCGGCGTATCGCTCGGCTTCGACGATTGAGCGAGAGGCGAAAACGGAAGTTCGTTCTTCCCGAGATTGTTCGACTTCTCAAGGATTCGGCCATCGGAGGCTCGAATCAAGAAGTAGTAGTTCGGGAAACGATAGGGACTGACTTGTGGGACCGGCGTCACGGTCGCGTCGGCGGCAATGGCGATCGATTCGGAGATGATCCGCGCCGACTCGCGAAGGCGGTCCTCGAACTCTTCTCGCAAGTACCGCTCATACGCGGTGAAGATGTAGAACGAAAGGATCACCAGCACCAGCGTGAACGCGAGCAGGGAGTAAGCCACGATACGAAAGCGGAGCGAGCCCAAAAACTTAGGCAACATCGGTTCGGTCCTTTTTCGCCGTGATGGAAAGCGTGCGGTTCCCTTGGCGTCCTTACGAACGAAAGGAAACGTCTCGTTCGTCGAGGAACGAGGCTATTTATAACCCATTTTACCGGGATACGTTCTCGAAAGAGACAAGCGAGCGAGGAACCACGACGGCGGGTGGCCGAGACAATCAGGCAATTACCTTGGCCGGGCTATCGATGATGAATGTCACCGGGCCGTCATTGATGAGTTCGACCGCCATGTCGGCAGCGAAGATTCCGCTTTGAGTGAAGACGCCGGTCAGACGGGTTCGTTCGACAAAGTCATTGTAAAGTCCTTGAGCCAATTCGGGCGGTGCGGCTCCGACGAAACTAGGTCGGCGACCTTTTCGGCAATCGCCGTAGAGCGTGAATTGGCTGACGATCAGAATGCCGCCATTCACATCCCGGACAGAACGATTCATCTTGCCCGCCTCGTCGGCGAAAATCCGCAGGTCAAGAATCTTGTCGACGAGGTACGCGACGTCGCTGATGGAATCGCCCGCTTGCATGCCGACCAGAACCAGCAACCCCTGATCGATGTTGCCGACCACCTGATCCGCGACGCGAACCGACGCGCGAAGAACTCGTTGGATGACCACTCGCATCGTTGGAGAACCCTCCCTGCTCCGAAACATCCGATTGACATGGTGTGTTCGGAGCGAGAAGTTTTATGAGGCGTCTTCATGGCTGAGCAGGCTGGCATTTTTAGGGAACGCCGCTCCCTCGAAAGAGTTGGCCGACGGCATCTCGAAGAGCTTTCGCCCGCGAGAGGGCGTTGTCAGCAACGTCGCCGACGACGCGGCCGGCAACATGGGCCGCCGCCTCGGCAGCATCGAGCGCTTGCTCGCCCGCTTCGCCGAGCTTGCTGGCCAAACCATTCGCAAGCGCTCCCACGCCGCTTCCCACGCGGCGAAGAATCTCACTGGCCAGGCCGAACCCTACACTCTGCGTTGCAGAAAGAGCAGAGAGAATCGCGTTTTGCCGGGTGGTGGCGTCCCATCGCCGAAAGCTTCGGCATCGCTCTTTGGCCAGATGACCGATTCGGATCAGCACCAGTGCATTGGTGATGCCGTCGACAGCAGGCCCTGCAAGGAGCCCACCTGCTTTCCCCAGCGTCCCGGCAAGGATGTTCCCCAGAGAGTTACTGACGTTTTGCATCGTACCCGCAACCGCGACGGCGGCGGCGACATCGCGACAAATGGCCATCACACCCCAGAAGCCAGGCCGGCCGTAATAAAGAAGACCCAGTTCGCTTACCAATCGAACGCTCCGCCAAAGCATGACAAACGCGTCGAGCACACCGTTAGGCGATGCCGCCGTCGCTAACCCCACCGAGAGAGCCTCTTGGTAAATCAGCCGATCGGCTCGATCGTCAACGTCCGCGAGGGCTCGGCCCATCGATCGATCCGACCAATCGCGCAGACGTTTCAGGATCGGTTCGATGTTTTGAGAAGTAGCGTTCCTGGCGTCGGCCGCCAGCACATGCAACTCTTGTCGTGCAGAGGCAATCGTGATCATCTGCGTGGCGAAGGCATAGTTCGTCTGACAATTGGCCAGGTATTGATCAAGGTAGCGGATCTCCGCCAAAAACTGTGATCGGTCGAGTCGGCCATCCGCAGGCAAAGGGGGAGGCTCGACGACGCGGGGCATCCGAATAAATCGCCAAGCCGGTGCGATCACCAGGGCCAATGCGACTCCGAGCCCGAGAAGAGCGGCAACGCCAATCCAAGGATGAATGCCGGCCAAGGTCTGATAAAGACGAATCGTTTCGAGCAGAACGAATCCGAAAACCAAAACGGCAGTGATGGTGACAGCTCGCCGAGCCCAGCGGAAGACCGGGTCCAGCGAACTCCACAGCCGAAACGTTTCGTCTTCCTTGCGGATGGCTTGGCCAGCAGAGGGGATCGACGCCATGGTGGCGATTTCCTTTTGCATGAGGAGTCTGCCCGCCTGCAAAGCGGACGCACTCATTCGGGTCTCTTCGCGCGGGCCTGCTCGCGGTCGGTCGAGTTCGGTCGGCACTCTCTTTTCACCTGAAGCCGAACTCTAAGGCGAGTCGCTTTTAGGTCGGTGCCGGGCAGGCAGAGGCCTCTTTTCTGCTCTGATGAAGCATTATTCGCAAGCCGAGCCTTTCCCTTGGAGGGTATTCCCGGCTATTTGGTCGGTTTCTGGTCGCTGAGCCTCTCAAAATACTCACGGGCATGATCGCGGTAGTCTGGCGGGATAGGTTGATGCGTGATCGCTTCGTCAGCCTCGAGACGGGCCGCCGACACCGCTTTGCGAATTTCTTCCTGGGACTGGCCGGCGAAAATCGGGCCGTCCCCTTTCCCCGTAATGAACGACTTCCCTTTTGTTCCGCCCGAGGCGACTTTCGTTTGCCGAGAGCCGGTCTTATCCTCTTGTTCGGGTCGCGGGCCGGCCCCTTGTCCTCGGCCATTTTCTCCCTGACCCTTTTCCCCCTGGCCGGCCTGCGACTTCCGACAGACCCCCCCTCGGCACTCGCTCACTTCATCGATCATCTCCGCGAGTGTTTTTCGTTCGGCATCGGTTCTCGCGAGATCGCGCAGCGTTCGCTCGGCATCGTCCAGACTTTTCTTCAAGTCATCGGACGAGTTCGAACTGGGTGGCGCTAAAGAAGGGGCTTCCCCCGCCGATGAATCTTTCGATGGACGCAGGTTCTGTGATGATTCTCCCAAAGACTTCGCCAACTGATCCAACTGCTTCAAGTCGGAAGCCTGCTGGGCGAGTTGTTCCATCGCTTTCTTCGCTTCTTCGGCCGAGAGCCCCTTTTGCAATTCTTTGGCCCGGTCGGCCAAACTAGCCGCCTTCTTGAGTTCGTCCTCAAGCCGTTTCAATTGCTCGGCCAGTTTCTGCTTCTGCTCGGGATCGATTTTGCCCTCGGCCAACTCCTTCTTGAGCGAGGCGACGGCCTCGGCGGCCTTCTTGAAATCACCCTCTCGAAGCGATTGTTGAAGCTTCTGGCCGGGCCCGTCTCCCTCTTTCGATAGACCCGACAACGACCGTTTGATCTTGTCGAGATGTTCGGTGCTCTCGCGCTTCTGCTCAAGAGTCTGCGTCAGATCGCTCAGCTTCATGGCGGCTTGATCGACGGTTCCCTTCGCATTCTTTTTCATCTCGGCAATCGTCTTTTCGATCTCGGCGTTGATCGCCGTCAACTCCTCGCCACCACCTTCTTCGACGAGTTCTTTTTTCCGTTCTTTGGCTCTTTGTTCGAGAAGCTTTACTTCGGCTTGGATTCGCTCTTGTTCCTCACGGGTCGCTTCCTTTCCGATGGCTTGTTTGCTCGACGGAATTGGATCGACACCCATCGCGATCGCGAGATAAATCATCACCGGCAGGACAGAGACCCACGCTCGGCGCGGCCATCGCACGGGCAAGGCCGAGGCAACATCGACCGTCTTCACCCGCATCTGTGAATCATGAAGAAGGGCCTGCGCGGCTGGCTGATCGAGTTCCTCGGGAGAAAGAGCCGCCAGCGTGCTGAGCCGGTCTTTCAGCCCCAGTTTCTGATCAAGCTGACAAGCCGCTTCCACTCGCCGAGCCGGCGTCAACCATGTCCACAATGCCGTCAAGATGATGGCCAGGAGAAACGCACTTCCCAGTAAGGCAACTTCCGGAATAGCAAGTCCCAATGCCCGATCGAACAGCAGGACCAAGCAAGCCAGCAAGGCGACCGGCATCCAGAGGAGCAGTCCTCTTCCCAGGGAGCGTGTTCCGTCGATTCGACGCTGCGCTTGGCGAATTTTCTGTTCGATCTCGTCGGGCATGATTTTGTTCCATGGGGTGAAACCGAGAGCCCGTCCTGGACCGCCTCGGCAAGGCCGCTTCTCGGTCCTTCCTGGGCCTTCTCTGTTCCCAACGCGTGCCGTCGCCACGGCGACGCTGTATCTTAAGTCTCGCATGAATTCGGGAGAAAACAATCGTTCCTCGAAATCCAACATCGGCGAGCCCGCGGAGAGCGTGGGCCGATCGAGTCGGGGAAGAGGAAAAGACTCAAGCATTTAGCCTGCGAGCGAAGCGTCAAAGGGGGGGAAAGCGATGCCAACCAACGGAACATTGAATCGAAAACTTCGAATGGGACTCGTCGGTGGAGGGCAGGGCGCCTTCATTGGCCGGGTCCATTCGATTGCGGCGGTGCTCGACAACCGAGCGGCACTGGTCGCCGGCGCTCTTTCTTCCGACCCTGCCAAGGCGAAGGCGTCGGCCCCGGATTACGATATTCCGGCTGACCGGGCGTACGGTTCGTTTGAAGAGATGATCTCGAAAGAGAAGGGGTTGCCGGCCGATCAACGGATCGACTTTGTGACCGTGGCGACGCCGAACCATGTCCACTTTTCGGTTGCAAAGGCGGCTGTCGAAGCAGGATTCAACGTCATGTGTGACAAGCCCATGACATTCAACTTGGCCGAGGCCGAGGAACTAGCCAAAATCGTTGAGAAGTCAGACGTCGTTTTTGCCGTCACGCACAATTACACGGGTAACCCTCTCGTCCGACAGGCGCGCGACATGGTGAAGGGGGGCGAGTTCGGCGAGATTCGCGCGATCCGCTCTCATTACATTCAGGGCTGGTTGAGTTCGCCTCTCGAGAAGGATGGACAGAAGCAGGCAAGTTGGCGAACCGATCCATCGAAGTCCGGGGCAGCAGGCTGTTTCGGCGACATCGGGACGCACGCGTACAATCTGGCTCGCTTCATTACCGGTTTGCTACCGGAAAAGATCTCCTGTCATTTGAAGACGTTCGTCGGTGGGAGATCGCTGGACGATTACGGCCACGCCTTGATCGAGTTTGAGGGGGGGGCCTTCGGCACCGTAACCGCGTCGCAGATCACGCATGGCCGAGAGAACGACGTTTTCATCGAAGTGGATGGGTCGAAAGGCTCGCTCTATTGGCGACAAGAGAATCCCAATGAACTGTTCGTTCGGCAGAATGGCAAACCCCATCAGATCTACACCCGCGATCCGAATGCTCCGTTTGCCAGTCCCAACCACGCGGCATCATGCCGAACACCGTCGGGGCATCCCGAGGGTTACCTCGAGGCCTTCGCGAACGTCTACAAAGCTGCCTTCGATGACATGGCTCGCCGGGCCAGCGGAGAGAAATTCGACAAGAAAAACACGCTTTATCCGAATATCGCCGACGGTGTGGAAGGGATGTACTTCATTCAGCAATCCGTCGAAAGCAGCCAGCAAGGCGGTGCGTGGTTACCGATGAAGCATCCGCTGGCCCGGCGATAGCGGTCGGCCGAGTTTGACTTCTCTAGGGTCTTTGCCGAGCAATGGGTTTGTTCGGTAGTCGATGGGCGTCATGGAGTGTTTCTTTCGTCGCAGAACTTGAATTCCGCCAACCAAGTAGGTCGATACCAACCGAGCAAGATGGGAAGGTTTTTCGACACCTGGGGAATTCGCGCCATGATGTCTCGATGTGACGGCCTTGCTCGGCTGTCGGCAACAATTTTATTCGCCGTCAGTTCCACATCGTGGGGTGGAGGCCCGGCTTCTTCGTTGCCGACGTTGCCGGCCCGCATTCCATCGACGCGTGCGATGTCGATTCCCTCGCCGATGCGATCCCCGGCGATGCCCATGCAGACGATAAATCCAACGTCATCCCCTTACCGTTTCGCGCGTCAAAGCGAGCCGGACGTTCGCCCCAGCGAGGCTGCCCCGGCGGCGGAGGGAGCAACCGGTCCCTGCAACGGTGCTCCTTGCCCTCCGTACCTTCGTAACAGGGCAAACTGCCCCGGCGTGCAAGCCGATCGAATCCACATGTACAATCGGCAGAACGAGCCGAACTGGTATCGGTACTATCGATGCTGTCAGTACGGCTATCATCCAACACAGTGGCAGGCGTGGCCCGAGGGTTGGCTTACGTGTCGGCATCCGCAGCCAGGCGAACATCCCTACGACTATCATCCGCCGCGACCGGACCAGAAGCAGATCGAGCGCGAGCGTCGCCTGATGCAGGAGAACGATCGTCGAGATCGTGAAACGCCTGAAACATTGGATGGGCCGGCCCCTCAACGCGATGATTCGAGGCCAGAAGATTCTGTTCCGCCGAAGCTGGTTCCTCCGACCAATTCGACGGCACCACCGCCGACCGCGGGCCCTGAAGTTCCGCCGGCGAGCCCGGTTCCAGGTGTTGTTCCGGAAGTTCCGCCGAGCGTCGATCCTCTACCGATGCCTATGCCTTACTGACCCGGTTAACAGACGAGAAAGCGACCTTTTGGAAAGGCCTCGGGGCTCAATTCGTCCAAGGAATCGGCCTCGATCGCCCTTTTTCGTCTCTTCTTTTCCTTTTGAAAGCTGGATCCCGCTCGGCCTACCTTCCCCTTTCGAAGAGGCGTTGACATTAGCGGGGCATGCGATGGGGGGTTACCGTCTCCTCTTTCGCATTGAGAATTCTCCTATCTAAAGCTGCGTGGGACACGTATAGGTGTCGTTGTCTCCTCGGGAGTTTTCCGCGGGGAATTTCTTCCCGGAAGTGTGATGCCTTTCGCTCTTCAGGCAGTGGCCAGTAAACCACCAAACCCAAATGGGAGTGGAAAACATGAATCGTCGATTAGTGATCGGACTGGGGCTTGCCGTGGCTGGCCTGGGTTGGTGGGGTCTGCGAGCCGGCGGACTCGACACGGCCGAGAATCTGGAAAAGCGGCGAGAAGAGGTATTTCAAGCAAAGGACCAACCGATGACCGAGCAGCCGAGCGAGAACGCCGACAAGAAGGAGGCGACCGCGACTTTTGCAGGGGGATGTTTCTGGTGCACGGAAGCCGTCTTTCTGCAGTTGAAGGGGGTCAAGTCGGTCGTCTCGGGGTACATCGGAGGTCGGCTGAAGAACCCGACCTATGAACAGGTTTGTAGCGGCGCGACCGGCCACGCCGAGGCGATTCAGATCAAGTACGATCCGAGCCTTGTCTCGTACGTCGACTTGCTTGAGGTCTTCTGGAGCACTCATGACCCCACGACGCTGAATCGACAGGGGAACGACGTTGGGACTCAATATCGGTCGGCTGTCTTCTATCACGATGAAGAGCAACACAAACTGGCCGAGACCTACAAGGAAAAACTCGAACAAGCCAAGGCGTTTTCGCAGCCGATCGTCACTACCTTCGAGCCTGCCAGCACCTTTTACCCGGCAGAGAAGTACCACCAGGATTACTTCAACCAGAACCCGAACCAGGGATACTGTGCGGTGATGATCCGCCCCAAGGTGGACAAAGTGCGCAAGGTGTTTCATGACAAGGTGAAGTGACTTTTCAACGATAAGCGGCTCGGACTCACCTAGATTTCCTTAGCAAGACCCTTTTGCCTAGCCTCGATATCTACCTTGTCCAGAATAATCCCCGGTGCTATTTTCCCGCGGGCGCGAGATCGTCGATGCGATCTCCGGCCAGTCGCGGACGAATGCCAACCCAGGGTAGGCATGGGTGCGGACGACTGGCCCGCCAGCGCGTAAAGGATCGCACGTCAGGCGGGAGTACACATGGACGTCGTTGCTCTCGTCCAAGGGCGAGATCACGCTTCCACGCGATACCGACTTCTTCAGTTCGCCGACTTGTTCGTGCGGCGAGGATTACGGCTGCAGATCGAACCAATCGCCCGCAGCTGGTCGGCGCGACTTCGACAAATCAATCAAGATCGTCGCCATCAAGTCGTCTTCATTCAGCGAAAACTTCTTCCTGTTTGGCAAACGCTACTTCTGCGTCGGCGCGTCGGAAAGCTTATCTACGATTTCGACGATGCCGTCTTCTTGCATGATTCGAACCATCCCGATGGGCTCGATAGCATTACGCGTCGGCTCCGCTTCCGAGCGATCGTTCGCTCGGCCGACGTCCTATTGGCGGGTAACCACTACCTCGCCGATCAGGCTCGCGAGTACACCCGCAACGAGAAAATCGAAATCGTTCCGACCTGTGTCGATCCAAACATCTATCCCGCGGCCTTGCATGTCGATCGACAGCCGACACGAATGGTCTGGATCGGTTCGTCCAGCACACTCGCGTCGCTCGAACGGGCGAGTTCGATTCTTGAAGGGATCGGCGAATCGATTCCGGGTACCGAACTTCGAGTGATCTGTGATCGCTTTCCTCGCTTCAGACACTTGCGGGTAGAAGACTGCCCCTGGAGGGCTGGCCAGGAACCGGAAGAACTTCGTTCCAGCGATATCGGTTTGAGTTGGATGCCCGACGACCGATGGAGTTCGGGTAAGTGTGGACTAAAGGTCTTGCAATACATGGCCGCGGGGCTCCCCGTGATCGCCAACCCGGTTGGAATTCATCGCGAGATCATTGACGAGCCGTTCGGATTTCTGCCCGAAACGAAGGAAGATTGGCTCGATTCTGTCAGCAAGCTGTCGCGAGATTCTGCTCTTCGTCGGCAGATGGGTCACGCCGGTCGCGAGGCCATCCGAACGCGCTTCGCGATCGATCGTTGGGGGCCTGTGATTGCCGACCGATTAGTCGATGCCGGTCGCGCCCTATGAGTGCCTCCCTCGATCCTTTCGAGATCTTCTACCTTCGCCGAACTCTTTGGAGCGTCGTTCGCGATTATCGAAACCTCTTATTCGATCAGGCAGGTCTTCGACTCAAAGAGTGGATTCACATCGGCGCCGCCGAGGTCATTAAGCAAGGGGCCGGCCGAGCCATCTACCATGTCCGGCAACCGCACGGCGAGTTCTATGTCAAGCACTTCCGGCCCGCGTCCCGGCTTCGCTCGGTTCACCAGCGTTTTCGACGAGATCGAGCTGAAAAAGAGTTTGATGTCGCGAGACTGATGCTTTCGCACGGGATCCCAACGGTTCGGCCCTTAGCGCTGGGGGAGAAGCGACAGCTCGGGATGCTTTCCGAGTCGTACCTGGTGACGGAGGCTTCGCCCAATCATCAAACGCTCTTCGAATTAGTCGAGTTAGAGCATCGCGTTCCAAACAGCATGACCACGCGAGATCGTCAATGCCTCACACGTGATCTCGCAGCCTTGACTGCGTCGTTGCATGCCAAGGGACTCGAACATCGAGATCTACACGAACGCAACATCATTGTCGAGCGGGCCCATTCTCCCTCCGAAGCAGGCTCGCCGTTTCAACTTCGAATTCTCGATCTGCACGAACTACGTCAACATCGCGAGTTAAACTGGCAACAGACACTGCATGAACTCTCTCGTCTGGGTCGATACTTTTCGATTCGCTCGCGGCGGACGGATCGGCTTCGGTTTCTCCATCGCTATGCGAAGGAACGCGGTTGGACCCGAGAGGAGATTCGCGAGCGGGCACGTTGCATTGAAGCCGAGGTGATCGATTCTCGCGCGAACTTCTGGCGACGGCGAGATCTGCGCCCTGCCTGGCGAAGTTCGTTGGTTCGAAAGGACGATCCGTCCGGGGCTATCTGGTCGCAATCCTTCCCTTCCGACGAAGCTCGTACCTTTACGGCCCAACCAAAACAATGGTTGGCGGATCGATTGGTTCATTGGTGGAAGCAGAGCCGAACGACACAAGTGGCCGAGGCTTCGCTTACGCGCTTCGACGAGGTCGCGGGTGATGCCGTGATCGTCAAACGATACGTCTACCATCCACTTCGCGAATGGATTGCGTCGATGCTTCGAGATAACCCCGCGACCCGAGCTTGGCGAAATGGTTGGTCGCTTCGGATTCGCGAGATCGCCACTCCCGAGCCGTTGCTTCTGCTTCATCGGCGACGTTGGGGTTTCCTTGTCGAATCGTTTCTGATCACGCAGCGAGTCGAACAAGGTCAACCAATCGATCAATATCTTTCTCATCGGTGCCAAGAACTCTCGATCAACGATCGGTCACGATTTGTTCGCTCATTTATCGACGAGGTCGGACAGACGCTTCGCCGTATGCACGAGCGCGGCGTGACGCATCCGGATTTGAAGGCGACGAACCTGCTGGTATCGACCCATCGAGCAGAAGATTCACGGCCGAGGTTGACGTTTATTGATCTGGACGGGGTGCAGACTTGGCAGCGGATTCCCGAGCCTGAAATGATTCAAAACCTCGCTCGATTTGCCGTCGGATTTCGGAATCATCCGGAACTGACGCGATCGGATCGGGTCCGGTTTCTGCGAGCGTACCTGGGTCATTTTCGGTTCCGATCGACCTGGAAGGCTCTCTGGCGAAAGCTGGCCGACTGGGGGGAAAGAAAGGTAAAGCGGAATCGCCGAAGAGGCCGATTCCTCGCCTAAAAATGCCCGTCGATCACCTGCCTAAGCTCGCGGTTGATGATGCTCTTTTCTCGTTTCACCCCTTAAGGCAAGATTTCGGCACTGCCGGCTTGGCTGGGTCATCCACGCGTCGGCCGGGGTTCCTCGATCGACCAACAACTATGAGACACGGTACGGTGATAGATCCCCTGACCACACTTCTCGGCATCACGTCGTTGCTGGCCGGGCTCGGAGGAGCCGAGGCGTTCGTGCATCGTCGACGACTTGCGCAGATCCCCACTCGTGTTCATGTCAATGGGACGCGAGGAAAATCAAGCGTCACGCGATTGATCGCGGCAGGCTTTCGTGCCGGTGGCCGACGCACGTGCGCGAAGACAACGGGGACATTGGCACGGATGATCTTTCCCGATGGCGAAGAGTTCCCCGTCCTTCGCACCGGCCGAGCCAACGTGATCGAACAAGTCCGGATTGTCGAGACTGCCGTCGCCGTCGGTGCAGAGTCCCTCGTTGTCGAGTGCATGGCCCTGCAGCCGGCATATCAGTGGCTGAGTGAATCGAAGCTCGTCCGAGCGACGATCGGCGTCATCACTAACGCTCGCGAAGACCACCTTGAAGTGATGGGGCCCACGGAAGAAGATGTCGCGCTGGCGCTTTGTGGGATGGTGCCTATACGAGGCCAACTCTTCACGGCCGAGCAAAGACATCTCTCCATCATCGAGCAAGCATGCCGAGATCGTCGAACCCAACTTCATGCTCTCCCGCGTGAACAGATCGACGCCGTCACCGACGAAGAGATGTCCGGATTCAAGTATGTCGAGCATCGCGAGAATGTCGCGTTGGCTCTTTCGGTCTGTCGCCATGTGGGGATCGCGCGTCGGGTGGCGCTCGAGGGAATGTGGAGCGCGCAGCCCGATCCAGGAGTCTTGACCGAGCATTCGCTGGACTTCTTTGGTCGACGAATTGTGTTCTTCAACGGATTCGCGGCCAACGATCCAGAATCGACGGAGCGACTGTGGAACTTGGCGATCGATCGTTATCCAAGGCTTTCTCGACGCTTGGCGGTTTTCAATTGTCGCCATGATCGACCGGAACGATCGGTGCAGCTGGCGAAGTCGGCGGCTCGTTGGAAGCCGGCGGATCGGTACGTATTGATCGGCTCAGGGACTTACCTATTCGCTAACCATGCCGTCAAAGCGGGGATCGATCCGATGCGGTTGGTTCTGGCTGATCAGCGTCCGGTCGACGAGCTGTTCGAAATCATCATTGACCAGTGCGAGAGGTCGGCCCTTGTCATGGGCATGGGAAACATCGGCGGACCAGGCTTGGACTTGGTTCGCTACTTTCGGAATCGCAGCGCGGTTCGGCCGGCTGCCTTGTACGCGGAGACCGCATGAGCTCGCTTCTGACATTGTCGGTCGGCCTGGGTCTGGCCGTCAGCATGCTTCTCACCGAGTTCTTCGGCTTGGCCGCGGGCGGCATGGTGGTGCCGGGCTACGTCGCGCTTTATCTCGATAAGCCGATCAGCGTCCTCATCACGCTTGCCACCGGGATGGCAACGTTTCTCGTCGTTCACGCTCTTTCAACCGTGACGATCATCTACGGTCGCCGACGAACGGTGATGATGATTCTATTCGGATTCTTGCTCGGCATCGGCATCGAACATTTGCCGGTGCGACTGCTCGATGCGCTCGCGAATCTGGGAAACGATCCGACCGGCGATGTGCAGGTGATCGGCTACATCATCCCAGGCCTCATCGGGATCTGGATCGATCGTCAAGGTCTCATTGAGACATTGAGCGTTCTTCTAACGGCTTCGGTCGTCGTCCGATTGATTCTGATTGTTCTCGGCATGGAGTTGGGATCATGAAGCGACTTTATTGGCGACCTAAACAAGTCTCGCATGCCGGCTTGCTGCTGGTCGGAATGATCAGCGTCGGCGGAATGATCGCGGTGGAGTTGTTTCGTATCGACACCAAACAACCAGGCTTCGACAAGAAAGTACAAGCCGCCGAACTTGCTCGCCGATGCATGGACGCCATCAAAGATGAGCGGATCAATCGAGGCGAGTCGATCGATTCGGATTTAGATCCGGCCCATACTGGGATGATCGGTAAGTTGATGACGCCAGTCACCAGCGTCTCTGGGGATCTGGGGGCCAAGCAGACGGCCGCCAATCCGAACTTCGCCGCCGTCGTGGTCGAAATGCTGTTGCAGGCGGGAGTTCGAAAGGGTGATGTCGTCGCGGTGGGTTTTACCGGTTCGTTTCCTTCTCTGAACATCTGCGTGATCGCGGCACTTGAGACGCTCGAGGCGAAGGGGGTCATGATCTCGAGCGCGTCGGCGTCGCAGTTTGGTGCGAACTTGCCCGATCTCCTTTGGATCGATATGGAGCGCATCCTTCATGAGAAGGGTTTGTTGACGGCGCGAAGCGTTGCTTGTTCTCTCGGCGGGTACGAAGATGTCGGTCTGGGATTGTCGGCAGAGTCGCGGGACTTGATCATGGCCGGGATCAATCGGAATCAACTCCGCGCGATTCAACCAGGCTCTTTCACCGAATCAATCGATGTTCGCATGTCGATCTTTCGTGAACAGGCGGCCCGCCAACCGATCAAAGCTTACATCAACGTAGGCGGGGGCGCCGTCAGTGTCGGCCGAAGCATCGGCAAAGGGACGTACCAACCTGGCCTGAACAAGAAGGCACCGCGGGCTGCCCTCAAGATTGATTCCGTCATGACTCGTTTCATGAAAGAAGGTGTCCCAGCTCTCCATTTGGTGCAGATTCGAGAGATTGCCGAGGCCTATGGCTTACCGAGCGCACCGGCCCAGATGCCGACCGTCGGCGAGGGGAAAATCTACTTTCAGCCCGAATACAACTCCTGGCTGGCACTTTCGTTACTCGTCGCTATCTTTTTAGGGCTCTATGCTTTCGTCCTTTCGGACGTCGGGCTGCGAATCCTGAAGGGGATCGCTCGACAACGGGATTCGTCGCTTCCTCACCCGGCCGTGTAGAGGTTTGGTGGAGGTTAAGCCTCTTTTACGCCACCTTTCCTGGTTTTCCTTCGCGGGCGACCGCTGTATCCTGAGAAGTGTACCACGAGGCTCTCTTCGAGAGGATTCCAGAGACCATCGCCAGCGGAACGAAGATTCTTCGAACCAGTCCCGGAAAACGATCGCGATTAGCATGAAAGAGGCAGCCGATGAACATTCTGGTCGTCGAAGACATCGAGCGGATGCGAGAGGTCATCGTTCAAGGCCTACGCGAGAGGGGATTCGAGGTTCAGCCGGCCATCGATGGCTATGAAGCCGAAGAATTCGCGATCAAGAATAGCTACGACGTCATCGTTCTGGATGTGATGCTTCCCGGTCGCGATGGGCTCGAGGTCTGTCGACGACTTCGAAGCGAGGGGATTCGTACGCCTGTTTTGTTGCTTACCGCTTTGACGAGCCCTTCTGATGTGGTGGCGGGTTTCGACGCTGGCGGCGACGACTACCTTACCAAGCCTTTCGAATTCTCGGAACTGGTCGCACGCATCCGCGCTCTTTGGCGGCGAAACCAAATCCAGGAGTCCACGATTCGATTCGAAGATATTGAACTCGATCTCCTCAGTCGGCGAGTCAAACGAGGAGGCAAAAGCGTTCGCTTGACGCAACGCGAGTACGCGCTCCTCGAGTTCTTCGTTCGCAATCCGGGCCGAATCCTGTCCCGAACCGAGATCAGTCAGACTGTCTGGGAAACGGACTTCGACCGCGAAAGCAATGTCATCGATGTCTACGTCAGCATGGTTCGTCGAAAGTTAGAGAAGAACTTCTCACGCAAAGTCATCCACACCGTCGTCAGCGAAGGTTACATGCTCAGCGCTCCCGAATCGGTTTCGGCGATGCAGAAAGCATGATCTCGACACGTCGGATGATTGCAGCCGATCAGCGTCGTCAACATCGTTTTCACTGTCTCGTTAAAAAAGAGTCGTCCAACTCGTTCCTTCAGGACATCCTGCGCCCGCGGTTGCCGAGGCACTTCCATGAAGCCGGAAAGCGATCGAACCGAAGGTGCTCCGTGTCAAACGAAATCGGCTCCTGAGAATAACGGACTAGGTAACGCAAACTTCCTTGCCTGGACTTGGCGGCTCGCCTCGGTCGCGCACGATTCGGCAAGGATTGCCCGCTGCAATCTTGTTCGCAGGAATGTTGCCGAACACGCTCGAGCGGGCTCCGACAACTGTTCCATCTCCGATCGTCACCCCCGGAGCGACGAAGACATCGGCACAAACCCAGGTCCCTGCGCCGATCGAAATCGGGGCCGTCGTTAAGCGCATCCCGGGGTCATTCATGTCGTGCGACGCGGTGCAGAGAAACGAGTATTGCGACACGGTCGAGTGCGGACCCAGACGGATTGGCGCGACGTTGTAGCAGTCGACATCGAACGAGATGCAAGAGTACTCCTCCATGGTGAGGTTCCACGGAGCCCAGATCTTCGCGGTGCTAAAGACCTTCGCTGTTGGATGGAGGTTTGCTCCAAAGAGACGAAGGATCATCCGCCGCCAACCGTGAAAAATCTTGGGCGATGGCCGAAAGAGAATCGGGTAGACCAAGCCCCAGAGGGTTCGCCCCACCTTATTCATCAGCGAATGAGGGCTCTTGTTTTGGCTGATATCAAATCGGTTCGCCATACGTTTCTCTCGTCCGTTCTCGCGGGCCGTCGCGCGAATGACTCGCCCTTACCATTGATATTCAAAAATCGAAAGGCCCCGCTGAAGCGAAACCAGCCGAGATTTGTTGAGCGAAACGATCCGCCTGGACGGCCGGCGTCGGCGGAAATCGCGAGAACATCCCAAGCATGCCGCATACGTCCGATAAGTCGATCGCTTCCTTTGCGGCCCGAACACTTTCTACCGAATCGATCGACGAATCTTGGTCAATCCCCTTCGCCCCAAAGGCAGCAGAAGACTTCCCCGCCGTGCCCGGAACATCTGTAAGAATATCCGTCTCATGCGATCAATCTTAATGGAAACAAGTTGTCCCTTCGCGGAAGTCGCTTTAGCAAGCGAGGGCGTGATCGTCTGTCGTCGGCACCTGAGTCTAGCTCGGCAGCACGCTCGCGATCTGATTCCAACTTTGAAGGAGTTGCTTGTCGAGCAAGGTTGGTCAGCCCGGTCGGTGGATCTCCTTGCCGTCGATGTCGGCCCGGGGAGTTACACTGGCTTGCGGGTTGGCGTTGTGACCGCGAAGATGTTTGCGTACGCCAACAAGGCGAAAGTCTGCGGGATTGATTCGATGACGTTGCTGGCGATGGGATCGCCGGTGGATCGCCTGTCGATTTGGGGTATCGTCGATGCCCAACAGAATCAGCTCTATACTCAGCGATTCGTACGCGACACTCCCGGCGACATTCCCCGATCGACATCTCCCATGGAGGTGATGCCCGTGGAAGAATGGACTCGTCGGCTTCAGCAGGGTGACTTCGTCACGGGGCCGGGTCTTGCGAAGTGTTCGGGTTTACTCGATGAGCGTTCGACGTTGGCTCCGCCAGGGCAATGGTCGCCCACGGTCGATGCGATGGCCCTTGAACTTTCTCGCCGGTCGGTCCGGGGTGAATGGGACGACCCTTGGAGGCTTGCCCCACTTTACCTGCGTGACAGTTCCGCACAGATTCGGTGGGACTCTGGGCTCAGCAAGCCGACCCATTCGCCGCCGACATAAAGTCGCAAGCGATATACGCTGATCGTCTTTAAGAATCCCCTATATGCCAAAAGAAAAGCACGGCCGAGGTGGGCCGTGCTCTCGCGATTTAAGGATGTTGCGTCGCTGCTTTCCGATCCGTTAGTACAGCGGGGACCGCTGAGGATTGAAGTAGCGATAGTGCTGGTTAAAGGTGGACAGGTTTCGCTGTCGACCACCATAGATTGGCGGAACCTGTGTCTGCGGGCGCGATGATCGTCTGCCGGTCTCCGCTTGGCGAAGGTAGTCGTCGGCCGGGTCGACATAGTCGTTTCCGGTCGGGCCGCGGTAGACTTGGCTATTGAGCCGTTGCAACTGCTTGTTCATGGACTGTTGCTGCTGTTGCATTTGCCGCTGCACACGAGCGTTGTTGGTCTGCATGTAGTTCAGGAACAGTCTATCGCCTCGACTGAAGCCCTGAGCGAAGGCTGCCGGGGCAACCCATCCCATTAATCCAATCGTTAAAACCCAACCAATGACCGCGCGACCCAACATGGGGATGTCCTCTCTCTGGTTGACAGAGCGCGAAGAATGTTTTTCCACTTCTTTTTATCGCGACGTTTCGCGGACATTTCAATCGGAACCGGATGAACCTTTCGGCAAAGCAACCGACCAGCGTCAACCTTTCCGGATCGGGTAGTTCAGAGAATATAGAGGGATTATGACGACAGGCCGGCGAAGTGACAATCCTCGCTTGGGATGGGCTCAAACAGCATAAGGAGTGACTGTCAAGAAATAGGCTTAGCCGAGGGATCAGCTCGGCCAAGTCGTATTCATAGGCGATCAAGCGAGAACGACGTGCCGTTCCCAATCCCATTCACCGAGAGTCTGGTGGGAAGAGCAGGCTTCCTGCGAAGCGATGGTTGGAACCGGGAAATCGCCCGCCGAGCGGTGCCGACTTCCCCTTTGTCCCACCGGAGACTAGCGGATGACCTCTGCCCGAGCGACCCGCAGCCTCACCGTCGAGGGTTTCCCCCCTACCGGTTCGCCGAGTTGACGCTCGACGAAGGCGGCTTGCATATTCTCTCGCTGGATCGATTCGTAGACCTCTTGTCGATGGATCGGAACGTTCGGCGGCGCGGCGATGCCCAAGCGAATCTTGTCTCCCCGAATATCCACCAGAGTAATAACGATATCGTCGCCGATCATGATGCTTTCGTCGAGTTGACGCGACAAAACGAGCATAAGACAGACTCCTTCCCGATTCTGGCCCGACCGATCGCGACTCGGTCAGGCACGGTTGCCTAATCCTTGGTGTTCCGGTCGAAGCTGCGACTTACGCAGTGACCAGGGCCGGCTTCGCGGCCCGAAGCGGGTGTCTGACATCGAAGCGAGCGTCTCGCAGGACGACCTGCTTACCCAGCGATTTAGCTGGGTTGATGACGATCGGTCCCTTCAAGTTGGCGGTGAAATCCCCGTCGACACGATTCAGGACGAGCAAGATCTCGGCATCCTCGGGATGGTCTAGTTGCAAGGCCGACAAGTCGACATCCTCGCCATCGAATGCAACAGGTGATTGCAACTTGGCATTCGTCACCAAAGCCAAGGCAAACTCACCCTGATCGAGGCTCTGCAACCAGTACAAGTCAGAGGCCCCGTCGTCGTGCACCAGCACAAAGCGTGTCAGACGACTAAGCCCCACCAGTCCCTCGGGAAAACGGATCACGTCTTCCTGATCCACGTCCAGCCAACCGAAGCGAAAAGTCTCGATCTTCATCAACAGTCCTCCCAAGCGCTTTTGAAACAAGGTCAGAGGTTCGCTCGATCGAAGGCCGTCATCCTTGGCGACTTCTCGATCGGGATGCAACACTCTTGCCCAGGTTTCCTCGTTTGCGCCCGGCGGACATTCGCTTCCACAATCACACTTTGCCGCGTGGGAACAAACTAACTATCGACCGGTAAGCTGGAACATCTAGCGTCACTCTACCGGTCTGGTAAGAAATCTAGCTCACAGATAGTCCAGTAACGACCCTTGAAGCAGTCGTCCGCCTGATGCCAATGCTGCCTGCAGCGCTGTTTGCTGCGCGGACAATTTTGTGACAGTTTCTGTCAAGTCTGCATCGATAAGTTGCGTGGTGTCTTTGGTAATGCTGGCCAATTCATCTGCCAGTCGGCTATCGAGCTGGTCCAGCGTTTGAAGTTGAGCTCCGAGCGAACCTCGGGCTGTCAGCAGGCGGCTCTGATCCGTGTCAATCTGTAGGGTGGCGAGGCTGACCTCTGAAAGATCTTTCTTTCCCAGGCCGGCACTTATTCTCAGCAGCGTATCGAATATCCCCTTCACCCGAGCCTGATTGTTGTTCGACCCGAGAATCGTCCCGCCGCCGGCCGTCGTGCCTGCGATCCCCAGACCACTTGCCGCCTGTGAATCGTCGATGTTCTGGACGATGAACGAACTGGCCCCTGCGGTGTTATCACGAATCTGCAATCCCCCCACCGGGTTGATGCCGACCGTCACCCGCGAGCCTGTGGCCGACTCAATCTTCTGTTTAACATCGCTGACGGTTTTCGCTCCGTCGAGATCAATGTCGTACGAGGTGCCGTCCGCCACCGCCACCCGAAGGTCCGCCCCGTTTCGAAGCGAAACCCCGCCGCCACCGTTAAAGTCCGCGAGCTTGCTGTTCAAATTGGTGGTCAGAATCCCAAGCCCCTGCGCGACCGTTCCGCTCGCGGAGTTCTCGACGATCGAGTACGCACTTCCCGAAAGCGTGTTTAAGACATTGATGCCGGTCCCGTCGCTGTTGAGTTCCGCCCGGACGCGCACGTTGGCGGCATTGATTCGATTGATGACATCCTGCACCGTTTGCGCACTCGAAAGATCAATTGATGCTGAGTAAGAGCCATTGTTAATGACCAGAGGCTGGCTGGTGTTGACGCCTGCCCCACCATTGAGAAGCGACAAAGGCGTATCGAGGGTCACCTCTGGACGAAGGTTCAATCCGGCAGCGGGAACACTGGCATTAACCAGTTCAATCCCCAGGTCAGCAGCGGTGGTCGCCCCCCCCAGACTACTAATCGTGACGGTCGCGCTTGGCCCCGTCGCGACTCGCAGACCGTTGCCGGCCGCGTTGATATTGACCGTAAAGCCCTGCGAACTGAGGGCGCCATTGTTGTTGATGATGTCGATCACATCCTGAACGCTATCCGCGTTTGAAAGATCGACGGTGACGGCAGGGCCCGACCCGGTGTTGATCAACAGGGAACCAGGCTGCACCCCCTTGCCTTGATTCAAGGATGAAAGTCTCGTCGCTCCGGACACATCAGGGGAAAGACTCGTTCCATAGCCGGCCGAAGAAAAGACGCCGATCGAGGAATCCGCGGTCAAAGTCGCTGGGAAGAGTTGTCCTGTCCCTTGCAACGACTGCAGTACCGCACTATCCCCCGTGAAACGGATATCGTTTCCTTCGCGCACGAACGGGGCCACGGAAGGATCACTGCCGGCTAGTGAATAGCGACCCAGGTACTGTTGATTGGCGACCGTGACTAACTGACTGATGAGAGAATCCACTTGCGTCTTTGCCGCGGCATAGTCGGCATCACTTTTCGTTCCATCCACCACGCCAATGGCGATACTCTTTGTCGTATCAAGTGCGTCAGAGAATGAACGAAGGCTTCCGTCGACGGACGATAGCGCATTGTTTCCCTGCTGAACATTGCTTCGGAACTGCGTCTGCTGCTCCTTGGCGAGTTGAAGAATGCTCGCGCGGACGGCGTCGTTAGGATTGTCGCTTGGCAATTGTAAACGACGACCGGTGGAGAGCTCGGTCGCGACATCGGTCAACTCTTTCTGCCGACGCGCGATGTTGGTAATCGCCAGTTGCGATTGAATCGCAAATGGGACGCGACCGTTACCGACCGGGACGATAGACATCGATCGGGCTCCTTCTATTGGTTATCGCAAGATGTTGATGACGTCGTTGAGGAGATCGTTGATGGTGGTCAAGTACTTGGCAGAAGCTTGAAAAGCTCGCTGAAACTTGATCAACTTGACCGCTTCTTCGTTAATGTCGACGCCGGTGATCGCTAGATCCTTTGACTTAAGCGTGTCTTTGGTTGTTTCCAGGACCGCTTTGGCGTTGTTGAGTTGGCTTCCGCTGGTTGCCAAATTCTGAACGATCCCGGTGAGAGACTGATCAATGCTGAGTCCGTTTAGACCCGCAAAGGTCTTCTGCGAAAGCTGCGCGAGTGCCAAGACGTTTTGATTGTTGCCGGGCAGTCCATTCTGCGATGTCGCGAGAAAGCGGAAGTCTCCGACGACACCTTCGTTGAGAGAGATGTTTCTAGAAGTGTCGCCAGTAAAGAAGGTATTCAGGCCAAACGATGCGAGAAACCCACTGGTATCGTTGCCGAACTGGAAACTTTGGCCCGCGGGCGCGTTGAACGCGACTCGGCCTTGATTGGTGACCGAGGCAACCGCTTGCCCGCCGAAGGCGACAGTGTTGATACGATTGATCACGCTATTGAGTGAATCATCCGTCCCGACTCCATCCAGATCGACATCGATTTTGTAGATTCGATTCTGTCCGGTAGCGATGTCGGTCACGTTGATATCGAAGCTGCCGTTCTTCGGTGAAAAATCGAGGGCCGCAGCAGGCGAATTGAGGGTCGCCGACGCCGACAGCGTCCGGTAAGTTCCTTCAAGGCTGGTGAATTTCTCCAGGCCTTGGCCCGAGCTATGAATCTTGTTGAACTCATAGATCAGCGTTTTGGCAATTGAGTTGATCTGTGCCGTGATGGCACCAAGATCGCCGTCGCGAAAATCTTGAATTCCCCCGAGCCGACCTTGATCGGTCGGAATCGGCCATTGCGAATTCTTGATGGCCAACACTTTACTTGGTATCCCGGCACTACTCTCGTCGAGCGCCGTGACTTCTTGAATCGTCCCATTGAAGAGAAGGAAGTCGCCATCCACAAGAACATTCACCGACCCATCCGCTTGCGTTCGGGCCTGGATCGGAATCAAGTTGCTCAGTTTGCTGAGCTGCTGATCACGCTGGCTTCGAAGAGCGCCAGCATCGGAAGGGGAACCCGCCTCGGCCGCGACGATTTGACGATTGAGGTCTCGGATATCCTTCAGGGTACTGTTGACCTCCTCGGCAGACTGAGAGACTTCGCTGGAAATGTCTCGCGAGATGTCGTCGAGCCTGCTTTGAATGTACTTGATTTGGCCGGCCACATCGTAGCCCTTGCGAAAGACGACGTCGCGAAGAGTGGGATCATCCGGGCGATTCGAGAGGTTCTGAATCGAGGAGAAAAAACTACTGACGGCAGAGGAGAGATCTTTGTCGCCTAGCTCGTTGAAGACCGCTTGAACACGATCGTACAGTGTCGCTCGGGCGTCAGCGGCGGCGAAACTGCTGTCGGCTTCGCGAGATCGCTCGCGAAGAAAGCGATCGATCTGCTGTTGGGTTGATGTGGCGGTTGCGCCCGAACCAATGTTCAACGTTCCGTAGCGGGTAGAGTCCAGCGTCCCGACCTTTAGATCTTCTCGAACGTAACCTTCGGTGCCGGCGTTGGCGATGTTGTTTCCCACGACGCTCAATGCCAACTGATTGACATTGATCGCTGATGCGCCAACCGACAGGCTCGAGAAGAGTGTCATGGGTGTCCATCCTTTGAGTGCAGGGTCGCGTTGTCTGAGGTTGGTCGTTCGATCGTAAGGTCATGCCCGAGGTCATGCGGTCATGCGGTAGCGTCAAACATCAAGCCATGATGAACGTCTACTTCGGCAGGCTGGCCGGCCCGCGCGAGAATGTCGATCATTCCACTGACGTGCTCGTTCAGCCGCCAGATGGAGAGCCACTGTGTGGCCGCCTCTTCCTGCAGCGTTTGAGCTTGCGGAATGAGATCGGCCAGACGCCTCTCGAGGGGAGCTCGGTCCGTTGCCGGGAGTCGCTCGATCGCCGAGCGGAGCGAAAGCCTGGTCGTGGGTAGCCTTGGATCAAGGGCGACTTCCACCGCGAGCGAGGAGCGCAAGCGATCCGCCAAAGATCCTTCGGCTTGGGCTGTCTCGGTCAGCTTGTCGGCGTCAAGCGATGCCAAGGCGGACCGTTTGGTTTGCTGAACTGCGTTCAGTTCAGAGAGTGTGGTCTGTAATTCGTCCAGTTTCGACTGAACGAGGTGTGTATCCAGAGCTTGAAGAACCATCCTTTGTTGCCTGTCCGTCGGTGCGGCCGGCCTGTTGCCTGAGAAACTGCTCGAACATCTTATTCGAGAACCCTTCTCCGCTTTGGTCGGCAATTCGCTCAACGAGCGTGTTGTCCAGTTGCGAGCGGAAAATCTCCTCCGCCCGGCCGCCATGAATGAGCGGATTCTTCCCCACGGTTTTTCGCATCGACTCCAACATCGACCGGAAGAATGTTCCCGCCACGAAGGCATTGAACTTCTCGCGAAGTTCATCGGTTGCCCAGGCAGGGTTCGTGTCGAAGGTCTTTGGTGTCGACTGAGTCAGCCGATCCCAAGACGTTGGAGTGAGGCTTTGTCCGCCCAGAGCCGCGGGGCTGCCGTTCATCCGTCACCATCCTTGGCCGGTCTCACCGCCCGGGGCCGGGCCGAGAGACTTTCCTACGAGCTAAACCTAGATCACAACTGAATTCCGTGCTGGGAAGAGTCCCACTTTTTTCTCCAGATTGCCCAGGTGAAGCGGTCTACTCGATCGATTCGATACTACTCGTAGATCACGACTGCGTGGAGTTTGCCACTCTTGTCGAGTTCCTTGATGATCGAAATCTTATCCTCAGCCCCTACCTGTGCTCGATCCATTGCAAACAGAAGATCGTTCAAATTCGCTAAGCCCGGCACATCTTGAAAAGGAGGCACACTCGTTGGTGGAGCCGCCACCAGCGGAGAGAAATTGTTGGGCAGTCGAGCCTGCTGAGCCGCTTGTAGCGCTAGGTCGGCTTGGTTCGGACCAAACACCAGCAGGTTACGATGGGCCACCATAAGAGGTTTAATCTCGACCTCGCCGGTCACCACGATCGTCCCCGACTTCTCATTGATCACCACCCGCGCTTGGGTATGGATCGAATCGGGGTCAAGCACCGTTGAAAGAACGTCGGCGGCAAATGCGACATGGTTCTCTCGGTGAAACGGGGGAATCAGAACCTCGACATTCTTCGCATCCAATGCTTGCGCAATCGGCACGAGCCCACCCAGTTGGGCGGCAAACTTGTCGTTGATGCGACGAGCAATCCGGTCGGCCGTCGTCATCGAAGCGTGGGATTGATCAATGACAAGCGTGATCCGGTCGCCACACGCGACGAACGGTGCAAAGAGATCCTGACTCAGGGTGATTCCCTTCTCGATCCGGGCATGATTGACATCGAGCCCTTCCAGCGTGATGGCCCCTTGAGCAATCGCATAGACCGTTTGATCATCATTCCGCGGTCCGGTCAGCGCGGTCATCATCAATCGCCCGCCCAACAGTCCGCGCGCGTTGCCGATCGATGTGACGAAACAATCCAGCGATTCCCCCTCTCGGCCACCTTCCGCAGGGACGGTACACGTGACGGCAACGAGAGCGACATTTCTCGCGGCAGCGATCGCGCGGACGTCCAGCGTCGGATTCCCCATCAGCTCAAGACTTCGAGCCAAAGCGGTGCTGGTCACGTCGATTCGTTGATCGCCTGTCCCTGCCAAGCCGGTGACCAGGCCGATCCCACGCAGCGTGACAGGCTCTTGCCCCTTTAGCCGACAAATGCTTTGGATCTCGACGGCAAACGACGAGGAAGCAAGCGAGTAGAAAAGCAAGAGTGAGAGGCTCGTCAGGCGTTTCATTCACTATTCCCCTCGGGTTCAGTGCTTCGCATTCGATTCTGCTCATTTGTCATGATGGATGTCCGCTCACGTTAGAGGGGCTGGAACCAGTCGATGAAGGCGGTGATGAAGCCTCTCTTTAGACCGTCGCGAGCAGCCCCTTTCACATTCAAATCCAATCGTTTGGAAGCAACGTGGTTGCTGTCGATCACTCGTTTTCGTGGATCGATGTCCAGGGGGCTGGCAATCCCCGCGAGCTTGTAGATGTAGATTTCGTTGTTGACTGAGACTTCGCCGTTCGCTTCGAGAACCAGATTGCCGTTGGGACGAATCTCGACGACCTCGGCTTGTACGGCATAGCGAAGAATGTCGTTGCGATTGAACTGGAACTGCTTCTGTTCGGTGTTGAGTGCCGTGACATTGACGCCGGGCTTCTCATCTCGAATCGTGTTGTCCGCACGAAGTCGAAGGTTGTCCAACAACAAGATGAAATCATCAACGGAGTACTTGAACTGGTTGTTGCGACGCTTGTTGAGCTGAGCGTTGACACGGTTGACAATCGTCTCGTTCACTTGAATGTGAATCAAGTCGTGAAGCTGATATTGCGGCGGTGCGGGGAGCATGATCAACGAAACCTGATCGAGGGTCGCCGGCCGATTGATCGGTGTACCCGGGGGCGACAGATACGCCTGGGGCCGAAGCAAATTTGCCGACTGTCCGAGCGCGCTCGTGGTGATCGTCATGCTGAGCGACACGGCTGAGCAAGCGAAGATGTTGGTTCGTTTGATTCGAATCATTGTCGGGTCCTCTGTGCGTTGTTACGTTGCGCGATTGATGCGGCCGCCGGTGCTCGGGTCGGTGTGGCGGGACGAACTTGTGCTCGGCTTGGTGGCGCATCGGGGGGAAGCTCGGCGGTGTGCGACGCGATGACACGGACCTGATAGGGATGAGCCTGCCCCGATCGGCCGTTGGATTCGTAGATTTCGATCCAATCACCCAAACCCGCGTCGCTGGCGGCCAAGAACGTTTTTTGCAGCCAAGCCGTTCCGAATCGAATGTGGACCGTCACCGGTTGCCCTCGAAAGACGATGGGCGTCTTGCGAAGATCCCGGGACGAGATCGGCTCGCCCGCTTGTAAATCACGCTTGGCCTCTTGCCCGACGGCTTGCTGGAGGTCGGTGACCAACTCGCGATCGCTCGAATCTTTCTCGTACGCCACCAGCGTAACGTCGTCGGGACTAATCTTGGTTCCGCGAGCGAGTGTGATTCTGGGAACGACCACTTGCCGAGCGGGGAGAAGATGGATCATCACCGGGTACCGAAGACGGTCCTCGTCGATCGTTATATCTACGCGAGCTTGTTGCCAACCTTCCTGCCAAGGACCAGTCAGAACGAGCTGCCACTTCGAATGAACCTGTTCGACGAGATAGTCGAGAAGGCGTTCGCCTTCCACACGGATACGAATACCCTCAGCAGGTCCGCTCCCGGAGAAAGGCTCCGCGTCCGCCGATCGACGGGCTTCTTGTTCGAGGCTCTCGCGCACCAGCCGTTCGATCTCGGCTCGCCAGTGCTCACGCGACTTTCGCACGATGACGCGAGTGGTCTCGTTCGGTGTTTGGCGTACTTCGACGCGACGCGAACCCTGAAAAGTGATGTCGTCGAAACGAATCCCTTCCCGGGTGAGAGCTTCTTTGATGTCGTTCAGATCGATCCACTTGGGGCTCTCGGCCTCGGGGGCGGGCCCGATCTCGACCCCAGCAATCTGAGAGTGCCGATAGCGATCGCTTTCGCTGATCTCGGCCAGATCGCCGACCGTCATGATGCTCGACTCGATCACTACGGATTCGCGCAAGCGAACCACACCAGCGTTGAGAGTGGCCGGGAGCATGATCATCGATATCAGAATGGCGATCCATCGCATGGGAACGATTGACTCCCTCCGCATCACATCCATTACTGACGCAACGTCCCGACGGTACGCAGGTTCTCATTGGCCGTTTGAATGACCTGCGAATTGATTTCGTAAGCGCGCTGACTGGTGATGAGCGAGATAAGCTCTTCCACAGGTTCGACATTGGACGCTTCTAAGAAGGTCTGTTGAATCTGGCCGAAACCCTGCTGGGCGAAGATACCAGGTTCGGCAACGCCCGAAGCGCCGGTCTCGCTGAAGAGATTCTGTCCGACCTGTTCGAGGCCTTCGGGGTTCTGAAAGCGGACGCCGTTGAACTGGCCGATGACCTGAGGCTGATTGACGTTGGGCTGGGTGACGGCGACTTGGCCGTCGGCGGTGATCGAGATCGAAAGAGCATCCTGCGGAATCAAGACGGGAGGCTGAACGACGTAGCCTCTCGATGCTGTCGCTAAGATGATTTGCCCCTGACTATTGAGGGTCAGGTTGCCCGAGCGCGTGTAGAAGAAGTTTCCTTGTCCATCATCGACCTGAAGAAACCCGGGGCCGTTGATCGCGATATCGAGTTGTCGACCGGTCGGTCGAATAGTTCCAGGATTGAAGCTCAGCTGCGTAGCAGAGACGCGGGTACCGACGCCGTACTCGATACCGACGCCCGGCGTATCGGGCGCACCGACGACACCTGCGCCAGGAGCCTTGACGCGTTTGTAGAGAAGATCCTCGAAGTTGGCGCGCGACTTCTTGAAGCCATCGGTTCCGACGTTGGCCAGATTATTGGCGATGACGTCGAGATTTCGACTCTGTCCGATCATCCCCGTCGCGCCCGTGTTGAGAGCTTGCAAGCTCATGGGGTGTGTCCTCCTACTGTCGCTGGCCTGTCGAAAGTTCCTTCGGATGGCATGGCGTTCATGCGCTCGTTACACCGGTCTTGGCAACTGGTCGATCAATCGACTCAAGCCGTCACTTTGCAACTGGATCATCTGGATGTTGATCTCGAACGCTCGGGCGGTCTCGATCATGTCGACCATCTCATGCACCGGGTCGACATTCGATCCTTCAAGGAAGCCCTGCTTGACGTTGCCCGGCGCGGGCTGATCTCGTCCATCGTAGCCAAGGAGGTTGTCTCCTTGACGCTCGACAGAAGCGAGATTGGTGGGCTGAACCAGGGCAATCGTCCCTACTGGCCGACCATTCTGGATGATTTGATTGTCGGGCGAGACCTCAAAGGGATAGTTCGCATCGACGCGGAACGGGGCACCATCGGTCGAAAGAAGAACACCTTCGCCGTCGGCGGTTCGAAGCGAGCCATCGGGCCCGAAGCTAAAGGCGCCGTCGCGAGACAGATAGTTCGTGTTCCCTTTTTGAATCCGGAAGAAGCCTTCTCCTTCGATGGCCATATGGGCTCGAGAGGAAGAGGGTTTGATAACTCCCTGGGTGTCAAGGTCGTTATAAGTTCGGAAGAGATGCACGCCGCCACCGATTCGCCGAGGGTCGTTCTCGGCAATCGGACCGGCTTGGCCGATCTCACCCTTTCGATCGAGTCTTTGTCGAGCGGTGACGAACTGTCGGCGAAAGCCCGTCGCGTCAACATTGGCGATGTTGTTGGCGACGACGTCTTGGCGATTGCTTTGGGCTTTGGCCCCGGCTGTCGAAAGATAAAGTCCATAGAGCATCGTCCGACCCTCCCGAGCACTGCTTGCCGAAGAGGCAAGGCATCGTTCTCTTTCTGTAGTCGGCAGTTCGGATGGGTTGGATTGATTATTCCGGTCGTTTCGGCAAAACCGGTTCTTCGGACGGTTGGGAGGCTTTCCATACTCTTCGTCGAGATCGTTCCCTTTGCCTCAAGTTCGATGATGAACGCGGCGCCTCGGAGAAGCATTCGTCAGAACGGAGCAACTCTTGAAAGCACTAGGCTAGATGTAGGGATAGATCCAGTTGGGAATGACATCGACGCGTTCGTTGAGAATGGTCCCAAGCAGATCCATGCCGTGAAGCTGGATCTGATCGACGGCATGACGAATGGTTTGTCGACGAGTGGTGCCGGCACGGACGACAAGGATCGTGTTGACGACGAAGCGTCCCCAGCGATACGCTTCGACGCCCCGCTTTAGACTAGAAACGTCGTAAAAGACGTAGCGATATCGCTCCTCGAGCGAACGAATAACATCTTGGAGACGGGCGTCGGTCGACAGGACCGAGGGATCGGCCCCGTTGCCGGCGGGAACGAAAGCGAATGGAGAACCTTTCCCCTCGACGATGACATCATCCAGAGATGCCTCTTGGGTGATGAGCTCGGCAAGACCACGTTGACCGTTGAGCGAACTGGCTCGCGTGAGCCCTCGTTCGAGGAAGTCGGCATCAACGAGACAGATCCGCCCCGGCATACTATTGGCGGCTCGACCCGCGAGTCCCAGGGCAACGGTAGATGTTCCTTCGTCCTCGGCCCAACTTGTGACGACAATCGATTGAATGTTTCGGTGCTCGATGCCCGTCTCTTCGACGTCAAGGTCGGGTTGATGCGGCTTGCCGATCCGCCGTTGCACTTTGACCCAGACTTGATCGAAGATCTCATCGACGCCATGGGCAAACCGTATGTTCCCCCCCGCGTCGGGATGAACATCATTGCGAATGATGCCCCTCGATTCGGCCATCGGTGTCGCCAGCGGAAGGGAAACACTGAGCTTGGTTGCTGACCGAATCTCGTCGATAGCAGGCGAAACATCCGCTCGAGTGGGCGTGGGGCGTTCGATCGGTCGCGTCGCCGACGCAATGGAAGCGACGGTTGTCGCGGTGATGGGAGATCGCGTCGTGGCTGTCACTGGGGTGTCGCCCCCGACTTCATAACTGCCGCTGATCATCGACGAGTCTGTCTGGTTGATGACGGTGGATGCGGATCGATCGACGTCACTTTTTCCGAAGAGAGTGGTTTCCACGGAGTCTCGGACGACAGTGGTGTCGCTGGCCGATGCCGGGGGTTCGCTCGACCTTCGTCCGATCGCGCCGATGAGCCGACTGATAGCGCCGGCCTGCATCCGCGCGGGTGGATTTGGCGACGCCAGCGTCGAGGCGTCGGCCAGGGGAGAACGACTCTCCTCGCGGATGAGCGTCTGGACGAATCGAGAACTTTCATTTCGTGGCATCGAACTTCCCTTGTTCGTCATGACGAAAACTTCACTGGGGAGCCAGACCGAACCTTCGGGATCGAGCCGAAGACGTTGATGTCCAAATCCAGCGACTCAAGGTCATCGACCGCATGAATGCGCTGATCCGAGCCGGCCCGAACCATGGATGACAACGCGTAAGCCAGCAGACCCAGGGCGGCCCCGATGGCGATATTCCGAGCCGTCCGCGGGCGAATCGGGTCTAGATCAATGACCCCCGGCCGAACAACCACTCGACCAATCGGTCGATCGAGCGTTGCCGTCGCGGCGGTCACAGGGGTCGTCGGCATGGTGGTGACGGTGGCTGCCGGCGCCGTCAAAACG
>JAIELF010000016.1 GCA_019753235.1 bacterium
CGAGCATCAGGAAGAGGGCTGCCGTCGTGATGCCGTGATTGACCATCTGCAACGTGGCGCCGGCGATCCCCTCGCTCTCTAGAGAGAAGAGACCGATCGTGATGAAGCCAACGTGGCCTAGACTTCCGTAGGCAAGCAGCAAGCGGATGTCTCGCTGTGCCAGTGCGATCAGCGAGCCGTAGACGATCGCCACAGCGCCGAGAGCCGGCCCCCAGAAGAGAGAGAAGTCTTGACAAGCCATGGGCAAAAGCGGCAAAAGAAGCCGAAGCATTCCGAAAACGCCGAGCTTTAAGACGACGGCAGCCAAAAGCGCCGTCACGAGAGGATGTGACGCAAGGTACGTGGTGGGCAACCACGTATGCAGCGGCAGAATCGCCATCTTGATCCCCAGACCCAGAAGAATCAGCCAGAAGATCCAGTTCTGCGTTGTCGCATCATGCGATAGAGGTGACACCATGATGTCACCGGATGGACTGCTCATCCGCACTGCGAGTTCTGGCAACGAGATGGTCAGGGCCGAAGGGTTCGGGGCCGACAGAATCACGAGGGCTACCAAACCAGCCAGCATGGGAAGGCTTCCCGCCAGCGTGAAGAGAAAAAACTTGATCGCGGCTGGCTGAGCCTGGTCTGTACCCCAGCCAATCATCAAGACCAGGATCGGCAACAAGGTCAGCTCGAAGAAGATGTAAAATAGCAGAACATCCATCGATAGAAAGGCGCCGAGCAGTGCTGCCTCGGTGAGGAGTAGCATCGAGACGAAATCGGTCGAGCGATGCGAAATCTGCCGGGGGACGAGAAGTAGAATGGCAAGGACCACGGCCGAGGTGAGCAAAATCATGCCGATGCCGGGCCCGTCGAGACCGAGTTCCAGTCGAATGGTCGGGGCAGGTGTGGCGACGATCGGGACCGCGATGGGGCCGGTCGTCCAGGCAAGACGAGGTTGAATCGTACCCGCGGCATCCGAAGACAGGTCGTGAAAACGCGTCGCGAGCATCAGTGACAAAATGAGCGTGAGGCCGGCCGCGTAACTGGCCAATCGAACCGATTGCCGGGGATCGCTTCGAAACAGAAGCAGCCCGAGCCCGCTAGCGGCAGGAAGAAGAATCAGCATCGGAAGCAGCGTTGTCATCTTGCGTCTCTGTACCCTTATCGCGTCGACCAGTAGAGGATCACCACCAAGCCGGCCACCATCATCAGCGAGTACGAGGGGATGAGCCCCGTCTGACGTTGCCGAGCCAACACGCCGAGCGCCGTCGGCACCCGAGCAATCATTCCCACCATTCCATCGATGAAGACGCTGTCCATCCACGCCAACAAATGCGAGAGCGTTTCCGCGGGCCGAACAAAGAGAACGGCGTAGATCTCGTCGATGTAGAGACGGCGCTGGCCAATCTCCTGTAAGCGAGTCCACAGCCGGCTGGGCTTCGATGAAGCTAAAAATGGAAAAGGTGCCATGCTGATCCACGCGACGAAGAGACCGATCAGCGAGATAGCCGAGGATAAGATCATAATGGTCGAAGATTCATGATGAGATCCTTCCATGGCTAAGGATGGGATCTGCCCGATCATTCGGTCGATCGCACCTGTCGATGCGAGGATACCCCCCGCCAATAGACTCGCGCCGGCAAGGACGGCAATGGCGATGAGCATGGTGGGATGGGCTTCGTGGGGATGATGTCCCGCTTCTTCGGGGATCGATTTCTTCCCGAGAAAAGTCCCGAAATAAGCCCGCATGGTGTAGACAGCCGTGAGGAATGCGGAGATCGCCGCAATCACGAAGATGATTCGATAGATGGTCCCCGCGGGGCCGTGCGTCGCATCATCAATAACTGCAAGGATCGCGTCTTTGCTCCAGAAGCCGGCCAAGGGTGGGATTCCTGCCAGGGCGAGCGCCCCGACGAGAAACAATCCATGGGTCACGGGGAGAACCTGTCGTAAACCCGCAATTCGGCGCAGGTCGATGACGTCACCCATGGCGTGCATGACATTGCCGGCCGAGAGGAAAAGGGTGGCTTTGAAGAAGGCATGTGTGACGAGATGGAACATGGCCGCTGCCACGGCCGGGCCGACCAGATGCGACTCCGCCGCCGACCCGATCGCCATGAACATGTACCCGAGTTGGCTGATCGTCGAATACGCAAGGATCCGTTTGAGATCGGTTTGTCCCAGAGCAAGGATCGCCCCGATGAGCGCGGTAGCAGCTCCCAAAGAGGCTGCCGTCACGAGTACAGCGGGTGTATGAACGAGTAGCGGCATCATTCGAGCGAGAAGGTACACGCCGGCCGTCACCATTGTTGCCGCATGAATGAGCGCGCTGACGGGCGTGGGGCCTTCCATCGCGTCGGGCAACCACACATGAAGTGGGAACTGGGCCGACTTACCGATCGCCCCCAGTAACAGCAGAAAGCCGACAAGAGTCACAGACGAAGGATGGCTGGTGGTGAGATCGCCTATCGCGGCAAATATCTGCCCGAAGTCGAGCAGCGACACTTCGTCATGAACGTCCGGCCGAACCTCTGTCATCAATCGCCAAAGGAGCAGTATTCCCGCGAGAAATCCGGCATCGGCAATTCGATTGACAAGGAAAGCCTTTGTGGCGGCAGCCGCGGCACTGGGCCGCTGATACCAAAATCCGATGAGAAGATAGCTGCAAAGACCAACCCCCTCCCAGAACGCGTAGAGCATGAGGAGGTTGCCGGCCAACACAAGCATCGTCATGCAAAAGACGAAGCCCGCGAAAATGGCAAAGTATCGCGTGAAGCCGCGATCGTGTGTCATGTATCCCACCGAGTAACACGCGACCAGAAAACTGACACCAGTCACGATCGGCAGCAAAGTGAGTGTCAATGGATCGCTGCGCAGCGAGATATTCACGTTGAAAGATCCGGCATGAAGCCAGCGATAACCCCATGCCGTCTGCGCCGCGCCACTATCGCAATTCGCTAGCACCAACAACGTGGCGGCCGTCGAGAGTCCAATCGCCCCGATGACGACGTAGTGACCCGCGCGACGCGCGCCGGTTAGAGAAAGTAGCGAGGCAACAAGCATGCCGACCAAGGGTGCCAAAGGCACGACCCAAAGAAGTAGGCTAATCATGGATCGACGCCCCCTTTTTCGAGCGAAGATCATGGATACCCGTGAACAAACGCTCGGGCATCGGTTCAACAAGTGGATCCTTGCCGGCCGGCGTGAGCTTCAAACTAGGATCCCCCATCTCCATCATCTCGACCGCATCGAGATCGACCTGAGTCGGCTCTGATCCGGGGAACTCTCGAAGGGACTGCCAAGATTTCACATCCAACGTGGGGCGTTGCCGATAGAGTGCGACGATTAAAGCGAGCGCGAGTGCGGCTTCGCAGGCGGCTACCGAAAGAACCAGAATAGCAAACACCTGTCCTTGGTAGTTGTCGTGATGTCGGCTGAAAGCGACGAGATTGACACTCACCCCTGCCAGCATCAACTCCAACGAAAGAAAAAGGAGGATCAGACTTCGCCGCGTCAGAAAGCCCAGCATGCCGGCAGCGAAAAGGACAGCGCCGGCAACGAGAATATGCTCGGTCAGAAGAGTCATGCTTCCTCCCTCGCAAGCTTCTGAGAGATCGCCACGGCGCCGATCGTCGCGACGAGTAACAATGAGCCGGCAAGTTCCACCGTCCAGAGATAATCGGTGAACATGGCCTTGCCGAACCCGACCATTCGGCTGGGCTCGACGGAGAGTGTTTCGTTGCTGCTGGGCCGGCGCAGGTCGGGTTGGCTCGCCGGTGGAAGAACGTTCGGTTGGGCGATGCCTCGAACAACAATGGCCAACCAGATCGTGATCAAGAAGATTGCCGACCTGGGTGCGTGGAGTTTCAGGTCGTGGTCTTCGAGAACCGATCGCTGAGCGAACATCAACACAAAGAGGAAGATGATGATCGTGGCGCCGGCATACACCATCATGGTGGCGGCAGCCAGGAAAGGAGCCGACTGCAGAAAGAAGAGTCCGCACATCGAGAGGACCGTCTGAGCAAAACCGAGAGCGGCATGGACGGGTTGACGAAAGGTGAGAAAAAAGATCCCACCCAAGGAAGCCGTCAAACTGAAAGCGAGAAATAAGAGTTGGTCAGGCTCCGGGCGAACATGAGTGCCGGCCACCGCGCCGGCAAATCCTATCAGCAACCAACCCACGGTGCTGAGAAAATGCGAGCTTCTCATTCCCTCCTGCAAAACAACCAAGCCGATCGCGCCGCAGGCCAGGCTGAGCAAGGACCAGCCGGGAAGATCGGCGAAAGGATAAAGCCAGTCGGTTTGGTTTGCCAAGATAACCACGTTCTTGTGATGTCTCCTACGCGAGATCGAAGCTACGTTTTCATCATTCAACCGAATGTTCGGGCGGCGATACCTTTGCATGGTCCATGGCGGACGTTGCGGTTATCCTGGTCGACCGTGGCCCGGGGGAGGCGGTGCGACCTGTGCCGTCCGGAGATCGATTTCTGAAGCAGGGCCCAACGCGCCGTGATGGGTTCGTATAGGGTCCTTGTCACCACCGACTGTCTTATCGAAGACCGAGAGAAGTTTCTCTTTATCAAAGATCATCTCGTCGCGCGACATCCCCGTCAGATCATAGATGGAGGTCAATTCGATCGCGTCCACCGGGCATGCCTCTTCGCACATGCCGCAGTAAATGCATCGGAGTTCGTCGATCTCAAATGACGCGGGAAACTTGTCACGGCCGGCCCAATGAGGGTCATCGCTGGGTGGTTGGGCGGCAACAATCGTGATGCAATTGGCCGGGCAAGCCGTTTGACAGAGATAGCACGCGACGCACTTGACGCGTCCTTCGTCATCCCGGTTAAGTCTATGCAAGCCGCGATAGTTGAGCGGCAGATCGGGCTTCTCCTCGGGATACTGCTTCGTTTTTCTCGGTTCGAACGCGTGCCTGAGCGTTGTTTTGAGTCCCTCGACAATGGCCGGCAGATAGATGGCCTCGGCAAACCCGATCTTGGGTTCCTCGGCCCATTTGATGGTCTTTCGCTTCTTATCCGTCATCACGCGACTCCTTGCTTGATCAAATGGGTGCTGGGTCGGGGAGGGACGGGGCGGCCGGCCCGCTCGAAGGAAAGTGCACTCGCATAGCCGCCTGCAACGAAAAGAGCGATCGACACGGGGAGCATAATCCATCGCGAGCCCCCCAGCGACAACACGATCACGACACCCAGCAGATTGGCCATCGCCAACGGGATGAGTCCTTTCCACGCCAGCCCCATCAATTGGTCGAATCGAAATCTGGGCAGCGTCCAGCGGAGCATCAGGATGAAGAAAACCACCATCATGACTTTGATGACGAGGATCAGCATCGACAGAATCGCACTTCCGGTCAGCCCCACCGCGGGCGACGGGACGCCGGGAAAATGCCAACCTCCCAGAAACAGAAGTGCCACCAAGAACGAAACGGTGACCACATGCGTGTATTCTGCGAGGAAGAAAAGAACGAATTTGATGCCGCTGTACTCGGTATGGAAGCCTCCGACGAGTTCTTGTTCGCACTCGGGGAGATCGAAGGGTAAGCGATTGGTCTCGGCCAAAGCACTGGTGAAGAAAATGATTGCTGCCAAGGGCTGCCACCAAATGTTCCAGTGCAAGATGCCGGCCGATTGCGAAGCAACGATTCCTTCGATCGACAGCGTTCCGCTGTAGGCGACGATGCCGAGAATCGAGAGCCCCAGCGGGACTTCATAGCTGATGAATTGGGCACACGAACGAATCGCGCCGTACATGCTGTACTTATTGTTCGACGCCCAGCCCCCCAGGATGATGCCGTACGCCGACAGGCTTGAGACCGCCAGGAGAAAGAGTAAGCCGATATCGACGCCGGGGGCGATCATGAAACGGAACACGCCGGCGGGTTGGTCCGTTGGGACGGGGCCGAACGGGACCACGGCGATCGCCATTAAAGATGCGACCAAGCCGATTCCCGGCGCGGTCATGAAGAGTACCTTCTGTGCCTGCGCGGGAGTGACTTGTTCTTTCAGCATGATTTTGATGGCGTCTGCGATGGCTTGGAAGAGGCCCAGTGGGCCAACGCGGTTGGGTCCGAGACGGTCCTGAACCAGGGCCGCCACCTTGCGTTCGACAAAGGTCATGTAAAGACCGATGGTCGGGACGATCATCATCACGATGGCGATTGCGGTCAGCAACGGCCAAAGATCCGCCATACTCATCGAAGCTTTAGTCTCCCTTGTTGGCCGAGCCGCCCTGCGAAATGGGTGGGACGTGGACAACCGTCGCCGTCAGAATTTTCCTCTCCAGCATCAAACCATCGGGTTCGAGCGAGTTTCCTTTCCAGGCTTTAAATGCCGACATGATATCTGCCATCTCATCGCGAATCGTGGCAGCATGATAGAGACCCGGCCTAACCACCAATCCCATGAGGAGGCGACCATCGGGCCGAGCTTCGCCCGGCGAACGGATCGCCGGCTTGATCAATTGTGCTAAGCCGGCATGATTCACAAACGCCCCTTCTCGCTCGGCAAAGGAACCCGACGCGAGTACCACGTCGGCACGTTCGCTGAGAGGCGAGGGAAGAATATCCTGCACCGTTAAGAAGGAGAGAGAGGCTACCCACGTGATGTCAAGTTGATCGAGATACCCGGACGCGCCACCGACAATGTAGGCTTGCTGAAATTGGCCGGCGGCGAGCTGCTGAGCGGTCTGACTCCAATCGACAAGATCTCCTTCCCAATGTTGAACAATGGCCGCGACTCCCCATCGATTCGGAGCTTTCTCCGCTCGAATGGTGAACTTGATTGATCGGCCGGATGGACTCTCTCCCTTGGGTCCCTTCGGATAGTGGTCGTCATCACCTGTCATGGGTACGGGGCCGAGCGCCAGATGGGCCGGGCTCGGAAGAGACTTGGCCCAACTCGCCAAAAGGTACGCCTCTTCGCAAGTCATGAAGGGGGAGAGGATCACAATGTTCTTCCGATCAGGCCGAGTCATGGCATGATGAACTGCCTGAATCGCGGCGGGCCAGGGATCGTCGAATTTGCCGGCGGGAGAAGTCGCGTCCGTTGGTGTGCGATCGGCTCGAACGATCGGCAACTTCAGTCGGTTGGGATCATTGACATAGTGAAAGCCAAACCGTCCTTCGTCACACATGAAGCGACCCTGTGCCAGCGGGTTCTCGCGCGGTCGCAATCGATAGAGATGATCGTCGCTTTGATCTGCATGAATGCTGCATCCGGTACTGCAACCAGTGCAGACACTCTCTTGGTTCTTTAGCCACCAGACCCGTTTCTTGTAGAGAAAATCCTTGCTGCAAAGGGCCCCGACCGGACAGATATCGACGACATTCCCCGCGAGCTTGTTATTGCAAGGATGTCCCGGGAAAACGTCGATCTCCTCGCCGCTGCCACGGTTGATGACTTGCAATTCCGCGGTGCCAGCCACCTCGCGAGTGAATCGGACGCAGCGAGTACACATCACACATCGATCGGTGAACAGGACGATCTGCTCGCCGATGTGATGTTTGTCGATTCGCTGAATCTTGGGTTCTTGAAGTCGGCTGTGCGCGTGGCCGAACTTGAAGGTGTAGTCCTGCAGATAGCATTCGCCCGCTTGATCGCAGATGGAACAGTCCAGCGGATGATTGAGCAACAGATACTCAAGCGTGGTCGATTGCGATTGCTTGACTTTGGGCGTCTGGGTTTTGACGACCATGTCGGGCTTGGTCGGTGTTTGACATGCCGGGACGAGTTTGGGTCCCATAACGACGTCACCGTTGGGCCGACGATCGCCGACCTCCACCAGGCACATTCGGCAACTGGCGACGACGGATAAGTCGGGGTGCCAACAATAGTGCGGGATCTCGACGCCCGCTTTGCGTGCGGCTTGGATGATGTTCTCTTTCTTCCCGACGGCGACTTCCACATCGTCGACGAGCATGGTCGTGCTCAGCGGCGGGCTGGGAGCGGCGGGCGATTGCGGCGAGGAGGGGCTCGTCATGGTTAGTGTGCTCCCACGAGGGTTCGGGTAGAGGACTTCTTTCCCGACTGAATGTGATCTTCGAAGTCCGCGCGAAATTTGGTGAGTGCATTCTTCATGGGCCAAGCGGCACCGTCGGCCAAGCCGCAAATCGTCGTTCCGGGAATCGTTCCCATTGATTGAGCAATCTCCATCAAGAGATCAAGATCGCGAAGCTGTCCGTGACCGGCGCGGATCCGTTCTAGTATCTTTGTCGACCATGCGGTCCCTTCTCGGCAAGGAGTACACTGACCGCATGATTCATGAGCGAAGAATCGACAAGTGTTGTAAAGGACATCGACCATGCTGGTCTGATCATCGATGACGATCAACGCTGCGGTTCCCAGTCCCAAGCAACCCACCCTGCCGGGCCCGGCAAAGTCGAGCGGCGTATCGAGTTCGCTGGCCGAGAGAAACCCCATGCTGATGCCCCCCGGCACGACAGCCTTGGCCTGGCGTCCCTTCCAGACGCCCCCCGCATGATGGTCGATCAATTCGCGTGCCGTGATTCCAAGGGGGAGTTCGAAAAGGCCGGGCTTTTCGACATGACCACTCACGCAGTAAAGCTTCGGGCCGTAGCTCCCCAGATCGCGCGGATTGGCCGGATCTTTGGGGACGCCCATTGTCTTAAACCAGTCGGCACCCCGCGCGAGAATATGGGTCACGCACGCGAGCGTTTCGACATTGTTGATGACGGTCGGCTTTCGAAAAGCCCCTTCGACGGCAGGGAAGGGAGGTTTTATTCGCGGCCAGGCCCGCTTTCCTTCCAAACTTTCAATCAGCCCCGTCTCTTCGCCACAGATGTACGCTCCCGCGCCGCGGTGAAGATAGATGTCCAGAGAATATTCCGAACCAAGAATGTTCTTGCCCAGCAGGCCAGCGTCATAGAGCTCGGCAATCGCGCTTTCGAGAACTCGGTAAGATCGTCCATACTCGTACCGAAGATAGAGATAGGCAACCTGAGCCCGCGTGGCGTAGCTGCCGATGATGATCCCTTCGAGGACTTGATGCGGATCCTCTTCCAGCAGGATCCGATTGTTGAACGTGCCCGGCTCGCTCTCATCGCCGTTGACACAAAGATAGATCGGACCGGAATGATCTTCGGGCAGAAAACCCCACTTCACGCCGCACGGAAAGCCCGCCCCGCCTCGGCCGCGAAGACCCGATTCTCGCACGATGTCGATCACGCGTGTTCTCGGCATCGCCAGCGCTTTCGCGAGTGCCTGATAGCCACCGTCGCGGCGATAACTGGCGAGCGTGACACTGTCGGGTTTTCCCAATCGCTTCAAAAGGACAGGCTCAAAAGGAGTTGTCATGGTCGCTCCTCCAGCCGTTGATCGATCGTCTCGGCATCGACGTGCAGCGAGAGCTCATCATTGATCAGGATGCAAGGCGCGCCGTCGCAGGCCCCCAGGCACTCGGCCACTTCGAGGGTGATTTGTCCATCGGACGTTGTCTGGCCCGGTAAGATGTTCCATCGCTGAGCGAGCGCGGCCAGTAATTCTTCGCCGCCCCGAAGCATGCAGGGCAAGCTTCGACAAACCCAAACACGCTGACGACCCAGCGGGCGATCCTCCGATCGGAAGAAGCCGTAAAACGACGCGGTGTCGTGGACCTGCGCCGGGGATAGATCGAGAATCTTCGCGATCTGTTCGACGGCAGCATGAGAAACGCATCGCGTTTCCTCCTGCACGATATGCAAGGCCGGCAAGGTGACGGCTTGCTTGCTGGGATAGCGAGGAAGATACTCATTGATTTTGGCTCGCGCCTGATCGGATAGTCCGCTCATCGGTCTAACTCCGCCGCGATAATGTTGAGGCTCCCCAGCACCGCCACCACGTCACTGAGCATGTAGCCTCGCATCATCGACGGGAAAAGCGAAAAGTGAATCAGCGACGGAGGACGCGTCCTCGCTCGGTAAGCTCTGTAAGAACCGTCGGACACAAGATAGTAGCCAAGCTCGCCGTTGGGGGATTCGGTGGCAGAATAGAGTTCCTCTTTAGGGCCGGCGGGCTGACGATTGGGCATGATCGATTCGAAGTGGTGAATTAATCCTTCGATACTCTGATAGACTTCCCTCTTATCGGGCATCGCCTCCTTGCCTGTTCCCTCGGCATATACCGGACCAGAAGGGAGACGGGCGATCGCCTGCGTGATGATCTTGAGACTCTCTGCAATCTCTAAGACTCGCACGTGAAACCGGGCGTAGCAGTCTCCTGCTGTGCTGCAGATCACATCAAAATCAAGATCGTCGTAGAGGAGATAAGGTTCGTCACGGCGCAGGTCTCGCTCGACGCCGCTGGCTCGCGCGACTGGCCCGGTCGCTCCGCCATTGATGGCGGCTTCTTTCGAGAGATATCCAACATCTCGTGTTCGCTCGATGAAGATCCGATTCTTCATCACCAGCTTTTGCACGTCGGCATATGCTTTGGGGAAGGTGCGGAGAAACTCCTGGACCATGCGAACCCAATCGTCGGTGACGTCATAAAGGAGTCCGCCGACGCGAGTGTAACTCGTGTGAAATCGCTGGCCTGAGGCTCGCTCGCAAATGTCATAGATCTTCTCGCGTTCGTTGAAGGCGTAGAAGAAGGCGGTCGCTCCTCCTAGGTCAAGCACGCATGTTCCCAGGCAAAGCAAATGATCGTGGATGCGCATCAGCTCGGCAAAGATCGTCCGTATGCACTTGGTACGAGGAGTCAGTTCGATCCCCAGCATCTCTTCCACCGCGTGGTGCCAAGCGATCTCGTTGGCCATGGGCGAGATGTAGTTCATTCGATCGACGATCGTGACATACTGGTTGAAGTCGAGGACCTCGCCCAGCTTTTCAAATCCACTGTGCAAGAACCCGATGTCGGGTTCGACATCGACCACTTGCTCGCCATCAAGAGTCAGAATCAAACGGAGTGTCGTATGCGTGGCAGGGTGTTGGGGGCCGAAATTCAGCGTCCAGAGACCTTCTCGCTGTGTCGACGAAGGATCCGCCGGTTCGGTCAGATCAAGTGGCATGGCCTTCTCCTTCGACGCGTTTAGCTCTCGGCCCGCGTGATGATCGGGAAGTTGTGGCGTTCGCCTCGACCTTTGACCGGGTAGTCTTTTCGCAAGGGAAACGACGTGAATTCGGTCGGCAGCAACAAACGCTTTAAGTTCGGATGACCGGTGAAGACGATTCCAAACATGTCGTAGACTTCTCGCTCCATCCAGTCAGCGGATTTCCAAAGGTCGGTCACCGTCGGCAAGACTAGATCCGGTTCGTTCACAAACGTCTTCACGATCAGCCTTTTGCCCGTGTCGATCGACAACAATCCGTAAACGATGCCGAACCTGTCCCTGGCCCCTTCATATTCGAGATAGTCGACGGCCGTCAGTTCAAAAAGCATGTCGAAGCCCGCGTCATCGCGAAGCGCTCGAAGCGACTCCCAGATGTTGGGGCGATCGACGCAGACTCGGCTTTGGCCTCGAAAAGACGAGCTCGATACTTGGGCGGCAGGGAGCTTGCTCCGCAACCAGTAATCGATCTCGGCTGGCAATTCTTTCACAGGAGAAGCCTCTTGAGTCTCTTGCATCGTCCTCAAAACATCCCTGATCGAAAACTAATGCTCTGGGGTGTAAGTCGGACGTTTTAAGTCGAGTTCGTTTCGATCTTGAAACCGCTGAATCTCGTCTGGTTCGAATCGTGGCGGGCCTTCGGGCAGAATACGAAGTGAAAACTCTTTCCCCGTGAAGGTGCCCCCCGATTTGATCCGAGACTGTAAGTCGAGCACCGCTTGAATCAACTGTTCCGGGCGCGGCGGGCAGCCGGGAACGTAGATGTCCACGGGGAGGAATCGGTCCACTCCCTGAACCACGGCATAGGTGTCGAAGACCCCTCCCGAGCAGGCACATGCCCCCATGGAGATGCACCATTTGGGCTCGGGCATTTGTAGCCAGATCCGTTGTAGGACCGGCAACATCTTCATCACCACTCGGCCGGCCACAATCATGAGGTCGCACTGGCGCGGCGTAAATCGCATAACTTCGGCACCGAAGCGAGAAAGATCAAATCGGCTTGAAGCGGTCGCCATCAACTCGATGCCACAACACGCCGTTGCAAAAGGCATCGGCCAAAGACTGTTAGCCCGAGCCCAATTCGCCACGTCGTCGAGCTTGGTCAGCAGAACGTTTTCCCCTAACCCGCTCGGAACACCGGGACTATTCATTGGCGACGCCATTCGAAGACTCCCTTCTTCCAAGCGATCAGGTAGGCCAGCGCCAATGTACCAATCAGCAGCAACATCACGCCGAGCACGCCCGCCCGATCATCCAGGGGAATCCCCCCCTCGGCCCGCAAGGCAACGGCCCACGGAAGGATAAACAGCAGTTCGACATCGAATACGAGCAGTAGAATCGCAATAAGATAGAACTTCACATCGAGCGGTTGTCGGGCCGAGCCGATCGGATCCATCCCAGACTCATAAGGCATGTCCTTAACACGGGTTGGTTTGCGAGGCGAGATCAGGTGCGGAAAAAGCGTCGTGAAGACGGCCATCCCGACAACGAACCCGAAGTAAATTAGAATCGGAAGGTATTGTGCCACAATTCTTTCCGTCAAGCCAATCGAACTTGTGAAAACTTTCACAATGTCAGCCAAGCCAATTGTAGAGGTAACTCTCTTTTTGTCACCCCGCATTTCAGTCGAATGTCAGAACATTCATGGAGGGTCCGCGGGACCGGCGGGTCAGGATATCTCCGATCACGACTTGGACCCCCGCCAACGAGAACCTTTTCCCATCGAGAATGCCCAGTGATTGGAGGCGATCTCCTAGTTTCGGCCATAACGGACTTCGCTTTGTCTTGTTACTTCTCATTCCGCGAGGGTAGCGGGGGAACGATACTGCCCACCATTTCGAACAATTCTCGGTGGCCGTTTTCGTCACAACCATTTCTTGATTTCCGCAGCATTGACCCGGGTCATCCTGGTTAGGATGTCCAGGCGGCTGACTAGAATACTTACCTATGGTAGGCCTGACCGTGTGGCCCCTATTGCCCAGGGGAGAGAGAAGCGCATGCGAGTTCAATCGTCGGCCGACGACCAACCAAGCGATGGAACACTTCTCCGATCGTCCGACGACATTCCCTGGAAAAGTCTTGCGCCGGCCGACGTGATCGAGACTTGCCGCGCGTACTTGCTGATGGCGGCCAATAAGGGGGTGGGAAGCGAGCTTCGCGTCAAGGTTCCGCCGAGCGATCTTGTTCAAGAGACGATCATCGCTGCTGTCCTGCGCTTCGACCAGTTCCAAGGATCCAGCGAACGCGAACTTCTTGCTTGGCTGACGAAAATCCTTTCTTACCGTATTGCCGACGCTGCCCGCAAGTATGGCCGACAAAAGGCAGATATCGGGCGAGAGTTATCGATCGATGATGAAGCTCGGGAAATCGAGTTATCGATGTCCGGAGTCGATGGAACTCCTAGCGCGGCCCTGATGGCAGAGGAAGAAGAGCGGCGTCTACGGGCGGCCATTGCCGAACTCGATCCTGATGATGAGATGATCATTCGATGGAGGAACTGGGAAGATCTCAAGTTTGCCGAGATCGCGGCCAGACTCGGCCTATCAGAAAGTGGAGCACGCAGACGCTGGGGTCAGGCGATCAAGGAGTTGCGGCGCCGGCTCGGGAGTTGAATCTCTGTTTTTCTTTATTTATCGGTGTGGTTTCGAAGCTCGATAGCGCTTCCGGGACAGAGGGGGTTCGGTGCCCGCTGTTATCTTGCCTCCTCTTGATCGGCGGGTGCCGGCCCCTTCATCGCCTGCTTCCCGCGAGACTAATCGCTCATCGACATGTTTGGACCGTAAGAAAGCTGCGGAATAATGGAATTGGAAGCAAGGGGGGATGACGATTTCGGTGATCGACTGGCCGAATGCTACGAAAAGCAGCGGAACCAGACCGAGCCTCGATCGGCTTCCCGTTTCCCAGAGGACGATACCGTCGACGAGGATCTCCAGTCCTGTTTGGCGTGTCTGACGTTAATCGATCGGGTGCGGCGAAGGCACCAGATTCAAGATTCTCTCCGTGCTCGACGGGAAAACCCGACAACGTCCGTCGCCACTTTGCCGCTCAAACTGGCCCACTTCAAAATCGAGAAAGAATTGGGGCGAGGCGGCGCCGGCATCGTTGCATTAGCGACCGACACGAAACTCGGCCGAAAGGTCGCTTTGAAGGTGCCGCATCCTCAGTTTCTCATCAGTGACGACCTTCGACAACGATTCGCCCGCGAAGCCGAGGCCACCGCGAGGTTGGACCATCCTCATATCGTCCGCGTCTACGAGGTTGGTGAGGATGGGCCCATCTCTTTCATCGCCAGCGAGTATTGCGATGGAAAAACGCTGGCTCGCTGGAAGGCAGCGCAAGAGGCGCCCATTCCTCCTCGCGTCGCGGCGTCCATTGTTCGAGATCTTGCCGAGGCAGTGCAGCATGCTCACACGAATGGTGTCTTGCATCGCGATATCAAGCCGAGCAATGTTCTCATCACCGGCACCACGAAAGAGTCCGGCAAGTCGATCCCTTTTGTGAAGCTCTGCGATCTGGGCCTAGCCAAAGTCCTTGATGACGATGCCCAAGATACTCGGACGGGCGACTTTCTCGGCACGCCGGCCTACATGGCACCCGAGCAAGCTGAGGGGAAGGTCCGCGAGATCGATACACGCACCGACGTATATGCTTTAGGTGTTCTTCTATTCGAACTTCTCTGCGGCAAGCCTCCGTTTGAAGGAGAGACGCGCTCGGCGATACTTTACAAGGTCATCAACGAAGAAGTTCCCCGAGTGCGCTCTATCCGAAAGGATGCCCCCTTCGATTTGGCGGTGATTGTCGCCCGTTGCTTATCCAGATCAAAGAAGGATCGTTACCCATCGGCAATGGAACTCGCCGAGGACCTTGACCGTTACCTGGCCGGCGAACCGATCCATGCCCGACCGATCCTTTGGTGGGAACGACTTCTCAAATGGGCACAACGTCGGCCATTGGTAGCGGCCTGTATCCTCGTTGCCGCGATAAGCGTCGCGGCGCTCATGAGCACGTTAGCAATTTCATCCGCTCGGATACAACTATCTCTCGAACGGCTGCAGAAGGCAGAACATCAGGCCAGGGATGAAGCTTACCGTGCGAAGATTCACCTTTACAAAGCAGACATACAGGCTGCAAATGAAGCGATCGCGCAAAGCAACCGTGCTGCGGCACGGGAGTCACTCGATCGCCAGATCCCGCATATGGGAGAATCTGACCTTCGGACTTGGCCCTGGTACTATCTGTCCTCCAAGTTCGACAATCCAGCTCACGCCATCAAAGGGAATACAGTTCCGATCATTGACCTTGCCCTGTCGGAGGATGGCGCGATTCTGGCCGGTGGGCTGAAAAAGGGACAGGTTGTTACCTGGGATTTTCCATCGGGCAAGGAACGACATAGAGCGAGTGTTCATCTCGGCGACACGACTTGTGTTCGGTTCTCGCCGCTCACCGGCAAACTCTGGTCTACAGGAGATGATGGATCTGTCCGCGAATGGGATGGTGAATCAAGTCGATTGGTCACACGATTGACTCCAGGTGTCAAGGAGATGTCATTCAGTCCTGATGGGAAGTCGTTGGCGACGGGAAATCAGTGGGGCCAAGTTTCCATTTTGGACGCTCAGACCGGCAAGTTGATTAAGTTGATCCGTGCTCACACAGAGGTTATCGGCGTTGTCGAGTATTCTCCCAACGGTCGTTGGCTCATGACGGCATCCGAAGACTCTATCGTTCGACTCTGGTCGACGGTGGACTACCAGAAGGTCGCGGAGCTTCCTTGCGAAAGCAAGATCGTCAGCGGCTCCTTTTCGCCCGATTCCAAAAGATTGGCTCTTGCCCTCCGAAAATCGAGCGAAGTCGCTGTTTTGTCTATCGAAGAGAATGAACGACATGCACCTGCCGAATCCAAAGCAATGTTGATAGAGGAATTACTCCCCACCGAGTCGAATGCCGTCATGACGGTTGCAGGGATCTCTGCCGATGGATCGACCGTGATAGGCAATATGGCCAGCAATGGTCAATCGCGTGCGTGGAGATGGACAAAATCGGTTGGACTTCAATTTCTCGGTTCCCTTAGTGATGCATCGGCGCGTTCCGAAGCGAAGGCCGTCTCCGCCAATGGGTTGGTCGTCGTCGGACAATCGGATTCAAAGGAAGGCCCACAGGCTTTTCGATGGACACAAGAAACAGGAATGCAAGGACTGGGTGATCTCGCCGGGGGTTCATTTCAAAGCGAAGCCGATGCCGTTTCTGCGGACGGGCAGACGGTCTTCGGGCAATCATCAACCTCCTGTGGGGGAGATATCTTCACGTGGACATCAGAAAAAGGCATGAGCGCTCAGCGCAATCTGTACTCGAAGGATTCGAAGAAACATCTCCGCGTCATCTCGCCTCAAGGATCGCTCATGGTCTGCCATCTGGGCATCGATGACGCCTCGAAAACAGTCATGTTCAAGCAATGGTCCTTGGTAGAACCGTTCACTATTCCCGCAGACTGGACCAACGTTCGATTGACGACGGCGACGGACGCTCGGCCGACATTGTCAGGTACATGCACGATCAAAGACGTCCCACAGTCTTTTCAGTGGAGAACGGAAGGTTTTCATCTCATTCCAACGTCACATTCTGGTTTCAGCATGTTCGAGCCCGTTACGTCGTCGTTCGACGGTGCCGTCTTGGGTGGCCGAGCGCTGAAGGACAGTTCGTGGACCGCGGCTCTGTGGGGAAACCCCCGCCAACGGACTTCCTCCTTTGCGCGGCAAGGTATCATCTCGATATCGCAATGGGCATCGGATTTGGGACTGTCGCATTCGCTTGATGGATGGAATATCGAGTGCGTGAATGCGATCTCCCAAGATCTTCATGTCATGGCAGGTGTTGGGGTCGCACCTTCGGGTAAACCCGCCGCTTGGATTCTCCGTTGGCCAACGAAGTCGCAGTTAGGCCCGGTCATCGACCGTTCCATTGCCCTTCAACGCATCCGGAAAATTCCTTTCACAGACACGATACTCTCGGTTCGTTGGTTAGATGATAATCGGCTCGCGTGCGGCGATATTGAGGGACAGGTGGCTCTGTTCGATGGCGCGTCCGGAGTGACGCTCGGTCGATTCCTGTCGCATGACGATCGCGTCAACGCCATTGCCGTGGACAGGAAACGGCAATCCTTCGTCACCGGCTCCAGAGACGGCCTTGTCCTTTCCTGGCCCGATGCTGGTTCAATTGCGAAGATCCTTCCGATGCCGGGAGAGGTCCAGGTCAACCGCCTACAACCAACCGGATCGAGCGGTTTCTACATCTCTGGTTACTTCGGCTCTCAAGGGCATATCTTCGAAGTTCGCGACAAGCAATTCGTCAGCCATCGCCTATTCGAGTTAGACGGCAAAGCCCGACCGGAACTGGGTGTTCTCTCTCCCGATCAACGCTGGGTGGCCTGGGCGGACGGACAGGGCTCAGCACAAATCTTTGATGTAACAACCCGTAAACGTGTCGCGACGGTTCAATCACGGACCGCTTTCCCGTCATTAGATTGGATGGCCGAATCTCAGCTCATCACGTTGACAAGCGTCATTAACGTTTGGGATCCAGCGAATGGTCGAAAAAAAGCAACATTGGGAACAGGTGACAAACGACTTCGACAGTGCATGTCCTTGTTGCCGGATGGAAAGAGACTCGCTTGCAGCAACGACTCCGTGATCGAGCTATGGAATCTCCCAGAAAAAAAGCTCCTCACGACGCTGACGGGTCATCATCGAACGATCAACGCGATGTCTATATCCAGAGACGGAAAAACGCTCGCCAGTGGGTCGTCGGACCAATCGATTCGGCTTTGGGATCTTGAGTCTTATGCCTGTGAAGGGACCTTGCTCGGCCAAGATAACGAGATTGAATCCATTGCTTGGCTTTCCGATAACCAGACCCTCGTCACGTCCGGCAACAGGTTGCTTACTTTCTGGGATAGACGAACGCGTAGCCCCCTTTTTCAAGAGTCAGTTCCGACGAATATGAGATTCGCAGTTTCTAGGGACGGTCGGACTCTCGCCGGAATCGCAAGCACCCAATCCAACCTAGAGTTTCGCGAGGTCTCGCGTTCGACAGACGGGCATTGATCAACGATCCCTACTGCTACCCATCCGCTTGGATCACATCTCTCCAGGCGATGAGATGGGACGATGCAGCCGACCGACGCCAGATCGGACTTTTCAGACAGAGCCTAGCTTTATTGGCGGTACTCCCCTGGCAGACCGGTCACGGGCCGTACCTCCATGACAACGGTGGCTCATGCAGCCTATCAGGAAAAAATCGGTTGATACGATGGGCTGAAGTAGATGCTCAATAAGGAGACGCGCACACCTTCTTTTAACATCGGGAAGCCATTCATCACGTAAGAGACAACGGCCCCTCTCGACTGATTGGCCGACAAGTAAACTGGGGGGGACTAAATGTTTGCATCCTACAGGCAGCCTTCGATCCTTGTTCTCGCACTGAATCATCTTTTTGCTTGTCTAGCGGCTTTTGGACCTCTGCCCGGGGGCCCTTGCCGATCCTTCGGCCAACACAGGAACGCCGAAAGTTCTCCCACGTCCAGACTTCAAATTCGAGGGCCGGGTTGGGAAAACATACAAGGACTCCGACCCTCCGCAGTTTCCAAAACCTGTCGGGGCGCCCAAAGGAGCTCCGAATGTTGTGTTGATTCTGCTCGATGACACGGGCTTCGGACAGTATTCGACATTTGGCGGTGGCGTGCCGTCACCGACGCTCGACAAGCTCGCGGCCGAAGGTTTAAGGTACAACCGTTTTCATACGACCGCCTTGTGCAGTCCGACGCGGGCAGCACTCATCACCGGGCGCAACCACCATTCCGCCGCCACCGGCGTCATCACTGAAGCCGCGACGGGCTATGACGGCTACACATGTGTTTTGCCTAGGAGTTGTGGAACCATCGGCGAGGTGTTGCAACAAAACGGCTACGCAACGGCATGGATCGGACACTCAATGTTGATCGCGAACAAGCATTACTGGCAAGTGACCGATGCCGACTTCGAGCGAGCCACCGCCAGCAAGCCCGTCGAAACCGATCCGATTCCAGCACCCCAAAAGGCGGCGCATTTTCCGGCGCAGTCAGTGCATGCAAAGGGTGGAAATGGAAGGAAGGAGGAATATGGCCCTTTGACTAATCCTTTGGAAAATCCTGTTGTTGCTACCTCTTGCGAATCATTGCACAAGTGTACAGTGAGCGATGAGGGATTCGAACCCCCAACCCCCTCGGTGTAAGCGAGGTGCTCTAGCCGTTGAGCTAATCGCCCGGCAATGGGAACTGCCGCGTATGGTAAGGGACCGGAGTCCTTCTGACAAGCGACCGGGTCTTGACACGATTCCCCTTTGCATGAGACTCTTCAAACACGACCGAACTCGTATACGTGGGAATACGTACAGCATGAAGGCGACGGCAGCGGAGAAGTCCCGATTGAATACCTTGGTATCGGCGGACGATCCTTTCTCACAGACACTTCGTTCCATTCGGAGTCGGTCGGCGACGATCGGCGTGATCGGCCTGGGTTACGTTGGGTTGCCTTTAGTGAGGCTCTTCGCCAAAGCGGGCTACCCGGTCCTTGGCTTCGATTGCGACCAGGAGAAGGTCAATAAGCTCCGTCGGGGAGAGAGCTACATCAAGCATCTGGCCGGCTCGGAGATTGTCGAGTTGATGGCCAGCAATCGCTTCGAGCCGACCTCCGACATTGCTCGGCTGGCCGAAGCTCAGGCGATCGTGATTTGTGTTCCGACCCCGTTATCGAAGAATCGTGAACCGGATCTTTCGTACGTCGAAGGAACGTGCCGAGACATTCTTGGCGTGCTGCGCGATGGTCAGTTGGTTGTTCTGGAAAGTACGACTTATCCGGGCACAACGCGGGATATCTGCAAGCCGATCCTGGAATCTCGCGGGAAAAAGTGCGGGGAGCATTTTTTCTTAGCGTTCAGTCCCGAGCGCGAAGATCCGGGGAATCCCAAGCACAGCGCGGCATTCATTCCGAAAGTGGTTGGAGGGCTTGATCCGAAGAGTCATGAGTTGGCTGTCGAACTCTATCGTCCCGTCGTTCCGCAAGTGGTCGAGGCTCCGTCGGCCGAAGTGGCCGAGGCGTGCAAGATCCTTGAGAACACGTATCGCTGCGTCAACATCGCGCTGGTCAATGAACTCAAAATCCTCTTCGAAAAGATGGGGATCGACATCTGGGAAGTGATTCGGGCGGCAAGCACCAAGCCGTTCGGCTTTCAGCCATTCTATCCGGGACCCGGTCTGGGGGGACACTGCATCCCGATCGATCCTTTTTATCTTTCGTGGATCGCTCGCCAGCACAACTTCCACACGCGATTCATCGAACTCGCGGGCGAAGTCAACACGTCGATGCCGGACTACGTCATCAGCCGAATCACACTGGCCCTGAATCAACAGTGCAAGTCAATCCGCGGGAGCAAGGTTGGCATTCTTGGGATGGCGTACAAAAAGGATGTCGATGATCCGCGTGAGTCGCCGAGCTTTGAACTGATGGAGCGGCTGGTCGCCTTGGGGGCGGATGTCAGTTACAACGATCCGTTCATCCCGGTGCTGCCACCCATGCGTCACTACGATTTCGAGGGGATGACCAGCGAGGATCTTACGCCGGAGTACTTGGGCTCGCTTGATTGTCTGCTCATTGCGACGGATCACTCGTCTTACGAATGGGATCGAATTGTTCGGCTATCGCGATTGGTCGTGGATACACGCAACGCGACGCGCGATGTTCTGGAACATCGTGAGAAGATCTGGGCCGCTTAGCGACTCTTCGAAAGAGCCGCATCGACCGAGCCGGCCGGCAGTCGCCGAGTACCGGCCGAGAGTCGGTCTCCCATCACTTCGTTTGCGTCGGAGAAATCATCCGACCAGCCGAATGCGTGACCAAGCTCGTGCAACACAACCGATAAGAGATCGATTCCTTCGGACGATTCCTTGGTGATTCCCTTCCCTTGCACGAACTCTTCGTTCGACGAGGGAGTGTTATCGACGAACCATCCCCAGCCGGCGGCGTTGTTGTCGAGCAGGATTCGATCATTCGTCGCGATACCGAGGAGATCTCCCGGCAGGTCCGCAAAGCTGATTCGCCCCGCTCGCCAGGCGGCAGCGATATTGTTCGAGACACCGGCCCCTAGCCAAAGCCCCATCGCGGTGGTGACGATGGCTTCTAGGCTGCTGTCGCTGGGGACCGCGCGAGATGAAGTGGTCACCGATATTGCGGTCTCGGCTCGCAATGGTTGAGAGAAGAGTCCCCGGCGGACGACGGGAATGGCCGAGCTTATGTTGTAGGCCAGAGCCGAGTCGTTGGATTGCCAGCCGGGCGTCCCGTTGGAATCGAGATACCAAAAGCCATTGGTTCTATAGACGCCAATCTCATCTCGGCCGTCGCCGTTCCAATCCCCCACGACGGGGGTATCGGTCGGTGATCCAACGCCGAAGCGAATGACAGTGTCGTTTCCTTGCCAACCGGGAATACCGTTGGTGTCGAGGAACCATGTCTGCCCGCGAACCGTGCCGATTTCGTCTTTGCCGTCGCCGTTCCAATCGCCAACGACGGGGATATCGCCCTGAGCGCCGAACCGCAGAATGGTGTCATTCCCTTGCCAGCCAGTTTGTCCATTGGTGTCGAGGAACCAAGTCCCATTGCGAAAGACGCCGAGCTCCGTTTCACCCGTGCCAAGCCAGTCGCCTGGGGTTGGAACGTCGCTTGCGATACCGAAGTTAAGGCTGGTATCGCCGGCCTGCCAACCTGTTTGTCCATTGGTGTCGAGGAACCAGTTACCCTGTCGAAAGACGCCAAGCCGATCCCGTCCCGATCGATTCCAATCACCCCACAGGGGGACATCGCCGGGCTGTCCGAAATTGATCGTAAAGTCGCCGGGATCGACCGTGGCGTTGTTGTTGCTGTCGATCCGCCAAACGCCTTGACTAAACGAGCCAACGGAGAACGGGATTTCGATGGCGGCAACGGGCGAGAGGGGGCCGCCTCCCGAGCTATTGATCGCTTGCACGCGGTAGTAGTATCGTTGCCTCGGGGTGATGCTGTTGTCGGTGAAGCTCGTTGCGGTCACGTTGTCAGCAAATGGGGTCTGATCTTCGTCGATGTCGAAACTGTTCGTCGATCGGAAGACCCGGTAGCCGGTGGCGCCGAATGATGGATCCCATTGAAGAACGGCACTGGTGGCGGAGACAAGGTTGGCCGAGATGGTTGCTGGTCCTGCCGGCAGAGTCTGCGTGACAACCCCCGCGAAGTCGGCCGAACCGAGGTTGTTGAACGCGATCACGCGGTAGTTGTACGTTGTGCCTGGGGTCAAACCCGAGTCCGCAAAAAAGGTCGTTCCGGGTGGCAGAGAAGCGATCTCTTGGAACAATCCGTCGGATCCCGCTCGCCGAATGATTCGCACACCGGTTTCGTTGGTGCTGTTGAGCTGCCAGCGAATTTGCAGTCGTGTGGTTTGAATGCTGGAAGCAACAACGTCCGACGGAGTTAACGGGAAGGTCGGCGTCGTAGCGAACGCTTCGGTGGAACGGGCACTCTCGGAGACAGCATTGAGAGCGGTCACCTTGTAGTAGTATGTCTGACCATTCCCCAAACTCGTGTCGGTAAAGTTGGGCGTGGTGATGCCGGTCCGGTAAGGAGTGGCCCCTTGTGTGTTGCTCGTTGTCGAGCGATAGATGTTGTAAGACTGAGCATCTAGCACGGGCTGCCAAGCGAGTTGAACGGAGTTGGCCCCCGCGGTGGCGGTCAATTGTTGCGGAGAAGGGGGCTGCGTCAGAGGAGCATAGGTCCACGCCAGGATATCTTGAACCGCGGCGGTTTCGCCGGTGCTTCCGGTGAAGCCAATGAAGGCGTCGTTGGCCCCCAGGATCGAGGCAAGGTTGATGTTTCGATAAGTCTGGGCGGCGGTCGCACCGGTGATGGTGTCGCGAATCTGAACGGCGATGTCGGTTCCATCGTAGGTGATGGTGGCAGCGAGCAAGTTGCCATTGCCCAATTCTACGCCGGTCCCTGCCAAATCGGTCGAGGGGATCGTGGGCGAAGCGCCGTTAGTGTAGAGACCGGTCGAGTTGAAGCCTTCGCCGGCATTCCACGAGATATCGAACTTGATGGCGGCACTGGGACGGATCCCCAGTGGTTCCGATGGGATCGGCGCACCGTATCCTAATCCTCCGCCGGTGGGGCCGAGCACGGTCGGGCTGACCGATTGAATGGCGAAAGTGAAGCCATCGCCGCCGTTGGCGACTCGATTGATGCGGAAGGTGAATTGCGTGGTGAACTGGCGAATGTCGCGTCGATCGAGGGCAAAGACGCTGCTGGTCTGCTGCTGGCTGTTGCTGGTGAGTCGGAGTGCATCGCCGACGATTTGAGCGGAGCCGTTGTACCGAAGCTGGCTCGCCGATAACGCGAATCCGAGAGAGAAATCCAATCCACTGGGGACCGATCCGCCCGAAGTCGTGGCCGTGGCCGTGTTCGTGTACGCCGAGTCTCCGACGATGTTGGTGGCACGGACGCGGAAGGTGTAGGTGACCAACGGGTTGAGCCCACCGACGAAGAATTCAGTGGCGTTCGCGGGCGCGGTGGCCACTTGAGTGAAGTTGACACCATCGACGGAGTAGTCGATCTTGAAGCCCGATTCATTGTTGGAGTTGTCGTTCCAAACCAGCCGGACTTGTGTGCTCGATACCCCACGGGCCACCAGGTTGGTCGGGGCGGCGGGCGTTGACGTCACCGCGGAGAATAGCCCATACGCGACGAGGGAGTTGGTCGTCGCGACAAAGACCCGTCCATCGGCGACCGTGGGAACGGTGAACTTCACGATGCTGCCGCTGATTTCATCTCGGCTACCGGCGGCAAGGTTGCTTCGCCAGATCGGCGTGATGAAGCTCTCAGCTCGGTACGCACGAACTTCGCGAGATCCTCGGTCGAGTGTCCAGACGATGGCGTTGGATAAACCATTGGCCGAGACCGTCGGCGTCGAGCCCGGGAAGAGGAAACTGTTCGTGGTCTGTTGCGTAGGGGGGACGGTGATCTGGGCATTGGCGATGGTAAATCGCTTCCCTTGATCGCCGTAGGCGCCGACGGCATACACCGAGCCGTTAAAATACGCGGGGGTGCTGGTGAGACCGTTGACACCTCGAACGATGGACTGAACGACGTTATCCTGGGTCGGGCTGTACTTGCCCATGTTGTCGCGATTGATGAGGTAGATGCGGCCTTCCTTCCCCGCGGTGAGGAGCAAGCGGCGGTTGGCGGTGCTTCCAACCGAGTCGGGCAGAATCAAAGCGCCGCTGGATCCCAAGTCGTCATCGATGATGGAAAGCTGAGCCTGATTGAAGGGAGTGAAATAATCGACGACCTTCAGGCCGTATCCGTTGATGTTGGGGTTGGAAGGGGTGCTGGTAGGATCGACCTGCAGTTTGAGGACGCTGTTGCCGTAGTTGCCGTTGACGGGGAAGCCCTGGGCGTTGAGTTGGGAATCGAAGGTGCCGTTACCGGTCGTGACGTAGAGGAAGCCTTGACTGTCGACGGTGAGTCCGGCGCCGGCCATCCAGATTCCGCCGAGTCCGCCGTTGGGCGTGGTGTTGAAGGCGGCCTTCAACGCGAGCGAGGTGGCATCGTAGCCGAGAATCCAGCCATGATAAGGGCCGTTGTCGCCGTGCGAGGCCGAGGCGATGTAGATGGTGTTGTTGTAAAGCGTGAGAGCGGGGCGCTGATTCTGCCGAAGCGCGTTGTAAAAGATTCGTCCGCCGACACTCCCGTCGCCGACACCCGCGACAGTGGGGCCGGAGACATACGTGTAGACCCCATTCTGAAACATAGTGTCGGCAATGATCTTGGGGCCGCCAAACTTGCTCGTGCCTGTCGAAAGATCTAGCGCGTGCAATGTCTGCACAAAATGAGTTTCGCCGAGCCGATTCTCTTTGGTTCGGGCGACCACGTACATCGTGTTGGAAGCGACGTCGACGGCAGGGGTGCTGAGGATCCCGATTTGCGGCGTGATATCCTCGGAAATGACGTCAGTCTGCGGAACGGTGGTGATTCCTTGCGATGGATTGACAAACGTTCGTGACCAAATGATGTTGCCCGAACTCGCATCGACGCCGTAAACGTTGTTGGCCATGGTCGCGACATAAACCATATCGCGCGTCGTCGTTGCCGAGGCGACCGTGACGCTGACACCGGGCACGTACATCGGTTGAGCGTAGGCCTCGCCGACGATCGGCGTGGTGTAAAGCTTTCCAAAGGTCGCGGTATTGACGTTGGCGGGATTCAGAATCGTCTCGGTCAAGTTCTGACCAGTCGACTGCAAGTCGCCGTGATAGTTCACGATGGCCGTTGCCGGCGTCAGGCGTTCCTCCAGACATTCCACATGCAATGGACGCGTGGGGCTGACCGGCGTTCTTTTTGTCGCGTTGGCCGACATAAACAGGGAACTCCTCTCGGTGTAGGCGAGGCGCAAACATCCTCTGACAGCGGCGTGGCACGCCGTTGATACTTTCAACGCACACGGGTCGTCATGACCGACTGAGTAGACGAATGCACGTCCTAGGCTCTTCAACAAACGGATCTTGATCCGGGGAGGATCCACCAGAAGAGCAACTCTGCGTACCCAAGCTGCGAGCCAGCCTCGGCCGATCGATATGGTATCGAGACATCATTGCTTGGTGAACCAGCGAAATGCGATGCGTCAAAAAGATGTCGCTAAAAAACTGGATTGAAAAGTCTCGGAAAGCGAGTTGAGGATCGATCGTCGACGCGCGACCCCCGCTCCATTGCTCAGCGCGACCGAGGCAACCTTCGAACGGCATGCTCGAGTTCGTTTTTCTTCCCGAATCCCCGGCGAAAGCGTCCCAGACGAAGGTCTCGCCGGGAGATTCTTCTGTGGAAAGGACTCATCTTTTTCTTGTTCGTAATCAGCAGCGGGGTCCGAGTTATTCCCAAAAATGGACGCGGCGGCAAAAAGTCAGCAACGTGGATCACTCGTCCCAATGAGAGACGATGGGTAAAGAACTTATGTCAGAATAACTATTCGATTCGAACAACCAATTGCCTTTTTGCCGCCGCGTCGAAAATGGTCTTTGCATCTCCAAAGTACAGGTGGCGAAGCAGTTACGACATTTTGTCGCACCTAGTCCGCCGTTTCAGTTCTATTTTCTTCGATGGCGCGCGAACCGCCGGCGGGTAATCCCTGTCGTATTCATCAATAACCGTCTTCCAGGAGGGGGAGATTCTTTCCCTAGCTTCTGTAAGAGGGTAAACTAGTCAAGCTTTTGCCGCTCGGGCGGCGAAGAAAGTTGGAGGAGGCTTTTCTCCTCACGATTCGGGGCGATCGGAGCCCCCGGCTCGATTGGGCTTTTCCCCCGCGCGGAGCGGCGGAAGGGCCCACTCTATCCATTCTCCGAAAGGGAGATTCGTCATGAACGCCAATCAAATGAGCGCTGCTGCTTCGGCATTGTTTGCCTCCTCGGCAAACGTCGTCCGAATTCAGGCCAGTGTCATTGGCGCGATGAAGCGGGTCTCCCACCTCAAACGCCATTGGCATTCACTTCTGGCCTGGGCCACGCGTCGCTTCGAAGAACGCGCGACGATCGTGGGTTCCCTCGTCTTCCACGGACCGATGGGATCTCTCTTTATCGAGAGTCTCGTCAAGCCAGTACCCGTACCGTGCGCGGTTCAACCGTCACGGTACCGTGCTGCCGACCTAGACCGGTCGGTAGCGAGTACAGGCTTCAGGACCGTCGGCAGACGTGGGTTCAGGCAGCGTCCGGTTTCGCTCGGCTAACAAGCGAAGCCTTTCATTCCTTGCCTGATTCTCGCGTCTCGGCGCAGTCGGTCTGACGGCGGCGATCAACTCTTTTTGTTGATCCCTTGCCACCAGACGGGTAGCCGCGGCAGGGGTTGTCGTCCCCGCCGCTAATACCCCTGCCAAGCCGGTCTCGAGATCACTTCATTCGCAAGAGTCAACGACGCCAAAGAAAGTGACAGTCATGATCGTTCGAGATGAGCAATGGTTAGAGGTAGAGCGGTTGGTTCGTCTGGCACAGGCCGGCGACCGCGCGGCGTTCGGTGTCTTGATCGAGCGTTTCCAGGATTCCGTTCTGGCGATCGCTCGGCGACGTCATCGCGATGCTGAGGAGGCTCGCGAGTTGGTGCAGGAGGTCTTCTTGCACGCGATGCGAAAGCTGCCGCAACTTCGCGAGCCGGCCTGTTTCGGTGCTTGGCTCCACAAGATCACGGTCCGTGTGTCGATCAATCGAGCCACGCGTCGGCCCCCGCTGTTGGTCGCCGAGCCCGAGACCCTCGAAAGTCGCGGCAAGCCGACCCGGACGCCGCTCGAGGAGATGGTCGACCGCGAGCGCCGAGATCTTGTCCGGTCTGCCATCGAATCGCTTCGGCCTATGGACCGCAATGCTCTCGAGGCCTTCTATCTGAAGGGGAAGAGCCTGGCGGAGATCGCCAGCGATTGGAGCGTTCCCCTGGGAACGATCAAGCGTCGTCTGCACGTGGCTCGAGGTCGCCTTGAGTCCAGCCTGCGGAAGGGATCGACCTGGGCCGAGGAGCCCTCGTCCGATTCTGCCTGCACGCTGCCGACCACGGCGAGCCCGGCTAAGTGCCGAAGTTGATTGCCGCCGCGATAGATCCGGCAGGGACGCTCGATGGATCGTGGAAATGGTGACGAGCGTTGACCCCATCCTCTCGGTAGGTCAACGCTCGTTCCTTTTGTAATCGCCGGTCTGATTACTCGATCGGCGGAGGAAGCTCTTCTATCGCGTCGATCGTCGGCGCGAAGTCTGCCTCATCGAGCAGCTTCTCAGCCTTGACGGGGGCGGGCTTGGTCACCGATCTTTCCTTCGACTTCGTCGGCAACGACGGGACGGGCGCCTCTTGGTCGGGCAACATGGTTGCCGGGAGTTCAATGTCGCCGACGGTTGCTGCTGCGGAACTGTTGGCGTTGCCGCGCAGCTTGCCGGTGATCTTCGATGCTCCTGTTTCTGTCTCGGCCGCCGTGATCTTAATCGACGCCGGGGTCGCTGGTGACGTTGGTCGGCGTTTGCCAGCAATCGTCGTCTTGGTCCCGGCAGCGTTCGAGATCGGCCCCTTTACTTTCGCGGCCGGGGAAGCCAAGGTCGACGCGGGGCGCTGCACATCGTTCGACATCACGATCTCTGGCTCTTTGGTGGTGATCTTTTCGGCCGGGGCAGGGGGCTTGCCTCCGCTGGGAGCACTCTCGCGAGCAATCGGCAGCAGTGACGCGAGCTGATTGGGTGTCGTCGCCAAAAGAATTCGACGGGTGATGCTTCGCTCTTTCTTTGCCTCGATGCGGTGCCAGCTTTCACGATCGCGAAGCGAGCGACCCCATTCCCGACCACTTTCCAGAGGCATGTACGACGTCGATTGCCGACCCATGCTCATGATTCGCATGCTGGCGCGGCGCCATGCACCGTCCAGCGGATCGCCCGACGCGATTCCGAGATACCAAGTGTCGCGAGCCTGTTCCGACAGCACATTGTTGCCGACCGGCACGTAACCGACCGTCGGTCGATCGCTGGTCACCAGCGTCAGGATCCCTTCCGGAGAGGTCTCTCCCTTACCATCGGAGAGGGTTTCGACTTGATCGACGACAGGGATCTCCAGAACGCGGTCAGGACTTTTGTTGACGACGTGCGTGGAGACCTCCACCCAAGGAACTCCCTCCCGAAGCCGATAGGTTAGTTCTGCCGACCAGGTCGACTCGGTTCGGTAAAATCGAAGAACGGCAAGGTTCGCATTGCTGCCGGCCTCGGGTCGAGTCCACGGAACACTCGGGCCCGGCGAGACCTGGCTCAGCGGGTGGCTCGATACCTGTGATGATTCTGAAAGAACAACGCATCGGCCTGATCGAGTCGTGTCGTTCTTCGATGATCCGGTCAATACCGCGACGCTGATCATGTCATTTCGCAAAATCACGTCGCCGGGGACGACCAGTTTTCGAGCAGGACCGGTGACGTAGAGCTCGATGTTTGCCGCGGTGAGTTGGACCAACTCGACGGCGGCATGGGCTGACGGAGCCCCAATGCCCACGATCAAGCTCGCCGTTACGAATGCCCGGACCGCCTGACGAAAGAGACTCTGCCGGGATTCTTGACGGGCACTTGGCTGGCACAGCATGATTGTGTTTCCTGGCCTGTTCATCCAACTCGTTTGGTTTGACATCGTTCTTGCCTCGCGCTGAATCGGTATGCGACTACCGATGCGTCGGGATTCTGTATCTTCCGCAACATCGCGCGACGCCACCGGACCAAGTCGGGCTCGGGACAATCGCATTGTTCGGCCCAATCGTGCCGAGCGGAAGTTCCCGAGGATTCATCGTCTTGAGCATTGTCGGCACAGAAGGTAGCGTCGAGAAAGGTGGCGAATTCGGCGTTCAAGGTGGGAAAGTCTGCGGAGTAAGCGGGTCGTATCGGCACCCGAATCCGTAAGCTGCGAAGACTTTGACGAGCTTTCCCAAGGTAGGGTCGACCCGCTTAGGGGCAATGGACCCTCGATCCTTAGGGGCTACTTGGCTTTGTCGGCGGGCGGAGTCTCCTCGGGCATCTCCTCGGCATCGGGCGACTCTTTCTCAGGAGCCTCCTCGGCAGGTTCTTCCGCAGGCTCGGCAGGTGAAGCGTCGTCGTCGGTCTTCCCAGGTTCGTCCGATTCCATTTTGTCGTCGGCGGCGGGAGGATCCTCATCAGGAGGACTGATTCGCGGCGAAGCCGGGGCAGGCTCATCGGATTCTGGAGCATCCTCGGCCGGTGCCGGCGGGGCGGACTCGTCATCCGTGGGGGGGGAGATCGACTCATGAAAAAACGGGGTGATGTTCTCACGCTCGGCCAGGCACTGAATCAGGCCTCGCTCGGTCGCCTGAAAAAGGCGGTCCGTCGTCTGATTGTACGCGACGATTGGAAAATCGGGGGAAAACCAGCTTCCCACCGTCGTGCCATCCGCGCGGTCAATGATGAGAAACCGCATGGTTGAAGTCATCGCATAGACGCGGTTTTGACTTGCGCCGATGACTTGGCGTGCCGACTCGTTGATCCAGCGGAGCTTCCCCTCGGACTGGCTCACACACATCAAGCCCGCTCCGTCAGGTGTAAGGAATATGTCCGTTTCAAACGGCACCGGCTGTCGGCTGATCGGAAAACCAGATGCGAACCGCCATTCGAGATTCCCCTTCACGTTGACCGCGTAGAGGTTGTAGTCCTCGGTCGCGACGTAAAAGGTCCGCTGGCGACGCGAGATCGGCGCCGTCAGCTTCGCATTGGTGATGAAGCGATAATAGAGGTTCCGCTGCGAAAGCGACGACGCGAACACAACCCCGTTTTGACCGGCAAAGATGACCCGATCGTTCGTGAGGATAGGTGGATTGAAAAGGGGCGATCCCGCATTGAAGAACCATGCGACGTAGGGAAGCGAGTACTTTCTCTTATACGGCCATTTCTTTCCTTCCTCGTCCAGGCTCGGCTTCAGGGCGATCGCGTAGATGAAGTTGTTGATCGTCTGAACGTAACAGAAATTCTCATTGGCCGCCGGCCCCGAAGTCGCGGCCGCCGGCAGAGAACTCGACTGAATCACTTGTCCCGTCGCGCGATCAAGCTGCGTGAGTCGGCTTCCACTACAGACGTAGACATACTTCTCGGTGATGGCGGGGGGGAAGACCTCACCCGGCGTGTTCGAGACATCCTGCGACCAAAGAAGTTTCCCTGTCTCCGATTCGAGACAATGAAGCTGACCCTTATCCGAGGCAGCAAAGAGAAGATTCTCTATCTGTTTCAGCGATAAAACTCTCTCTCGAAGTCGCAGCGTTGGGACCTGACTGTACCATCGCCGAGTCATCCCGAAGCGATCCAGCGTCAAGTCGTCGACAAAGCCGCTCACCCGGCGATGCTCGGCAACGGAGGCGCTTGACCAAAGGCTTAGAAGAAACAACGCCAAGCAAGTCGAACCAGAAAGTTGTCGGCGATTCATCGAACCAAGTCCTCTTGATCACGGCACGGCAATCGGGTGAAGGAGAGAGTCCTCCCGAGGTAGCCTACCATCTTGCCGAGCGGGGCAGACCCTCGAACCGACTTATTGCGCAACGCTACCAGCGAATTCGAATCCGTGGGTGCGGGTTACGGAAACCTTCCTGTTGTCCAGAGGCCTCGACCTGCACCGGACCGGCTCCGAAACACATCGGATGGGCGGCGAAGCTGCGCTCCCAGAAACGATCGATTCTCGGTCAATCCCATTCTTCTTCCTCTCGGCGGAGATTCTCCTCCCACACGCCGATCGTTCGCCGAACCAACGGTAAAGCTTCCGCCAACGGTTCCAGTTCAGGCAGCGGGGTCAACTCGGCCACCGCACGCTCCATCGCGCCGGCAATCACCAGAGCCTGCCCCGATCGAAGGGACTGCTGAAAGAATTGGCTGAACCAGCCCGCCAACTCTCGGTCGAGTTCGGTCCGCTCGGCCGAACTCAGCCGATCCGCCAGCGGTCGACGATGATCGAGCACCCCGTACGGATCGCCTGCAGAAACCGCTGCGGCAATGGCCTTTCGTAGATCATCCTCGGTCATCTCGCTGATCGACGTCGATGGGGCACGTGGATCGCGTCGCCCCATTTCCTCGACCGCTCGAGTGAGATCGGCCACCTGTTGCCGAAGGCTGGCCAGCTCATCGCGGATCTCTCGCAAAAGAAGAACAGCGTCGTCGGCCGAGGATACCTTGTCCCAGGTCGATGAACTCGTCGGGGATGCGGAGGCTGACTCTTTCATGATGCTCTGCCTTGTCTGGTGCTCGGCTTTCCAACGATGTAAACGAGAGAGCCGACCCTAGAAAAATGGCCGCCTCCCCTCGTCCGGGCGAGAACCTGCCTCTCTCCCAGATTGTCCTATTGTAACCGATGTCGGTTTGAGAACGGGAATCACGATCTCGGCAGAAGTTTGTGCTGCCCAGTGCATCGGCAGAGAAAGAGGTTTTCTTACGCCCCCCGGCCGAGGTTGTTCTTGCGGCAACATCCATAGAACCGAAGCGGACGACGGCCTCAAGTCCGCTGTTATTCAACCGGTCGGAGTCGAGGCAGTAGTAAGTTTGGACGGCATTGGGACGAAGGTCGATATTCAGGAGATGAGCAAGCATGGTGGAGGTAGCGATCATCGGGGCGTCGGGTTACACGGCGCTTGAACTCTTCAAGTTGTTGCTTCGCCATCCTCACGTTCGTGTCGTCAGCGCCGTCTCGCGCGATGGTCAGCATCCTAAAATCGCAGAGCTTCATCCTTCTCTGGCGGGAAGAGTTGATTTGCGAACCGAAGAGTTCGATCCCGATCGACTCGCTCGGCAAGTGCAGGCTGCTTTCTTAGGGCTCCCCCATGGAGCAGCGCAGGCCGCCGCCGCCCCGCTCATCGAACGGGGAATCAAAGTCTTTGATCTGAGCGCAGACTACCGATTGAAAGATCCGCATCAATACGTCCAGTGGTATGGCGAAAGCCATGCCGACACGATCAACCTTGCCCATGCCGTCTATGGTCTGCCCGAGATCTACCGCGATGAGATTCGCTCGGCAACGCTGGTCGCGGTTCCCGGTTGTTATCCGACGTCGGCAATCTTAGCACTTTCGCCGTTGCTAGCAGGAAATCTCATTCAGCCGGCCAGCATCATTATCGACAGTAAGAGTGGCGTCTCCGGCGCGGGGCGAACCCCCAAGCTGACGACGCATTTCCCCGAATGTAATGAAAGCGTCTCGGCCTACAACATCGGTAAGCATCGGCATACGCCCGAAATCGAACAGATCCTCTCCGATGTGGCGGGCTCGCCGGTGCAGGTTCTCTTCACTCCTCATTTGATTCCCATGGATCGCGGAATCCTTTCCACCAGTTACGCGACCCTCGCTCGGCCGATCTCCGTCGACGTTCTTCGCCAAACTTTTCGCGAATACTATCAGGGAGAACCGTTCGTGCGAGTGGTCGATGCCGCCCCCGGCACGAAGAACGTGACCCACTCGAACTATTGCGATGTTGCCGTCCACGTTGTTCGCGACCGCGTCGTCGTCGTCTCCGCCATCGATAACCTCATCAAGGGAGCGTCCGGTGCCGCGGTCCAATGCTTCAACCTTGTTCACGGCTTTCCGGAAACGACGGGCCTTGCATAAGCTTGGGTAAATAGGTCACAATTCAATATTCCCTTCTCGCTCTCGACGAGCGCGATCGATCTTGTCAAGAACGCTTTTTTGCATTATCGCCCATTCTCTTCCGTAGCGTAGCACCCGGTTTTTCGAGCAGAAGTGCTTGGGATATTCCGAGATGAAGACGCTTTGGATTGTCGGGAGTTTGATCGTCGGGGGGATCCTATCCCTCGGATGCGCGCAGACAAAATCGCTGGCGCGGAAGGAAAGACTTCCCGCGTCGCTTCTGCAAGCTGCCTCGGCGCCGATCCAAGCCGAGAATGTCTCTTCCGTACTTAAACCCGGAATGGGCACGCAAGAATACGGTTCCAATAACGGAGCATCCTCGCTAGCCACGGCCATGCCGAACGCCCCGGACGATCCGCGCACGGGTCCCCCCGCGATCAACGCGGCCTACACCGGCACGGGTGACCCGCGAATTCAGTATGTATCCCTCACGGAACCGGCCGGGGGCGACCAACCCCCCATCCCCGCGCTTCCCGAATCGATTCCACCCGCGTACTCCTCCATACCCCCCGCGGTCTCTTCTGATCGGCCGATGGTCGATGAACGAGTTCGGACGCAGCGGATGCGGCAACTGGCTCAGCGTGTTCAACAATCGATGCCCGATCGCCTCGATGATTTCATGCGCGAGGTCCGTCAAGGAGCCGCCCAAGGCAACTGGGACGAAGTGATGGCGAGTTGGGAAGTCGCTCTGGAGTTCGCCGGTACACTCACCGTGCCAGCCGGCAATTCCGTCGAACATCGAGTATCGTCGTTGAGCGATGCTCTCAAGCGAGATGTTCCTCCATCGACGCGCTCTGCCGAGCCCCCCGCGCGACTGACATCGGTAGCAACGGCAACTCCTTCGACCCACGCGCCAGAGTTGGATGATCGAAGAGAGCCATCGTCTGATCGATCGGGTTCGTCGACAACTTCGGCGTTAGCGCCGAGTTTAGGAGAGCGAATCGTCCCTTACCGACCGGCCGACGATCGGTCGGCACCCCTCGAAAGTCGATCGACGAGCACGGGTGTGGACTTTGTCTCGATGGCACAGGAAATGGGACGTCGAACGAGCAGCGAAGGGGGCGACCCTTATCAATGGAAAGTCTACAGTCGGCTTCTGTACGCCATGGCGGGCCAGCGAGATCGAGCTCTCGATCCAATTGAAGGAATGGACCCTGCCGACCGCCGATTCTGGCGAAGCTACATTTACGCGCTCGATCGCTACTTCGATGTTGAGACTGTTCGCCGACCCGCGGCGCGTGCGACCCTAACATCGGTCGCCCTGCGTGAATCGATGGAGGCGCTTGCCGATCGGGCCGATCTCGAAATCAGCAATCCAATCTTCTGCAAAGCGGTGCACAGCTTCGGGCACTACGACGAATTCGATCGATACGAGTTTCGCGCGGGCGACGGCGTGGTCGTCTATTGGGAAGTCAAGCAGTTCGTCAGTGCCGAGTCCGCGGAGGGTTTTCGAACCCGCATGAAGGCGGAATTTGAAATCGTCGACGCGCAGGGGAATCGACGCCACCGCTTCGAGCAAAAGTTCAAAGACGATGTTTGCCGACGCAAGCGAAGCGATTACTTCAACGTCGTCGTCTTCGAATGGCCGAGTGACCTGACGCCGGGCGATTACTCTCTGCGGGTCACCGTCACCGATATCGAGAGCCAAAAAGTCGCGGAGAAAAAACAATCGCTTCGCATCGTGCGATAGCTTGATCGCTTATTCTCTCGGAAAGGCAAGCGATCGCGTGAGAAGTTCAACAAGGTTCGGATTCTTTCTTTGAGGATGATGGAGTCGCGGGAATGTTCATTGATATCGCCGTCGCGTTGCTTCTTTTCTCTTGGCTCTTCCGCGGCTACCGAAGAGGTCTCTTGGGTGAGGTGGTTCACCTGGGGGGCGTCGTCCTGGGGGTAATGTTTGCCGGGAACCTGGTTCGACTCGCTGCCGAGAAGGTCGAGCCGCATCTTTCGAAGATACCTGCCGACGTTCGTCCCTCGGCCATGCATCTCGGGGGGATCGTGGTGATCGCGATCGCGGTCTGGATCATCGGTTCGATAACGCTGGGCCGAAATCGCGGCAAATGGTTCGGCGGTGGGCCCAGTCCAGTCGATCGCGCCATGGGCGGAGCGCTCGCCATCGCCGTTGGCGCCGTGGTTGTCTGTTTGCTCGTCGCCGGTTCCGACCAGCTTCCCAAAGAGATTCGAAACAACGAAATCGTCAAGCAGCAGATCGATCAATCGGTTTCCGTCCAGTGGGCCCAGAAAACATCCGTCGCGCGGTGGGTGATGGATGTCCCCGAAATGCAGGACGCCGTTGCTCATGCCCAGATCGTCTTCGACAAGGTTCGTCATCAAGGGGGAGGAAAGGCCAGCGACCGCGTGCAAGAACTTCGGGATGAACTTCTCAAGTGACATCATGATGTCACGAGCAGCCCCGTTATTCGTCGAGTAACTGTTCGCGAATCTGTTTCCCTTCCGCCACGCTTTTGATTCGCTCGAGTGTTCGGCGAACGGTTCGTTCAGTGCAACCGACCTCTCGAGCCACTTCGTCCTGCGTCATTCCCTGCAGACGCAACTCCAAGATTCGACGATCTCCCTCGCGTAGATCACCCATGAAATTCTCGAGTAGATCGAGAAACGCCACCACCGCCTCGGGGCTCGGCGCATCTCCCGATGGATCGAACGCGCTCGGGTTGATCGAAGGCCCCGTCATCGGCTTTTCTACCCCGACATCGCGCTTGGCCGCCGTGTGAAAATCAACCTTGTTTCGGAGCTTATTCAGCGTCATCGAGACCAAAAGCTTCCATAGATCGTCGGCATGTTCGAATGTGAAACGATGATCCTGTGCGCGGCCGAAGAAGGTGCGAAAGACCGATTGCACGACATCCTCGGCTTCGATTCGGCCGGCAAGCTTCTCACTGATTCGCTTGCTGGCGAGTCGAACCAGACGATCGCTGTAGCGGACAAAGATCGCTTCAAAAGCACGTTCGCTTCCATCCTGACATTGATCCGCCAGCGTTTTGTCGCCCGGCTCGCTTTCGTTCATCGCTGCCTCCTTCTGCTGGCGGTGGCGGCATTTACCCCATCCTTACCTTGAAAGGTACCGCAGCGGCCGAGCCAAGTCCAAACATCTGTCGAGACGTGGCTTTTGATTCCAACCTCACTTACCCGATAATGACTCGGACAAGTACGCGGAAAGATCCATCACCAAAAATCCGAGGCCGGGATGCCCAAGGCAGTCAATTCCAGTAACGTTCCTCCCCAGGTGATCGCCCGACAGCGTCAGCCGGCCGAGGAACTGTACGCCGCCGAGCTTCTGGCGCTTCAGGCGATCGACCGTCAGGAAAAGCCGATCGGCTGGAGCCTTTCGCCGCGCGCCGTTCGCGATTTCATTTGCGGCATCGACAAGCCGATCGATGGACCGAATGGGCCCGTGCCGATCATTCGTAAATTCTTTGGCGACGATGCCCTGGTCGAGCGGGCCATCATCACGCTGGCGACCGAGCGAGGACTGATGCTCATCGGCGAGCCAGGCACAGCCAAGAGCCTTCTCAGCGAACTGTTGTCGGCCGCCGTCAGCGGTTCGAGCTTGCTCACGATTCAAGGTTCCGCCGCCACCACCGAGGATCAAATTCGCTACTCGTGGAACTACGCGCTCCTTCTGGCGAAAGGTCCATCGATCGAATCATTAGTGCCGGCCCCTCTCTATCTCGGCATGAGTCGTGGCCGAGTTGTTCGATTTGAAGAGATCACTCGTTGCCCTCTCGAAGTTCAGGATGTCATCGTGCCGATTCTCTCCGAGCGATTGATGGTGATAGCGGAACTCGAAGGGGATGCCGGCACGGTTTACGCTCGGCCTGGTTTCAACATCATCGCGACGGCCAACACGCGCGATCGAGGGGTTAATGAAATGTCTGCCGCCCTCAAGCGACGGTTTCACTTTGAAACGGTGCCGGCGATTTCCGACTTAGAAGAGGAACTCGAACTGGTTCATCGTGAGGTGAAGCGCCAACTCGAAGGGTTGATGATTCCGATGAAAGTCGATCGAGATGTTATCGCTCTTTTGGTCCAAACGTTTCATGAACTCCGTGCAGGACGAACCGTCGAAGGGACGCCGTTGGCACAACCGAGCAGCGTGTTGAGCACGGCCGAGGCAGTCTCGGTCGGGGTCAGCGCGTCGCTGCATGCACGCTTTTATGGAGTAGGAGAGCTTCGTCCCAAGCATCTAGTGGAACATTTGACAGGCTCGGCCGCGAAGGAGCCCGACGACCGAAAGTCGCTGGCCAACTATTTTCAATTGGCGGCCAAAGAGCGAGCGAGTTCCAACAAGCTCTGGAAGGAGTACGAAGAAGCGGGCAGGTCCATCGCCGGCGAAAAGCTGGTGCGAAAGAAGAAATCCTGACTACCGTCTCGGCCGAGCAAGGTCGACGAGGAGTCTTTCGACGACGGTTCTAGGCGCCATCGCGCTACTTCCCTTCAAGTCGAGATCCGCCTGTAGCAGCCGACGAAACATCGTCTCCATGCGCGGCCGGCCAAAGTGGTTGAGCTGTTGACGAGCCTTGTCGATCGCGAAGGGAGGAATGCCCGCCCCTTTAAGTGCGTCCGCGGTCGGGATGCCGAAATCGGTATCGCGCGCCCCTCGGGCCAAACGACGGAGCTGGCTGCTAATCATCGCCAACACACCGACTGGCGATTCGCCTGCCGTGAACTGTCGATCAAGCATTTCGAGCGACTTGGCCAACTTCCCCTCCAACACGAGATCGAGCAGCTTGAAGGGGGTGTCGGTTCGTGTCCCCGCCACGAGTCGATCCACGAGCCCGACCGAGATCGCCTCTTCGGTTCCGAGAAAGGAGGCAAGCTTACTCAACTCTTGATCAATCTGGCCGAGATTGACGCCGGCCAGTTCGACGAGCCAAGTGCTCGCCTCTTCATCCATCGTCTTGCCATACTTCGATCGAGCCCATCGAGCCGCCCAGTCGGCAACCAGCCAAGGTTTGGGGGAGGATGCATCAATCGCCAGGCCGGTTTCTTCGGTCGCCTTGGCAAGTTTTGTGGTGGCCGGCCAACTGCGAACCAGAAGATTCAGGATGCCACAAGGGGATGGCTTGGCGACGTAGGCCTCCAGCAGAGAACGATGCTCGGTCACAAACGAGTCCGCCTCTTCGATCACCACCAGTCGGCGGTCGCCGAGAAAAGGCGGCGTACGAAGTTCATCATGAATGTTTGCCCACGTCGCTTGATCACCCATGTAACTGGCGTAAGCGAAGTCGTCATCGTCCTTGCCGAGCACCCACTCCTTGATCAGTCGGCTGCATTCACGCTGCAAGAACTCTTCATCGCCGGCGACGACGATCACCGCGGGGGGCGATACCCGTCTCTTTTTGCTGAGAAAATCGCTTGATTTCACCGGCATGGGGGCGATTCTCCTTCCTTGATCCGAGTCGCGGAGCCTTCTTATCCTCCGCGATCCGAGTCGCGGAGCCTGCTTGTCCTCCGCGATCCGAGTCGCGGAGTTGGTATCGTATTTGGGGGGGATGGGTCGACCAACCACGCGAGGCTTCATGAAAACGATTCGCGATGCCGTCCATGGGGATATTCGTCTTTCGGCAGATGAGATCCGTCTGATCGATACGGTCGAATTTCAAAGGCTGCGCGGGATCAAGCAGCTTGGGACGACATCGCTGGTCTATCCCTCGGCCGTCCACACTCGCTTTGAACATAGTCTCGGCACCGCGTGGATCACGAAGCGATTGATCGATGCACTGGTTCGTCAAGGGGCTTCCATCGATGCTGATGAAGCTTCCTCAGCCCGGTTGGCTGCATTGCTCCATGACATCACGCATGTTCCGTTTGGCCATACGTTCGAGGATGAACGGCGACTCTTGGATAAGCACGACGCGGACCAGTCTCGACTCAACTATTTCCTTGTTGATTCCGCTCTGGGCAAGATTTTGCACGAGACGCCGGCAGGGGACCGTGTCGTCGATCTTCTTTCGCACGGCCAGAAATCTCCGCCGTTTGTGGGACAACTGGTGAAAGGAACGATCTGTGCCGACTTGCTTGATTACTTGAAGCGAGATGCTTTTCACTGTGGACTCAAGCTTGCGTATGACGATCGGCTCGAAGACTATTTCGGCATCGAGCAAGGTCAACTCGTAGTTCGGCTACACAAACAGGGGCGGATCAGACAGGATGTCTTAACGGAATTGATTCATCTGTTGCAGCTTCGCTACACGCTGACCGAGCGAGTTTACTATCACCATGCCAAAGTGGCCGCCGGCGCGATGATCTCGCGTGGAGTGGAACTTGCATTCGCGAGTGGTCATTGGTCCCCCGCCACGCTCTTTGATCTGCGCGATGATAGCCTGCTCGATCGATTGGCCGCTCTGACCGGTTCGATTGATGGAATGAAAGATCTCATCCACGATTTGGCGAGTCGAAGGCTCTATGGTCGGGCGTATCTCCTCGAAGCCGAGGGTCTTCGAAAGCCAGGACTGACGAAGGATCAGCAAGAGACGCTCGCGCTACAATTTCATCATCAGCCCGCTTATCGGCGCGAGATCGAGTCGCGACTTGCAAAGCGGTTAGGAATTCCGGAGTCGCATATCATCATCTATTGTCCCTCACCGGAAATGCAGCTCAAGGAAGCAGATGTGCCCGTTGAATTCGAGCCTGGCCGAGTCGAACCGTTGTCGGCGCTAGGTCATCCCGATGTTGAGTCATTGACGATGAAACATCGCGGATTGTGGCGGTTCTTAGTCTTGGTTCGACGAGGGGATGAGGAACTGCTGGAACGGGCGGGGCGACTGTCCGAGGAAGAGATCGGATACGCCAATCAACTGGTCGGCCATCATGCTGGCCCGCTTCGCCGGCGGTAATTCCACTCTGTAAGTTCCCCTTCTATTGCTTGGCCAAGACGGCGGTTACCGATTGGCGCCGGGCGTCCAAAGGACATCCCCCTTGCCGTTATCATTCATGGCTCGGCTGAGAACAAAGAGCAGGTCCGAGAGTCGATTCAAGTAAACCTGCACGAGGGGATTGACAGGCTCTTGCTTCCCCAAAGTCACGATACTTCGCTCCGCACGTCGGCACACCGTGCGAGCAAGATGACACCAAGCCGACGCCGTCGATCCGCCCGGCAAAACAAAACTCTTCAACGGAGGGAGTGGCTCGTTCAATCGGTCGATGGCTTGCTCGATCTTGTCGATCTGTGAGGGGATGATGCGAAGATATTTCCCCTCTTCTTCGTCTTCGGGGCTGGGTATGCAGAGATCGGCACCGACATCGAAGAGGTCATTGGAGACCGCGACCAAAAGGGATCGCTCGGGAAAGTCGGGCACGTGAGCCAGGAGCAGGCCGATGATCGAGTTCAACTCGTCCACGTTGCCATAACTCTCTACGCGAATGTGATCCTTCGGTCGACGTGTTCCATCCCCCAGGCCCGTGGTGCCGTCGTCGCCGGTTCGCGTGTAAATTTTCGAGAGGTAGACCATGATGGTGTTTCATCCTTTCCAAGCTTGAATCTTTGGCAGAGCCGACGGATGTTCTTTCGTCAGAAGCTAATGGCCACTCGTGGAACCGGGGCGGATTCGCTCGCGAGTGTCGGCTTCTCTTCGTCCGGGACCGACCGCGCGTTTGTCCATCTGTCGTCTCTGACTTCTTCATCGCGACGTCATGGTCGCGATTTATCTGGGATACAAACTCTGGGATGAGAGTATTTGATCGATCAGACCGCGTGCTCACCCAGGGCTGTCGTTTCGAGTTCATTCTGCTCGAGTTCTTCGACAAACCGAAAGACCAGATCTTCCCACTCGCCCATCGACTTGGCACAGGGGATTCCACGACGAAGCGTCGGGCAGGGGCCGATGAACTTCGTGTACGGGGTGATGCGTTTGCGAAAGTCGATCACCGCGCGCTCTGGCCCCGCATGAGCCACGATCGCGTAAAAATGCTCGATCATCTTTCGGGTTCTTTCAAGACGCGTCGGTGGCGAAGGGACAATACCTGTGGACAAGTACTCATTGACATCGCGAAAGATCCATAAGTCCCCGAGCGCGCGTCGACCGATCATGACACCGGCGCAACCGGTTTGGTCGATCATTCGAGCCGCATCTTGCGGCGTTTGAATGTCGCCGTTCCCGAAGACCGGAATATGACGGACCGCTTCGACCACCGCGCGGATGCCGGGCAAATCGACTTGTCCCGCGAACTTTTGCATGCCGTACCGGCCATGAATCGTGAGGGCCGCGACGCCGACATCTTCGAGTTGCCGGGCAAGTGCCGGAGCGACCAGATCCCCCATCTCCCAACCGAGTCGGGTTTTCACCGTCACCGGACAAGGGGACTTTTTGACGACCGTTTGTGCAATGCGGACGGCATCGGGACAATGGCGAAGGACACCGCTACCTCCTCCTTTGCCCGCAACCTTGGGGACCGGGCAACCAAAGTTAATGTCGATCGTCAACGAGCCCCGCTCGGCCATCAGAACAGCCGCGTCCGCCAGTTCGTCGGCATCGGTTCCAAAAAGCTGCACCGTGAGGGGGCGATCATCGGGCGCCGTCTCGACGAGTTGAATCGTCCGCGAATTTCCGTTCATGATGCCGCGAGGATTGACAAATTCCGTGAAGGCCAGTCCCAATCCCCCCAACGATCGAATCAGGCGACGGTAAACCAGGTCGGTGTAGCCGGCCAGCGGACTTAGCAGCAAGTTGTTTTGGATCTCGACCGATCCGATCCGGACCACCAACGCGATTTACCTCCGTTCTTTTGCCTTGCCGATATTCTAGGAGGTCGTCTCGGGTTCCTCATGCTCGACCCGAAGGATCGACTCCGGCAGAATGATGATTTTCTCCCCATCGCCTCGAAGAAGAGTTGCCCCTCGGTCGGGTCGCAGATCGAGAAGTCTTCCCGAATCTTCTCCGGTTGTCCGGACGATTCGAACCCATTGGCCGATCTGACGCTGCGATAGTTCGGTCCATTGTTGCCAAAGCGGCTCCAGACCGCGATCAAGCGCATCCGCGTAAAGGCGATCCAGTTGATCGAGGAGTTGTTGGAGGATCTCCGTTCGGTCGACCGGTCGGCCCAGTTCCATTTCGACGCTGGTCGCGGGTAGACGAACATCGGTAGGAAAATCTTCGGGTCGAACCGAGACGTTGATCCCCGCACCGACGACGGTCGCCAATCGACGTTCCACGAGGATGCCACTGATTTTTCGGTCTTCGACGAGGACATCGTTGGGCCATTTGATGACGGCAGGCAATCCTAATTCACGCAGGATCCACGCAATTCCGACCGCGGCCCAGGCCGTCAAAAAAGAGGGGGAGTCGAGCGTCGGCGGTGGATTCACCACGATCGAAAAGAGCAACGCGGACCGTGGAGGAGCCGTCCAAGTGCGACCCCGTTGACCTCGCCCTGCGGTCTGATGCTCCGCCACGATGACGTGACCGGCTGGCGGGCTGTTCGCTTCCCCAGCGGCCGCGTGCGCGAGATCGTTTGTGCTGGCAGTCTGATCATGAACTTGAAGGCTTCGGCCGATATGCAAACGATGGGAACCACCGCGCCGAAGGCGTTCAACATCCAAAGGGATCATGCTAAGAGATCGTCCAAAGCAAGGTCGAGGATCGGTGCCGAATGCGTGATCGCGCCCACGCTGATGCGATCGACACCGGTCTCCGCGATCGCGCGAACGGTTGTCATTTTCACTCCACCCGATGCCTCCAGCAGGACCAACGGGGCGACCTTATCTCTTATCGCGACCGCCTCAGCTATTTCCTCGAGAGACATGTTGTCGAGCAGCACGATATCAGGCTGCGAGGGAAGAGCTTCATCGAGCGGCGCCAACGAATCGATCTCTATTTCGACGATGGTTCCGCGCGGGACTTGCTGACGCGCACGTTCGATGGCAACTTGCCATGGGCGCTCGAACTGCCGACTCAGCTCGGCCAGGTGGTTATCCTTAATGAGGACGGCATCAAAGAGTCCGACGCGGTGATTGGTCCCACCCCCGACGCGGACCGCGTACTTTTCCAGATATCGCCAGCCGGGAGTGGTCTTTCGGGTATCGCAGATCGTCGCGTTCGTCCCTCGGACGGCCTCGACAAACCGAGCGGTCATTGTCGCAATGCCACTCAAGTGACACAGAAAGTTGAGCATCGTCCGCTCGATCGAAAGAAGCGTTCGCGTGGAGCCCGCAATATGGGCGATCGTGTCCCCTTGGTTCACGGGTCCGTCGTCGACTTGGGAGAGAATCTCGAAGGGTTCGATCTGGGATAGCAATCGGATGGCTTCGACGCCCGCGACGACACCGGTATGCCTAGCGACAACCTTAGGGGAACTCTTGCGATCGTGATCAATGACAGATGCCGACGTGATGTCCCCCTGTTGACCCAGGTCCTCGTGAAGGCCCCAGGTCAACAGGCGAACGGCTTGTTCTGTTTCGAAATCGTTCCAGATCGACTTCACGACGTTACAGCGTGACTCCCGTTTTTTCCCATTGCCTGGTCTTTGCCGATTTCAGAACCGCATCGCAAACGCGCTGCGTCTGTAAGGCGTTGCGGAAGTCGGGCTGGGTCGGCTTTCCGGTCTCGATGCCGGCAATAAAGTCGGCCAAGGCATTGATAAACGTGTGCTCGTAGCCGACCGTGCAACCAGGCACCCACCATTTGTCCATGTAGGGATGCTCGGCATTGGTGACATGGATACGTCGCCAACCGGTGGTGTGGCCGGGAACCTTCGGGCCGCCCGGCGCGCGATACTCGAAGTAATCGAGGTATTGCGGATCTTCGAGATTGAAATGGACACTGCCGTCGGCTCCATTCAACTCGAAGGTATTGAAATTCTTTCGGCCCCGAGCGTAGCGGGTCGACTCAAACGTCCCGATCGACCCGTTGGCAAACTTGGCCAGGAACATGCACGCGTCATCGATGCCGACCGGCTGCATTTTGCCCGTCTCTTGATGGAGCCTTTCTTTCACGAATGTTTCCGTCGCGGCAGAGACTTCTGCGATCGCCCCGTTGAGCCACATCGCGGTATCGATCGAATGCGCGAGTAAGTCTCCGGTGACGCCCGAGCCTGCCACATCGACATCCAGTCTCCAAAGGGCCGCCCCACCTTGCGGGACATCCTCGGCAATCGTCCAATCTTGGAGATAACAGGCACGGTAGTGGAACGCCCGACCGATCCGCCCTTCGTCCACGAACGACTTCGCCAGTGAGATCGCCGGCACGCGTCGGTAGTTGAACCAAACCATATTGGGGATGCCGGCCTTCTCGACCGCTTCTGTCATTTGCTCGGCCTCGGCCACCGTCATGGCGAGGGGCTTCTCGCAGAGGATCATCTTGCCTGCTTTGGCCGCCGCCAAGGCGATCTCCAGGTGCGTGTTGTTCGGGCTGCCAATATCGATCAGATCGATGTCCGAACGCTCGATCAGCTTTCGCCAATCAGTCTCGACCGATTCATAACCCCAGTTCTGCGCGAAGGCGTCGGCCTTCTCCTTGTTGCGGGCACAGATCGCTTTCAGCACCGGCTGGTGGGCCAGCGGAAAAAATCGCGACACCTTCAAGTAGGCGTTCGAGTGAGCCCGACCCATGAATCCATACCCGATCATGCCGACGTTCAGCGGCTTGGTCATGTGAGATGTTCTCCCTGCAGCCTTATCCCTCTTTACCGCGACCCGTTCCTGTCGACTCTGGGCCGGGCAGGACGATCGCGGGAACCCTCCCGCGGGGAAGGTTCAGCCCCATTACACACGCTTCGGTACGCTACCCGATCGGTCGACAAGTTCAACGCTTTGGGTCGCGACTTTGCACCTCAAAAGGGGCCAAGCGAAAAAAAAAGTCGAAATCTTGTCCGCTCGCGGGGCGGGTTCCGGATACCTCGTTGACGGAAACGAACGACGGATCGAACGAGAATCGGTCGACGCGGTCCCCAAGGGAATCGGAGCCCAAGGGACGAAAAGCCGTGAAGACCGACCCAAGACAACACTGACAACGAATCACCTGGGGGAGGGTGAGAGGGTGGTGCGGGAAGCGCTTACGGGCGCGGCTCGCACCGCCCTTTTTTAAGTGTCTGCTATCAAACATGTTGTGTTGATTATCTCGGTTCGGGAATCGCGGGTTGTCCGGAACAGTTTCATCGGCTATGGATCGTCAGTCGCGCAGACTCTTGTTATGGACAGATATGGACTTACGTCGATTTAGTGACGAGTAAGTCCGACCCGAGCCGGGGAGTTGACCTGCTGATCCTGTTGCTTGTTTGGAGCCTGTTCACCGCGACACCGGCCGACGCGATCGACCTGGACGAGGTCGCCGTGCGCGCGGACCTGACACCTGTTGAGCTGGTCGAAGAGGATGTTGAGTCTTCGTTTCTGACCGAAGAGTCTGGCCCGACGCCCCAAAAGCGTGTTTCCGAAAAGCCGGTCGCGTTCATTCAGAGTGTCAGTCTCTTCGAGGAAGACGACCATCGACAAAAGGGTCTGATCCACTTTCCCCATATCTTCGGTGGTTCGAAGGAGGAGCCTGCGGGCAATGCTCCGCCGAAAGCCGGTGATTACGTCCTCAAGCCCCTTGTCGAACCGCTCGGTCTGGTGAAAGTGATTCTCGACCCGGTTAAAGAAGCGAACAAACTTTTGCCGGAACAGCTTGATCCATTTCACTCGACGGAAGAGCAACCGGTCACCGAAGAGGAGAAAGCGGTCGCGGAGGAATTGAAGAAGGCCAAACTTCGTCAGCAGCAACTCTTGCTTAATACCGGCACGGGATCGAGGCTGGATGCCTTGATGGGTCTTGATAGTCGTTGGCACTTTCAGGTTCAGGCAGGCGGGTCGTTTCGTCAGGGAAACAATCCATCGACCAACATCAACACACAGCTTCGTGCCGAGCGTTACACCATCTACTCGAACTTCGTGTCGAAGCTGGGGGCATTCTACTCGGAACAGACGGGCAGCAAGCCGAACCGAAGGATCTTCGGGCAAGGGACGTACGATCGAAATCTCCGCGGTCGATGGTTCGCCTACGTTCGCGAGGATCTGGAATGGGACGCGATTCGGTTGATCAACTTGCGGGCCGTCTCGTCGGCCGGTCTCGGGTTTAAGTTCATCGACAACGTGCGAGAACGGTTACTTGCGCGCGTTGGTCCGACAGCATCGTACATCGACTATGATCGTCGGGCGCAATCACAGGACGAGTTTCGCAGCGGCTGGCTTCTTGAAGCCGACTATCGCCGAATCATGGGTGAAGCGAGTCGATTTGAACTCACCTCGTCGGCCTATCCCGATTTCGACAACAATCAGCAATTCCGCGTCCGGACCGAGGCGGCTCTCCTCTTTCCCATCGGCAAGGCAAGCGTCTGGAACTGGAAGGTCGGCGTCCGGCATGAATACATCATGAACCCCGTTATCACGACCAAAGCGAATGATATCGAAGGTTACTTTTCGATCGTCTATACAAAGTGACAACCATATGTCATCGAATCACCATCGCGACGAACTACGAGTCGTCTTAACGTTTGTTTCGTCGCAAGAGTCATGGAAGTAATCGTCGGACGGTCCCTTCGGGAGTGGGCATGCCACGGAGCAAGGCAAGCAATATCTCGGTGCCGTCAACCAGTCGGGGGGAGGGACGACTGAAGTAACTGTTGGCATCGACGGCATAGACATGACGCTGGCGAACGGCGGGGCAATCGTTCCAGCCCGGGAGAGTTTTCAGTTGGTCGATCTGTTGGGCATTTTTCTCCGTGTCAAAGCCGCAACTGGCGATCAGCAGAAAATCGGGCGGATCGGTCTGGATGATGTCGACATCGAGACGGGTGGATGGTTTTCCCGGTTCGCCTGCGGTGGGATGTCCACCGGCCAAGTCAATCATCTCGGGGACCCAATGGCCCGCGGACCAGAGCGGCGCGGGCCATTCAAGCACCAGAACTTTCGGGGCCGGCTCGATTCGCGGCAACGACCCGATCCATTCGAGTCGCGTCACCAACCTCTCCCGCCATTGTCGGGCGGTTTGGCTCCGATCGATCGCGTCACCGATCCGAACAATATCGTCGAGGACATCGACCACACACGAAGGGGAGAGCGACACGATCGCCGGCACCGGATCAAGTCGGCCCATCGCATGAGCGACCTCGCCCGGGCCTACCGCACAAACATCACAGAGCCCCTGGGTGATGATGACATCGGGACGAAGCGAGGCGAGTTTCTCCTCATGGATGATGTAGATCGATTGACCCGACGACGCGGCCTCGGCCACGCGGCGATCGATCTCGTCTGGAGAAAGCGTCGGCAGTAACTCGTCAAACGGACCGACCACCACCTCGCGATCTCGCACCCATCGCGGATAATCGCATTCGTGCGTGATGCCGACGAGATCAGCCGGGTCTTTAATCAGGCCGGCAATAATTTCCGTTGCCGCGGGAATCAGCGAAACGATGCGCATCGATCACGCCTCTTGGGAAGGTTGGGACAAGCCCGAGAGAAGGGCAGAGGCCGACGCACACGGGTCATCCGATTGGCTGATCGCCCCGGCGACGGCGACTCGCGTCACGCCGGCCGCGACCAGCATCGGCAATGTTTTTGCATCAATTCCACCGATGGCAAACCACGGCAAAAGGATTCTCTCGGTAACTTGGCTTAGCAGATCAGTACCGACATACGATGTGAAAGACTTGGTTGTTGAAGGAAAGATCGGCCCCACGCCGAGATAGCTGGCACCTTCTTCGACGGCGGCAATCGCTTGTTCCAACGAATGCGTGCTCACGCCGACAAGGGCATCAGGTCCCACGATTCGCCGGGCTTCGCGAACCGTCAGCTCTTCTTGTCCCACGTGCACGCCGTCGGCCTCCGCGAGCCGAGCGAGATCCGGGCGATCATTCATGATGAACAGGGCGCCGGTCTCTATCGTCCATTGTCGCAACTGTCTCGCCAGGTGCAGCGTTTGACGGTCGGGCCCCGCTTTATCGCGGAGCTGAATCACCCGAACGCCGCCGGCCACCGCCTGACGCACGGTCCATTCCAGGTCGAACGGGCAAGCGTGAGGATCGCAAATCCAGTAAAGCCGGGCGTCGGCCAATCGCTCGTGGGCATCGGCCGCAAGGCCCGCAAGTCGTTCCATCTGATACACGTCGTAACGAAGAGTTTTGGCGAGTTGACTTGCGCGGGGGCTCGTCACTTTTGCATACTCTTCGATCGCGCGAAGAGCCTCTTGCGTTCGCTTCCAATTGATGGCGGCAACGTCGCGGATGGTCTCTCGCGAGAGTTCATGGCGCGAGGTGTGTTCCGCTCCGACATCGGCCGCCGTGTCTCGGGCGGCAAGCCTTTCATAGGTCGGAAGCGCCGCCTCTATCTCGGCCAGTCGATGGCGAAACTCTTTCAGCGACCTGGTCCAGACGGTTTGCCCCTGCGCGAATCGGGCATACTCCTCGACGACGCGAAGGCCCTCGCGAGCGCGATTCAAATTGGCGTCGAGGATCTGATAGAGATCCGTCAAATCCGGGTGACCCACCGATTTCCAATCAAGCTCGGCCGGCAAATCAATCAACGCAGGTTCGCGCTGTTGATGGAACCGAGCAAGGAGGTTCGCGATGGGCCAATCGGTCAAATCCGGTATCGTCGCGACTAGGCCCGGCGTCTCGAGCAGAGCGACCGCAATATCGGTCGACTGCACTTGTTCATGCCGGCGAAACGCGAGCGCGATCTCTTTGGCTCGGCGAATCACCTCGGTCGATTCGGCAGACCACACGGGTAAAGGTTCTGCAGGATTCGCCGAATCAGGGGCCGAGGGCAATTGTTGCCGAAGCCGTTGCCATCGATCGAACGACTGATCGAGAACGTTGCTGGTTTGCGGATCAAGTTCATCCACAAACGCCGCTAAAAGATCGGCCAATCCTACCTGAACATGTCCCAAGGACCGGGCCGACTGCTGGGCGCGGAGCAAAAGTCGTTCGGCTTGCGGCGAAAAGAGGTCGTCCATCGCCGTCCCCCTTCTTCGCTTCGGCAGGAGAACACGATGTTCCCCCACCCGTTGTTACTTCTTTTTGTTCCAGGTTTCGCTGCCGAACCGAGCCGACGGTCCAAGCTCTTCTTCAATGCGAAGCAACTGATTGAACTTCGCGGTCCGATCCGATCGACACAACGAGCCCGTCTTAATCTGGCCCGCGTTGGTGGCGACGGCGAGATCGGCAATGGTGGCATCTTCGGTTTCGCCCGAGCGGTGGCTGATGATCGCAGATAGACCGTTTCTCATCGCCATCTCGACCGCGTCCATCGTCTCGGTGAGCGTGCCGATTTGATTGACCTTCACGAGGATGGAGTTCCCCGCGAGTTCATCAATCCCACGCCGGAGGCGCTTCGTGTTGGTGACGAAGAGGTCGTCGCCGACAAGTTGAACGGTCTTGCCGAGCTTGGCGGTCAGTTTCTTCCAGCCGTCCCAATCATCCTCGGCCAAGCCATCTTCAATCGAGCGGATCGGCCACTGGGAACATTTTTGCGCCCAGTAGTCGATCATTTCATCTGAGCTGACGATCCGATCGGGTTGACTCTTAAAGAAGCAGTAGCCGGTTTTGCCTTTCTCTTTGGCTTCGTTGAAAAGCTCACTGGTGGCGGGATCGAGCGCGAAGAAGATTTGCTCGCCCAGCTTGTAACCAGCCTTTTCGACGGCGGCGGCAATCAACTCGAAAGCTTCGTCATTGCTCTTAAGATCGGGAGCGAAACCTCCCTCGTCGCCGACCGAGGTATTGAGCCCCTTGGCCGAGAGAACTTTCTTCAGCGAATGAAAGATCTCCGCTCCCCAGCGAAGGGCTTCGCTGAAACTGGTTGCGCCCCAAGGTTGAATCATGAACTCTTGAAAGTCGACCGTATTGTCGGCATGTTTGCCGCCATTGAGAATGTTCATCATGGGCACCGGCAAAACCGAGGCGTTGACACCCCCGAGGTATCGATACAGCGGAAGTTGCGTTGATGTTGCCGCCGCTCGCGCGACGGCGAGCGAAACACCCAGGATCGCATTCGCTCCGAGATTCGACTTGTTGGGGGTGCCATCCAGATCGAGCATGACTTGATCGATGGTTCGTTGTTCGCGCGGATCGCGTCCCTGCAGGGCAGGGCCGATCTCGTTGTTGACGTTGGCGACTGCCTTCAAGACTCCTTTGCCGCCGTAGACGTTTTTATCTCCATCCCGCAATTCCATGGCTTCGTATTCGCCGGTGCTAGCGCCGCTGGGGACGGCAGCGCGGGACGAAGTCCCGTCGGAAAGTTGGACCTCGACTTCTACGGTCGGATTTCCGCGCGAATCGAGAATTTGGCGGCCGACCACCGTCTCCATTTCGAGGTACATTTGACTCGGCTCCTTCCTGGGGATTGTGGGGAGGGTGTCCGCAAGCGTTGCCCATTGGCATGATCCGCTCGTGGAAAAGAACCCTCATGATGGAACGTTCGGCCACTTCGCCCACTCTCCATGATGAGTCGGCAACCAGTCCCGAACCGAGGAAAATGATACGGCTTGGGCCGCGCGCTTCAATTCTGTTGGTCCTGATCGCGACGGCGATCACCCTGCTGCTCCTCGTGATTCCGATTCCGCCGGCTCGGCATCACCGATTGCTGACGGCATTATTGAACCTCGGGCATGTCCCGCTTTTCGCGATCTTGGCCTGGCTGGTTTTTGGAATCTGGGGTCGCTCGGTCGGGACTTTGATCGGCCTGATCGCGATCGTGTTTTTCGGGGAATGGATCCAGATCTGGGCCCCGGGCCGAACCGCCGACTGGTCGGATGCCGAGCACGGTGTGGTCGGCATTGCCATCGCGTGGCTCCTTTCCACGCGAGCATCCAGTGCTCTCATGATTGGATTCGTGATAGCTCTATTGGCTTTTCCGATGGCCCGGGCGATTCCAGAAATTGGGGACGTGGTCAGGGGATGGAAAGAGTTTCCGATATTGGCAAGTTTTGAACACGGTTCGACGCTCGGGAGATGGAAAACGCACGGGGCGACACTGGATCGAAGAGTCAATTCGGCCGGGATGCCGATCGGGACGCTGACCCTGAATCACGAGGATGAATATCCCGGAGCCGAGCTCGTGCCGATCGTGACCGATTGGCAGAAGGCCGACCGATTGGTCATCGAATTCTCCGTTGATCGACCGCTTCATCTGTTTGTTACGATTCGCGATCAGCGTTCAGAGATCGGCTATGCCGAGCGATTCAGCGGCGAGAAATCGTTCGATGCGGGCAGGCACTCGTGGGAATTCACGGTATCAGAACTTCAAAAGACCCCCGGCGGAGTTCCGCCTGATCTCGAGCGTATCGACTCGATCAATCTTTTTGCGGGAGCTCAAGATGCCGGCGCGGTGGTCCATCTCGAACGCGTGAAACTCATCCTGTCGCAAAATGCGAAGTGACATGCCATTGGTCGGTAAGAAATCCATCCGATCGAGATCGATGGACGACTACGCGGCCGAGTCCGAGGATTCATCTTCGCGGTCGAGGATGTGTCCATCATCGGTGACGTCTTCGAGGCGAACAGAGACGCGAATCGAGACGCCCGACTCTCGCTGCGTGATGCCGTGAAGAACGTCGGCGGCGGCCATGGTCGTCTTCGAGTGTGTGATGAGAATGAACTGGGACAGGTTGGTGTACTCTCGAAGAAGCTGAACGAAACGTCCGATGTTGGCTTCATCAAGGGCCGCATCGACTTCATCGAGAATGCAAAACGGGCTCGGCTTGGCTCGAAAGATCGCCATCACCAGGGCCACCGCGGTCATGGTCTTTTCACCACCCGAGAGAAGCGAAATGCTTTGCGGCTCCTTGCCGGGCGGTCGTGCCACGATCTCGATACCCGATTCTAGCACGTCCGATTCATCTTCTAGGACAATATCCGCCTTGCCACCGCCGAACAGCTTGCGAAAGAGTTCTTGAAAGTGAAAACGGATGGTGTCGAACGAGTCGACAAACATTCGCTTGCATTCGTCGTTGATTCGGCCAATCAACTGGTCGAGATGTTTCTGAGCAGCAGCCAAGTCGGCCAACTGTAGTTCAAAGGTGGCCGCCCGTTGTTCAAGATCATCAAGCTCGGCCACGGCCTCGCTATTGACGCTTCCGAGCCGAGCGAGTTTGTCTCGCAGATCCTCGATCTCTGTCGCGATTTCTTCGTCGGGTAGATCGACTCGCTCGGCCATGCTGGCGCCGGCAACAGCGAGGTCGACGCCATAATCTTCTGCAAGCCGAGCGGTAAGTGAATCACTTTTGAAGCGGAGTTCGGTGAGGCGGAGTTGCGATTGATGCAGGGTCGCTTGGTCCTCGGCCAGCGATCGGCGACGCTCGAAGAGGGATTCAGAAAGGCGTTTGCGTTCTTCCCGTCGAGCAAGGAGTTCCTCGGGGAAATCCCCCAACTCTCGATGGATCTGGTCCTTGGACTGAAAGAGGTAAGCCAATCGCGCACGACTGTCGAGCAGATGGATCGAAGTCTCTTGACGGCGAAATTGATTGGTGCGGACTCGGCCAGCCAGTGCATCGACCTCGACCCGCTGCGAGTCAAGCTCGGCAAGAAGCTTCTGCTCTTCGTTACGAATCGATTGGATCCGTTCATCAATGACGGCAAGGAGGGTTCGGCTCTGTTGCATCATTTCGCTGAGCGAACGGAATTCGCTTTCGTGAGCGTCCCGTTCTTTCTGGGCAGCGATCTGCGATTGGCTGGCTTCCTTGGCGTGGTCGTGCATCTGCGCGAGTTGACGTTCAATCTGGCGGTAGCTTCGTTCCGTCTCCGCAATTTCTTCTCGCGTCCGGTCGAACTCGCCGCGGTGACTGATCCATTGCACTTCGAGGGATTGAATCCGGTCATGTGTCTGCCGAAGGACGATGTCGATATGTCGGGCTTGTTCGCCTAGGGTCGATCGACGAATCTGTTGCTGGCCGAGCTGCTGTTCGATCTGACGAAGATGGATGTCGACCGCGTCGACCTTGTGCTGGAACGCTTTGACTTTTCGGTCCCAGTGGTCGGCCAATTCGAGCAGTGTTCGCCGTTCGGCAGATCGAGCAATGATGCCGCTCGTTTTGTTGGGTGGACCAGTCCCAACCGAACCATCCGGTTCGATGATGTCCCCTTGTCTGGTGACAAAGCGCCAATCGAAAGATGGAGAACCCAACGCGCGGGCGGCCGCAAAGTCGTCGGCCAAAAATGTCTGCCCCAAAAGCCGATCGACCAGCGGACGAATCGTAGGATCGCACTCGACGAGACTCGCCAACGTCGGCCATTGAAGGGTTTCTTCGCTGAGAACCATTCTCTCCGACGGAGGATCTTCAATGGCGAGGAAGTGGACTCGCCCGGGAAGTTGACGAGCACGGTCGAGGAGTTCTGTGTCGAGATCCTCGAGTGATCGCACGACAAGCGACTGCGCTCTCGATCCGAGCGCCAATTCCACGATGTCGGCAAACTCGGGGGCGACGTCGATCTGCTCGGCGAGCACTCCTAAGATGGGTTGCCAATGCAGGGCCTGGTGGTCAGCACGCTCCGCAAGGATCGCTCGAACGCCGGCGTCGAGCCCCTCATGCCGAGCGAGGAGCTGTTCCAGAACATCGCGCCGGCTGTCGACAGCGATCTTCTCTTGCCGAGCCAACGCGAGGTCTTCTTGCCATTGAGTCTTCTCGGCCAGCAGGGCCTGGTGTTGTCCTTCAATCGTGGTGGCCTGATCGAGAAAGAGACGAAGTTGGCTTTTAATCGCTTGATCTTGTTCGAACAGCGAGGCCTCGTGGACTCGCCAAGCGGTCAGGCTTTCATGGGCGACGCGAATCGCCTCTTCAAGCCGATCATGTTGCTGCCATTGAAAAGAGGATTGACCGTCGAGGGCGGATTGTTCGTTTTCCAGTCGATAGATCTGGGCCAAGCATCCTTCGTGCTCGGTGCGATGCTCCTCCATGATCTTTTGTAACTGCTCGACCTGCTCCGAGAGCGATGCGTAGCGATCTTGCGATTGGCGACCTCGCTCGAGATGGGTCTCCTTCTCAGCCAGTGCCTCTTGGTGTCGATGACGCGCATCGGTGAGGCTCGTCTCAAGGAGACGCTCTCGTTGCTGGCCCGCGGCCCATTGCCGACCTAGGGCAAGCGATTCGTCGCTTAGCTCGCCGTCGCGAACCTGCTCGGCAGAAATCTCTGAGTCCAGAGTCGCCATCTGGGCCCGCACGTTCGAGAGTCGGCCCGTGATTTCCGCAACGAAAGCTTCGAGCTGACCGATTTGCTGCTCGACCTGCGCGAGGCGCTGTTCATCCTGCTCGAGGTCTTGCCGAGTTATCTGCACTCGGCCTTCCAAAGGGCCGGCATGCGAACTAATCTGCGCGATCTCGTCGGCGTAGCGGGTGTACTCGTCCCTTCCCTGTTGCAGACGAAGGAGCTTGAAGCGGTCGGACAACTCACGAAAACGTTTCGCGCGAGTCGCTTGAGATCGAAGCGAACGGAGTTGTTTGTCGATCTCTTCTTTGATGTCTTGGACGCGAACGAGATTCTGCGCCACCCGTTCGAGCCTTTTGAGCGCCTCGATCTTTCGAGCTTTGAATCGGCTGATGCCGGCGGCCTCTTCGAAGATGAATCGGCGATCTTTTGTGGAGGACTGCAGAATCTGATCGACTTTGCCCTGCTCGATGATGCTGTAAGCGTGATGCCCCGCGCCTGTCCCTAGAAAAAGATCTTTGATGTCGCGCAGCCGAGCGACTTGACCGTTGATGAGGTACTCCCCTTCACCCGATCGGTAGACGCGCCGGGTGAGGACGACCTCGTCCGCGTCGGCGGGAAGATAGCGCTGAGTGTTGTCGAGCACGATGGAGACCTCGGCCATGCCGAGACTTCGCCGGGTGCCGCTACCGTTGAAAATGCAGTCGGCCATCTCTTTGCCGCGGAGGCTTTTGGCGCTCTGTTCGCCGAGGATCCATCGAATGGCATCGACGATGTTGCTTTTGCCCGAACCATTGGGCCCGACGATGGCGGAGATACCAGGATCGAAGTCGAGCCGAGTTTTGTCGGCAAAGCTCTTAAAGCCGACAAGCTCGAGCCGTTTAAGCATGGAACTCTCGACGACCCCGACAGGATTGGATCAGCATCACGCTTGGCCGGCCGACGAAAGGAAGATCCGGATTGCCCCAACCGGGCGTCGGCATCCATTTCTGTCGCGAAGAATCGGGGTATTGCCGATCTTCTGAGCCGGGAACGCTGCCGGTCTTCATTGACCTACATCGACCTACTGCTTCAAGTTATGACATTCTTATCCGTTCCGACAGAGCCGATCATTCGAGTCCTGTCGGAAAGGGCCCGGGGGTCAGTTGGCCGCCCGTCCCATGGGGAAAAATCGGCGTTTTTTGGGTGCCGAGGAAGCGGTTTCACCCTCTTCGGACTCCTCCTCGTCGGGGTCTTTGACGATCGATGCTCGCGCGGGGCCTCGCAGTCCCTGACCAATCGTGCCGCCAGCAACGGGTTGGTCGCCGTCTTGAAAGAGGTTGGGCGTCGCGGGATGAAAGCCCAGCCAGCGCTGAGAGTTCTTATCGTTGGCAATGGATTCGATGGTCGCGTAACTCTGCGGTCGGGGCAGGGCGTTGATCTCCAGACGTCCCGAAAGATTGTTGTTTGCGGAAGCCTGCATCAGCAAGTCGACGATATCGGGATAGGTCGCCCCGAGATTACTCGCCTTTTCGATCACGTCGAGAATGCTGGTTGTTGCCATTTGCCTCTGCTCGCGAACCCCTTGCGAACTGGGACGCGACGAATAGAGATGGACTTCATTTGTCCCTGCCGACGCAGTCACCGTCAGATGATCCCCCACTTGCATCGTCATCGGCGGGACAAATTGTTGATTGGGCTGAAAGAGAACAATCTCTCGTCGAAAGTTCCGCGAGAGATGGATCATCGGCGGGCCTTCGCTCTCGACGGCATGAATCGAAAATTCGTCCGGCCCCATCAGTATCGGTCGAACCAAAGGATCGGTCTGATCCATCATCCAAAGCGAGCGGAATGCCCCGTAGCGAGCCTCGCTACTTTGTGAGCTGAGAAGCCGAGTGAGATGCGTCCGGGCGAGCGGTTGATCATGCGAGATCAGCGCCGCGAGCGCATACGCTCGGTAGAGGTTCGATCGGTCGGCAAGCTGTGCCAAGATCTTGTAGCCGGCCGGGTCTTTCATGTACGCGAGGCTCTGGGCGGAGCAGAATTGAACCAGATCGTTATCCGCAAGAAGACCTTCTTTCAAGACCGTCATGCTGGAGGGGCCAATCGCTTCGAGCCGAAGGGACGCTTCGATGGTTGTTTCGGGATTCATGAGATCTGCTTCGAGAAATCCTAGGATTTGCTCCTGAAACGTCTTCGATCGGCTCATCGGGATTCTTCGAACAACGTGCAGAAATCGCTCCGTGTTGTGGATGTACTCGATGGGAATGCCGAGCTTGATCGTCTGATAGTCGAGCGGGACAGCAATCTGTCGGGAGGCCTCCGACCGAATGGATCGAAAGCGTTGATTGATCTGTTCGGAGATTTGTCGGCTGCGCGCTTTGGACTTCTTTCCGTCTTCAAGCATCAGTCGAAAATCCCGGTCAGCAAGGAGTCGACCTCGTCCGAGCACGCGCCCCTTTTTGAGGGATGCTGCCCGAGCCGCTTCCGATTTCTCATCCGCCATCACAAGGATGGGGCCGTCCACGCGCACCCAGGCATCCCCTTCGAGTGTTCCCTTGTTTTTAATGTGCTTACCCTTCGCAATGACGTGTTCTTTGAGATCTGTCTCGAGAAGGAATCCTCCCTTTAGGCTTTTCGCGTCGTCGCCGGGCGGGATCCAGACCTCCACGTCAACAAGATCCCCCTTTCGGCCTCCCGGCGGTACGGTTGTCCGCAAAAGAGCCAAGCAAGAGTTGGTTGATCGGAGCACATCGGCGGGGCTTTCGACCCCTCTCTTTTTCATCGTCTCGATCATGAGTCGACGGTACGTGTTGTTGGGGGGGTCGCTTCCGGTCCCTTCTAGACCCGTGACAAAGCCCAGCCCTTCGACCCGAAAAGGTTGCAGGCCGTCAAAGCCGGAACCGTCGCCGGTGGTGTCATAGTCGGGAGTTCGCATGACCGTGTCGTCGGCAGCGCGGATCGATTGACCCGCTCCCGCCAGCAGGGTTGCCAACAAGAGGATCTCGAGGGAGCGTCGTTGAAGACTCGTGGAACCGTCCCGCATTGGTCATGCCCTTGTCTCGGTTGCAACGGGTTCGGAAAAGGAGCTTTCCAGATTCCCCGCGGCGCGAAGCAACCGAATAGCGCTCGGCCCGAATTGCGTCAAGCGGATGTTGGTGGTTTGGGCGAACTAGCGAGAGTCTCGGCCAAAAGTTGTTATCGGCGAGTCTGATTTCGATAGAAGTGAGCCAACCGATCGGGAGACACGCCCAGAGCATACCCCGCCAAAACGAGCTGATTGATCCACCAGGTTCGCCAGGGACCGACCTGCTTCCAACGCCGGGCCGACGTCACCGCGTACGCGGGATCGATCACGATCCGCCCCATTCGAGATAGATCTCGGATCAAAGCGACGTCCTCGAGAATCGGCCATGGCCGAAAACCTCCCTGCGTCCAGAAGGTGCTCGCCCGACAGAATAAGGCTTGATCGCCGAAGGGGAGCGATAGCCAGCGAGAGCGGAAGTTGGTCCCCCAACGAATCATGCTCGGCACCGAGGAAGGTTCATCAACCCCAAAAGAAAAAGCGCCGCCGGCCACGTCGCTGTTCGAAAGATGCTGATGCACGCGTTCTGGAAAATCGTCTGGAAGAATCGTGTCCGCATGAAGGAACAAAAGCGACTCGCCTGCTGCGACCGATGCCCCCAAATTCAGTTGCGCGCCGCGACCATCTCGGCAGAGAAACGTCTTCGCGCCGGCTTGCCTTGCGATCGAGACGGTCTGGTCCGTGCTCCCGCCGTCGACGACGATCGTCTCGATCGCTGACCGATGGGCGATGTTCTCGATGGTCTTGGCGATGGTCTTCTCTTCGTTCCAAGTTGGGATGATGACCGAAAGCGTCGCCGATTCGGTCATGCCGACCGGCTGACGCGTGGCCTTTGTCCAATGTGGGAGATCTTCTGGATGGTCGATGTCTCCGAGTGGGGAAAGGATCGCCACCGACCAGTCTCGGCTCTTCACGCGGGCGAGAGTTTCTTCGAAAACGGTCTCTGTTCCCCAGCGGATCCCTTCGAAGAGTGTTGATCGCGGCTCGCGCAGGCCGATCAAGTAGTATCCGCCATCCCATGCGGGCCCCAGCACCACGTCACATCGCTGTAACGAATCGAATGCCTGTTGAATAAGAGCAGCATCAAGGTAGGGGGCATCGGTTCCCACGATCACGGTGGGGCAGGGGCCTGCCGCGCTCGATCGTTGAAACGCGGCCAACATTCGCTGGCCGAGATCTCCTTCCGATTGGGGCGAGCATGGAATCTCGGTGCCGAAAAGTGAATAGAACTCGGCAGGGCTTCCGCCTGTAAGCGAAACCTCGATTTCAATGGGAAACTTCGAGGTCGCCTGAACGCGAGAAAGAGGTTCCGCCCAGGCGAGCGTTCGCCGAATCATGGCTTGTTGAAGGTCGGCAGCTCGTTGGGGACCGATCGCGGGAATCAAACGGGTTTTCGCCGCGCCCGCGACGGGATATCGCGAAAAAATCCACAGCTTAGATTTCATGCCAGGGAAGGTTCGACGTGTCTCTTGAGCAGGGATCGGGCTCTCAGCCATTCTTCCCTCCACGGTCTATTCTTCCCTCCACGGGACGTTCTTCCCTCCACAGGTTTTCCCAAGGAAAACCGAGTCGCGCCAACAGCATGAGTCTCGCTTCGAGAATCAATCCACGCCGCCAAGATGGGATCATATCGGTACTTCGCACTCTTCCTCCGATCAATTTACCGGCGGCACGAGGATTGTCCGCTGCCCTGGGGAGCTTCCTGATTCATGCGAAACTTCCGCGGGTCGAAGCGTCTTCGCCGAGGATCTGTGACCTTGAAAGATGGAATCGGCCTCGTCTTCCCGCAGAATACAAGCGTCGAGAAAGAGAGGCCGGCCGACTCGCGGCAAATAGAAGCAAAACAAAATGAGGTGGTTACGGTGAAGACCGTCCCGGTCCGATTAGGATCGAGAAGTTATGAGATCGAGATCGGAACCAACCTTTTGGGTCGGGTCGTCAAGCGATTGGCATGTCTGGCCGCGGGTCGACAGGTCGTGGTCGTGACGGACGAAAACGTCTCGTCAACGTATGCCGACCCTCTCCTCTCGTCGCTTCGAGAGTCAGGCTTCACACCTTTGTTGGCGGTCGTGCCGCCCGGCGAGTCAAGTAAATCGCTGTCGATCGCATCGGGTCTTTTCGACCAAATGATTCACTCGAATGCCGACCGTCGGACCGTGGTGATCGCGCTTGGTGGCGGCGTCGTCGGAGACTTGGCAGGCTTCGTGGCGGCCACGTACGCTCGCGGGGTCTCCTTCTATCAAATACCAACCACGCTTTTGGCGATGGTCGATTCTTCGGTCGGCGGCAAGGTCGGCATTGATCACCCTTTGGCGAAGAACATGATCGGCGCATTTCATCAGCCTATCGGCGTCACATGCGACATTGATTTGCTCGCCTCGCTTCCCGACAGGCAATATCGCTGTGGATTGGCAGAGGTCGTGAAGTACGGCGTGATCATGGATCCCATTTTTTTCGAGATGATCGAAACATCGATCGATGCCATCAATCAGCGAGACCCGCTTGTGGTGGCAACGATGGTCGCGAGATGTTGCGAACTCAAGGCCCAGGTGGTGGAAGAGGATGAGTTCGAGACCACCGGCCGGCGCGCCATTCTCAACTACGGCCATACATTCGCTCATGCGTTCGAAACGGCAGCCGACTACGAAAAGGTTCAGCACGGCGAAGCGGTCGCGATGGGGATGATCTGTGCCGCTCGACTCGCCGAGCGATTGGGGCGAATCGATGGTCAAATCAATCATCGACAGCGTGCGTTATGGAAATCGCTTCAATTGCCGACCGTTGTTCCATCGTGGCTGCTGGAAGAAGACTTGATCGCGTCGATGCGAAAAGACAAAAAGTCGCTGGCGGGTCGGTTGCGATTCGTGCTGCCCACGCGACTAGGGCACGTTTCAATCGTGGAGGATGTGGACGAATCGCTGGTACAAGAAGTGATGCGGGAGTGCTCGCAGTCCCCTTAAACCTTCGCGTTGGTTGCCTTCGACGTTTGCCCCTCGTGAGCGTGATTTTGGCGAACACAAGGAATTCCATGTGACTGGATCGACCCGAAGTTCTTTCTCTGATCGTGACGATGCCGGGCCAGGCTTCGATCTGCCGGCCGATGCGGAAGACATCGCCGTCGACAACGCGCCGGTTCGTCGAGAGGTCTTCGCCGGCCTGAGTGTGGAAGGCTATTCTCGTGCGGCGGTGCAATCCTATTGGCGAATTCCCGAACTCAAGATTGGTTTCGATTTCGGCCTGCAACCCTGGTCGTTCATGACGACGGCCACTTGGTGTTTAAGTCACACGCATCTCGATCATGTTGCCGCTTTGCCCGTCTATGTTTCGCGTCGCCGAATGATGCACATGCCCGAGCCGACGATTTACGTGCCGGAGTCGTCGATGGATGATATTCGAGCGCTGCTGGCAATCTTTCAACGGCTGGATCGGGGTCGACTTCCGTGCAATTTGGTCCCCGTCGTCGCGGGGGATGAGTTCGATCTTTCACGCGAACATGTTCTGACCGTTTATCCGACTTACCATACTATCCCCAGCGTCGGATACGTCGTTTGGGACCGCCGGCGGAAGCTCAAGGAAGAATACTTTCACCTGACCGGCGAGCAGATCCGAGATTTGCGTTTCTCGGGGGTCGAGGTATCGCGCGAAGTTCGGACTCCCCTTGTTTCTTACTTGGGTGATTCGAATCCACGCGGACTCGATGCCTGCGAGGCCAACTTTCAAGCCAAAGTGCTGATCATGGAAATGACTTTCGTCGCGAAAGAGCATCGGCGAGAAAAGATCCACAAGTTCGGCCACATCCACTTCGACGATATCATCGAACGCGCGGACCAATTTCAGAACGATTGGATCATCGCCTCGCATGTCAGTACCCGTTACCACGACGACAGCGTCCGCGCGATGGTGAAGAAGCGATTGCCTGCGTCGCTCCGCGGGCGATTTCTGCTTTGGCTTTGACCGAATTGGAAAAGACTGCGGAATATCGCGAGCGTGCCTTTTGTGCGGAACAAGCTCGCCTTGGCGACTAATCGCAAGACGAATCAAAACATTTTCCTCAAGATGCTCTCCGGTGATCAGCACGTTTGTGCTTGGCCGTGTATGGTTCGCCTGACAAAGGCTTCCACGGGCGATCCATGCGACGCCGACACGAAGCTTTTGGCCCACGCTGAGTTCACCCCAGAGGTGTGCTTCAGCGAGGGTGGGTTGACGACGTCCGGTTTCTCCGTGAGAGGATCCCTGCCATGTTTCGCACTCCTGTGAACCGCTTGATCATGCCGGTGTTGTTGGTCTCCAGCTTGGTCGGCTGCCGGGCATTCCGCGAGGGGGGACTCTTCTCGCGCTGCTCGACGTGCGGCAGTGGAGCTGTCCAGACTGTCGGTTACGGCGGCGACGCCGGTTCTGTCATGGTGGGTGGCGATGGGATCGACGGGGGAAGTTGGTCGGGTGACGCAGGTTGCACCACCTGCCAAAAGACTCCGGACGTCGTCACGGACGGCACCTTCATGGAAGGTGGGCCCGCGATCGTCGATGGCATCGAACCTTTGATGTTGCCGGCCCCTGACGAATCGGAACCTTCGTTTGCCGTCAATCCCACGCCGGACGAATCTCCTGTCAAACCCGAGCCCGCCAAGCCGGAACCTGCCAAGCCGGAGCAGGCTCGTTCTGAACAACCGACGCGACCCGTCGAAGTCGCTCCCACGGCCCCGCGAATCAACGTCGCTAAACCCTCCGCACTGAACCTCGATGTAAAGGCGAACGTATCAAGCGCCAGCGTCGGCCAGGAGATCGTCTTTGAGATCACGCTGGCCAATGTCGGCGGAGCCCCGGTCGAATCCATCGACCTGGTTGCGAACTTCTCCGAAGGATTGAGGCCTAAGTCGGTCTCGCCCCCGGGCGTCTCGCGCATCGACGGTCAACGAGTTCTCTTTGATGCCATTAAGAGTTTGGCTCCGATGACACTCAGCTACACGATCGTGGCCGAGGCCATGCCCGGCATGCCCGAAAGCCGACTCTCCGTCGACGTGAGCAGCCCCATCTTGACGTCCGGCAAGATTCAGCGGGAACAGGTCGTCCGCCTGACGCCGTAGTTACCGCGATAAAAATCCAAGCCGCGCGAGGAGACCTTCCATCAAGGACGTCTCCTTGTTTCGTTTCGCCGAGAACGCTTCCGTTGCGATACTTCCTTAACGCCTCAGCAACTGATCGACCTCGGTCAAAAACGCTCCGATCGCTTCGCGGTAGACCCGGTCGGCTTGATCATCAAGAGGCGTCGAATCACGATTGATGATAATCAACCGAGCCCCGCGGCGCTTGGCCGATCGAGGTAGACTGGCGGCGGGTTCGACCACCAGCGACGAACCGATGGCCAAAAACAATTCGCATTGCTCGGCCATCCTGATCGAATCCAACAGGATATCTTCCGGGAGCGGTTGGCCGAAGGAGACAGTGGCCGACTTCAAGTATCCTCCGCATTGCGGACATTCCGGTGGCTCGCCCGTCTGGCGAAAAAGATTCATCATGGAATCGACGTCGTACCGAGCTTCGCAGGTGAGGCAGGCAATTGCCCGCGCGGTGCCATGAAGTTCCAGAACAGCCTCGTTGCCTGCCGCTTGATGCAGCCCGTCGATGTTCTGCGTGATGACACCGTCAATCAGGCCGGCTGACTCCCAACGAGCGATCGCGCGGTGGCCTGCGTTCGGAGCCGCTTGAGAAAAATCGCGATGGACGATCTCCTTCTGCCTCCATGATTCTCGCCGAGCCTCGGCGGAGCGGAGAAACTCGTCGAAGAAAACTGGTTTCGATTGGGACCAGATACCGCCCGGCGAGCGGAAATCGGGGATGCCGCTCTCGGTACTGATTCCTGCCCCGGTGAAGACCACCGTCGATCCGCTCTCCTTCATCATCGTGGCCAGTTCGGCGGCCAATCGGGCCATCGCCATTCTCCTCGGGTATGCTCGCGCCGAAACCAAGCCTTCACGTGTGGATATTAATCTATCCTCGATTCCGCATGAAGATCCTCCTCTCTGCTACCTTCTTTTTTCTGCCTGTTCCTGTTGAGCCCGTCTGTCAAAACATCGTCAGTTGTCCCGACGGGTCGGCCGGCGCCTGAAACGACGAGCAATCGAGCAAAGGAAACTCGGTCAGCAGTCCGTTTCGACGAGCGAAGAACTGAAACATCTTGGCAATCTGGTCTGCCCAGGGGCCCGTGCCACGCATTCGGCTGCCGAAACGAGGATCGTTCAACTTGTTGCCTCGGACATCGCGGATGCGAGCCAGCACGGCAGTCGCTCGGTGGGGGTAATTCCTTTGCAGCCATTCGACAAAAACGTCTCTGACAGAGAAAGGAAGCCGCAGCAGCGTGTAGCTTGCCGAGTGAGCGCCGCATCGGCGAGCCGACTCCAGAATGGATGGGATCTCATTGTCGGTGAGCCCCGGAATCAAGGGAGCCAAAAGGACTCGAACGGGGATCCCTGCCTTCGAGAGTTGCTTGATCGTGTCGAGCCGAGCCAGCGGCGAACTCGCGCGCGGCTCCATCTCGTGTTGGAGCTGCTCATCAAGTGTCGTCACCGCTACCGACACGGCCAACAATTGCCGACGAGCCATGTCACTGAGCAGATCAAGATCCCGAAGAATGAGCCGGCTCTTCGAAATCAATTCCACCGGCTGACCGCACCGCGCCATCACCTCCAAACAGGAGCGCGTGATGCAAAGCGACCGTTCGATTGGTTGGTAAGGATCGGTCACTCCCGAAAGAGCGATCGGCTCGCAGATGTAGTCTGATCGGCGGAGAAACTCGGTCAGCAACCTGGGCGCGTTCGGCTTGGCAAAAATTTTGGTCTCAAAATCGAGTCCTGCCGACAGTCCCAACATCTCGTGCGTCGGCCGAGCGTAACAATACGTGCAGCCGTGCTCGCATCCGCGATAAGGATTCAGCGAGTATCGAAATCGAATATCGGGGCTCTGGTTTTCGCTCACGACCGATCGGCTCTCGTCGCGAAAAACCTCCGTCCGGACGATCGGCAGTCCCTCGGATGAACCCATGCCGGGCGCGGCCTCTTGAAATCCCTGATCAGCCCCTTCGTCCGCAAGGCGAATCCGCTCGAATCGACCTGCCGGGTTGACCCCCGCGCCACGACGCTTCGCCAGCCCCCCTCGCATTCCCACCATGTTCCCGACCTCCGATCGACAGAAAGAATCACCAAGCCTTTTTGATGTGAACAAAAGAATAGTAAGTGTTCTAAATGACAGTATCAAGCATTTTTTGTCGAGATTGAGGGGGGCAAGGGAGGGGCGTTCGGCGTGGATCCCAGCCAAGAGGGCACAAACTTGTGGTAGGGGCGGTGGTTTGGCCGATACATCGTTCGCGAGATGGTGGGACCAGGTCGATCTTTCTCGCTCTTTAGAAATCAGGGCTGGCCGATGTCGGCAGGGGTGTTCGAGGCCCTAGGGTGTAGATAAACTTGAACATTCAAAGGAGGGCGACGAGCAGCGATGAGTGACGAAAGCGAAGACGACCTGAGTGCGTCGAAGGATTTGGACTCGAGGCTTTCGGATCGCCTTCCGAATGATTGGAAGAAGCGCGTAGCAAATTACAAGGGGAACGCCTCTTCCCACTACAAGAGGGTCCTCAAAAAGTTGGCTGCTTACGACTGGATGACGCAGGATGAGCGCGAGCGAGCGGCATTCGTCATCGTCGAGAAAGAACAGCTCCGCGAACAGGGAATCGTCATTGACGATGATGATTGAGATTCACTTTTAGTGATGATGCTGAGACGCGTCTGGGGAGCTGTCGGCTCCCCGATTCTTTTCCATAGGGTTGCAAGGACGGGACCACGATGCCGATTTTCGGATCGCATTTGTCGATTGCGGGTGGCTATTACAAAGCGATCGACGAAGCCGGCCGGCTTGGTTTCGATGCCGTCCAGATCTTCACGAAGAACAACAATCAGTGGGCGGGCAAGCCGATTGCCGACGAGGATGTGGCAAAGTTCCAGGACTCGAAAACCCGAACGGGAATTAAAGAGGTGATCTCCCACGATTCCTACTTGATCAATTTGGCTTCGCCCGATGATGCAATGTGGAACAAATCGATCGATGCGATGACAATCGAGGTCCAAAGGGCCGATCGGTTAGGGATCAAGCATGTGGTCGCGCATCCGGGTTCGCATTTGGGGACCGGAGAGGAGGCAGGGCTCGAGCGGGTCGCAGCGGGGCTGGATATCGTGTTTGAGCGGACCGCGACGCTTTCGACGACGATCGCTTTGGAAACAACAGCAGGACAGGGGACCAATCTGGGGCATCGCTTCGAGCATCTGGGTCAGGTGATGAAGCGGTGTCGATTTAGCGATCGGCTGACGGCTTGCCTCGATACGTGTCATGTTTTCGCCGCCGGTTATGAGCTCGCGCCCAAGCGGCAATACACCGCGACGTTCAAGCTATTCGATGAACATGTCGGACTCGATCGGCTAGTCGCTTTTCACATCAACGATAGCAAGAAAGGTCTTGGATCGCGCGTCGATCGGCACGAACACATCGGCAAGGGATGCCTCGGGCTGGAACCCTTCACCCATTTGCTTCAGGATCGACGGTTTCGACATCACCCCATGTATTTAGAGACCGCTAAAGAGGTCGATGAGGCCAGCGGACGCGACTGGGACGCGATCAATCTTGATGTGCTTCGATCGCTGATGAAGAAGTAAGCCGGGTTTCTCCTTAGTTGGCTTCATCGCTACTCTGAGGATCGCGGTCCGAGGCATCTTCGTCACGATTGCCAGCATCTCGTTTACTGCCTCCTTTTTCCTTAACGGAAGCTTCGATGGCTTGGCTTCGGCCGACGCGGTCTTCGTTGATTTGATCTTCGAACTCGCGCCGACGAATCAGGTCGCCGTACTCATTGACGAGGACCACCTCTCTCGGCGGGCGAACATTGAATTCGCCGAAGGTTGGTATGTTCTCGCTGATCTGTTCTGGATTGACTTGCAGAAGAAGCTGGCTGGTATCGAATCCGTTGTCGATCGGCTTTTCCTCCACCGAGATCTTGCCATCTTTGGGATTGAAGACGGGGACCTTCACGGGTTTGAGCGAGCCGGTACCGACGACTTGCCCGACGTAATAAGGCACCACTTGTCGAACCCATCGGCCTGATTCGGTGAACCAGTGATAAATTTCGAAATCAACTCGCCCAGGCCCTGCCTTGGTCTCGGCAAGGAACAGCGAGGTGGACGGTTCGACATAGATCTCTTCGGATGGTGGACTGAACTCGCCGGTTAAGAAGGTGTTCAAGGACTCTGCGGGGTCGACCACGTCGGGCCGATCGAAGTTGGGATTGAAGAGGACGGGGCGAACACGGTACTGATACCGCTTGTTCGTTTCGACCGTGTAGTCAAAAACGCGAATCATCGCCGTATCGACTTCACTGAAGGAGTTGAAACTGGTCCCGACACTCGTCGCCGACACGCGAGGTTGATCCTCTTCGATTGGTTGGTCGGGGTTATCGCCATCCGGGTTGACGGGCCGAGTAACGACCTCGGCGGGGGCTTTGGGATTTTCTTCCACGGGGGTCCATTTGACGGCTTTTGCCCCCTCGAAGATTTCCGGAGTATTCGATTTTGATGTTTGGATTCGCGTACCTTTCGCGCCCCCTTCGCGGGCGGTTTCGGGAACCCGCATGACCAAGCCCGGCACGACGACCAGGTTGGGAAGCGTGGCGAAAGGATCGTCGAGTTTCTCGGCCGCGTCAAAGAGATCAAACTGTTTATCCCACGCGATTCGCTTCCACGGGCCCCACTCTCTTCCCTCGATCATCTCTCGGCGTTCGATCTCGGCGAGCGCATAACGAACACCCGCTTTCGCTCGGCCCTCCTTGAGAACGCGGATGTACTCGCGGATCTGATCAGCATGGGGGAAGGGGGCGACGACCTCGGCCCAGATCGCTCCGCGCGGGGCAAGCCGTTTCTCCTTGCCGGCGGCGTTGGCCTTGGGATCGCGGCGTGGCTTTTCGCCCGGCTTGGGGGCGGCGGCTGCCGGCTTGGCGCTGTTCTTATCCTTCTTGACGATCTCTAGAAGCTCCGCCATCTTTTCGTTGCCGAGAAACCAGATCAGCTCGGCAGGGAATCCTTCGCTGAGCAGCTTCTTAAAGGCGCGAATGTCCCCTTTTTCCTTCGGATCACGTCCCTCTTGGGTCAGGATCAAACCACGATTGATTTTGACAATCGGTTGCTCGGCCATCAATACGGCGGGTGTCCCTCGGAACTGATAATTGAGTTCGAGCGGGCGAATGAACTTGGTCGGCAACTCGTACTTGGCTGCATCCAACGGGGCGCGAAGTTGTTCGAGATCCTTCTTGAAGTCGAGCGTGGGGAGATCGTCGAGCTTGGGAGTGGAACTCGTCACGGTGGTTCGCGCACGGTTGACAGCTTCGATGAACGTATCGGGTGTCTTGTCGTAGCGAGGCATCCCGAAAATCGAGCTGTAGATGAACCAACCCGCTAGGCCGGCACAAAGGCCCAGCACAAGCTTCTCCGTGTGCTGGATGAAGAAATCTTTCATGGTGCGGACCTCATCTTCTGCAACTCTGACTCTTCACTCACTCTACAGACTGTCTACATCGGGCTTGTCGTTGGCGGAGCAGGGGGCCCCGCCGGTGCCGCCGGGTCTGAGGGACCGATCTCAGGCGCTGTCGGCTCCGCCGGTGGCGGGCTGGGCTCGGCGGGGGGCGGAGCACTAGGATCTGCTGGTGGCGGAGCATTGGGATCGGCTGGCGGTGCAGTATTGGGATCTGCTAGCGGCGGAGCGTTGGGATCGGCTGTTGGCGGAGCACTAGGATCTGCTGGCGGTGCAGCATTGGGATCTGCCGGTGGTGTCCCCGGAGCGGCGGGAGCAGCCTGGGGATTGAGAGCCTGTTGCTTCTTTTGTTCCCACTCTTGCCGCATCGCGGGTGGCATGTCGCGAATGAACATCTCGCCGAACGTGACCAACTGAACGGTATTGTCGATCGCTTCCTTGCTGACGCCGGGGGCGACGTTGAGAAACTCCTCAAGTTCAGACGGAGCATTGATTCGAGTGGATGGGACGCTCCAACTGACTTCGCGAAGGACGTAGCCGAAATCAATGGTCTCGATGCCGGCAATCACCTCGGGAATCCTTCGCTGATCGACCAGCAAAGCAATGCTGATGGGAACGGTTCGCCCTTCGGGGGTGATTTCGAGATAACGTGTCGCGACGTTGCCGGTGGCTTCCTGTCCGCCCGCCCCTGGGGCTGGGGTGGCAGTAACCGCGCTGGTGGCGGCTTCACCCACCATGGGAGAGAGCGGCAGCAGAGGAACATCGCCTGCTCGCTCGGCCAGCTTGCGAACGTCGACGGCTCCGGCACCCAGTCGGATCGCGACCACCTGTTTAATCGGGGCTGAATACCAATCTTTCGACGGTGCGTTGATCTTTTGAATAACTTCTAAAACCGCTCGCTGGATCCAGATTTGCTCCTGCGCGAGCCAAGCGGGCTGGCTGTTCGGCGTGTCGTCGAACTTGGGTCGCTCGATCGCGCTGTCGTTGAGAACGACCTTGCCCGTGACGGATCCATCGGGCAGAACGGTAATGGGGTCTGCCACCAGCATCAACTGCTTGATCTGGTCCGGGAAGGCCTGGCTATAAGTGAATAGATATCGTGCCCCTTCATCGTCGAGAGGTGTATTAAAAGGACGTCCGCTGAAGATTGCCGAGACCGCTTCGGGCCAAACAAATCGTTTGGCCTGTTCGAGGAAGAGATCCTTCTGAACGGTGCCGATCTCTTCCTGTGCCTTCGTTTCCAACGTCTTGATGGCGGTTTGCCAGTCGGCGTTGGGGTGCTCGCCTCTGGTGAAGGGCGTAACCTGATTATACGCTGCATCCAGTTCAGACTTTCGGCGAAGGACCATCGCCTTGACCTTCTCGGTCCCCAGCGGCTGGATCACGCCGGCAATAATGACGGATATACCCATCACAAACCAAAATCGCCATTTCCAGACGAACTGGCCAACCTGCTTTAGCTGATCCATACCGGTCCTTTCGAGACCATTTCTCTTCGTTCTTTCATGAATGCTTCGGGTGACATCCCCATGTCACTCCGGGAATACCTGCGGCGCCGCGGCCCCAGGAACGGGTGGAGCGCCAGGAACGGCGGGCAGACCGGGAGCCGGGGGTGCTCCGGGGGCGCCCGGCGGTATCGCGCCAGGGATGCCCACCGCGTTGGGATCCGCCCCGGGCATACCTGCCGCACCGGCGGGGGGCGGAGGAACGAAGTCAGGGTTCCAAGCGAATTCGATGGTGAAGTCGGTCCGCTCGATTTTGCTTTGGCTCCCGGATTTTTTGTTCTCTTCGAGAGATTCCTTGAGGTAGCCGCGAACATCCTCGGGGAGCTTATCCGGGTTCTTATCGGAAGGGTTCGAGATACCGGTCTTCTTCGGCGGTACGTAGGTGCTGCTACCGCTCAGGCTCAGATCGCCTCGGCCACCCGCTCCTTTTCCTTTGGGCAAAATGTCGCGCATGTTCACCGGGGCCGAGGTGCTCGATGGGGTCCAGTTTTGGATCGTCTTCAAGTCTTCGATGTACGCGTGACTGACGCCGAGATTCTTCATCTCGGGGCTCTGGAGATTCTTGAGGATCTCATCCTGCACAAACAAACGGACTTTATTGTTGAAGGTGTAGCCCCGGATCTGAAAGACCCATCCAGGCGCCGACGGCGGAGCTTGGCGATCGCTTGGTGCCATGCTGATGGTCTTTTGTTGATCGATCTTGCCGAACCACTCCGCAAGCGTGGGAAAGTAGACTGCTCGGACTGCTTCGATGTTGACCTCTTTAAGAGTCGAAACGTCACGAACTTCTTCGTCGGTACGCTTGGGGAGTGCTTTTGAAACGATGTTCATGCCGCGAAGCCAAAGGTCGCGGTCTTTGTACCGGTTGGCGCCGATGGCTCGCTTGGCTTGGTCGTTGACGCTCGCGTAGGAGGTCTTGGCCGTTTCAAATTCGGTCTTCATGGTTGCATACTGCCGGGCATTGGCCTGCGCCTGCTGCATCGGAGCATTGAAAGTCTCGGCACTGACGCTCTTGAGATTGACGTAGTTGCCGATGAAGACGGAGGTGAAGCCGAGCAACAATGTCGCGGCGGCTACCAGCGACCAGGGCTTCTTCTCTTTGACCAGTCGCGCGGTGCGAATCTCTTCTGGCAGGAGATTGGTTTGGATCGGCGTCTGTTCGAGTCCCTGAAGGGCCAGTCCGTACGCGACGGCAAAGCCCATGATGTTGTCTTTGAAGGTTTGATCGTTGATGACGTCATCACCGATCAGCCCATGAAAGGCCGATACCTTCTCGACTTTGAATTCAAGGTTTTGCTGCAGGAACTTTTGCAGACCGGGAAGCAAAAATCCGTTCCCTAGGCCGACCACCTTTTTGATGACGCTGCTTTTGTGCGTGCTGCGGAAAAAACCGATCGAACGCTGAAGTTCTGCGACGAATTCGTTGAAGACCGGCCGCATCGCTTGGTAGAGCTTTTTCGGGTCTGGCGCTTTGGTGGCATTCTTTTTCAGATGCTCGGCTTTGGCAAAGGTCAGCTTCAAATCGCGAGTCAGGGCTCGGGTGAAGTGATTGCCGCCGATCGGAAGATTGCGAAGCCAAATCGAATCGCCGTCGGTGATGACGACGTCGGTTTTATCCGCCCCCATATCCAAAATGACCAGCGTGTCGCCGTCGTCTTCGTCCTGTGAAGGGGCAGGGGCTGACTCTCCCTCGGCCGCGGGGGGGGCGTTTTGATGGTAAATGATGTCGAAAGCGGAATAGTTGTAGAGAGCCACCGGCGCCAATTGAACCACGTAAGGGTCGATACCACGGTCTTGAAACGGCGCTAGGTGTTTGCGAACAGCTTCGCGACGGATCGCAAAGATGCCGACATCCAGTTCGATGGGGCCATCTTCCTCTTCGTCTGCAGAGCCAATCTTCTGGTAGTCCCAGACAACGTCGGTCAGCGCGAAGGGAATCTGCTGTTTCGCCTCGAAGGTGACTATGTCGGCCACCTTCTTCGGGTCGACCGGCGGAAGCTTCACAAACCGAGCCAGCCCTGCCTGACCGGGGACAGCGATGACGACGGGAATTCCTTCGGTCCGATTTCGCTCGGCAAACTTCTCCAATGCCGTCCGGATCAGTTCATCGGGCTCGGCATCGGGCTGACTGAGAATCTTGGCGTGCTCGATGTAGTCGAACTCGACGGCGACCGCTCGGTCTTGCTTGGAGTCGTACGAGAGCTTGACCGCTTTCAAGGCACACTGGCCTATGTCGATTCCCCAAACAACTTTTGATCCTGCCATGGCTCTGCCTTCCGAAGTCGTTCGAATCGTCGCCGGCCGGTCTTACCCCGGACTCACCTGGATGGGCGAAAATCCGCCGGTGCGGCTCTCTTGCCCCGAGGTCGTTCGGCAAGTCCGACAAGGGGACTGCTCATCGGCGTGGCCGATACGAGGAGGTAGGACAAGGTCACACAGGCAGACCCGTTCCCCAGACCAACGAGTTCCCGTGACGAACACCTGCTGTCGCCTCTCCCGGATGATACGAGCGGTGCCGACCCCATTGTTCGCGAGGATCATTGTGCGTCCCTTGACAGGTGGAATCAACCGACCTTGACCGCTCGCGGGAAAAGAAACCGACATGGCGAAAGTCTGCTCGCATGCACCGGCCATGGAAAGCGCTGAGGAAAGGCAGAACGAGGCCGATCTTCCGAACGAATCCCTGACCCGACCGATCTGGGCCCGGTGGCGACGATTTTCCTCGCAAGACCGGATCGTCCGGAGTTAGGTGATTCGGTCCAACAACAGGGAGAACCCATCCGCCCACGCTTGGTGAAAACGGTCGCGAGCCGACTATCGCGTCGACGCACCGGGCCGACGGTTGGCGGTCGGATCAACCGTCGTCGGGGCGCCCGAAGGCTCGGCCACGGAATCGACTTCGAAATCGCCCGTCAGGAAATTCTCGATCTTGGCCTCGTCCTCGATCTTCTTGTAATACACGCCAACTTCTTGCATCACCTTCTTCTGCTCGATGTCTTTGGTGAGAAGCTCGCGATAGGTCATTTCCGGCTGGTCGGGGTTCGGCGATTCCATTGGGACTTTGGAATCCAGCGTCACTTCGGTCTGCGCCGGGACCCGCCCGACACAAAGAAGAAGCAGATGCCCCCCCGGGATCTGCATGATCGAGCCCAAGTCGCCCGGTTGCAGTGCGAAGGCGGCCTGTTCAAGTTGCTCATTGACCGTATGTCGGCCGAGTGGGGCCGCTTTGCCGCCGTAGGGACGCGTCGCTTCATCGGTCGAAAATCGGCGGGCGATATCTTCGAAAACCTTCGTCCGGTCTTCAAGCGTTTTCTCGTCGCTGACCTGTTTCCAAACTTCCTCGGCTTTTCGGCGTTCGACCACCGTCATCATGCGGATGTCGACTTTCTCGCCAAAGTTGGCTTCAAACGCCTTCGTGAGATCCTCGTCGGTCACCGTGACTTTGTTTTTCACGAGCCGAATCAAGGCTAACCGGGGCCAGACCTGATCCCGAAGATATTGGCCCAGGGTCATATCCTGCGACGCCAAGACTTGCTGCTTGAACTCCGACAGTTTCAATTTGTTTCGTTCGAGAATCTGCGAGAGTTCCTTCCGAACATCCTCTTCCGTCACATCGACCTGGGCTGCCTTGCATTGTTGCTGGACCAGCACGCGCCCGATCATGCTTTGAAGATGTTCCTTGCCGTACATCTGGATCAACTCGCTGGCGAGCTGCTCGCGAGTGATGGGCTCTCCGTTCACCTTCGCCACCACCGGGTCTTTCCCCGTCGGGGCGCCGTCCTCGTCAGTCCCTTTCTTTTTGAAGGGGATCTGGGCCTGCACCGCCACCGCGGATCCAAAGAGCAGAAGGGCAGCCAAAAGGACTCGGGGGATCGTTGCCGACGGCATGAAAGCAATCCTTCTCACTGAACGGAGGATTTCTCTTCTCCACGGGGGAAAACTCCCTCCGGAAGCGAGTCCGGGACTCAAGAAGGCGCACCTTGCCATTCTCCTGCAACTGGGTCAACGCCAAGTCCCGGCCGCATGCCTTCTGAGTTGAACCATGCAGGCTGGGCTCCTACGCTTGAAGAGTGCCAGCTCGCGTGAGCGGGCGACCTTCCTGCAGCGGCGGTGAGCGCGAAAGGCTCCCGTCCCTGCCCAGCTTTCACGGGTCCACCCATGCCTTCCAAACCGATCATGGAATTCGACGACCTACCGCAAGAGGTCGTCATCGACATCGAGCAGATTCGTGGACTCAATCCCCAACGATTGGAGATGGAACAGATCACCGGCATCACCCTTCTGGATACCGAGAAGAGACAGATCGTCGGTTTCAAAGATGTGACCGACCACGAATTCTGGATCGCGGGCCATATGCCAACTTTCCCTCTCATGCCGGGCGTTTTGATGATCGAAGGAGCTGCCCAGCTCGGGGCGTTTTACTGTACTTATGTGGATGCTTTTCCTGGGACCGATTTCGTCGCTCTGTGTGGGGCCGAGGAAATTCGATTTCGCGGGACGGTTCGGCCAGGGGATCGGCTCTGGTTTGTCGGGCAGGTCACCAAGCGGTCATCACGAATGGCCGCTTTCGAGTTTCAGGGGATGGTCGCCGGCAAGATTGTCGTTGAGGTGACGATATTGGGGGTCGGAATGAAGATGGAGCAGCCTAGCACTTAGTTCGGAGTAAGTGGATCGGGTCGGCAACACTCTCTACATTCAATTTCCATGGCAAAACTTCGCGGTCTTGATGTATCGACGATCTGGTGGGAGGGGAATACCGGTCCCGAACGGTATGACTTCGCCAGCCTTTTTGGCAACGATCACCCGGTCGAGCTCGATTTAGGTTGTGGCAAGGGGCTGTTTCTTTACAACCAGGCTCGCCTTCGGCCCGGGGTCAATTTCATCGGAATCGATTGGTCTCGCTCGTTTTCACGGATGGGGGCCGAACGCATCCTTCGCCATGGGATCAACAACGTTCGCATTGTTGCCGACGATTCTTGGACGCTCTTTCCTCGATTTAACCCCGGGTCGATGTCGGCGATCCACGTCTATTTTCCCGACCCTTGGTGGAAAACACGCCATCGCAAAAGGCGAATGATTCGGCCTGAGTTTATCGGTGTCTGCGAGCGGTTGATCCCCATCGGCGGATTGCTGTCGGTGGCCACCGATGTCGGCGACTATTTCAAGGTGATGGAGCAAGTCCTCGGCCAGGCGACCATTCTTCGTCGGCTCCCCGATATCGATCCCGACGTCGATCTCCGCTCGGATTATCTGACTCACTTCGAACGTAAGTACCGCCTTGAAGGCCGATCTATTTGGCGAGCTCGGTTCGAAAGAATCTGATTCAGTTGCGCCATTTGTCCGCATCGGGGGAGCGATACCGATACCGGGAGGGCCCTCCTGATCGCTGTGATCGTCAGGGTCTTCGAAGGTGGAACGGGCCGTACAGAGTACGGCGAAACGCGGCGAAATCGCGACAGAAATCTTTAGGTCACCCCAGGCGGCGTTATACTCTCGACATGGGGTGCACCGCCCGCTTGGAGTCGTTATTTTCAAGCGACGGCAGCCACCCTACAGTCCGAGGCCGTCGATTCTGTCCGGCCGATCAGCGAGGAGGTGATTCCCATGCGAGTTGCCGCATCTTTTCTGTCACTTCTGGTCTTGGTAACACCCGCGATGGCAGGGCTCGAGGAGCTCTTTGATGGTCTCTCGAGAGATTTTGGGATGGTGCCGCACGGCTCGGTGCAGATCCATCGCTTTGTCTTGACCAACACGACGACCTCGACCATCCGCGTCAACAGCGTTCGTTCCAGCTGTAAGTGCGCGACGCCCAAGGTCGATATCAAGTCCGCCGCCCCGGGCGAGCAGATCGTCGTCGAGGTCGAATACAACACTCGCACCTTTACCGGCTCGCGCAGCATGACGATCACGGTCACTTTCGATCAGCCTCGGCTAGAGTCGGTCGCCCTGCGGGTGAGTGGATACAGTCGGCAAGATGTGGTCTTCAATCCGTCGCAGGTCTCTTTCGGCGTCGTCTCTCGGGGCAAGTCGACGGAGAGGACGCTGAAGGTCGAGTATGCCGGACCAGATGATTTCAAGATCACCGAAGTCATTCCGCCGGAAGGTTTCGAAGCCTCGATCGACGAGCTTTATCGCGAGCCTCGAAAAGCGGGCTACAACTTGAAGGTCAAGCTTCCCGAGTCTGCTTCGCCGGGCAACCTTTTCGCCTCGGTCCAACTCAAAACCAATGATCCGAAAACCCCCATTCTGACGGTCCCCGTGACCGGCGTTGTCGAAGCCAACTTGTCGGCAGCCCCCGATCATCTGGAATTCGGTCAGGTCAAGATGGGCGAAAAGCTCGTTAAGAAGATCGTGATCAAGGCCAAAGAGCCCTTCACGCTTGCGAAGGTCGTCGGCGATATCGACGGTGTGAGCGTCAAGAGCACCGAAGGCGAGCGAACCGCTCACATCATCGAGATTTCTTACTCGCCGACGCATCTCGGCGAGATTCAGCAGAAGATCCTGCTTCAGACGAGCCTGTCGGGAGAAGAGCCCCTCGCGGTGAATCTAAGCGCCAGTGTCGTCGAAAAATAGTTCTTCGCTGATCACCGCGAAACATCGACCGTCACGGTGGAGAAATCAACCGGGACGGTTTGTCGTTTCGTAGAGTGGTCATTATCGGTTTAGATTGGCTTGCCCGATTGGTCTATCGATGCATCGATATCGGTACAGTTCATGGGCAGGGGGGGATCCGATGTCCGCAACCATCACGCCGTATCTTTTCTTTGGTGGCCGATGTGAAGAGGCGCTCGCCTTCTACGCGCAGGCTCTCGGTGCCGAGGTCGACATGCTGATGCGTTTCAGCGATAGTCCCGATCCGCATCCCGAGGGGATGTTACCGGCTGGCTTTGAGAAGAAGGTGATGCACGTCACTTTTAAAGTGCACGGAGTGACATTGATGGCGTCTGATGGGAGTAGCCCTGGGACGAATTTTGCCGGCTTCAGTCTCGCGCTGTCGCTGGGCAACGAAGCCGAGGTGCAACAAGCTTTCTCCGCGTTGGTCGATGGTGGCACCGTCATCATGCCTGTTGGCCCGACCTTTTGGTCAAATTGTTTTGGCATGCTCACTGATCGGTTTGGCATCACCTGGATGATCAGCATCCCAGGCACGTAACTTGCCGAGAACACCGAGCAAGGGCGATCAGGTTGCTATCGGCTGTTGCGGAAGATGTCCATTCAGGGTTTCAGATTGTTTGGTGGGGTATAGAGCTGACTGTTAGGGTACTCGGCAGCCCATGCAAACCATTTCACCTGCGTTCCATTGAGCCAACGAAGGGTCCATCCTTTTCGCGTTCCTTCGATGCATCGGCCGGAAATGTCCCAATGCGAATCCGTTTCAACATCAGCAAAGGGAGCGATTTCGTTCTTCCCATCCCACCGAATTCGCAGGTCCACCGGATTCGCTTTTCCCTTTTCGGGCGGATCGGCCGTCAACAGATAGGCGGCGGCCGTTCGGGTGGCACCGTTCCACAGGATGCCCCAATGCTGATTGCCGACCGAATCCTCGATGAACCCTGCCTTGCCGATCTCGTCGAGTCGATACGCCCGCGCAATGTCACCCTCGGCAACCCCGAGCACGAATTCCTCGGCAGGTAATCTTGGGTCGAGCATTCCACGGCTCTTCTGCGATTCGTCGGCTCCCTTTGGCATGAGTTCGACGGGCTGATACTTATCAAACATGTGATAGGCGACCGCTTGCGGATACCGCTCGAGCCAGTCTCCCCAGTTGCTGACCAGTGTCGGTACGAATTCGAGTTGCGATCCTGACTTTGGTCCCGCAAAAGCCTTCCCACTCAGGCACGAGTAGAGTGTCCCGTCTTTGTGTTTCATGATCATCACACCGTTGCGCCATCCATGAAACGTGAAGTCATAGGAAGGGGCAAATCCGCGGGCGAAACCCGCGTCGGGGTCGTAAACGAATACGCCATAACTATCGCTGATCACGCGGTAGGTGTTCAGAAAAAATCGCTGCGGGATCACCCCGCCATCGGAGTACCCACGAATCCAGCAGAGGACCCGGTCATCGCTTCGGAGTTCGCTGGCACGTCGCTTGGCTTCGTCCCGGCAATGCGAGCATTGCGGATTGACGAGCGTTTGAAACGCGCTGGGCACTTCAATCGTCTTGAACGGGGGAAAGGGTTCGTCGGCACCAACAAACCTGGAAAGGGACAAGCCCATGAGGAGGGGGAGAGATCGCATCGCCTTAATTGTGTGCGTCTGAATCGTCATCCCCTTTCGGATCTGGAACATTGGTCGCGACGTCGCGTGCATGCTACCAAACGCGGGCTGGTGCAGAATAGTGCTTTATCCTCTCGCGGAGCAAACCGGATCAGAAGCGGAACAAGCTTCCAGACTCCACAGCGCGGAAATCGCTCGCGGAGGGAACGAAGCCCTTCATCATGGCGTGAGGAATTGTTGCACGCTGTTAAAAGATCAAGCTTTGATCCTCTTCACTCCGACCAGGACTTGGCCGGCGTCGGTTTCACAGAGCGCGGTGCCGATGGAGATCGCTTCGAGGCGGGATTGCCAGTCGGCTTGATTCAGCGAGTGGACGGATCCATCAAAGGACGGAGCGAGCGTTTCATTGCTGATGTAGGTCGCTTGTTCGAGAATCGCCCCGGTCAGTTCCGATGAAGCGGTATCGCTCGAAAGAGACAGGGTCAGCTCGATCCGATCATCGAACGCGAGATCAAGATCTCGGCGAACCCCCTGAATCGAATGAACGATTTCTCTCGCCAAACCCTCGCGCTGAAGCGCGGGCGTGATCTCGGTCGCCAGCACCACCACCACACGGTTGCTGTCGGCAGCGGAGTAGCCCGGCTTGGCGGCGATCTCTACCAGCAGATCATCGGTGGACAGAGGGATCTCTTCACCGGGGATAGCGAGTCGGCACAATCCCTTCTCCATTAGACTGGCTCGAATCAGCAGCGGATCAGCCTGTGCAAGAGCCGACTTGACCGCGGGGAGATTCTTCCCCAGTCGGGGGCCCAGTTTCTTCAGGTCGGGCTTGATGGTGAACGAAACGTAGTCCTCGGCCCGGGCCGCTACCTCTGCCAGATGAACATTGAGTTCCTCGGCAATGAGATCCTGATACTGTTCCACGACATGGTCCAGCCGATGGTCGGCCAGCAACACTTCCACACGCGAAAGAGGCTGACGAACCCTGATCTTGGCCTTGGTCCGGGCGGCTCGCCCGACGCTGACCACTTCGCGAACCAGGCCCATCTCCGTGGCGAGATTCTCGTCGATCATGCCGACATCGCTTGCAGGCCAGTCGGCCAGATGAACGCTGACGGGGGCCGCGGGATCGATACTGCGGACCAGATTCTGATAGATGGCGTCCGCAAAGAATGGCGTGAATGGCGCCAACACCTTGCTCAGCGCGACCAAGCACTCGTACAGCGTCCAGCACGCAGCAAGCTTGTCGGCGGTGAAGCCTGTCGCCCAGAATCGATCTCGGCTTCGCCGAACGTACCAATTGGATAGCGCGTCGACGAAATCACTGATGCTAGCCGCCGCCGTCGTGTTTTCAAAAGCATCCAGCCGGTCCGTGACCCGACCGATCATCTGATGGAGTTCGCCGACGATCCAACGGTCTAAGAGGGCTCGCTCGGCCAGTGGGGGGGCTTTCATGCTTCGCGGATCGAATCGGTCGATATTCGCGTAGATAACAAAGAAGCTGTAGACGTTGTGGAGTCTGATGAGGAACTCGCGCTGGGCCTCTTGGATCGATGCTTTCGAGAAGCGGATGCTGTTCCATGGTGCCTGTCCGGAAAGCAAGTACCACCGCAGCGCGTCAGCCCCCAGGGTGTCGAAAATCTCCGTTGGCTCGGAGTAGTTTTTGAGTCGCTTAGACATCTTCTTGCCATCTTCGCCGAGCATGTGCCCGAGGACGACACAACGTTTGAAGGGAATCGGGAAGGCGTCCTTGTGGCCTAGCTCTTCGGACAACATCGTGCCAATAGCCAACAAGCTGTAGAACCAACCGCGCGTCTGGTCGATCGCTTCGCTGATGAAGTCGGCGGGGAACTGATCCTGGAATCGCTCTTTGTTCTGATGCGGATATCCCCACTGCGCGAAGGGCATGGCCCCCGAATCGAACCAACAATCGATTACCTCGGGAACTCGTCGCATCCGGGCGCCCGATGAAAAAGGACTTTCGTACGTGATGGCATCGATGTAGGGACGATGAACGCGCAAGTCGTCGGGTAGCGTGGGGTCGGCTTTCTTCGCGTCGTCCCAGACGTTGGTCCCTTGCAGACCAGGTTTCTTTAGGAGATCGGCAAACGAGCCCAGGGCCTCTTGCTTACCGGTCTTTTCGCATTGCCAAATCGGAAGGGGCGTCCCCCAAAAGCGTTCTCGGCTAATGGCCCAATCGACATTGTTGCGAAGAAAATCGCCGAACCTCCCCTCGCGAATGTGTTCGGGAAGCCAAGCCATCTTCGCATTGTTTTGCAGAAACTTCTCTTTGAAGTCGGTCGTCCGAATGAACCAACTCTTTCGAGCGTATTGGATGAGAGGATCGTTCTCGGCCCGGGGACAGAACGGATAGGGGTGGCGATAGACCTCGCGTTTCAGAAGCGATCCTCGGTCCTTGAGGATACGGATGAGATCCTTGTCCGCCTCTTTGCAGAAACGACCAGCGACTTCTGTCTGTTCCGGTCGAAACGTTCCATCGGGCTTGACCATTTGCAAGAAGCCGAACCCCTTCTCTTTGGCAAACCGGTAGTCATCTTCGCCAAAAGCGGGAGCGATGTGGACAATACCCGTCCCCTGGTCCAGCGTGACAAAGTCGGCAGTATCCACTTCCCATATCCGAACGTTTTTGGAGGCAATTACACGATCATATTGCTCAACTGATCCTCGTAACACGTCCTCGTTTGATTCATCCTTCGTGAAGCTTGCGCGAATCCCAGTGTCGATCTTCCCAAGTGGAACGCCCTCAACTTTGAGCACCGGTTCGTACGCCATGCTAAGAAGGGCCGACCCAGGAAACGTCGAGACGACTCGCAGATCCTTCTTCACGTCGATCGGTAGACCCGCGAATGTCTTCTCGATCAGAGCCTCGGCCAGGACGAACCGCTCGCGGGATTCTCCCTGTTGATGCTCGACGAGCGCATACGTGAAATCCTCGCGCACGGCAAGAGCAACATTGCTGGAGAGTGTCCAAGGGGTGGTGGTCCAGGCGAGCAGGCTGGTCTTGATCGCGTCATCGCCCCCCGGGATCGAACTCGGATCGCGCAGGGGAAACCGGATGAAGACCGAAGGGTCGTCGGTATCGCGATATCCCTCTCCTACTTCGCCCGAAGAGAGCGCTGTTCCACCTTGGGCCCACCACCAAACGACCTTGTGTCCTTGATAAAGCAGACCTTTTTCAAAGAGCGTTTTGAGCGCCCACCAAACGCTTTCCACGAAGCTTTGGTGGTAGGTGACATAGGCTTCTGGAAGATTGACCCAGAAGCCAACGCGCCGGGTCATCTCTTCCCATTGCCTTGTGTAGCGGAAGACCGATTCGATGCATTTGCGATTGAACGGTTCGATGCCGAAGGCTTCGATCTCTTCTTTGCTGTGGATGCCCAGCTCTTTGCAGACTTCGACCTCGACAGGCAAGCCGTGCGTATCCCAGCCCGCCTTCCGTTCGCATCGAAACCCTTTCATGGTGAAGTATCGAGGAAAAATATCTTTGACGACGCGTGTCAGACAATGTCCCGGATGAGGCAATCCGTTGGCGGTGGGAGGGCCTTCAAAGAAGACGAAGCTTCGCGCGTTTCGTCGCTGAGCCAGCGATTGGGAGTAGATTCCTTCGGATTCCCAGAACGCCCGGATCTGTCGTTCTTGCTCCGGGAAGTTGACTTTGGCAGAGACCGGCTCGAACATCCGCGATGCTTCCTTTATCAGTACCCGCCCAGAGGAACGGATTTCTCGACGCCCCCTCTCGATGGAAGGGGCCATTCTACAAGGTGCTCGCCCGGACTGCGGGGGTTCGCGGAGGCTCCCCTCGCCGATTGGCTGGGTCGGCCCGCTTTTGCTTGAAACGAGGCAGAATGAGCGACGGTATACTCCTTAGTGGCGAAATCGCCCCACTGGCCGTTCGGGGTCACGGGGGGAATGTTCGAACGCCCCGGAAGCGGGATCGGGCCGATTCGACCCTGTCTTGTTGTGTTTTTAGGCGCATCTGGGTTAAATGGGATATGGACTGCCAGAATCCTGTTTCCTCCGCACGAGGGGGACCATCCTGGCGGCTTCGGCAAGTGATGATGGCAAAGTCTTTGTTGCAGCAAGAAACTTAGGGCCGCGATGTTCGGGATGATTTGATGAGGGGGATCAGGATGAAGCGGATCGGTTGGTTGAGTTATTCATGGGCATTGGCCGTTTCATTGCTGGTGTCCGGTTCGCTGCAGGCCGCCTCGACGGACGATGCCAGCAAGACGCTCCCTAACATCACCTTCAAAGACATCCGCTACCTTCACCGAACTCTTTCGGACTTGGCCGGCCCCAAGGACCGACCGACGAAGGGATTTCTCGTCGTTTTCATGAACACAACCTGCCCCGTCGCGCAGAGGTATCTTCCAAAGCTGAAAACCATCGATGCAGAGTATGGTCCAAAGGGAATTCAAGTCGTCGGCTTGTACACGGCACAAGAAGAGACCATCAACGATATCGCGTCCCATGCGCTTGAGAACGGCGTCAAGTATCCAGTGGGAAAGGATACCGATCTCTCTGCGGTCCGCGCTCTGGGAGTCGAACGGGTTCCGCAGGTCGTCCTTATGGATGCGGAGCGACATGTTCTTTACAGTGGGCGGATTGATGACCAATACCGCATCGGAGGGACGCAGCCCAGAATGTCTCGCTCGGATGTCACGGAAGCCTTGGAAGAATTCCTGGCCGGTAAGGCGATCTCGGTGGCGCAGACTCCGGTCGACGGTTGCAAGATCACCCCGTGGAGCCCTCCCAGTGCGGCCGAGCCTGTCACTTTCCATGAGCATGTATCGAAAGTGATGCAGGCCCGTTGCCAGAACTGTCACCACGAAGGCGGCGCGACGCCGTTCTCCCTCGTGTCGTACGACGATGTTAAGTCTCAGGCCGAGATGGTGGCCGAGGTCGTCGGCGATCGTCGAATGCCTCCTTGGTATGCCAGCCCCAAGTACGGGCACTTCCAGAATGACCCCTCGATGACCAAAGAGGAGAGAGACATCGTTCTCGCTTGGGTCAAACAGGGCATGCCCGAAGGGGATTCTGCAAAGGCCCCAGCGCCGTTGGCCTTTTCTACATCACGATGGAAAATTGGTGAGCCAGACCTGGTCGTCAAAATGAAGCAGGAGCACGACATCCCTGCCGAGGGATACATCAAGTACTACTACGTGATGCTTCCCTACATCTTTAAAGAGGATACCTACGTCGACGCGATCGAGATCAGACCCATCAACAAATCGGTCGTCCACCATTGCAATATGGCCTACGGAAACCTTCTTCAGGGGAAGTTCGGTCGGGAGACGTTTATCACCGGTTACGTTCCCGGTGGACAACCGATGGTTCTTGGCCAGAGCAACAACGTCGCCTTCAAGATTCCCAAGGGTTCGACGCTGTTCTTACAGATCCATTACACCACGACCGGTAAGCCCGAGAAGGGGCAACTAGAAGTCGGCTTCCGTTATGCCAAAGGCTTGGTTCAAAAGACCACGCACTTCATGGTGCTCGATCCTCGCGGGATCGAGATTCCGCCTGGCGAATCCATGTATGAACTTCGCGAGACTCACCCGATTCCGCGGAACGCGACCCTCCTGGGAATGTTCACGCACATGCACGTTCGCGGGCGCGACATGACTTACTTGGCTCATTACCCAGACGGTAAGACCGAGACTTTGTTGCAGATTCCGAACTACAACTTCGAATGGCAACTTGGCTATGAATGCCCGCCTCCGCCGAAGGAGTGCAAAATCCCCGCCGGGACAAAGATTGAGGCGATCGCTCACTACGACAACTCGGCGTTCAATCCTTACAATCCTGATCCGAACCGAACGGTTCCCTATGGTGACCAGACATACGACGAAATGTTCAACGGCTTTGTCTTCTGGGTGTACGATGACGAGGAGTTGAACCTCACCATTGACCCCAAGACCGGTCATGTTGTTGGCGGCGAGAAAATCGCAGGCCGATAATGGTCCCGTCAGAAGCGCGAGATCCTCCCATGCGCCCGATCGTTTTTATGCTTGCGCTCCTGACAGGAGCGGATGAGCCCAAGATCGACCTTCATCAGTACCTGAATGAGACTAGGCACCTTGTTCGCGTCGCAAAATACGACGAAGCTCTCGAGCGTTGCCTGTGGTTTCATGAGCATGCCGTGGAAGAAGATCCGGCCATGGTCGGCGTTCGGGGTTCGTTCGCGCTTGCCGTCTGGAATGATTTGGCGAAAAAGTATTCTCCCGCTCGAACGGCATTGGTCGAGACGCGCGATCGTTCGATCGAAAAACTCCTCACAGGCAAAGGCGAATCCATCGACTTTCTCGACGTGCGGGCGATCAACGACTTGTTGAATGAATCGGCAAAGACAACCGAACTCTTTGAGCAGCTTGACCAGAAGCAACCCAAACTGGCTAAGTCGATGGTGAATGTCGCGAAGAATGATCTTTTTGCGGCAAAGCGATTTGATCTATTGAAGAAGTACCTCTACCCCATTGATGAAGCCTTCAAAGAGGTTCACAAGCAATACGACGATCTGTATCAAGCGGGATCGAAGGATTGGCAACAGGGAGCGTCGATCCGAGCCCTTGCCAAAGATGAGTTCGAGAGGGATTGTCTGCAATTGATCAAGCTGGCCATCGAGTCCAACGATCTGCCGGGGGCAATAGAAGTGCAAAAGAACGCTCTGCGCGTTCTGGACCGCGAATCGATTCGGAAAGCTGTTTCTCCAAGGAATCCCTAGGTCCACGACTCAAATGGGTCACCATCTTCTACGGTCTGGTCGAAATTTCGTAAGCCGAACGGACGCGCGGTGCGGATTCGTGGGGAGATCGGCCGTCGGCGACGGAGGTCCGCTCGTTTAATGAAGACCTTCCAGGATCGATCAACGGAACTTCGATAGGACGGACCGTTCATGGCCGCACTGATCACGGCGGAAAATCTTCGCCAGACGTTCGGCTCGCGGACCCTTTTTGAAGGGGTGCAATTCTCGATCAACGACGGGGATCGGCTCGGGATGATCGGCCCCAATGGCTCGGGAAAATCGACCCTGTTGAAGGTCCTTGCCGGTCTGGAAACACCCAGCGATGGGCTTCGAACAGTCCGGAAGAACCTTCGTATCGGCTACCTCTCCCAGGCCGATGCCTTTGATCCCGGCGACACCGTTCGCTCGGCCGTCCAGCGAGCGGCCGAGCATTTGCCGCTCGATCCGCACGAAAGATCGACTTTGGCCGAAATTCAAATCGGTCGACTTGAGTTTCCCGATCCAGATCAAAGGGCCGTCGACCTCTCGGGAGGTTGGCGAAAAAGACTTTCCATTGCCTGCACGCTTGCGGGTCAGCCAGATCTTCTGCTGCTAGACGAGCCGACCAATCACCTCGATATCGAAGGGATCGCCTGGTTAGAGAAAACGCTCCTCGCGTCGGGCTTGGCATTCTTAGTGATCAGCCACGACCGATACTTGCTTGAGCAAATCTGTAATCAAGTGATCGAGTTGAACGGGATGTTTCCGCAGGGCTCGTTTCGCGTCGATGGAAACTACTCGAAGTTTCTGGAGAAGCGAGCCGAGTTTCTCGACGGTCAGCTTCGCCAGCAACAGACACTGGCCAACAAAGTTCGCCGAGAGGTCGAGTGGCTTCGTCGAGGACCCAAAGCGCGGACCACGAAGGCACAGGCCCGCATCGATCGCGCTGGCCAACTGATCGATAGCTTGGCGGAGAGCAAGTCGCGTCAGGCAGAAAACAAGCGGGTCGCCATCGATTTCACTTCCAGCCAACGCCGATCGAACAAGCTGATTCAACTTCGCGGAGTCAGCAAGTCGATGGGGGGAAAGCCACTCTTTGCGGGGCTCGATCTTTTTCTGGAACGTGGAGAACGGCTGGGCCTCTTGGGGGCCAACGGGACCGGCAAATCGACCCTGTTGAAACTGATGACGGCGCAGACCGATCCTGATGAAGGGAGCGTCGTCGTGGGAGAAGGGATTAAGGTCGCCCTCTTCGATCAGAATCGGGCTCAGCTCGATTTGAGCCAACCGCTCCGAACGGCATTGGCACCGACGGGGGATCACATCGTCTTTCAGGGAAAGCCTCTCCACATCGAGGCGTGGTCCAAGCGATTTCTATTTCGATCCGAACAGCTCGATCTGCCTCTTTCGAGTCTCTCGGGAGGAGAGCAGGCGAGAGTCCTGCTAGCGCGGATGATGTTGACGCCGGCAGATGTTCTGCTGCTGGATGAGCCGACCAACGATCTGGATATCCCGTCGTTAGACGTTCTCGAATCGAGCCTGCTGGAGTTTCCCGGCGCGGTTGTCCTCATCACGCACGATCGGTACTTGCTCGAGCAGGTTTCGACCAGCATCCTGGGATTGGATGGGGGAGGGTCGTTCGGCTTCTATCCCGACTTTGACCGATGGACGCAAGCGAAGGAATCGGCCGCCCGAGCCCCGCGGGTCGAGAAATCCGCGACGAAGGTCGCTCCTACCGCAAGCAAACCGGCGAACAAAGGGAAGGGTTTGTCCTTTAAGGAGAAGCAAGAGCTCGACGGTATAGAGCCTGCGATCCATCAGGCGGAAGCCGAGGCGAGCCAAATTCAGGCGAGCCTGTCGGACCCGGCCATCATGGCAGACCACGTCCGCCTGCACGAACAGTGCGAGGCACTCGAGATAGTCCAGGCGAAGATCAGTCAGCTCTTTACCCGCTGGGAAGAGCTGGAGGCCAAGCAGAATCCGTCCGGTTGAGTCGACTTATTTCCCCCGGCTCGGTTGTTTGAAGATTTTGAGAGTCTGGGGTTTCAGGGTCTTTTCGTGTGATTTAGGGGCGACAAAGAGAGGCTTCATGCTCGTTGCCCCGTCTCAGTTTGTGGGAGAAGGGGGTTCCGGGGACAATCTTGGTCGGTAGAAACTTGTTGTCGGGGAGACGTTCGGTTAAAATTGGACAGAGGCAGATCTTCGAATTTTCTCGGTAACTGATTCGCGTCAGCATGAACCCGGGTTCCATGCGGCGAATGGCCTAGGATCGCTGCGCTTTTCGCTGGATCGTTTGCGGAGCTCGGAGTGTATATGGAACTTCGGAAAATCGCGAACCCCGCTTTCCTGCTCGCCTTTCCGCCGATGCAGTTCACGGTGGGAGAGATGATTCGGCCCGATGGAACACTGGCGCTGCCTTACCTGTCAGCATCGCTGAACCGGGCTGGTTATCGGGCTGACATTCTCGATATGAGCGTCGGCTCGACCAAAGATACTCTCGAACAGACCTTTTACCGCGAAGAGCGTGTCACCGATCAGTTTGTTCGGGTCGGTATGACCCACGAACGGATCCTGCAAGAAGTCAGAGATTACGACGTGATCGGCTTGACGTCGATCTTCACGCAGCAGACTTCTCGCTGCTTCGAAGTCAGCCAACTGATTAAGAAACACTACCCGGAGAAGATTCTCATCGCCGGCGGGGTGAATGCCCGCAGTTTAAGGCACCACTTCTTCGACAACGGCTTTGACGTCGTTTTCCTATCGGAGAGCGAAATCCCCATCGTTCAGTTCGCTCGCCATCTCGAGCGGGGCGGCTCATCGTTGCAAGAGGTTCCTGGGATTGCCTACCGTCAAAATGGACAGATCGTGATCAACCCTGTGGGGCAACCGGTCCATCTGCTTGACGAGTATCCAATGCCGGCTTGGGAGAAGCTTCCCAACGAAAAGTATTGGGAGATCAGTAGGCTCTTCGGTGGAAAAGAGGGCTGGCTGACTCCGGACTCCCATCCGAAGTATGCCGCCCTGATCACCTCTCGCGGCTGTCCGTTTCGGTGCACCTATTGCCACATTTCGAAGGAGCGTGGGGCCGAGGCCGGCGATATCGGCGACCTGCGCCTTCATTCCGTCGAACGAGTTGCCGACGAGCTCGATCATTTGCACGGCTTAGGTGTCGACACGATCTTCATCAATGACGATTCCTTCTTAGCGAAGAAGGCCCGGGTTTTTCAGATTCTCGATCGCTTGAGAAAGTACAACTTCACCCTAGCCGACGTTAACGGCGTCAACATCGCCCACCTGTTCACTCGCCACGCCGGCGATTTGGTGGTGGATGAAGACTTGCTGATCGCTCTTTACGAGGCCGGCTTTCGGCGAATCTCCATTCCTTTCGAATCCGGAACGCAGCGAATCATCAGCAAGTACTCCACCGGCAAATGGAATCTTCAGCATTGCGACGTGCTCGATCTGGTTCGAAAGATGAACCGCATCGGTATCGTTGCCAGTGGCAATTTTATGATCGGTTACCCAGACGAAACGCAGGACGAACTGACCAACACCTTCATGCTCGCTCGCCGAGCGATGGATGCGGGACTGGCGGCCTGTTCGTTCTTCATGGTGCAACCGTTCCCGGGGACGCTTCTTTTCGAAGAGTCGATTCAGAACGGTCAGCTTTCGCCTAATTGGCATTGGGATGATCTCGGTTGGTCAAAAGGTTCTCCCTTCAACCATCCTAAGATCAGCAAAGACGTCCTCAAGTATACTTGGGAACTGGTCTGGAAGCTTCTCAACCGCGATTCGCGCGTCGGCTCGGTTGCCGACCAACTTTCGAAGACGCTCCACTCCGACCCGATTGCCACTCCCTTCGAGTTGCCGGTCGTTTCTTAAAGATCCTCATGGGCAAGAGGCATCTTCCGCGAGAAGCTATTTGCTTCCTTCGGAAGATGAGAGAAACGTCTCGGAAGAATCAAAGGCAATGGGAAGGATCCCCATTTGCCGGGCGGCGGCGATCGAAATCACCCGGTGCCTGGCATCATTGGGGTCGGCAAACTTCTCTTTCTTATCGGAAAGATCCTTCCCGCCGACAGCCACTGCCGAGCGGAACGTTCCCCACGATCGCTCCTTGTCCCAAGGCTCGGCAACAATCTTGTTGAGCTCGATCAAATCGGGCGATTCTCCCAGAGGCGTCCCG
>JAIELF010000029.1 GCA_019753235.1 bacterium
CGTGGACGGACCTCCTCGAAATAGGACCCCTTCGATGGGCCATCGCTGGATAAAATCACGGGTAGATCAACGGGCTGCTAGGCCAAGTTAAGCCCCTCCCGGTCGAGGTCGAGGGTTCAGGATTTCGGAACTTCCGTAACAATAGATCGATGCCCCGCGGGGTCGCCCTGCCCGTCCTTTCGGGCCGACTGATAACGGGACATGACTGCTCGAGGAGAACGCGATGACTCGCGATCGAAGCCGATCATCTTCCCTGAGGATCACTGCCGCCGTCGGCCTCTCCTTGATTCTGTCCCTCCTTTGGCCCACCACGTTGCCGGCCGATGACGAGCCGGCAGCGGTCACAGCGAACAAGGTGACCTACACGACGCCTGTTCGAATCAAGCTGGAAGGGGCTATCACGATCCTGACGCACCAGTACATGCAAAGGCAACTCGAACGAGCCAAGGAGATGAAGGCGGACCTCATCATCATCGAGATCGATAGTCCCGGAGGCGACGCCCAGGCCAGTATCGACATCGCCCAGGATCTCGCCGACATCAAATGGGCAAGGACGGTCGCATTCGTTGAGAAACAAGCGATCAGCGGTGGCGCGTTTGTCGCGCTGGGATGTGAGGAGATTGTTCTTTTGCCCCAAGCGAAGATCGGCGACGCGGGCCCGATCGTCATGGGAGAGGATTCGCAGTTTCGGCATGCTCCCGAGAAGATCGTCAGCTTTCTCGCGGCTGCGGTCCGGACCTTGGCCGAGGGGCGCGGTCATCCACCCGCCATTGCCGAGGCGATGGTCGACAAGACGCTTGCCGTGTTTCACTATCGCCATCTGCAGAGCGGCGTGACGCGCTCGATGTCGGAGGCCGAGGTTGCCCAGTTGAAAGATGCCGACCAATGGGAGAAGGTCAAGCCGGTCTTCGGTTCGGGGGGGGGCCGATTCTTAACGCTGAACGGGAAGTCTGCCCTTGAAGTCGGCCTGACAGAGGAGACGCTGGCGGATCGCGACGCTTTGTTTCGCCGATACGGACTCGACAAGGAACCCATCCTATTTCGGGAGACCTGGGTCGACACCCTCGTGGCTGTTTTGAATTTTCCGCTGATCTCGGGGGCATTGCTTGTCTTAGGTTTGATTTCGCTGTACGCAGAATTCATGATACCGGGCGTCGGCATCTTTGGTGTTCTCTCCGCGCTTTGTTTCAGCCTATTCTTCTGGGCAACGTTCCTCGGTGGGACGGCCGACTGGCTTGAAGTCATCCTTTTTCTCGGTGGGCTCGCGTGCATCGCCACCGAGATTTTTATTCTGCCCGGGTTCGGCCTCTTTGGTATCACCGGGATCCTGCTGGTTCTGGCAGGATTGACGATGGCGTTGACACCCAACGCCAGCATGTTCACCGACTCGCTTGATACGCTCGCCAGCTCGGCCACCACGGTCGGCACGGCACTGGCGATTTTTATTGTGGTGGGGGCGGTACTCGCGAGGTTTATGGGAACGTTGCCCATCTTCAGAAGGATGATGCTGGCACCTCCCTCTGGCTCAAGCGACACCATCGATGCCGGCATCGATGAATCACTCTTAACCCTGCGTGACTTGCAGGTCGGCCTAACCGGGACCACGCGAACACCCCTTCGACCTGCGGGCAAAGCACGGTTTGGTGATACCGATGTCGACGTCGTGGCCGAGGGATCCTTTATCCCACAAGGAAGCGCCGTGCGGATCGTTATCGTGCAAGGAAATCGCATCGTCGTGCGAACGGATGTCTAACGGTCGAGCTTATGCCTCGGCAAGTATTTCAATCACGCTGGCGGTCGCTTGACCGTGACCAATCGTCATCACTTGCAAACCGAATCGCCCACCGCTGGCGTCGAGCCCGGTCATCATTTTCGAAAGAAGAACGCATCCGGTCGCGCCAAGAGCGTGCCCATGAGCAATCGCTCCGCCCCAGGGATTGATCTTTTCGGACGGGGCTCCGATTTCTTTCTGCCAGGCTAGAACCACGGTTGAAAAGGCTTCGTTGATTTCGATCCAATCGATCTGGTCGATCGAGAGACCACTTCGTTCGAGAGCCCGCTTCGTGGCCGGCACGATCGCCATGAGCGCCCACGCGGGGTCGTCGGCCGCCACGACCCTCGCCCGGAACTTCGCCCGGGGCGACAGGCCTCGCTCCTTTGCCCATGCTTCGTCCGCCAGCAGCACCGCACTGGCCCCGTCGGCGAATTGGCTGCAGTTGGCCGCCGTCAACACCCCTTGTCCATCAGGCCGATACGCCAGCCGAAGACTGGCAACCTTCGCGGGATCAATCGAATCACGAATTCCTTCATCGCGAACCAGAGAAATCGTTTTTCCATCCCGGTCTTTGACGCTGTACGCCAACAATTCTCGATGGCGATGTTCGCGAGCGGCTTGGCTAGCCCGGCGCTGACTTTCCATGCCGAACTGATCCGCTTGCTCACGCGAGATTTCCCATCGCTCGGCAATACGCTCGCCACTCTCGGCTTGATGGACGAGGTTGTATCGCGAGACGACCTCCTCGTGAAGATTCCCTAGGCCACCGATATCGCTGTAGACCGGCACGCGCGACATGTTCTCGACGCCGGCGGCGATCACGCAAGACGCATCGCCCGCGGCAATGGCCTGTGCGGCAGAATGGATCGCTTGATGACCCGATCCACACCATCGATTCACGGTTGCTGCCGGCACCGTTGTCGGCAAGCCCGCCAGGAGCGAGCCCATCCGCGCGATGTTCCCACCCTGCTCGCCCGATTGGGTGACGCAGCCGACAATCACATCATCGATGCTCGTCGGCGAAACACCGGTTCGCTTCATAAGGCCCGCAAGCGCCGCCGCCAGGAGATCAGCACTTCGAGTAGCGTGATAAACACCGCCAAGCTTACCCGACGGAAGCCTGACCCCGTCAATGATCACTGGCAGCCCCATGGCTTCCTCCCGCGTTGAGATGAATCGATCACGCTGCTCATCGACGTGTTCACGCACGCGTGTGTGGATGAGCGGTTACCAGAGCGAGGCTCCCTCACGCGTGAAGGGATTAGATCGTTTCTCCATCCCAACTGTTGTTGCCTCGCCGTGCCCTGGATAAATGCGAGTATCCTCGGGGAGCGTGTAAAGCTTCTGACGGATTCCATCAATAAGCTTTTGACCATCCCCGCCCGGAAAGTCGAACCGACCAATGCTTCCGCGAAAGAGGACATCGCCCCCAAAGACGATTCCTGGCTTCCCACCCTTCCAAACAAACACAACATGACCCGGAGAATGTCCGGGGATCTCGAAGACCTCCCACTCGAGACCCAGCACTTCGAGTGGTTGACCCTCGTGAACAAGATGGTCGGCCGGCGGGCTCGTGACTTTCATTCCCCCCATCGCGCTGAGGTTCAGGTAAGGATCCGTCAGCATCCGCTCTTCGCCCGCACCAATGATGATGGGAGCGGCGGGAAAGGCCTCCTTCATTGCCGCCACGCCGGCAATATGGTCGGCATGTCCATGAGTGAGGAGGATCGCTTCCAACCCCAGCGACAGCGACGCCATCCGATCCAGAATCTCATCAGGCTCGAAGCCGGGATCGATGACGAAGCATTTCGTCCCACCCGGCACACGAACGATGTAACTGTTCTCCTCGAATGGTGCCGAGACGATGGTGTCGATGTCGAGTCGATCGGTCATGCTGCGTTTTCCTCGTCATGAGCTAGCGCCAATGGTCGCTCGCGACTGGCCAAAGGGTGATCAGCGATGGACTCGCCTGATTCCCACGTTCATGTTGAATGAGACATCTTGACTCTGCGTCTTCCTATGACCTTGGACGGACGATCAGTGGCCCACCGGCTCCAGAGCCGCTTTGCTTAGGACAAATCGCTTGGTGCCGGCGGCAGAAAAGTGGATCGTCGCTTTACGCGAATCGCCGACGCCTTCAATCTGAAGAATTACGCCGTCACCGTACTCGGCATGCCTGACCCACATCCCCTTTTTGTACAAGTCGGCCGGCGAGGGGGCGCTGGAACCACGATAGATCGGAACGAAAGGCTCTTCGTAACCCGTTTCTTGACTGGCGTCGGGATCGATGCTTCGTTCGTAACCTCCCCCGATAACCACATCCTGCCGATCGACCGACTCGGTGGGAATTTCCAGCAGAAATGGGCTTGGTGCCGCGAACGTTCTCGATCCTTGAAACGATCGAACGCGCGCGTAGCTGAGCGTCAATTCTTCCTCGGCGCGGGTGATGCCGACAAACAAAAGACGACGTTCCTCTTCTTCGCCCCGTTCCTCGACGGCTCGCTGGTGCGGGATGATCCGGTCCTCAAAGCCAGCAATGAAGACGACAGGGAACTCCAACCCCTTAGCCGCATGGAGTGTCATGATCGTGACAATATCGCGGGTCGGATCCCGACGATCCTGGTCACTGGCCAGACTGATGCTTTCCATGAAATCCGCCAATGTCGCTGAGGGGTCTTCCATCTGCATCTCTTGAGCCGACGCGATCAGATCGTCGAGAACACCTTCACGGTTCTGTTCTTCGTCCTCGTCCCCCAGCGTCCGAACGAAGGGACGATACTCGACCAGATCGATGATCTTGATCAGACCCGCGACCGGCGAAAGTGTCGGCGCCTCGGCCAGTTCATCCATCAACATGCAAAGATCACGCAGCGAAACGATCTGCTTCTTTTTGAGCCCCGGCACGTCGTCGGCATGTCGACAGACCTCGATCAGCGAGAGTTGATGCAAGCCCGCATGGGCGATGACTCGTTCCAGCGTCGTTGCTCCGATTCCCTTGGGAGGGGCCGACGCCACGCGGGCCAGCGCCGAAGCATCGCGCGGGTTCAGAAGTAGCCGAACGTAAGCAAGCAAATCGCGAACTTCTCGACGCTCAAAAAACGAGTAACCACCGATCACTTGATAGGGGATGTTTCGCGACCGAAACACCTGTTCGAAGGTCCGCGATAGGCTGCTGACACGCACGAAGATGGCGTAGTCGCGGTAGGATCGCTGCCCCGTATCAACACCGTCACGAATCGCATCGGCGGTCGAGCGAGCCTCGGCGGTGTCATCCCGATGACAAACCACTCGCACCGGCAGACCAGGCGGATTCTCTGTCGTCAAATCTTTGTGCTTGCGGTCGACATTGTGACGAATGAGATGGTCCGCCACCGCCAGGATGTTCCCGACGCTGCGGTAGTTCTGTTCGAGCCTCACCACCGTCGCCCCTGGAAAATCCTCTTCGAAATGTAGGATGTTGGCGATGTTGGCCCCGCGCCAACTGTAGACCGACTGATCGGGATCCCCGGTCGCACACAAGTTCTGATAGTCTACCGACAGACCCCGAGCGATCGCGTACTGCGCGACGTTGGTGTCCTGATACTCATCCACGAGCACGTACTCATACTGTCTATCGAGTCGAGCCCGGATCTCGGCATCAGTCCGAAGCAACTGCGCCACCAAGAGCAGAAGATCGTCAAAATCGACGACGTTTTGCGAACGCATCGATTCGACCACGCGAGGATAGATCTCGGCCACTTGACGATCAAAGTAATCTGTCGCCTGCTCGACAAATAGATCGGGCAGCACAAGATCGTTTTTCAGCGAACTGATTCGGCGCGCGACCCCTTCGGGGGGCGTATGCGTGACGTCGAGCTGCATCTTTTTCATGATGCTCTTCACCAGCGTGCCGACTTCCGACGGATCGAGAATCGAAAAGCCGGGATCGAGACCCATCTTGTCGGCATATCGCCTTAAGAGCCGGGCGCTGAATCGATGAAACGTCCCCGCAAATACCGGCCTGCCTGGAACCAAGCGCTCCAGTCGTTGTCGCATTTCGTCAGCAGCTTTGTTGGTGAACGTCAAGGCGAGAATTCGGGCCGGATCAATTCCTTGATCGATCATGTAGGCAATGCGGTGCGTGATGACGCGGGTCTTTCCGCTGCCGGGCCCGGCCAAGACCAACAGCGGCCCATCGCGATGCGTCACCGCTTGCCGCTGCGCGTTATTGAGTCCAGCGAGCAAGTCGGCCACGTCGGTCTCCCTCCCGATCGACGGATGATCTGTCCGGCATCACTTGCCTGCCGAGGCGCTCTCGGTCGGCTTGAGGTGCTTATCTAAGAACTGAATGGCCATTTTTTGAGTCCGCTGCAAATTAGGACCCCACCACCCATGGCCGGCCCCGTCGACGGGAACAAGCTCCGAAGGGACACCGTTCTCTTTCAGAACCTTGTCCGCAAGCACCGCCTGTCCATAAGGAACAAGCGGGTCTTTCGTGCCATGAATCGAAATGGTGGGGGCATCGTCCGAATCAACGTAACTCGATGGCGACGCTCGTAAGTAATCTTCGCGTTTCTCGTCGAGATTTCCATTCAGAAAGTCGACCAGCAGATGCTCATCCTTAGGATCCCAATCGCGAAGGGTCATGTTGAAGGGCCCGAAGTAATTGACGACGCACTGAACCTGGCTGTTCTGCGTGGCATGGCCGCCGTCACCTTCGAGACCATCCTTGGGATCCATGTAGCCGAGCATCATCGAGAGATGCCCTCCTGCTGACATTCCCATCGCGCCGATACGATCGGGATTGATGCGGCGTTTACTTGCTTCATCGCGAAGCCAACGGACGCCACACTTGCAATCTTCCACGCAGGCGGGGAATCGATACTTCGGAAAGAGCCGATAGCTGACCGCGGCGACGACGTAGTCTGCCCGAGCAAACTGCTCACAGAGGATCCGCATCACGTCCTTATTTCCCGATCGCCAAGCGCCGCCATAAATCACAATCAAGCCCGGCAAGACGGACTTCTCATTCTCCACGTGTGACTTCGGCTGATAAAGATCAAGCTTCAATTCTTGCCCATCTCCGGTCCCGAAGACGATGTCCTTCTCGACCACCAAATCCTTGGCGACCGCATCCCCCCGAACCGGACACAACCCGGCGCAGAACGCGATTGTCGAGAGAGCCAGCATGCCGGTCCACTTTTGCCCAGACAAACCCCTCACTTTGATTCTCCTATCCCTTGTGTACGGTGCCCCTCTCTCCGCCCTTTATCGTACCGGAATCGACGGCGAAACAACGAGCGCAATCCGAAGGAAGGGTTGGACGAAGTGGGCATCGCCTGGAGGATCGTCGAATGCGACTTGACCCATACGAGAAAATCGCCGTAGATTTCATTGTCTTGACCATGCTCGGGCGGGACGCGGCGTTCCCACGAACTCGAGCATGGCAACCGATCTCCTGGCCTGACCGGAAAGGAGAAGACGATGCGACCGATTGCTGATGCAACCACGCTGAACCGGCTTTTCGTGGGCTACACCGAGCACGCTCTGATCGGCGAGATGGGGATCACCGAAACGAGGCTGGTCGATTACGTGGCGTGCCTGCTGGTCCGATTCCTTCACCGCGATCAGATATTCTCGCTCCCTGCCCCCGTCGGAAAGAGCCTCTTCGTGATCGGCGACATGGTCCACGAGTTGGAGCGAAGCCCCGCGGTAGGGCCCGCGCGACGCGAACTCTTTCGTCATATCGGCGACTTTGCCCTCTTTTGGACCGGCATCTTTCCCGAAGCCGTCCAACATCAAAGAGCCAACGTCGCCAAAGGAATCGAAGAGGTGACCTGTCACGGCAAGCGCTCTTACTTCATGGCAAGCACTTACCGTGATACGCCCGCGCATGCCGACGAGGCGCCGATCTTGCGTCAACTGAGCGATGAGTTTGAAATCTGCGCGACCGGTCTACGTCGCGCGCGGGATCTTTGGCAAGCTGATCAAAGCGAACCCTCGTGATGTCACGCCGATGAACACTTACGGGGCAAGCGTCGGTCGGCCAAAGAGGTAGCCTTGACCCAGATGACAGCCAAGCTGTTCGCACATTGTCGCCACTTCTTCGGTTTCGATTCCCTCGGCAATCACTTGGATGCCCAATGAACCGACCACTCGCAACAGAGCTTGCACGAGATCCTGCCTTGGTTTGGCGGACTCGATCCCCTGAATGAGTCCCATGTCGAGCTTCAAATAATCGGGGGGAATATCCGTGAGTTCCAGCAGCCGCGCCTGCCCAGCACCGAAGTCGTCGTAGGCGAAGCCGAAACCAAGTTCCGCAAGGGCTGCTTTGATCTTGCCCATGGCGGCAACGTCGGTGACGCTGGACTCGGCAATTTCAATCACGATCGGATGGTCAGGCGGAGCGAGCCGTTTCGCTTCCTGCAGTGAATCAAAGAAATTGGGACTGGCGATCTCGGCCGCATGCACATTCAAAAAGAGCTTCGATCCCGGGCGAAGCCGCTTCGAAAAGACCACCGCCAGCCGGCGAAAGAGTTGACTCAGCTCGATCATCATGTCGCACTGCTCGGCCAAGCGGAACAGAACGCCGGGACTCTTTCCCAAACTGGGATGATTGCCACGCCCGAGCGCTTCGTAGCCGATCACCTCACGGGTCTTCATGGTGACGATCGGTTGATAGACGATTTCGACCGCTTCGGAGACGATCATTTCTCGCAACATGCGCGTGCCGCGAATAATGCTTTCGGGAAGGTCCGCAGGGGCGGCCTGCGTCTGTTCGATCGTGCCGTGATCATTGCCAACAACCGCGGTCGGCTGATAGCGAAAACAAAACTCTTTGTGGGCGACGTGAATGATGTCGCCGTCCGCGAGGAACTGCTCGGCCGTCTTGTTGCCGTTGATGAACGTACCGTTCGTGCTCCCCAGATCCCGCACGACATAGCGATGTCCAATGCGCACGATCGACGCGTGCTCTTTGGAGACTTTATTCGAATAGACCGTGTGGTCGGCATTCTTCGATCGACCGATCGTGAAGGGAAACTTGGTCAGATAAATGCGCTCGGCCGGCCCCCCCTGTTCGGGAAAATGTTCGATATAAGGGATCCCTGCCAATGTCGATTGCGAGGTCGTTGTGGTGGCCATGCTAAATCACCTCCGTGAAATAGCAGCGACAAACGATGTCGAAGAATTCTGACTTCATCTCCACTGGAAGATCATTGTATGCGCAGTAGCTCTTCACCTGACGAAGCAGATCGCGCGGGTGGCATCGGCGGAACGATCGGTTCTTTTCCCGATAGTGCTTCTCGATCAAGTAAGAGAGACTCGCCACGTCGAGCTTGAATCCAAGCTTGTTGGCCGCCAGCTTGAATAAATGGCGGAACTCTTCTTCGCAGGGATCCTTCACGTGGATCTTGTAGCTGATTCGCCGAAGAAACGCTTCGTCCACAAGTTGTCTTGGATCGATGTTGGTGGAGAAGATGATCATCTGATCGAACGGAACCTGGATCTTCTTCCCGTTGGAAAGACTCACGAAGTCGTAGTTTTTCTCGAGCGGCACGATCCATCGATTGAGGAGTTCGGCCGGGTTCATTCGCTGGCGTCCGAAGTCATCGATAAGGAGAACACCGCCGTTGCTTTTCATTTGCAGCGGGGCTTCACTGACGTTCGTTTTCGCATTATGGCGAATCTCGAGGGCATCCATGGTGAGCTCGCCGCCGACCATGACGGTAGGGCGTTTGATGCGAACCCAGCGCCGGTCGGCATCTTTGTCTTTGATGATCCCGCTGCCGGCCGACTGAATCTCTTCGTGGTACGAACCGTCGAAGAGTTTGACGATTTCGCCGTCGATGTAGAGTGCCCGCGGAATCCAGATCGACTGCCCGAAGCACTGGGCAATTCGCTCGGCCAGGGTTGTCTTTCCGTTGCCTGGTTCGCCGTAAAGAAAGAGCCCCGCCCCGGCATTCACCGCCGGCCCCAGGTCGTCGAAGATGGAAGCTTCCACCGAGATATCTCGGCAACAAGCTTCCAGCTGCGCCCGTTTTGGAGCTTCGGCGCGAATGCTTTGCGCTTCGACCCCGTTGAGATACTCATCGAGTGTCACGGGGACGGCACCGCGATAAGAAGAGGCTTCCATCAGGGCCTGGGCGAAGTCGCGACCTTGTTCGGAAAGAGCATAGATGTAGTCGTTGAGCGGGGCCGAACCCCGATGGACGATAAAGCTCCGGGATCGCAGGGCCAGCAAGCGAGGCTCGATCATGCCGAAAGGAATGCAAGCATTCTCGGCCAGCTGCCGACCGCTGATGGCGCCGGCAATGAGAAGCTCTTTGCAAATCAATCCATCGAGAAATGTCTCGGGAACTCCCAACTCTTCAAATCGAACCGGGGGCGCAGGATGAAAGACGTCCTCTTGCATGAGGGCGGCCATCAAACTGCTTGCCGGCGAGTAGTCCGACTTGAGTTGTCCAAGCGTTGTCACGCAGATCCCCTGAATATCATTGGAGCCTTCCGCAAAAGTAGCTCACAACCGCCACTTGAGCTGAACAGAAGACGAATCTATCTCGTCTTCTTCACTTAACTATCATCCTCTCCGGCCGACAGGCGCATGGGCACCATGCAACGGGGCCAGCGTCATATCAATTCGCGTCGTTAATCGAGAACCGACTTGAACAAATGCCACCTCATTGCCGATGATCTCTTCCGCGACTCGCGAAATCGGAAGCCCGGTCGCCTCGTAACAGAAGAGAACATCGCCAAGAATCCCGACCGGGCTGGTGGCATTGGGGAGTTGAGCCACCACCAGTTCTCGGAAAGATCTTCCCGGTGGACTATTAGGTACCCCCAACAATAGCCTCGGCTTCCCGCCGGCGACGGCCAACTTGGGCCGAGCCTTTTCGAGCATCCTTTTAATCTCGCGCAGAGCATCGGTCATGCCGGCTTGCTTTTCAAAGAACAGCGACGCGGAGTCGACCGCTTCCAGAGACGCCATCACCGAATTCATGACGATTTCAGGTAGACGATGATTAATGGCTTCTTCGAGGGCCGATATGTTTTCGGTGGCCAGGTTCCAGATTCCGCCCAGTTCGCTGAACAGTTCCGTCTCGATCCGTTCTTCGACGTCGCTAAAGAATGATGTCGAAGCAAAACGCCTTGCCATGATGGCGGCTGCCTCGGCGAGGCTCGACGCTTTGCCTGGCAATAAGTCGACACCATTGACAGAGGAACCTGATTCGTTCCAGCGCTCCGTCTCTTTACCGAGCTTCTCAAGTCGGTCGGCCCACCCGGCACACCTCTGCCGAAGGTCCAACAATCGAGCCCGCGCTTCGGTTGTCGTGCGGTAAAGGAGCCTGAAAGATTCGGCGATCGCTTCTCGAGCAATCTCGCGCAATCGAGCATTGAAATACGACCGCGACATCGAAACGATTTCGTCGGTCGATACCGGTCGCGACAGCCAGCGCCCCGACGCCCCCATTTCGCCGGACAACACATCGCGAGCGTGCTTTCGTTCGCGGATCGATTCTTGAAACTGTCGCTGGGCGGTTTCAATGCGGGTGATGAGCTGCGAGACCAACATGTCTGTAGCAATCATGGCGGGCTTGATTCGCCAATCGGGATTGGCGACCGCTTGACGAACCCAGTCGAGAATTCGTCGACAGTTGGGCTCGGCACCACTGCGGGCCCGCTCCATGATTTTCTTTTCGTAGGGTGATTGAACTGTTTGACGAGGATTGGAATCAAGCTCGCCCGCGCCCAGATGCAGATCCATTTCTCGCAGAACGCTGGCCGCCAATTCCGCGCCAGAACCGCCGGCGGCATGTTTCGCAACCGCCTGATGCAGAATCGATTCACAGACCGTCGCGGGGTTGCTATCGATCGGTGTCTTTGTCGTCAATTCCACGTGCTCGAGAACGGAGGTGTCTTTGAGGTCGAGTTTGGCAAACAGCTTGGCCGCTTCGACTTCGCCCACTTCCTTTAACCAACGCGAGCGATTCGCGTCCGAAAACTCCGAGCCTTCATCCTCGGAACTGATGATCGCCCCCAGGTCGCCGTGCCAGCGTGAAAGAATGTGTCGGCAGCAAATCTGCGTGACGCGACGCGCCAAATCGTGACGGCGAAACCGCATTCGGTACAGCCCGAGACTTCGAATCGTTGACTCTTCGCTATCGAGCGGAGCAGGTCCACGCGAATGATCGCGGTGATCCTCAATGAACTTTCGCCAGCCCGTTGCCGTTTGAAGTAACAAGTACTCCGCCACTAGGTCCGTCGAGTCCTGCGACTCTTCCTGGCTCAGGTCTTCTCCCAAATGAACGAGGTAGCAGTCTCGCAAAAGCTCGCCTTGATTGGGGAGTTCGTCCAACCCAAGCGCTGGTTCGCCGGGATAGTTGCTGTTGGGATGAAGCAAGTGATTCAGTTCAAGCAGCGATGCATAAGCATTCGCGCGGGCGATCTCTTTCTGAGCGGGTTTGGGGCTGGTCGCGTGCAACAGGATCGCCGACAAGCCCCCACTAGGAACTCGCAGATCCTTCATCACTGACCGAACCAGGTGAACAATGTCGATCAGCGAACCACTTCCGGTACCCCCTGCGAGAGAGAGCACGATCACCACATGAGGTGGCGCGTCGAGTCGCGGAACAGTCCCAACCGAATCGCGGGTTTTCTCCATGACTCCTGCGATCGCCTCGGTAATCACTTCCCGAACGCGGTCGGCGTGATCAAGCAATGCCAGTCGCCCCAACGGCCGAAGACCTTCGGTCTGTTGCGATTTGGGAAGACCATAAAACCATCGACGATCCATCCATCGCAGGATCTCTCGCGATTGCGAACGGTAGTTTTCCGGCTTTTGCAGACCAATGTAGACACAGTCTTCGGGCGGAACTCGGCCGCTATCGTTACGATCGGTTGCCATATGAAGTTCATGGCGATCAGTATCGATCAACAGCGTCCGCAACATCGGCAACGACGAATGGTTGCCGAACCCCTCATGAAGCCTTCGCCGAAGATGGACAATGGTCGCCGACCCCATCCCACCCACACCGATGAAAACGGTGGGTCGAACGGGAAAAATCTCGTGGGCATCTTTGCGTTCGTTGTCAACGGAGGCCAAGCCCAACAAGGCCGGGGCCGACGTTTTGAGATGAGCGGTCGCTTCGTCTTCGGGCAAAGGGCCCGGTTTGCGAGGGTGTCCGTCGACTTCGGTCTCTGGATCGACGATACCGATCGCCGACGAGACTCGCTCGGGGCACTCAGGCTCGTCACCAGACTTTCGACGCGACTGCGATTCAATAGCCGCAACAAAATCCTTGCACGATGGGAATCGCTCGTTGGGATCCTTCGAGAGAGCTCGCGCGACCGCGGGGCGATCCTCGGCGGGGAGCGGGTCGAGCATCGGCTTGCCGGTCGAGTGCTGTAGCGCCAACTGGACAGCCGTCGTCCCTGGGAACGGACGACATCCCGTCAGCATCTCCATGTAGACAATCGCCAGGCTGTATTGATCGCTGTATCGACTCACCCGACCGTCAAAGAATTCACACGCAGCGTAAGCGGGACTGACACCTCCTGTCGCGGTGACGTCGTCGCCGTGCAGATCCTTGACCAGTCCGAAGTCGGCGACCTTCAATCGGTCGGCCACCAGAAGAAGATTGCCCGGCTTGACATCCAAATGCTGCAGCGAGTACTTGTCCGACATGTAGTCGAGACCATCCGCCACATCGCGCATGTAACCGAGCAGAATCGGTCGGGGAATACCGACCTCACCCTGTTTTCGGAAGTGTTCGAAACGGGCGGTGAGTGTTTCGTCGGCCAGTTCGGTCAGGATGGCCAATTGGCCGTCGATGATCTCGACCCGTTCAATCGCCAGAAGAAAAGGATGGCGTACACCGCGGATTCGATTGAGTGCTTTAACCTCTTGTCCGGCGCGAGAATCGTCGAGATGGCCATAGATGAACTTGATGGCCTTGTACAAGCCACCTGGTGCGGAGACCTTCCAGACTTCGCCATATCCTCCCGAACCAAGCCGCTCAAGCAGCCGGTAGCCGGGAATCGGCTCAGCATCTGCAACTGCCCGAAAAGCCATTCACCTGCCTCGTCGCTCGGTTCGCGCATTGGAATCACTCGAAGAAGGTTAGAACACAATCGGAGGCGAGAACGATCGGCGGTTTCTCGGTAGGCTACGGTAGCTTAAGAAAACATCTGCGGAATTTGCCGAAAGCAGCGATTGTAAGGATGGGACAACGGCCGATATGATGGGACGAGCACGGATCGGCAAGTGCAGCTAGCGCCCTGTTCAGCATGAGAATTTGGTTCGACCATTTCTTTCGGATGATCGGAAAATCTGGTACGAATCAAGATGAAATGAGACCGTCTCTCGGTACAGTGGGTGCCGGTTTCGTCGCGATGCGATCCATCGGGGGGAGTCTGGGGAATATGCGAACGCGTCTTTGGCTCTTTGTTTCGAGCCTGCTTGCGGTCGGACTGGTCACGGCCGAGATCCGGTACGGGGGCCAATCCGCATCGGCCGACGAGAATAAGCCGGCCCCTCCCAGCGACAAGCCGGTTCCACAAGAGCAAACCAACTGCGTCCGTTGTCACTTAACCGCCGGGCGCGAATTGACCGAAGCGGTCCATACGTTTGCCCATTCTGTCCACGACATCTCGGCAGGCGTCACATGTCATGATTGTCACGGCGGCAACACGATGGACGATGCGAAAGCCCATACCGCCGAGTTCGATTTCATCGGCACCAAGATGAGTGCTCACTTGGCCAAGTGCCAAAGCTGTCATGAAGATCAGCACAAGGAATTAGCTTCGGGCCCACATGCCTGGGATCAGCAAAAGAAACTCAACATCCGGTACCCTCTCTGCGTCGATTGCCACGGCAACCACGATATTGGCAACCCACCTGCGGAGTTCAGCCTCTCGCTGGTTTGCACAGAGTGCCATCGCGGCTTTAAGACCAAGTTTGAGTCGCTGGCGATGCTGACCGATGCCGAGGATGATATGTGGAACGCGATCATCCAATGGCGTTCCGGGCAAAAGGATCCAAAAGTGCGGGTTCCCGCCGATCTAGAAGAGGCCGTGGCCGACATTCGCCGGTCGACCTCCAGCTTGGTTCATAAATCGACGCCGCCCAAGGCCGAGGATATCACGCCGCTGGTGGAAAAAATGAAGAAGCTGGCCACACAGATTCGTGCCGTCACCACGGCATCGGCCCGTCGCTGATAAGAGAGTATTCGTTTGGTCGTGCTTGGCCCGTTGTTCAACCAGGCCTTGACAGGAGCATTGGAAGATGAAGCGTCGGAATTTCCTTTACACGACCGCAGGCCTGGCGGCCGGTGGCCTAATCGGACCTCGGCGAATCCTTCGCGCCGACGAACCCAAGCCTCTCGTGCGAATGGATACGCCTGTGGGCCAGAAGGCGACCGTCGGCGTGGCACGAGGCTCGAGCATGACCGATGCCGTCCGCAAAGCGGTGCAGCTTTCCGGAGGTATGGACTTTCTCGCCGAGGGGGAAACGGTCCTCATCAAGCCGAACTGCACGGGAGCTTTCGTCAGCCCCACCACCACCGCGCCCGAAGTTCTCTACGCGGTCATCAAGCTCGCTGCCGAGCGAGGCCCGCGTCGAATCCTTGTCAGCGATCGTTGCTTTTCGCCCCTATTCTCCGAAGCGAGCCCCAGAACCATTGATGTCATGAAGGCTGTTGGGCATCTCGACGCGGTCGAACAGGCACGCACCGAAACGAAAGCCAACATCATCGCGATCGGTTTCGAAGAGGCGGAACGCGAATACAAAGAGCTGGGCGTCGAGCCCAAAACTCCCCGTTGGCAGCGGATGAAACCCGAAGGGGCATCCCATTGGCCACGCGGATACGAACTGGCGCAGCTCCTTTTCTCTGTCGACCATGTTATCAACGTTCCGGTCATTAAGACCCATTTCCAGGCGTGGTTCACCATGTCCATGAAAGCGTTCGTCGGCATGTCACACCACCGGACCCGGCTTGAGTTCCACTCAGAGAAGTCAGGCGGCCGGGGCCTGGCGGATCAACTGGGGGTTCACGCTCTCGAGTTCAAAAACTCTCGTCGCCGACGCGGGATCAAGAAGGACATGCATAAGGAAGAGGAGGAGATCTATCCGTTCGTCGCGAAGATCGCGGAACTCAATCTGGGCTTCAAACCGACGCTGAACATTATGGACGGATCAAAATCATTCGTATTCGGCGGCCCATCGCACGGCGACGAAGCCGAGCCCAAGGTCATCGTCGCGAGTCGCGACCGGGTCGCGGCCGATGTTGTCGGCGTTTCGATCCTGAAGCATTTCGGCTGTGAAGAGCGGATCATGAATCGCTCGGTATGGCAGATTCCATTTGTTCGCCACGCCTGCAAAATCGGGATTGGCGTGCAAAGCAATGAGGAAATCGACCTCGCCGTCGACGATTTGCCGTACCTTGACGAAGTGAAGAAGTTTCTGGCCGAGCCGGTCATCAAGAGCGCGTCCTAGCTCCGCTTCTTTAACGTCGAGAAACAACTCGGGCTCGCCTTTTCGGGGCGAGCCCGCTTCATTTCAGAGACGTCTGTTCCATCGGACAACGCAAAGTTCGAACTAGGCCATACTGAGCGCGGAACGTTCCTCCAGCAGGGCGGCGGCGTTCTCGGGATCAAATACCCCCGCCGGCGTCACGATTCGCCAGTCGCTCAGCTTCTTGAGTTCATGCCAGGTTGTCCCGCTCAGCGATTGTCTCTTCACATGCGAAGGGATCGAGACCAGTCGGCCGAGCACCTCGCCGGGGCGTATTCCGACGACATCGAACCAAAGGTGCTCCCCGTGGCGAGGATCGTCATCCATCGGGAAGTTTAACTTGATGGCAAAGCGCCAGCTTTCTGGGTGGGGCGAGGCAAAGAGAATCCCGAAGACGCCCCAACGTTCGCGGGCCAGCCGGGCCATTCGTTTACTCTCTTGCACCGTCTTATAGAGGGTCGTCTCGGCTCGGCTGACTCGGCGAAGAAGAGAGATGGGTGGTTCCCAGACAACGCGACCCTCGGGGGTCTGGTTCGGCTCGACGAGGACCGCTCGGAGTCCGCAGTGGCCGTACTGCGGTCCACGATATTCGCGTCCGCCGACGTCATAGGTTCCGAGCTCGGCCGCCATTGCTTGCCAGGGGCGCCACGCAATTTCGAGACTGTTGCCAATCGCGAAAGATATCTCGGCATCGGGTGTGCCGAACTCGATCCAAAGATCGGCAACCGCGTCCAGCAATTCGCACGAGGCCCCCAATAGAGGCTGCGGGACCGAAAGGATTTCCAGATCGGGAATGCCGGCCCGTTCGAGACCATGCGTGTGGACCCAATAACTGGCGGGAACCGCCCCTTCTGGGGTCGAGCGGACCTTATGGATACTGAAAAGACTGCTCTTTCGGGGGGGCGTCTGGGCTTCGGTTAAGAGGCGAATATCGTCGGCACTTCGATAGACCAGGGCACTCGCGTCGAAGATGACCGGCGACCAATCCCGAGAAATCGCCTCGCAGAGACGGAGCTGAAGCTGGTAGTCCGCGGTGGGCTCTTTCATGGAGATCGGCCCTTCCAGACCGACCATCCAAAGACATTGAGTCGCCTGCCGACGCTGTTCGGGACTCCGCCAATGAACATAGTCGAGGAGCATCTTGTGCGTGTCGGAAACTCGCTCGCACCACACAAAGAAAGAGGTCGGCCGCTCGGCCAACTCGAGCCAGAAACTCCAGAGGGTTTCTTCAGGCCCCTCCGAACCCATCTCGGGAGCGGTTTGGCCCCACTCGGCTAGGCGAACACGAACTTCCTCGGCCATGGGGGGATGATCTCCCGGCCAAAGAATGAGCAGACTCGACGGGGGAATAACGTTGGGTGATTCCACGAGGTCGGCCTCAATCGGGAGAGGGTGACGGGATTCCGTCGGCATTTGCCGAACAGAGCGAACCTATCACGCCCAAGCCTTGCCGGTATCACGAACTTATCGCCGCCGACCCCTTTCATCCCGATGAGGGATGCTACGCTCGTTTCGGTGAGCCATCTTCCACTAACCCGATTCCCTTGCCCAGCCTGCCGCCCCCTGAGAAATCCGCCACCATGGCTGCCCATAGACACTCTTTGAAACCGATGAGAAAAGCCTCTTATCTTTAGGAAAACGCTTTCTTTGCCCAACCGAGCGAGCAGATTCGATCCGGTGTGGGTTCCATGAGGAGAGTGATCCGCCGCTTGGGAGCGAGAACGTTGAATTCCCTCGCATGAACCGAGGCGGAGGGTGGATAGAATGTCTGTCGGCTCGTCCGCCGAACTCGTCCGCAGAAGCATCGCCCGAACCCAGCAGGTCAATGAATGGACTGGAAGTTTCTCGAATTCGCAAAACTTGAACCCGCGACGTGGATGTACTTATCCGGCCTGCTGGCGGTCGCAGTCTTTTTTCGGTTCCGACGGCTCTGGAGTCTTCGCAACTGGGATTTGATCACGCTGTATCTGATCATGCCCGGCCTGCTCGCGACCGGTAAAGTCGATGAGATGCTGGCTGAGCGCGCCCCCGAGCCGATCGTTGCCGCCCCCGCGACGGCGAGTACCTCGCAAGCGATCGGCACGCTCGACCGGAACGAATCGTGGCGGGGAGTGAAACGATTCGGGTACACTTGGCTCTTCGGCATCTCGGCGTATTTTGTCCTGCGCTCGTTACTTGATGTCCTGATTGTGCGACGAGATCGCCTGCAGCAAAACCTCACGCCGCCGGGCATTGCCTTCCTGACCACATCCCTGTTTGCTTATCTGATTCTATTGATTGCGGGGGGCGAGCCCGAGCCTGCCGGCAAAGCGGGAGCGCACGTAGCCAGTTCGCTTCTTTCGGGCGAAACCTTGTTGCCTCAATACCGCGGCGCGGATCCGGCCACGATTCTTTTCATGATGCCCTCGGCAGCGATCCAACGGGGACTCGCTCAGTCGGGAATGAAATCGGCCGACCTCGATCAAGCGCAGGCCGAGCACAACATCGCCCGGAGCGCTCTCATCATCTGTCACCTGCTCCTTTTGGCGGGGCTGGTGTTGATTGGATGGAAGCATTTTCAAGGGATCGAGTCGGGTTTGGCGATGGCACTGCTCTACTTGCTGTTACCGGTCACCTTCATGCACTCGGTGAAGCTTGATCATTTGATTCCGACAACCCTTCTGGTCTGGAGCATCTTTCTCTATCGGGTTCCCGCGGCCGTGGGGACATTGATGGCGCTTGCGGCCGTGTCGTTCTTTCCCCTGATCCTTGTCCCCCTTTGGCTCAGCTTTTATCGAGCCCGCGGTTGGGCATGGTTCGTGGGATTCTTTGTCGCGACAACCCTCGCGCTTTGGCTGTTGGTCTACCTCGTGCCGCCGCTACTTTCCTTCATTGAAATGTGGTCGACCTCTCTGGCGGACAAGGTATTGCTGACGGCGGACATGGCTCAGAAATCGGTCGGTCTCTGGACGAGCAACACTCAGATTTACCGCTTGCCGATCGTGATCGTCCATTTCATTCTGCTGGTGGTTTTGATCTTCATTCCCCGCGAAAAGAATCTGGGAGATTTGATCTCGCTGAGCGCGGCACTCCTTCTCATGACGCAGTTTTGGTATGCCGACCGAGGAGGGACTCATGTCCTTTGGTACCTACCGCTCCTCATCATGATGGTTTTTCGTCCGAGTTTAAGGGCGCTTGCCCCCAGCCCCGCTGCTGCGCCTGTCCAAGCCTCCCTCACCCCTTAAAGCCTGCCGAATAACCGTGATCGCTTGGGCCCCTTTGGTCAGTGGAAATGGTCAAGCAGGCTGGCTGTCGGCCCTTTCCAGAGGGACCTGACCCCCTTGAGTTGCGATTTACGCAAAATGCAGCGTCCGCTAGGTTCCATCGACAGTCGATGATTTTTCGAGTTCAGGGATGACAATAATGATCCGAGTAAAGTCTCTCACGACATGGATGCTCCTGGTTGTCACGGGGATGTCACTGACGAGCTTTGTTCGCGGCGCGGCGCCAACGGTGGATGAGGTGCTCGAGGCCTGGAGTAAGAAGACCGATGTTTCCACCATCGACGCCCGGTTGATGTGTCGGGAACTCGATCCGCTCGGAAAATGGAAAACCGAACAACCGACGGAAGATCGATTTCGCTACGATCGCGCGAGCGGGCAAGGCCGGTTGGACCGATTGGCCAACCCCGCCATAACCTACTTGATCGAGGGAAGAGTTATCACGATCCGATCGCAAGGAAAAGAGGAGCAGGCCAAGGGGCTCGGTGTCAACGACGCGCTCCCCACACACTTGTGGATGGATTCCTTCCCGGCCTTTTTTCTGGTCGGCGTCGACCCTGCCACGCTTCGCCGAGATTTTGAGATTCGATCGCTGCAGCCGACCGACCGCGAGATTCAGCTTTACTTCTACCCCCAAAAACGAAGCCATCGAGATCGCTTTCAGCGTTTAGAAGTTCGCCTCTCTTCATCGGAAATGATCGCCGTCGAGATTCACGTCGTTTGGAAGGATAACTCGCACACGTTCTGGGCGGTCCTGGAACCGAAGACCGATGTCGCCCTTCATCCCGAGGAATGGAAAACCCGTTGACATCGTTCTCGTGTGAGGAATGAACTTCGTTCGATCGGCTACGAGTTGATTTGAATCGCACTTTCGATCTCATGGAGATCGTTGGCCACTTGCACGGGCCGATTGGCGAAACTTGCCCGCCGAACGTTTCTCTTCGCGAGAACTTCCTCGAACAACTCTCTGTTGCCGCTGTGATAGGCGACCGTGATATTGGGATCTTTCAGTTGATGGCCGGTAAGGACGCAAACAACCCGATCAGAAGGAGCAATCACTCCCTGCTCGCGAAGCAGTTTGGCCCCCGCGACGCTGGCGGCACTGGCGGGCTCACAGCCGAGCCCCCCTGCCCCGATCTGAGCTTTAGCATCCAGTGTCTCTTGATCGAAGACTTCGCGCACGACGCCGTCGCAGGCATCCAGGGCCCGCAAGCACTTGGTCAGATTGACGGGCCGATTAATCTCGATGGCGCTGGCGATCGTCGAGGCTCGGCGATTGTTGGAACTCATCTCCTGATAGAAGCCATCGACCGTCGGACCGTCGTGATGCCCACCGTTCCAGCGAACGCCCCGTTCCTCGTAAAGCGAGTAAAGCGTATTGGCGCCCGCGGCATTGATCACCGCCAGTCTCGGCAACCGATCAATAAGGCCAAGTTCCTTCAACTCGATAAATGCCTTTCCGAAGGCGCTCGAGTTGCCAAGATTCCCCCCAGGCACAACTACCCAATCTGGGACTTGCCAACCGAGCCCTTCCAAAACGCGGAACATGATCGTCTTTTGACCTTCTAGACGAAAGGCGTTGACACTGTTGACCAAATAAATCCCCAACCGAGGAGCGACCTCTTGCACCCGGAGCATGGCATCATCAAAGTCGCCGGCAATTTGCAGCGTGAGCGCCCCGTGATCGAGCGCCTGGGCAAGCTTGCCATACGCGATCTTGCCGCTGCCGATGAAGATGATCGCCTTCATCCCGGTGTGGGCCGAGCAGTAGACCGCCAACGAGGCGCTGGTGTTTCCTGTGCTGGCACAGGCGGCCCGCGTCGCTCCCACCATGTTCGCGTGGGTGAAGGCGGCGGTCATGCCGTTGTCTTTGAAACTCCCCGACGGATTGAGTCCCTCGTACTGCAGAAAAAGATTTCCGGGGTGCATGCCGACGAAATTCGCGACCCGCTCCGAGGGCTGAAGCAGCGTCTGCCCCTCGCCGATCGAGATGATTCGCTCCGGAGGGGCGAACGGAAGAAGTTCATGAAATCGCCAAACGCCGCTGAAGCCGATCGAATCGAATCGGCGGGTCCATTTTCGCTCAAACTCAACCAGTGATTTGGGGACAGGCAAGCGGTCCCATTCGTAACAGACGTCAAGGAGCGAGCCGCACTCGAGGCAGCGAAAATTCGTCGTTCCAACATCGAACGTAGCCCGGCACGACGGGTTGATGCACATCAGGTAGGCGAGATCCGTCGTCGTGAGGGTTGCCATGCGATCGACTCAAACGCTCCTCGGGTTGGCGTGGGCCATCCTACCCACAACACTATCCTAGAACGAGACGGAAGGCATTGCAACGTAAGGAAGTACGTAAACCCACTCCAGTTCGACGGAGCAACCGGCTCGCCCCAGCAAAACCGGAAGGGCTCCTCCTCCGTTAACGCCGGCCCGCGTAAGTGGTTGGGTCGCCAAGCCATCCCTTGCCAACGACGAAATCAGCCCCCTCGGGCGAAGGGGGATCCTGGGCTAGCGGTAGCTGTGGTCTTCGTCCGGGAATGATCGGGTTCGGACTTCTCGACAATATGCCTCGACCCCGCGTTTCATCTCACCGTGAACGTCGGCAAATCGCTTCACAAACTTGGGATCAAAATCGACCAGCAACCCGAGGGCATCCTGCCAGACAAGGACCTGTCCATCACAAGACGGCCCTGCCCCGATGCCGATCGTCGGGATCGAGACCGCAGCCGTGATCTTCGCCGCCAGGGATGCCGGCACCGATTCGATCACGATCGAAAATGCTCCTGCCTCTTCGATCGCCCGGGCGTCATCCAAGATAAGCTGTTCGTCGCGTTGAACCCGATAGCGACCGAACCTCTTAATCGATTGTGGCGTCAGACCGACATGTCCCATCACCGGAATCTGAGCAGAGACGATCGCTTCGATCTGGGCCCGAACGCGAACACCACCCTCGAGCTTGACCGCGCCGGCGCCTCCTTCTTGAATCAAACGACCTGCATTCCGCACCGCGCTGGCCGTCTCTGTGTGGTAACTCAGAAAGGGAAGATCGCCGACCACCAAAGCATGCTTGCTCGCGCGGGAGACCAACGACGTGTGATAGACCATCTGGTCCATCGTCACCTCCACCGTAGTCCCCTTTCCCTGCACCACGACCCCCAGCGAATCCCCCACCAACAGGCAATCGACGCCGCACTGATCGAAAAGCTGCGCCGTCAAGAAGTCGTACGCCGTCAGCACCACGAGAGGCTCGCCCCCCTTGCGAAGCGCAAACGTTGGCGCCGTCATCGGCGACGGATTTTTCATCGGCATGGTTGCTCCCGATAGGCAAGCGTTCGGATCACTCTTTGCCGTCTCATTTTCGAACAGATTCTTTTCTTGAGCAGTCGGCATCAAGAGGGAGTATTCTCTTCTTCTCAGGTTACGCTCGCTTGGGTGTTCGGGCAATTCGTGATGTTGTGGAGTTGGGGAGAGCTATCAGGATGCGACACAGAAACGGAACCATCATCGGGGCGATCTTCGCCTGCGCCGCCTTCGTCTTTGGGGAGCCCAAGTTCGACAGCGAACTGATCTTTCCGCTCCACCCACAGCACAACCACGCGCCGGGCATCGTCGAGACAGCCAACGGCGACTTGATCGCATCGTGGTACCGGGGAACGGGAGAACGCTCGGCGGACGATGTCGCGGTCTACGGTGCTCGTCGCCGACGGGGGGAATCAACCTGGAGCGAACCGTTCGTCATGGTCGACACCCCGGGCTTCCCGGACGGGAACACCTGCCTTTGGATCGATCCCAAGCAGCGATTGTGGCTCTTCTGGCCGATCGTGATCGCCAACACATGGGAATCGGTGATCACGCACTATCTCGTATCAAGCGATTATGGTGCCGACGGTTGCCCCAAGTGGGACAGGCTCGGCAACATCCTCCTTAAGCCAGAAAAGTTTGAACAAAAGCTGCAATCGGCGCTCGATGAGGAGAGAAAGATCTTTCCGATCATCGACAAGCTGATGCAGACGAAAGAGTTTCAAGAGGCCGCCGCCAAGGCCAAGGACAAGCTCTACCAGAGGCTCGGCTGGCAAACGCGATGCAAGCCGACACTTCTCGCGACGGGTCGAATTTTGCTCCCTCTTTACAGCGACACGTTCTCGGCCGGCATCATGGCGATCAGCGATGATGAAGGGAAAACGTGGTATGCGAGTGCTCCCCTGATCGGTTTCGGCAACATTCAGCCAACCGTTCTCGAACGGAAGGATGGAAGCCTGGTCGCGTACATGCGCGAGAACGGGCCGCGTGGCAAAATTCGCGTCTGCGAATCAACCGACCATGGATTGACCTGGGGCCCGGTAACAAACTCGACGTTGGCCAACTCGGGCGCGGGGATCGATGCGGTTCGTCTTGCCAACGGGAATTGGGTGATGATTTACAACGATCTGCGCGTCGGTCGCCATCGCCTGGCGGTCTCAATATCGGACGATGAAGGAAAGACCTGGGCCTGGACGCGACACCTCGAAAATCAGATACCCGGCTCCTTTCATTATCCCTGCATTATTGAGGGGAAAGACGGCATCATGCACGCAGCGTACACATATTCGATCCCCGGGGGCGAAAGCATGAAGCATGCCGCGTTCAATGAAGAATGGATCCGCCAAGGAGACCCTGAAAAAATCAAAGAGGAGCCGGAACCCGCTTCGAAGTAAATCGCCTCGACGCAACCACTCTCTTCATTTCGAAGGGAGCTCGTCTGCCGGGACGGATGGTTTGCTTTCGATGGGAGTCGGCGGCGGCGCGGGCTCTTGTCGATCCGAAGGGATAAGCCCGATCTCTTTGCCGACTTCCGCCAGACGGATCTTGTCGATCAACCAGACCCCGTCGTGGCGATGAAATGTCAGGATGAACGACTTGCCCCCATCGACGTATTTGCAAGGAAAATACATCGGCACGTCGTTTAGCTCTGCTTGTTTGTTCTGCGTGACGAAATCAACGGTTGGCTGCGCGAGGACGGAGAATTCCAAAAGCCTTCCCAGCGATTGATGCAAATCCTTGGCCCATGGACCAAACTTCTCGGCAGGCCAATCCTCTTGAGCTTGGCTCGACAGAAGCGAGTACGCCAAGCGATAGTTCTGGTCATCCAAGCTGCGGATAAACTTTTCTCCGACGGGTTGAACTTCGTCCCGCACCTGCCAAAGTTTTTGCCCGAAATTGCGGTAGAAGAAATAGCCCGAAAACGCCGCCAGCAACGCGGTGAACGCCGCCAAACCGAGCAACACCAGCAGACATCCACCCGGCGCCATCGCTCGGCGAGCATAAGGAGAATCGAGGGCCCCGCGACGCATCGGCTTTCCTACCTCTCCGCTGCTGCATCTGAGTCAGGTTAGTTGATCAACGACCCCGGCACTCGGGGTGATCTGACCGAAATTGCTCAGGCGTCGCCCGTCACCTTCTCGGCCAACCAACCTGGGATGTCGCCCATCGCCACGCGCGATTGCTCGAGTGAGTCTCGATCCCGGACCGTCACGGTCGCGTCGCTCAATGTTTGTCCATCGACGGTAATGCAGTAGGGCGTCCCGACTTCATCTTGCCGACGGTAACGACGACCGATGGCCCCTTTCTCATCGTAGAAGACGTTGAATCTCTTGCGCAGGGTTCGATACAACTCGGCCGCCTTCTCGGGCATCCCCTCTTTTTTCACCAGGGGCAGGATTGCCGCCTTGATCGGAGCCAAACGAGGATGAAAACGCATCACAATCCGCGTTTCCCCTTCGACCTGGTCCTCATGATAGGCTTCACAAAGAAAAGCCAGCGTCGCCCGGTCCGCCCCGGCCGAGGGTTCGATCACGTAAGGAACAAATCGCCGTTTGGCGGCGTCCGGTTCCTGGTCATCGAAATAATTCAGATCTTTGCCGCTGTGTTGCATGTGCTGACGAAGATCAAAATCGGTCCGATTGGCGATCCCTTCCAATTCACTCACGCCAAAGGGAAACTCATACTCGACATCCGCGCAACCCTTCGCGTAATGCGCAAGTTCGTCGGGATGGTGATCACGAAGAATCAGCTTGTCGCTTTTCAGCCCCAAATCGGTGTACCAGCGATACCGACGGTTCCGCCAGTACTGGTACCAACCTTCGGATGATTCTGGTGAGCAGAAGAACTCGATCTCCATTTGCTCAAACTCGCGACTTCGAAAGGTGAAGTTTCGAGGATTGATTTCATTGCGAAACGCCTTGCCGATCTGCGCGATGCCGAATGGGACCCGCACTCGCGAGGTGTCGCAGACGTTCTTGAAATTCACGAATATTCCCTGAGCCGTCTCCGGGCGGAGGTAAGCAATCGAGGAAGAATCTTCGAGAGCCCCGACGTTGGTCTTGAACATCAGGTTGAATGCTCGAGCGTCGGTAAGCTGGCACTTATCCGACTCACCCACACACTTGCTCGGCTTCTCGGGGCACTTGAGGTCGGCAATCTGATCTGCACGAAACCTACCCTTGCAACCTTTGCAATCGACCATCGGATCAGAGAATCCACCGACATGACCACTGGCGACCCAGACTTGCGGATTCATCAAAATGGAACAGTCGACGCCGACCATCGAGTAGGCCGATGGCGCCCCGTTGAGCGTGGAGACATCGTCATGGCCGGCCACCATGTCCTTCCACCACGCTTCTTTGATGTTCCGCTTCAGCTCTACCCCCAACGGGCCGTAATCCCAACAGCCGTTGAGCCCGCCGTAGATTTCACTGGATGGAAAGACGAACCCACGACGCTTACACAGGGAGACCAACTTCTCCATCAGATCCGACACGCCCGCACCTTTCCATCAATTGACGACGCCTAGTCAGAGAGCCAGGCTCCATCGTCCAGATATCTTCCCTCCGTTGGTTGTAACCCCTGGACCGACTGGCCCCTAGGGACGTTCCCGAAAGGCCATAAAGCCCGGCCAAGATGTCGGCCAAGGGCGTGAATGCCAACCAACGGAACCGAGCAAGCACCTACCGCCATGGAACACATCCCGAAGGGTACGGGATCCCAGCAGAAAACTTGCTCCTGCTAGCGTTCTATCCAAACAGGTCGAAAGGGGGAAAACCGGGTGAAAACGACGCCTCATTCACGACCGAATCGATTCAACATCGCCACTATCGGTTGCCCTTCGACTGATAACCACGATCTACAACGAAACAACCGTCGGCTTCCCAGCAACTCGTTAAACTCGTAAAAGGCGAACGATTGAAAAAACGTCCAAAGCCGTCCACGTACATGAACCGATTGCGCAGCGAGTTCCTCTTAAAGTAGTTTCCTTAATGGACCGCCGCGACGGGCTCCATTTGCCGAACGACGCCCACCACCACGCCGAGTATTTGCACATTGTTGGAGTAGATCGGCTGCATGCTGCTATTGCGGGGCTCAAGCCGAACCCGGCTCCCCTCGCGATAAAACCGCTTCAGCGTGGTCTCGGCCCCGTCCACGAGTGCCACTACGGTCTGCCCATCCCGAGCGGTCTCTTGACGCCTGACAATCACGAAATCACCTTCGTCGATGTGATCTTCGATCATCGATTGTCCACGGACCTTCAGCGCGAAATGACCTTCCTTGTGCAGCATCCGCCCGAAATCGATCCGCTCGGATTGCTCGTACGTCTCGATGGGTAAGCCCGCGGCGATCGACCCAGAGAGCGGAATCCCCGTTTCCTCTCGCCGAGCGTGAAGAAGACTAATCGCCCGCGACATGTTCGGCTCTCGACTGATGAGACCCTTCTTTACCAGCGCTTGCAAATGGCACATCACGCCGTTGGGGCTGCGAATCTCAAAGGCTGACCCGATCTCTCGCACGGTTGGCCCGTAGCCCCGCGCGGCAATCTTCTCGGCAATGAATTCGTAAATCTCTCGCTGCCGATTCGTCAGCTTGACCGGATCGCTCATTCCCGATTCTCCCGAAGAGAAGCCCCCTGACCCGACCACCCTAAAACCGGTCGGACGGTGAACTTCAACGCCGACCCCCGTTCAATTGAACACCTAGGGACCATCGCCAAATCATGCACAAGAGTATATTGAACAACCGTTCATTCCGCAAGCACGAAGTTCTCCTTCCATGCGAGGAAATTCTGGTCGGCAACCAAATCGGGTCGAAGCTTGGCAGAATAGCAAAGACAGGGGGTTCGCCGGCAGTGAGCCATGCTCCGTGAAAGCGATTCGAGCGATGCGATCGCTGGCGAAACGTCAGCCCGTCGGCATAATGACCCGGTCGGCGACCGAGCCGAGAGACCCGACCGAAAGACTCGGCCGACATCGGAAGTAGAAAGCCAGGACACCATGCCGATCTGCGTGGAATGCAAGAGAGAGACGCCACGCGACGAGATGTACGGCGTCGTGCCGGACCTACGCTGTGCGGGCTGTGCCGGGAAACGACGAACGGTCTACGCGCCCAGTCCCCGCCCGATCATTCGGATGGACGGTACCGTCACACGGTTGTTGCTGGTGGTGGCGGCACTTTTGTACCTTGCAAAGTTTGTCCCGCTTTCGCGTCTCTTTCCAGAAGCTGAGGGGACTGTTTTTGAATACCTTGCCGCCTTTCCCCCGATGATTTGGAACGGACAAATCTGGCGACTGGTGACGTCGTGTTTTCTTCACGGTGGATTTATTCACTTGCTCTTCAATGGCATGGCCATGTGGAACCTTGGGCCGGTCCTCGAAGGGCACATGGGCCGGGCCCGTTACTTAGGATTCGTCCTTCTCATCGGCGGAGCATCGATCGCGACCGAGGTTGCCGTGCAAGCCGCCACCACCATCGGGCTATCCGGTATTGTGTTTGGTATGTTTGGCTATTTGTACGCGTTGCGGCGCAAGCGAGACTTTGCTGCGGCCATGCTGTCGCCGCAGGTCATCCAGAGTTTCGTTTTCATGTTCTTGCTGTGCATTTTATTGAGCGCGAGCGGCACGCTCCCGGTCGGCAATTGGGCACATGGAAGCGGGCTAGCGCTCGGTTGGCTATTTGGTTTTGGGGTTCTGCATCGCCAGCAGGCGGTGATGATTGCCCTGGCCATTCTCATGAGCCTGAGTCTTTGGAGCATGGCCATCTATATGCCTTGGAATGCTGACTTTTGCATCTTTCGAGCGGCTCAGTCGCTCGAGCAAGGGGATGCGGAAGGCTATCAAGCTTGGATGCTCCGATCGAGACAAGCGGTCGTCCCGGCCAAGTGGTTCGATCCTGCTGAGGCCCCGTGATGTCGGCCAGCCTGTTTGAACCAACGCTCCCTTGGTTGGTCGAGCCAGGCGAACTCTATGCGCAGGTTGCTTTTGCCCGTCCCGTCCGGGTCAGTTTCACCTACCGAGTCCCCGAACATCTGCGATCCAGCATACTGGCCGGCAAGCGGGTGAGTGTTCCATTCGGTCGGGGTAATCGGCAAGAGGTCGGCTATTGCGTTGATGTTCATGTCCGCCCACCCACCCATCATCCGATCAAGGAGTTGGATTCGATCATCGATTCGAAGCCTTTGTTATCTTTCTCGATGCTTCGGTTGACCGAGTGGATGGCGACGTACTACTTCTGCTCTTGGGGGCAGGTGCTTGACGCGGTCATCCCGCGTGCGGTGAAGGATTCGAGCGGGACACGCTGGGCATGGGAAGTCGCGCCCGTCGCGTCGCCGCCGACGGACGTTTCGCCACTATCCTCGAAGCAACGACTTGCCTGGGAATCCCTTTCTTCGCAGTCTGGCCCGATTTTTCTGGATGATCTTTGTCGCCAAGCTCGCGTCGGTCCGACGGTGATCCGGGGCTTGATCGACAAGGGGTTTGCCCTCACAAAGAAGGTGCGAACAAAGACCTCGCTTGACGCCGTCGCTCCCATTGCCCGGACGAAACCGCTGGAACTTCAAAAGCATCAGGCGGACGCCTGCCGGCAAATCACGCAATCGATCGATGCGGGTGTTTCGGCGCGGTTTCTGCTTCATGGCGTCACCGGTAGCGGGAAGACAGAGGTCTACTTGCAGGCGATTTCGCATGCCGTCGAGCGCGGCCGAGAAGCGATTGTTCTGGTTCCCGAGATCAGCTTGACGCCCCAGACCATCGAGCGATTTCGCCAGCGTTTCGACTCGGTCGCGATTCTGCACAGTCACCTTTCCGACAGCGAAAGGCATCATCATTGGCAGCAGATTCGTGAAGGCAAAGTGCAAGTCGTCATCGGCGCTCGCAGTGCGATCTTTGCCCCGTGTGGAAAGCTGGGCATCATCATCATTGATGAAGAACACGAGGGGACTTTTAAGCAGGAGACGACCCCTCGTTATCATGCGCGCGACGTCGCTTTCTTTCGTGCTCAACAAGAAAGCGTCCCGGTCGTGATGGGGTCGGCAACGCCGTCGCTCGAGAGTTGGTTCATGTCGCAGCGAGGCGAATCGATCCTTCTTTCGCTTCCTGAAAGAATCGGGACGATGAACCTTCCACGGGTGGAAGCAATCGATCTTCGCGAAGAATACCGCCAGCAGCGCGGCTTGGCCGCGGTCGGGCCGACTCTCTCGCGCGAGATGCGAAGCTGCCTTGATGCAGGCGGACAAGTGATTTTGTTGCTCAATCGACGGGGCTTTGCGCCGGCACTGGTTTGTCCTCAATGCGGGCATGTGGAACGCTGTCCTCATTGTGACATCACGTTGACATTCCACAAGCACCGCGGTCAGACGATGTGTCATTCTTGCGACCTGATGATGCCGGCCCCTCGTCAATGCAGCCAATGTCGTCACCCAGAGATTCGACTGACCGGCTTTGGAACCGAACGATTGGAAGATGAGGTGAAGGCGCGATTTCCTGGCGTTCCCATGGCGCGGATGGATAGCGATACCATGCGCAGCCCGGGGCATTATGAGTCGGTCTTGTCGGGTTTTCGCGCGGGCGAAATCAAGATTCTGCTCGGGACGCAGATGATCGCGAAGGGACTTGATTTTCCGAATGTTCGTCTGGTGGGGGTGATCTCGGCGGACACGGCTCGGCATCTCCCCGATTTTCGGTCTACCGAGAAAACCTTTCAGATCATCGTGCAGGTGGCGGGCCGAGCAGGCCGGGGAGAACAAGCGGGACGAGTCGTGGTTCAAACCTTCAATCCGCAGGATCCCACGATTCAATTGGCGATTCGACAAGACTACCTGGCGTTTGTTCGGCGCGAGTTGCCCGATCGACAAGCGGGGGGTTACCCTCCTTATCAAAAGCTGACGCGGATCATTGTTCGGGCCAAAGAAGAGTCAGCAGCCCGCGCCGCGGCCCAGCAGATAGCGCAGAAACTGAAACAGACCGCCGGTCTTTGGCCTGGCGTGGTCATCAAGGGGCCGGCGCCCGCCCCCGTCACCAAGCTGCGAGATTTCTTTCGCTTCCATCTGCAAATCCACACGCCCGACAGCAGGACGCGCGAGCAGCTTTTGGACAAGGGACTCGAAGATCTCGGCCTGCCGGCTTCGGTCGAGTATGCCGTCGACTGCGATCCGATGGACCTGCTGTAGACGACAAAAGATGTCGACCCGACCCGCACGCGACTAGGCGAGCCCTCCTACAGTCAGGCGAGGAACTTTTAGTTTTTCCGGTGGAGGTCGTTCGTGGTTCCAGCGATTCGCGTCGTCACCATGAATGATCGCCCGATCCGTCACGACGGTGAATACGTCCTTTATTGGATGACCGCCTTTCGCCGACCGACATGGAATTTTTCCTTAGAACGAGCGGTCGAGTGGGCCCAGGAACTCGGCAAACCGCTCGTCATTTTTGAGGCGCTTCGCGTTGGCTATCCGTGGGCAAGCGACCGCTTGCACACGTTCATTTTGCAAGGGATGGCCGACCATGCCGCATGGTTTCAAGGGAGGCCCGTCACCTACGTTCCTTACATCGAGAAGGAAGCCCGCCAGGGATCGGGTTTGCTCGAAGCATTGGCCGGTCGAGCTTCCGTTGTCGTGACCGACGACTTCCCCTGTTTCTTTCTCCCTCGGATGATTCAGGCTGCCTCGGCAAAAATCGATGTGTTGATGGAGAAGGTCGATTCGAACGGTTTGCTTCCCTTCCGAGCAGCGGACCGCGTTTTTCTTCGCGCCTTCGACTTTCGTCGATTTTTACAACGCGAACTCTCCCCGCATCTGTTGCAGCGACCCGAACCCGACCCTCTGTTTGCGAAGAAACTTCCCAAGCCGATCCCACTCGACCCGACCATTGCGAAGCGATGGCCGATGGCAGATCAACGATCATTCGAGGACATCGGCTCGCTGGTCACGACGCTGCCCATCGATCATTCGGTGGGCGTGGGCGCGATCTCCGGGGGCTTCGCGCAAGGAGTCGCCACGATGAAGGCGTTCATCGATAAGCGTCTCGATCGCTATGCCGACGACCGAAGCGAGCCGAGCATGGAGGGATCCAGCGGGCTGTCGGCATACCTCCATTTTGGTCAAATGTCCGTTCATCAAATATTGGCGGAAATTGCTGAGAAAGAGTCATGGTCGCCCCAACTCATTGGCTCTCGGCGAAGCGGTCAACGCGATGGCTGGTGGCAGATGAGCCCCGCGGCCGAGTCTTTTCTCGATGAGCTGATCACTTGGCGCGAGGTCGGCTTCAACATGTGTTGGCAGCGCGATGATTACGATCAGTTCTCCAGCCTTCCCGAATGGGCCAAGGATACACTCCAAAAGCATGCCAAAGACAAGCGACCGTCGGTATACACGTTGACCCAACTCGACGATGCCGACACTCATGATGCGCTTTGGAATGCGGCCCAGAATCAGATTCGCCGAGAGGGTCGCATGCACAATTATCTGCGCATGTTGTGGGGAAAGAAGATTCTGGAATGGTCGCGTCGCCCCGAAGAGGCTCTCGACGCGATGATCGAGCTCAACAATAAGTACGGGCTCGATGGAAGGAACCCCAATTCTTACTCCGGCATCTTCTGGGTGCTGGGGAGATACGACCGGGCCTGGGGGCCCGAACGGCCGATCTTCGGCACGATTCGCTACATGAGCTCTGACAACACCGCTCGCAAGTTCGACGTGAAGCCTTACCTGAAGAGGTACGCGTGATGACCAAGCGACGCGATTCCTCTCCAAAGGGAACTTTTCTGCGGCGGCTTTCGGAACGACAAACCGATCCTTCGGGACGGCGCTGGTTGTATGTACCTTATGATCAGGTCACCGACGCCATCGGTCCGCTGGCGAAAGAGGATCCGCGAGAACTAGGAATCGTACTTGTCGAGAATCCTTGGAAGGCCCGGCGCCGTCCCTATCACCGACAGAAGATAGCGTTGATCATCGCGAACCTTCGTCACTTCGCCCTCGAACAGACTGCCCGCGGAGTCGCGGTGTGCCATGTCGTGACGCCCGCGAAACGGTACGCATCGGCACTTTTGCCCCTCGCGCGCGAGCTTGGCCCGATACGGATGATGCGTCCTGCCGAGCGAGAGCTGCGCGTGGATCTCGCTCCACTCATCAAGAGCGGACTGATCGTGGAAGTACCGCACGAAGGCTGGATGACGACGCTCGATCAGTTTCGCCGAAGTATGACGCGGGGCACCCCGATCTGGAAAATGGATTCGTTCTACCGGTTGGTTCGGCAAGAGACCGGTATTCTCATGGAGCAAGGCAAACCGGTCGGAGGAAAGTTCAGTTACGATGCCGAGAATCGTCGGCCTTGGAAGGGAACGCCTGCCCTCCCGACCCCCATCACGTTCGAGGAGGACGAGATCAAAACCGAGGTTGCCGAGATGATCGATCGGCATTTTTCGGATCATCCGGGATCGCTCGATTTGAAATCGCTCCCGGTGACACAACGAGACGCGGATAACCTTTGGGCTTGGGCCAAGTCGGAAGCAATCCCCTCCTTTGGCCCGTTCGAAGACGCGATGAGCCGAGCGTCGAATTCTCTCTTTCACACTCGGCTATCCTCTTTGATGAACATCGGCCGACTGCTCCCCGCGGACCTTGTCCGACAGGCTGCCGCTTTGCCAATTGATCTCTCGAGCAAAGAGGGTTTCATCCGCCAAATTCTCGGCTGGCGTGAATTTGTTCACCATGTGCATGAAGAGACGGATGGCTTCAGGCAGAATCCGATCCCATCATCGCCGCGGTGGACGGCGCGTCTTCAGCCTGGCGACGCGGGCTATCGGCATTGGTCCGGACGTGCCTGGCCAACATCGATCGAGGAGGAGATCGATGGTGGAGCGGAGCCGACTTTCTTAGGAACAGGTTCTCCCATTCCGCCCGCGTATTGGGGAAAGGAATCGGGATTGGCTTGTCTGGACCAAGTCGTGAAGGATGTTTGGCGTGAAGGGTACAGCCATCACATCACTCGCTTGATGGTCCTGTCCAACATCGCGGCTCTGCTCGATGTGTCGGCACGCGAACTCACCGACTGGTTTTGGGTCGCGTACACCGATGCTTACGACTGGGTCGTCGAACCCAATGTGCTGGCGATGGGGACGTTTTCTGTTGGACCGGTGATGACGACCAAGCCCTATGTGTCGGGCTCGGCGTACATCGACCGCATGAGCGATTACTGCTCGGCCTGCGCGTTTGATCCAAAAAAGACCTGCCCGATCACTCGGCTCTATTGGTCGTATTTACTACGCCACCGGGACCGCTTGCGGAGCAATCCCCGTCTGTCGCTCCCCTTGGCCTCGGCCGAGAAACGAAGCAGCCAGGATCAGTCGCGCGACGAGAAAGTCTTTCTTCTTGTGCAGGAAACGCTCGCCCGGGGCGATAAGCTCTCACCAGGACACTTCGTCGCCGTCGAATCGCTTACATCGCCGGCAAAGGGAACTTCCGCAGGAAAGAAGAGTAAGTCATGACGATGCTCGACGCAGGAACCACCCGACCGTGGGAACCGCCGATGAGTCTTTTGGGACAGGGCGTTGCCTTGATGGGATGGGTCGGTCTCTGCGCCGCAGCGATGCTGTTGGGTGGCTGGGCGACATCGAGCAGTGTCGGGAACTGGTATCCAACGTTGATCAAACCGAGCTTCAATCCACCCAGTTATCTCTTCGGAATCGTTTGGCCGATCCTCTATTTTCTGATGGCCTTGGCTGCTTGGCTATGCTGGCGTGAGGGAGGTTTTGCGGTCCGCGCTTGGCCGCTTGGCTTGTTTCTCGCGCAATTGATGGTCAATGCGCTGTGGAGCTTTCTGTTCTTTGGGCTTCGCTCGCCGTCGGCAGGTTTGTTGGGGATACTTTTTTTGGATGTCCTGGTCCTGGCGACGCTTCTCTCTTTCTGGTCGGTCCGTCCGGTGGCCGGCGGGCTGCTCGTACCATACTTTGCATGGATTCTTTTCGCGACCGCGGTGAATGCCGGCATTTGGTATCTGAATTGAGGTTTTCCTCTTGAACGACGCGACTCCTCCACCATCCGCCCCGCGCGACTTGACCATGTCTGGCCGACGTCTGGTCCCCATCATGGTTGTCTTGATCGTGCTGATCACGGCCGCATCGATTGTCACTTTTATGAATCAGAAGCATGCGTTCGATTATCGCACGCTATGCGAAGAGAATTTGAAATCGCTTGGCGTCGCCCTTTTTGCGTATCAGGAGAAGTTCGGCTCTTTCCCGCCTGCCTCGTTGATGCTGGGAGAGAAGCCCGCCCATAGCTGGCGAGTTTTGTTGTTGCCGATGCTTCATGAGAAGGATGCCGACGATCTGTCGGCCGTCTACCGTTGGGCAGAGCCATGGGACAGTGAGCACAATTCCCATCTTCTCAATGACTTTATGCCGGCAGCTTACCACTGCCCCAGCCAACAACGAGCCCGCTGGTCGTTTCGGCATACGCACTTTGTCGCGCCGATCGGCCCTTTGACGGCTTGGCCGACCAGCGGTCCCGCGCGAGTCTCTCCCGTCGGAAAACAGATTCTTTTGATCGAATATCGAAACGAGGACATCCCCTGGACCAAGCCGCAAGATCTTATGGTTGAAGCCTGGCCGGATGAGACGATTGGTGAGTCGAAAACCGGGATTGGAAGCCCTCATGGTCCCGAACCGCTTGTTCTCTTTGCCGACGGAACCGTTGAAAGATTGCCCGCGAGCACGTCTCTCTCCGAATTGCGAAAACGCTGCCTAAAGCCTGGCAATACCGAGAAGTGATGAAGAAGTGATCTTCCATTGCCAGCGTATTTCGTGGGGTCAAAGCATAGGTCGGCATTTCCATCACCTCAAGAACTCGGGACGAGAAAACGGACGACCTCCCACCGGCTTCCGTAGAAATGGGGTAAGTTGTCCGTCGGGCCCGTGATGAGCGACAGAAAACAGCCCCAATGCATTTCTTAAGCGACCAATAGGAACGACCGATGACGCTGGATGTTCGCGAGATCGTTCGCCCGGCCCACGAAACGCCACCGGGCGAGAAGCTCATCGCGGTGCTACCTGCTTACAATGCCGAGCGAACGCTCGAAAGGACGCTGCGCGACTTTCCCAAGCAGGTTGTCGACGAAATCATCCTGGTCGACGATGTCAGCAAGGACAACACCGTTGAGCTGGCCGAGGCCATCGGACTCACGGTGATTCGTCACACTCGCAACCGAGGATATGGCGGCAACCAAAAGACATGTTATCGGGCGGCTCTCGATCGTGGGGCTGACTACGTTATCATGATTCATCCCGACTACCAGTACGACAGTCGGGTCATCGACCTGGCGATCGGCTTCATTAAGCTCGGCATCTGCGACGTGGTGCTGGGATCGCGGATTCGGACCCGAAGAGAAGCGCTCGACGGTGGGATGCCTTTGGTTAAGTACCTCGCGAACCGGGGTCTCACGATTATCGAGAACGTTGTGCTGGGGCAGAATGTCTCCGACTTCCACACTGGTTTTCGTGCGTATCGGCGCGAGGTTCTCGAACGGATTCCCTTCGACCGGAACTCCGACGACTTTTTCTTCGACTCGCAGTTTCTCGTTCAATGCGTGAATCTAGGCTACCGGATGGGGGATATCCCTGTCCCTGTCCGCTATTTCGATGAGGCCTCCAGCGTCAGCATCTCGCGCAGCACGCTTTATGCATTTCAAACGATGGGGCTGTTGGTGCAGTATTGGGCACATCGTCTGCGGATTTGGAAGACGGCGATCCTCGAGCCGGTCCAATCGGAGACCGCCGACGAACTAACCAGCAGTCTCTGACTTGTTCGAACGCGCGAGGGTCAACCCCGCCCCGACGAGGAAAACCAGCAACCCTGCCGAGCCGGCCCAAATGAAGAACGTGCTGACCGATTCCCATTGCCCCGCGACAATATCGACGACGGCGATCGTCGGAATCGCCAACCGAACCTGTTTCTTTGTGGCAGAATCACCCTTCGTGGAGAGTTCAATATCGGGAAGCGAGAGCCCGCCATGCTCTTGCGGTTTAATCAGCAGCATCCAACCCCGCGAGACGAAAGAACCTGTTTGATCGGGCCCGAACGAAGAAATGCCGACCAGCGTTCCATCCGCGACGACGTTGACAAACCGGGGTTCATCGAATTCGAATTCGGGCGGACCGGTGACGACCAAACGAATGCTTAATGGCTCGCCGATGGGTGACCGAGTCGGCCCCGACATCACAATCGCATTGGCATCGAGTTGGCTGGGGACCGTCCAGCTTTCTTCTGCCGCGATGGTACAGGTCAGTAGGGAAAAAAGGAGAGTCGGCACGTCACTGCTCCGCGCGATAGTTCTCAAAAAAAATACGAGGCGATGCTCCCGCTCGCGGCGCCGACTTCTCGCTTCCGTCGCCATCATGAACCGAAACGGGTCGGTTCTGCTGCATGTTTACCACGAATGCCGCTCTTGCGTCCAGGGATTACCACGGGCATGGTAGCCGTTACGTTCCCAGTAGCCAGGCTGATCGTCGCGCGAAAAGGCTAGCCCTGAAATCCATTTCGCACTCTTCCACGCGTACAGTTTGGGCACCACGAGGCGAACCGGCCCACCATGGTCGGCCGAGATCGGCACTCCATCATGAAGATCGGCCAAAAGGACATCCTCTTGATCGAAAAGATCGAGTGGCAGGTTCGTTGTGAATCCATCGTCGAAACCATGCGCGATCACGAACCGAGCCGATGATTGCACGCCCACACGCCGGATGATCTCTCGAACACTGACCCCTTCCCAAGTATTCCCCAGTCGCGACCAGCGAGTGACGCAATGAAAGTCAGAGAAAACTTTGACGCGGGGGAGAGACTGAAAATCGTCCCAGCGAAGTTCGATCGGCGATTCAACCTCTCCCCGCACAAAGAACGTCCAATCGGCCGTATCGACCTGAGGGACTCGCTTCCAATGAAGGATCGGCCACTTGCGGGTTCGCGATTGTCCCGGCGGGAGACGCTCGCTTCGGCGCGTATCGTCGCTGATGATGATGCCCGGCTCGATCGTGTCGGGAGATTGGGGTTCTCCGTCTTGATACTTGCTGAAGTCTTGGTACATAGGCATCTCAACACCCTCCTTACGATGGAAAGTTGCCCCGGACGAATTCGCGTGATTCCGGGGAATGGCTTATGTTTCGGCGAGCATTTCTTTTTTCCACCGAATGTCGCTCTGCGACCAGAACCAAGCCAGGGCCGTCCCCGTCAGAACACAACCGAAGGTATACAAAGCCGTCGGGATACAGATTTCCGGTCGTCCTGGAAAAATCTGCATCGCCAAGACCGTTCCGAGGCCGGCATTTTGCATTCCGACTTCCAGTGAGAGTGCTCGGGTCGTAAAAGAGTCCATACCCACGCCACGCGCGGCCCAATAGCCTCCCACATATCCCAGCAGATTCAGGAGCAATAGCGCCAAGAAGAGTTGCGGCGGTGCGTCGATCAAGTACATCCGATTCTCGGCAACAACAAATGTGACGATCCAAAGGACAGCAAGATTGGCCAGCACCGGACCCCAACCTGCCATGAACTCCGCATAAGTTCGACTCAGACGGGCAAGCCCAAACCCGATCATTACCGGCAACACCACTTGCCAGAGAAGCTTCACACCCGTCCCAACGAGATTCGTCTGGGCGCTCGCGCCGAGGAATAGAAAAAACATGATCGGCACCACCACCGGCGAAAGGAACGTCGAGCAGGTCGTGACCCCCACCGAGTAACTGACATTCCCTCGAGCCATCAGCGTCACCACGTTGGACGCCATGGCCCCGGGGACACATCCACAGATGATCAACCCCAACCGAAGATCCTCACTCATCGGAATGAACCAAGCCAGACTGAAGGCGAGAAGAGGCATGATCGTGTACTGGGCCAACGTTCCAAAAACGACACCTCGCCAAGAAGAAATCGTTCGGCGAACCTCATCGGCAGGAAGAACCGAGCCGATCGAAAGCATCGCGAGCACGAAGACCCAAGGGAGATTCGGCTTCGAATCGAGCACAAAATCGAGCGCGGGCCCGCTGGGCATACAGTAAGCCCCAAAACCCAAGGCAAGGAGAATCACAATCAGGTGTTGATCGAGAAGCGACTGGAGTCGCGCCCCCAATCGGTTCACCCAACTTACCCCGTTGCCAACCATTTCCGCAGCTTTCCCTTCCAAGAGGCTTGGTTGTAGTTGTCGCCTTAGCCTTTTGAAGAAACTTCCTTGCCGGGCCGAGCATCCGCCCGATCAATCTTGCCGAACAATTATCCGTAAAGCCAACAGCAGAAATGCTTAATGAATCGCAGCCAATTTATCTTGCTGATTGGCACGGCGACTGCATTTCAACATTTCATCCAACACGACGAGCAGCCAGACAAACGAACGAAACGACCAAGGAGTCGAAAGCCGTGAACGCTTGTGTCTATGCCCCGATTTATTCCACCAAGATGGGCACCCTCGAAAACTGGTACGACAGCCCCTCACCCGGCCGCCAGACCAGCGATCCCGAGATGAATCTGGGACTCCTCATGATTAGCAGCGATGCGTTCACGGCCTAGTCTTTTCGGCTGATCCAAGCAATCCAAGGTCAACACCGCGCCCAGAACCAACACCACGATCGACAACACCCAGGCGCGGCCGACCATGCACAATACGTAATCTTTTCCAGGAAAAACAGGATTAAGGAGAATCAAATGCACGCCGACGAAATCCTCAACGAAATCGAATTCGAACATGGCTTCAACATGGATGACGATTGTGTCATCAACTTCCGAGACCGAAACGGCTCCTACCGTTTGGGCCACGTCGAAGACGATCCTCAGATGGACTCGTTCGATGAAATGATGAGCTTGGCGGCATCGCTCCGCCGGCGATAACCAACCACTTCCAAGAGGGACTCGGTCTCGAGACGAATTGACAAACACCCTGAAGCGACACCGACCAAAAGAGACCCGTCCCTCGTGGATCGAGACAAAGGAACGTATTCCCGACTAGCCCCCCAACCCGATTACGGGGTCGTCTTTCGGACCTGCAGATTGATGTGGTCGGCCACCGGTAAAAAGGGTCGGTAACGGTTCTGTGGATTGCCCGATATCTGCGAGTAGTCCGCCAGCGGATAGAAGTAGACACGTATCCCCGAGTAAAGCGACTGCGTCCCCTCGTCGGTGAAACTCCGGACCCCTTGCAGGAACCACGCCGTCTGACTTGTCAGACGATAAGAGACGTAGCCGCCGAAGAGAAAGCCTCCCGGACTTTCGGCCGCCCCGACAAACAACGTCCCGTCGAGTTCACTGGGCCAGACATGGCGGTAGTAGAACGCCACGTGCGCGGTGGTGCCGATCTGAACATCAGGTTCGGTGGCCGCCCGCGCGACTTCTGAACCGAGCGGAATCGTTCCCCACATCCCCAGTTCACGATTCGGCGCGACCGCATACGCCAATTGCGCGCGATGTTGTCCGACGAAGACCCGGTTCTCGGAATCAAAGAGACCATCGAACCCAAAGCCCCAACTCACTCGAGCGAATCGAAGCATCCGATCGGCGGGCGACTCGCTCCAAACCGCTCGGCGAAATGCGCCGAACGTCACTTCGGAGAGAACTTGCGGGAACGTTGTCGGCTCGGCCGTCGCGCCGAATTGAACACCGACTCCTTTCTCTCGCCAGAACGGAAGCGCGAACTGAAAACTGTTGTACCAGCCGTAATCAAAATCATCCCCGCCATTGCTCTCCAGAAAGCCGGCGGCGGATTGAAACTCCATCGTCTGCGTGAAGGAGAACGGGCGCTCTTGAGGCAACACCTGCGTCCAGGGCAATTGAGTTCGATCGAGCGGGCCTGTCTGCACGTTGAGATTCGGGAACGGGGTCAGCGCCACTTGGCGATTGCCTGCCAAACCATCGTCGTAGGTCGGTATCTTCGTGTTGTGAACCTGAGGGGGGACCGGCCATTCCTGTTCCAGCGGTTCGCTTGGCGGTAAATACGGTGGCTCGGTCGGATCCTCGACGGTGATCTCTTTCTCGCTGGGCGTTTCTGGAGCAGGGAGAGCAGGCAGCGGTGGAGGAGTTGGCCCCTCCTCCGGCTTGATCGGCACACCGTTATCCGGCGGACGAATCGCCGGCGTCGGCGGAACAGGTCTTGGCGAGGGCTCGGTCGGAACCTGTTTCAAATCCTCGATACTGGCACCGGCATTGGATCTTTCGACGGCGAAGACCGCCACCGAACTGGTCGGCGATTCCACGACGGCAGGCCGAGGTTTGGTGTGAACATCGGTGACATAGGGTCGAATTGCGTCAGCCGAGGGCCGTTTCACCAAGCTAAAGGAGGGCCTCAACGGCTTCAGAAGAACTGGCGATGCCGGCTTGACCGTGGCCGAGATCGAGATCGGCACACGAAACGGTTCCCCTCCCCCCTCCTCTTCCGGGGAGGCGGCCAGCAAAATCGCCATCCAGAGGCCAGCCAGCTTGATGATCTAATCCCTTTCCGCACAATCACTTCAGGGCTAGGCGTGCTCTGAAAGACCCGTTCTCGGCGCGCGGGCACCAAGGGGACTTCTTCCTTTCATCGACCTCGCAGGCTAACGAAATTGAGGAGAATGCCGGCTGTAGCGAGGATGCGGACAGCGCGGAAGAAATGCCCCCCGAGGGCGATGCTGTGGGTCGTCAGGGGGATCCTGGCCCCGCCCTGGGGACCAACCCAAACAAAATAGGACAGAGGGGGACGACCATTGCGGATTGTGATCGCGCCCGATTCCTTTAAGGACTGTCTGCCCGCCCGCGAGGTAGCCTCGGCCATGGCCGAGGGCGTTCGAAGAATCTTCCCCGAGTCAATGATCGATTCGATTCCGATGGCCGATGGCGGCCAAGGGACCGTGGACGCGGTTTTGTCCGCGACCACCGGAGAAAGACGAATGGTCCGAGTGACGGGCCCGCTGGGATCGCCGATCGACGCATCATTTGCTCTTTTGAGCCAGGGGAAGATGGCCCTCATGGAAATGGCCAGCGCTTCGGGCCTCGAGCTAGTCCCCATCGAGAAGCGCAATCCCCTTCGAACGACCACGCTCGGCACGGGTGAACTTCTCCGAGCGGTGCTCGAAACAGGGGTCGAGCACATCCTCATCGGCATCGGTGGCAGCGCGACCAACGATGGTGGGATCGGGCTAGCCATGGCGCTCGGGTATCGCTTGATGGATGATTCGGGAGCATCTGTCCCGCTGGGGGGTGAGGGGCTTTTTCGTTTGGCCTCGATCGATTCTTCGTCGCGTCACCCGAGATTGAGCGAGGTGCGGATCGATGTCGCGTGCGATGTCGTCAATCCTCTCACCGGGCCGACCGGAGCGTCGGTCGTGTACGGACCGCAAAAAGGGGCGACACCCGAGATGGTCGCTCGACTGGATGAGGGGATGGCTCGTTTGGCAAAGATCGTGGAGCGAGATCTTGGTATCGAGATGGATCGCCCCGGTGCGGGGGCGGCAGGCGGGCTGGGGGGCGGATTGGTCGCGTTCGCGGGGGCCACGCTTCGTCGAGGCGTCGAGATCGTCATTCATGCCGTCGGGCTCGAAGAAAGGCTCGTTGGTGCCGACCTCTGTCTTACGGGCGAGGGACGAATGGATGGGCAGAGTTCCTTTGGCAAAACCGCCAGCGGGGTGGCGGATCTCGCCCAAAAGTTAGGAGTGCCGACCGTGGCGATTGTTGGCTCTCGTTCGGGCCCGACGACGCTTTTGCATGAGGCGGGAATGACTGCGGTTTTCGACATCACGCCCGGCCCGATGAATCTTGATCAAGCGCTGGCGGATGCTCGAAACAACATTGTTGACATGGCCGAGCAGGTCGCTCGGCTATTCTTTGCGGGGACTAGGCAACGTAAAAGTCGTTCGTGATCGAAAGAAACGAAGGAGGTCGTAATGGCCGTCGAAATGGATCTGGTCTATCAGGGGAACTTACACTGTCAGGCAACCCACGGACCATCGGGCAATACGCTTGTCACCGATGCGCCCGTCGATAACGGCGGACAGGGATCCTCATTCTCTCCCACGGATCTGGTCGCCACCGCGCTGGGGGCATGTATGGTGACCATCATGGGAATCGTCGCCAAGCGAGATGGACTCGCGATCGAAGGGACGACCGTCCACGTCGCCAAAGAGATGGTTCAGCAGCCAGCTCGGCGAATCGGAACGCTAACGGTCAAGATCGCCGTTGCCGGCGGAAGCAAGATTTCGTCCGAAGATCGGCTCAAACTCGAGCGAGCAGCCCTGACCTGCCCCGTTCATAAGAGTTTGCATCCCGATATTCAGGTTCCGATCGAGTTCCACTACACCGATTGATGAATGCCAACGAGCCTCCAACAAGCCTCCTGCAACAAGCCTCCAACAACAAAGCCTGGATCGCAGGCCGATCAAAGCTCGGGGACGTCTCCCGAGATGTCGGCGCGAGACGTGGGGGGCTGGGCGCAAAAAAATCCCTCGACCCGCGGAAACGGAACGAGGGATGATCGCTTGGGCTCGATGGACCAATCGATTACTTCTTGCCACCCTTGGCAGCAGGAGCGCCCTTGGCGGCGGGAGCACCCTTGGCCGCAGCGGCGCCCTTGCCCTTGCCACCCTTGGCGTCCTCCGCCTTCTCTTCCTTCTTGGGACCGGCCTTCTTTGCTGCCAACTTGGTCACACGGACCTTCGGCAAGTTGAAGGGGGCCGACTCTTCTGTCCAGCGATCGAGTTCCTTGAGCTTCTCAATCCGCTCGAATCGCTTGAGGACATTTCGGGCCCGGACCAGCGAACCCTTTTTGCGGAGACTCTTGTCAATCGACATCGTTTAACCCGTGTCTTTTTTGGACTTTCCTTCGTGGGCAGGAAGCTACTGCCATCCCGCGAACGTCCCGGATTCCCCGGGGCCTTTTAGAGTACAATCTGCAGACTAAATGTCCACCGAGTCCCCCTGGGGGGGATTCTGACGAAGGTCGGGCGAAAAACACCCCCGAAAGCCTGCTCCTGTCGCCCTCGATTATGCCGTCTGATAGGCCCGGTTGCGGAAGAGGAACTCGACGATATTCCCTTCGTGCGGCTGCAGCCAATTCAGGCTCGACGTCGGCACCCGCCCAATATTGAGCCGATCGACATGGATGGCTTCGAGTAGGTCAAGCTTCAAGGAGGGGTCGTCCGTGAGTGCCGTCAGGACCAGCGTCGGCCCCATCCGCTCGATCATTTCGTCCTGCGGACATTCCACGACACTCACAAACGGGAACATGTACTCTTTGTTCGCTGCCGGGGCGTCGGCACTCTTGCAATAGAGGACCGTCGGCAGCAAGTAGTCGCAGCGGGCTTGTTTGATCAGACGCGGACTCTTCCGATAGATCGCGGTCATGTCTTCGACAGCGGGGTGGCTCATGTCGGACTCGATCATCGAGTTTACGGCGTCGGCCATCTTCGGCGTCGTGAAGGCGGCCAACTGGGCCTTGGGGTCGGTCGTCGATCGAACCTCAATCTTCGCGAGTTCCTGAGCAAGAGCGTCCGCGATGTCTCGGCCATGGCGACTGACCCAAATGCCCGAGCAGTTGATGCAGCTTCGCCCGCCGTTTTTCACGACGCTTTCGACCATCACCTCGAGATAGTCCCGCCAATGATCGACGACGTCGTCGCCGAGCATGATCTTCGAGAAGCCGGGGCCGTGAGGCTGCACACCCGGATTGTTCTTGTACTTGTTGATCGTCTCTTGCCCGCCGAAGACCATCGCCTTCGAGCATCCATTCAAAATCGCGTCGCCGACCTCGTGCGGGCCGGGATAGATCGAGATCGCCTCGGGGGGAATCCCCGCCTCAAAAAACGCGGACGCCACCCGGTACGGCGTCCAAGGTTCGGAAGAGCCCGGCTTCAGCACCAATCCCAACTGCATCGGAATCACGGGGAGCCAAAGCGTGTGGACGCCCGGCGAATTCGAGGGAAGTACAGCTCCCAAGACCGGCGCCTGTGCCTGAAAACTGATCGGAACACCTCGCTCTTCACCAAAGCCACGCCCGAGCACGCCCAGGTCCAGCCCTCGCGTCAGCGAAAGAAGAATGTTCTCCATCTCGACGAGGACGAATTTGTTCTTTTCGAGGTTGGCTCGGCACATGCTTTCGGGCATGCCCGTCGAAGCAGATTGCTGCTTGACGAAGTCGTCGGGAGATTGCTTTGCGTCCCCCATCGGCAAAACGCCATTGGCGTAGAGCTCGCCCGCCTGCTTCACTCGTTCGAGAAGTTCACCGGCCGGGATTTGTCGCAGGGCAGCGCGTGCCCGCTTCGCTTGCAGAAGATCTTTCCGAACCATGCCGCCGATCGCTTGGCTCACGGTCGCGATAGGCTCGCCGGTTTCGAAATGGTGAATGTGAACTTTGTCGAGACTCTCGTAAGGCTTGCCCCAGCGAATGATCGGTAAATGCATGGCAGATCATGCCTCCCCAGAGCAATTCGAAAAGATTGCTCCCGATGACAAAGAGCTGTTAGTAGACACCGACCGTCGTGGTGGCGGCCAATTCGTGAAAAGGGCGAACACCGCTCACGCCGTCCCAAGGGAACGTGTCGTAAGGCAGCTCGCGTTCGCCTTCGTCGCGTTCCATGAAACTAGGGACGAAGAATTCTTTCGTGAGGGTCGTCAGTTTGACTCGACCGGTCTGACCGTAATCAACTGGTTTGGTGTAGTCGTCGAACGAAACGACCTCGATCACCGCGCGAGGCTGCGGCGCGTAATAGCTGATCTTGTAGCCGTCGGCTTGCCCCGAGGGCTTGCTCGCCGCCAAGCCCATCAGCGTGTTGCCATAGGTCGGTGTCATGTAAGCGCCATCGAGAAGTTCTTCATGGGCGAACTTATTCCACTGTGGCGTGAATTCGGTTCCACCCGAAAAAATCCCGGTGATCCCCATCTTGCGGATCGAGGAGCCTCCCTTTTGCAGCCGAAGTGCGAGCGACTCGAGCAGCTTCGGCGTGGTGAACATGCATTTTACGTCATGCTTGGCCGAGAGAATGCTGATTGCCTGATCGATCACATGATCCTTGTAGGCTTCGAGATGTTCGTGCCAACCCTTCTTGATCAGCTTGATGACCCAGCGGGGATCGAGGTCGACACAAAAGCAGATACCGCCGCGGTACTGGCACAAATGTTCGACCGCCAAGCGAAGCCGACGAGGACCAGATGGACCGAGCATCAACCAATTCGAACCCATCGGAAAAAACTCTTCGGGAAGCGTTTTGCTGAAGAGTTCGTAGTCGGTGCGAAAGTCATCAAAGGCGATGCGCGATTTGGGGATGCCGGTCGTGCCACCAGTCTCGAAGACGTAGGTCGGTTTTCCCGCGAGCCCGCGAGGAATCCATCGCTGAAGAGGCCCTCCGCGAAGCCATTCGTCTTCAAAGTGGCCGAAGATTGGCAGGTCTTCGTAGCTCTGCACGTCCTTGATAGGATTGATGCGAAGCTGTTTGGCTTTCTCGAGCCAGAACGGGCAACCCGTGTCGGGCGAAAAATGCCAAGCGACGATCTCTCGCAGATGGCGATCAAGTTCTTCCTTCGCATGGTGGATCTTGCTTTGCAATGAACCAGCAGGGCTTGCAACCGTTGCCACGACGATCTCCCGAGTTCCAACTCTCTTCTGCTCGATTTACCGCGATGGAGGACGCCTTCTTCACCGATCGCGATGTCGGCAAATCAGAGAAACCATCCCTCGCGGGGTTCGAAGAATAGCTCCGCGTCAGGCCCTATTGTAGGGCCAAGCCACTCACCGGCATCTTCGCAGGCGGACCGAAGAAGCGGACGGGGAAATTAAACCGGGGCCGATGCCGGCAGCCCGGTGAAATCAGATCCCCATGATGTTGTAGCCACAATCGACGTGGTGAGTTTCGCCCGTGACGGCGGTGGACATATCGGAAAGGAGATAGATCCCTGCTTTCCCTAGCTCTTCGAACTCCACTTTTCGTCCGAGCGGCGACTTCTGAGCTTGATAATCGTGCATCTCGTCGATGTTGGGAATTCCCGCGGACGCGAGTGTCCTCATGGGGCCGGCCGACAGGGAATTGACGCGGATTTTCTGCCGACCCAGATCGTAAGCGAGATATCGCACGCTATGTTCGAGAGCCGCTTTGCAGACCCCCATCAGGTTGTAGCCCGGAATCACTTTCTCGCCGCCGAAATAGGTCAGCGCCACAATCGAGCCTCCCCTGGGCATGATCGCCGCCGCCCTTCGCGCGATCGCCACCACGCTGTAAGCGCTGATATCCATGGCCAGATGCCAACCGGCCCGGCTCGCCTCCGAGTAGGAGACCTTCAATTCGTCCGTCGGAGCGAATGCCACCGAGTGAATGCAGAAATCGATCTCTCCCATCTGATCTTTCACATGGGCAAAGACGGCATCCAGATCCTCGTCCTTTTGCACATCGCACGAGAGGACAATTTTTGCCCCCTTGGGATCGACCAATTGATGAACTCGCCGACCGCTTCTCTCACCGGGAAGATGCGTGAAGGCAAGTTCGGCCCCCTCCGCAAAGAGCGCTTCGCTGATGGCCCAGGCGATACTCCGATCGTTGGCGACCCCAAAGACGAGTCCCTTCTTTCCGGTAAAAAGTCCCATGCGATACTCACTCCGTGATTGGGGGTCTCCGCCGGCGACAGGGCCAGCGATCTCATTCGACGCCCAAGATACGTTCTACGCGCAGAATCGGCAATCAAATCAGATCGGCTCTTGCTCAGGGGCTCGCTCGCCGTAAATTTTCGGCCCGTAGAGAACCACTGGATTCTGCTGGCCGATCGACCACTGAACCAAGCCACCCTGGGGCGAATCGACGGTCACCACCGAGCCCGCATCTCCCCGGGCGGCCGACTGCAGAATCGCTTCCATCCCCTGCACCGCCGCCACCGACGGGCGGTCGCTGGAAAGGTCGTTGTACTTCAGTTTGCGAATCGATTGCCAGCGATTGGGTCGATCGTCGAGATCCCCGCCCCATTCGACAAAAGCAACTTCTTCAAAGAATCGTTCGATCACTTCGACCCCGTAGCCACGCTGCGTTCGATCTCCCCAGGGTTCGAGAAATCGAGCGTTGTAATGGTTGTTGATCGTGCTCTTGAGTTCGGTGGGCGTCCGATTTTCCACCGTCAATTCGACGCCCCGTTTTCGGCTATGCCCGTTCCAGACTCCATTCACAAATCGAAATTGCACTTCTTGCTCGACATAGCCCGGGAAATTATCGGGATGAACCCAACTGGTGTGAATATCAAACGTCGCGTCGCGTCCGGAATCGTACTCGTATTCCAATCGAAGCTGGACCGAGTCCCACGTCGAGCCGACCGGCGTCCCCACGGTGCCCCGCTGCCCGCTGGCCGAGATTCGCTTCAACCTGCCGCCAAAGGTGAAATCGACCAGCTTGATGTAATGGACAGCAACATACGTTCCCGGATTTCGTCCCGCAATCCACTCGGTAAACTGCCCCAGGGCGATCGACTTGGGTTCCAGCAAAGAACAGTATCCACTCGTCACCTGGTCGAGCACGCCATCGACCACCAGTGTTCGAAGCTTCTTGTGATCGGGATCCAGCAACTTGTGGTAGACGACTTTGGCAAGACGTTGATGCGACCGAGCGATCGCATCCAGAGCGTCGAGTTCCGCCAGCGACAAAACGCTTGGCTTTTCGATCAGTACATGCTTGCCGGCTTCGAGAACTCGTCGCGCCAATTCGAAGTGACGATCATCGGGAGTCGCGATACAGATTGCCGACACATCCGAGTGCAACAGCGATTCGAAGCCTTCCTCGCCGGTCAGAATCTGAAACGGCCCCAGCGCTCCATCGGCTTCCTTTTGAATTCTCACCGCGCGATGTCCGGTGCGACTGGCAAGCGCCGTCAACGCCACATCCACCAGACCCGTTTCGCGAACATAGATCGGTTGTCGGCGAAGTTTTTCGAACGCCGGGCGATACGTCTCATCAAAAATCATGCCTGCCCCCACCATGCCAATGCGAAGCGGGTGACGAGGGATAGACATTGCTGGATTCTCTTTATCGGCCATCCAGAAGGCGATCGCCTAGGTATTTGTCGAGGTCGGCAATAGCGTGGATTTTGCTGCGCGTCGTCTGCACATCGTACTCGACTCGACGAAAAATCACCGAGTCATCATCGAGAAGAACGTAACAGGCTCGCGGGTCATTGTCGCGCGGCTGGCCAACCGAACCGACATTGACGAGCGTCTTCTGTTGATCAAGCCGATAGCGGTAATTGACATCCGCCGGCGATAAGAATTGCAGCGACTGCGTAAAAATCCCCGGGACGTGCGTGTGCCCCTGAAAACAATACTGATCGACGAGGAGAAAGATCTTTTCCATCTTGTTGGGGTTGTAGATGTCTTCTGGAAATACATATTCGTTCAGCGGGTTGCGCGCCGATCCGTGCACGAAGAGTCGGTTCCCCTCTTTGTGCATCCGGGGTCGATCTCCCAGGAACTCCCACCGAGCCTCGGCCATCGGGTCGCGGGCGTTCTCGAGCTGCGTCCTGGTCCAGAAAATCGCTCGCTCGGCACCGGAGTTGAATCCCTCGGGATCGAAGAGAGCACCTTGATCGTGGTTGCCGAGAATCGCGACGTCACAATCCATCACCAAATCCACACATTCGCATGGATTGGGCCCGTAGCCGACAATATCCCCCAGACAAATAACTTTCTCGACGTTGTGCTTTTCAATGTCGTCGGCAACCGCCAGAAGGGCTTCGTAATTGCTGTGGATATCGCTGATGAGAGCCCACAAAGGTGATCACTCCCTTGACGGTCGTTTGGCCAGGATGATCGCCTAGCTGCGGGGCAAAAACTGGCGAGCCAGCGGACTTTATGGCGAGCTTCCTCCCCCTGTCAAGGGACGAAATCAACCCGATCAGTCCATCAAGCCAATCTCAGACGCGAGCAATCTTTTTTGTAGCGAACTCCCTCCACCGAAAATCGGTCTTGTGAGGGCGAAGCTTCTTGGAATTCTTTCTCCATGGAGACAAGGAGGAAGTTTCGGGCCCGCCTTGAGCCAGATCGATCGGTCTCGGTTGTGCGGCAAAAGCCCCCGTGCCGGTGATCTCCGTCGGTGTCATCGCGAGAACAGAGCTTGGCGGATCCATCGTTTTGACCTTGAATAGACGACGAACACCCGTACATTGCACGGGATCTACGCGCTAGCGTAGCTCAATTGGCAGAGCACCGGTTTTGTAAACCGAAGGTTGCGAGTTCGATTCTCGCCGCTAGCTTTGCCGACTCTCTCGATCCTAGCCAGCGGCCTCCTTTCGGAGGCCCTGTAAACGATCGAAGAGCCGGGCCAGCGCGGGAAGGCCGGTCCGGTTGTTCGGGAAAAAAATGGAGGGTTGCCCGAGCGGCTAATGGGGGCGGACTGTAAATCCGCTGGCACTGCCTACGGGGGTTCGAATCCCTCACCCTCCACTGATCAAGATCGAATCGTCCGACAACGTTTTTCCTAGGAATCTGCGAGTTCGGGCCTTCGGTCATGCGGGCGTAGCTCAATGGTAGAGTCCCAGCCTTCCAAGCTGGTAGTGAGGGTTCGATTCCCTTCGCCCGCTCTCTGATTTTTTCGGCCTCGGGTTGTTTGGCCCGATGCGGGATGCGGGGCTTGCGATGTTGCTGACTTTGGTCCGCATTCGCGTTGGTGCGGAGCGCTCGCAGGGAAATCAGTTCGGCGTGGACGTTGGCCCGACACGGCCGTAGAACGTGCCGCAGGAACGGCGACGGAGCGACCCACGGGGTGCTCGCTGCGGCTTCCGTAGCTCGGACCCGAGCTTAGCGGCCCGGCACCGGAGGCTGCTGCTGTAGCTCAGTGGTAGAGCGCGTCCTTGGTAAGGACGAGGTCAAGGGTTCAAATCCCTTCAGCAGCTTTCGTCTCAGATCGCTATGACTGATGATGGGGATCGGGCCAGTGCGGCCGATCGATGTTGAAGCTTTACGTTCTTAGTGACGCTAGGGAGTTGCAATGGCGAAGGAAAATTTCAATCGTACCAAGCCGCACGTCAATGTCGGCACGATCGGCCACATCGATCACGGCAAAACAACCCTGACGGCCGCCATCATGGCCCGTCAGAGCCATAAATTCGGCACCAAGGGCAAGTCCTATGCGGATATTGCCAAGGGCGGAACCGTTCGTGACGCCTCCAAGATCGTGACGATCTCGGTCGCCCACGTCGAGTACGAATCGAAGAAGCGTCACTACGCTCACATCGACTGCCCCGGTCACGCCGATTACATCAAGAACATGATCACCGGCGCTGCTCAGATGGACGGTGCTATCCTCGTGGTGGACGCCGCCGACGGCCCCATGCCGCAAACCCGCGAGCACATCCTTCTTGCTCGACAGGTCAATGTCCCCGCCGTGGTCGTCTTTTTGAACAAGATCGACCTCGTGGATGACGCCGAATTGCTGGACCTCGTCGAAGTCGAAGTTCGCGACCTGCTCAGCAAGTACGAGTTCCCCGGCGATGATGTCCCGGTCGTCCGTGGCAGCGCGCTGCCGGTCTATCAGAATCCTGCCGACGATACCGCCGGCAAGTGCATTGACGAACTGATCGATGCTCTGGATAGCTACATCCCGGACCCCGTCCGAGAGACCGACAAGCCGTTCCTCATGAGCATCGAAGACGTTTTCTCGATCAAAGGCCGCGGAACGGTCGGCACCGGTCGTATCGAACGCGGTATGATCAAGGTCGGCGACGAAGCCGAGATCGTCGGCCTGGGGGCCGGCAAGAAGACCGTCGTGACCGGCGTCGAAATGTTCAACAAAACGCTCGATTCGGGCATGGCAGGCGACAACGTCGGCATCCTCCTTCGAGGTGTGGAAAAGACCGATCTCGAGCGAGGCCACGTCGTGGCGAAGGTCGGGTCGATCACCCCACACACCAAGTTCGAAGCCAAGGTCTACGTCCTCTCGAAGGAAGAAGGTGGTCGACATACGCCGTTCTTTAGCGGCTATCGACCCCAGTTCTTCTTCCGAACGACCGACGTCACCGGGTCGGCCGTCCTGCAGGGTGGGGCCGAAATGTGTATGCCCGGCGACAACGTCGAGTTGACCGTCGAATTACAAAAGCCTGTCGCGATGGAGGAGAACCTCCGCTTCGCTATCCGCGAAGGTGGTAAGACCATCGGTGCCGGCGTCGTCACCAAGATCCTTGTGTAACGACCGGTTCTCGACACGGCACGGAGCGGAAAGAGGCATCGGGGTCACTCTGAAAAAAGTGGCCCTGGACGTAACCCAGAAGCTCCTGCAAAAGGTCTGGGCTGGATGGACGGGACGCGATCGAACGCTTACCTGCCATCGGCCAAGCCTTGTTGCCGAAGGGGTGTAGCTCAATCGGTAGAGCACTGGTTTCCAAAACCAGCGGTTGGGGGTTCAAGTCCCTCCGCCCCTGCTCGTGGGTTGGAGGTTCGGCCCCGAAGGCTCAAAGACTAGGTGGCCGAGATCGGCTTCTTAGGACAACGGGGTGGGGTCAGACGAACCGGGGCCGACCCCAATGTGATGTCATCGTCGGATCCGCGATGGGCCGTCCGGCACAATGGTTGCCTAGGACGGCCCTTGTGTTATTGTCGCGAATCATTGATGATGAAGGTCGGGGGCAGTGCTTCCCCTAGACAGACGTTTTTTCGTGAGGATGGATAGGTAGTCGATGGCAACCATGTCAATGGGTCAATCGGAACTTTGGCGAACGCTCTTTTCGGGCACCGTCTACAAGGCCGGTCAAGGGAACTACGCTCGCCTGGGAACGCTCATCGCCTTGCTTGTTCTGATCGCCTACGGCGGTTACGCCTGGAGCCAAATCTTTCCCAACGACCAACCAATTTGGAAGTGGGGTCTCCCGGTCGTGCTTGGCGGTTTGGCCGCGTGGATTGCCTATCGGATGATTCATTTTCCTCCTTTTGCGGATTTCCTCATCGCCACCGAAAGTGAAATGGTGAAGGTCAAGTGGCCCACCGCTCGCGAACTTCGGGCGGCCACCTTCGTCATCCTGGCCAATGTCATCATCCTGGCACTGTTTCTGTTCATCACCGACATCGTCTGGCGATTTCTGCTGTACCAGATTGGTGTGCTCCGGATCCCCGGGCTGTTCCTGCCGGGATCCAACATGTAGTTGACTCGCGGGTTGCCGACCTCGGGCACCGAAAGCCCACGCGGTCGGCCCGTCGTGAAAGAGTACCCTGATGTCTTTGGAAGAAGAAAACGTCATTAACGAACACTCCGATGAGGTCGGCTCCCCCCAAGAGGAGTCCGCCCCGGTCGAATCGACCGAGCCAACGGCGGAAGAAACGCCCGCGGACGAAAACCAGTGGTACGTCCTGAAGGTTCAAAGCAACAGAGAAAACTCCATCCGCGATGCCATCCTCCGTCGGCTCAAGATTGCCGGCATCGAAGAGCGCGTGGCCGAGGTCGTTGTCCCCACCGAAAAAGTGACGGAGATGAAGGGGGGCAAGAAACGAGTGATGGAGCGAAAGTTCTATCCCGGTTACATCATGTGCCGAATGATCATGGATGAAGATACTTGGTTCACCATCCGCGAAACGCCCGGCGTGGGTGATTTCGTCGGGTCCGGCGGCAAACCGGTCGCGATGACCGCGGACGACGTCGCCCGCATGCTTGGCCGAAAAGAAAAGGCCGCCGAGGAAAAGCAACCTCGACTCAAGATCAGCTTCGACAAGGGCGACCGCGTCAAGATCAAGGAAGGGGCCTTCGAAAACTTCGAAGGAAACGTCGACGAAGTGATCGAATCGAAGGGACTCGTCCGCGTCATCGTCAACGTCTTCAACCGCCCCACGCCCGTCGAACTCGAATACTGGCAAGTCGAACCGGTATAGAGCGGTGCTCTAGACAACTGTTCGCTTTCCCGTTTCGCCTCAACGTGCTGGTCGATTTGTATTAGGTTGACACTTCCCTTAGCCCGCGTCTCATCGCAAGGCAAACACCTGCTAGCATCATCCCGATTCCTGCCAGTCCGCTCGACGAAATCTCCGGTACTCGCGAGACATAGTCGATCGCGTTGAGGAGTAGGCCCGTATTCGTCAAAGCGCTCCATCCTGGAATCACCGCGTCGGAGAAGAGGATGACTCGACCGCTACCGGGCGAAATTTGCCCTTCTGGGATGCTCAAGACGACTGGCGCACCACTGCCATCAATACCCGCGCGTCCAATCACCGAGGCGTATGGGCCGATCGAGAAAAATGCATCAGCGTCTCCAATCGGATCCACGAAGAACGTCGACACCGTGCCGAAGGGCCCGCTCGCCACCGGATGCGTCGGCGCGGTGAACTTCCCCTGCGAGCTCGTAGCCTGCCCCGTCGTAACACCAAACGGAGCACCAAAGCTGTTCCCCGCGTCGGTGGGATTGCCATCGGCAATCACGATCGCTCCTTTGCCAGATCTGACGAAATCCAAAAGCGCCGTCTGCTCGCTCGCCGACAGCGTCGTCCCCACACCGAATCCCGACGCGGAATTGACGATGACCATATCGACGGTCGACAAAAACGACGTTGTCAATTGCTGTGTCCCCACCAATTGAGCTCCAGGGTAATTGTTGACGATAAAGGAGGCGATCGTCTGTCCGAAGGTCCCACCTCCCACCAATGCAAGCTCCCCTTGCCTTGGGGAAGCAAACGCGCCGATCACGACCGCGCTCATCGCATTAGACGTGAACACCAACATCAGGGCAAAGGCAAAGGAGACCAATCTCAATGAACACCTCTCTTCTTCGGGACGAAATAACAATGCAAAAACTCGGCTGTTTCGGGAATGATTGATTTCGGTAATCTTCGAGACTCTCCGGTAGTTATCCAAGTCTTCAAACAGCGCCCGGCGTTAATTGTAATGACCCCGGATACCCTTTATTGCTGGCGACGTCGCATCATCAGCGTCCACGCTACAACGGGAAGTATCCCAAAGCTGAGCAGAATGCCTGGACTGACTTCCGGCACAAAGGTGATTTGCGCAACGAAATCACCCTTTAGACGAAGCTCTCCCGGTATGAAGATAGAACCAACTTGAATTACGCCGAGAGGCACCGGTCGATCAAGATTCCTCACGACGAACTCGCCAGTGTTGCTGCTTAGCCTGGTGTAGGTTCCAATCACGTCTCCAGGCGCATAAAGCAAGCTGGACGAATAGGTTCCCTTCAGTGTTGCGACGCCGGTAAAGTCGTAATCGATTGAAGCTGAATAGCTCGTGGCAAGGTTAAAGATACCCGTTCCCACTGTCGTCCCGACTGCGATCTCATCGGGGCGGAACGAATTAATGAAATACCTGAGCCCATAGTTTGCGTTCCGAACAGAGGCAAAGCCTGAAAGGAGCCCTGGCACATCTATTGTTCCGCCGATGCTTGAAAGCAATCCAAGATTTGGCCAGCTCGGTGTCAGCACGCGGGTGTCTGGCTGGAAAATCGCGTTCGATGGAACATCGACCGAAACAGTATTTGCGACAGGATCGAAAAAGCCAGTGAAAGTACCATCGATGGGAGATGTTCCTGACCCTGGCGTTGCCTCGGAAATAGGGACAACCAAGTTGCCGAGAACGAACTTCAAATCCCAAGTCAGGGAACTCCGCGTCGGATCTACGTCGAACGTGATAGGCGTCGGAGCCGCAACGGCGATTTGGAAAGGCAGTATGCTCGAAAAAATGATCCCAAGAACTGAGTAGGCGTGTCGCATTTCCGATCGACTCCAGGCTATGGACTTGTTGAAATGCTGAAAAATTCAACCATCCAGAATCTAGTCGTGCCAAGTGTCAATCGAGAACTTTTCCGTCATTTTTCGCTGATATCCCATTTTTTCATCAATGATCCGCCTCCAGCGAATCAATTCGAAGGGCAACAATTTCAACCGACCGCAAAAGTGTCCCTGGACTAGGGATACTCCTAGATCGAACATGGCAAGACGGGTTCGGTCGTTGTTCACCACGACCACGAAGCCACGTTGTTAAACGAAGGATTTCGGCTCCTGGTTTGGATGGATTGCTTCATCTCGGCCGCGCTTTTCTCGATTGACAACGAGATTTGCTTGCCGAGCATCCTCCACCTTTGTCCCCATCGATATTCATGAAGAAAAAGCCGCTCATTGATTCGCCAAATGGGGCGGACCCTCGAGGGGGGGTGGCAAGCGCACCTCGGCCCCTTAAAGCCGCGACGGGCGGTTTTTGATGGGTGAGTATCGATCGATGGGTCTTGATCAATTACTTGATGGAGGTGTGACAGGCCGGGGTCCGACTTCTCTATGCCCAGGCTTTGCGGATGTCGCGGACTTCCAAATCAGAAGGGGCGCCGGCCGTCCGGATCTCGGTCTCGAATGCTTGCCTGTCGACCTGACTGAAGGCAGGTGAGCGGGTCCAATACCCTTTCTCCGACCAAAGGAATCCGTGCTTATTGAGAAGCGACTTGAGCGAGTTCGTGCGACCTCGCACCATCGTGACCATTTCTTCCGACATGCTCTCTCCCTGACTGCTCTTTGAACACGGGGGGCTCTAGGCGATTGTTCTTAGATCTTTCGCGACGAGCCTCCATGGGCACGGGTTGATCAAGGGGCCCGCTCCTTTCGCTCGGAGCGACTCCTCCCTAATTTCTGATCTCCCATCTCCCTGATCCATGGGATGGACTCTCGGAGAACTCGTTCTTTATTCGTCAGCCTGCTCACCCAGAAGTGGTTCTCGGGAATTACTTCGGGATCGAATTTCAAGGAATCCTAGTCGTTTTCGTACTCGAGACCCTTTCGCAGGCAGTTCTCTTTTTCGACGAGGACGAAGGCGGCTCTTTCGCATTCCTCGCTCGACATGCTGCCCACGGCTCGCAGGCCGCGGAGAATACGGGCGTAATTGACAGCCGAGGCTCGGTCGTAGCTATCGCGCTGGCTTTTCCAGTCGGCAGGCAACCGATTTTCGGAGTCGTCGTCACTGGGTTCGGATGACATGCTCAATCTCTCTGCCCATGGGAGACAGTACCAGCAAAATCGCCCGGCGAATCAACCCGCCGGGCGAATGAAAGTTTTATCCACAGGCCTTCGGGTCGAGGCCTGCTCTTGAATTAGATCGGCACCGAGTTAGTAGGGACGACGTCGACCGCCGCCACCACCACCGCCACCGCCGTATGAACCGCCGCCGCCACCGCCGCCGCCGCCATACGAACCACCGCCACCACCGCCGCCGCGGGGAGGACCAGAACGAAATCCGCCGGTGCCTGATTCACGGGGCTTGGCTTCATTGACGTTCAGCGAGCGACCATCATGGAATTGGCCGTTGAGAGCGGTGATGGCAGCCTGGGCGGCTTCCTCCGTCATCATCTCGACAAAACCAAAACCCTTCGACCGATTCGTTTCCCGGTCTTTGACAACTTTGGCTGAGACCACTTCGCCATGGGCGTCGAAGAGTTCCCGCAATTCTTTATCCGTGATCTGAAACGACAGATTACCCACAAAAAGATTCTTGCCCAACCGAGGGCTCCTCTGGAACGAGGCGTGCGACAGGTAGGCCTTCCACAGGAAGGGATCTAGGCGCGACGCAATGAAAGAACTCAACTGTCAGTGCGAAGAAAGAATGGGAGGATCTCGTGCAGGTCACAGCCAAAAAATCAATCGCAGTCAACCCTTTCAGCATACCGCCCTCCCCTCGGTAGTCAATGTCGAAAGCCCCAAGCATCTCTCCCTTTGCCCACTTGCGAACCGATTTATCGCTCGCGACGCACGCTGACATAACCCTAGCAGTGACCGATGCCGCGCGGTCGCGATCGATTCCCATCAAGGACGAGAGAGCTCTCCTAATCACGATCAATCGCTCTTCCCACCTGCCGAGCCGGCACGAGATTAATGACACGGGCGACGACCTCTCTGATGCCGGGATGCGTTCTTGGTTAAGAGAGACTCTTGGGCCTGCACCCATCGAAACGAGATATCGAGGATGAGCAGAAAAGAGTCTCCTTGAATGAAGATCCCGAGGTCGGCAACGTTTTCTCGATTTACGCGAGCGGATGCTTGCCAAGCATCTGCTTGATTCGTACTTAGATACGTCTTGAAGAATGCCTTCGTCGAAGCGTGGCGGGCCTGGAGGAAGGGTTGGCTGAGCCGACCTTGGTTTAATAGGCAGAAGGACCGATGGCGAAAGTAGTTACAGCTCAGATCAAGCTGCAATGTCCGGGTGGCCAGGCAACGCCGAGCCCCCCTGTCGGTCCGGCACTGGGCCAGCACGGCGTGAACATCGGCAAGTTCGTCCAGGAGTTTAACGCCCGCACGAAGGAAATGATGGGGGTCACGACCCCGGTCATCATCACGGTCTATAGCGACCGCAGTTTCGAGTTCATCCTCAAGAGCCCACCGGCATCGGTCCTGCTCAAGCAGGCGGCTGGCGTGGCCAAAGGGGCCGGGAATCCTCGGACGGAAAAGGTGGGCCAGGTCACGAAGGACCAGGTGAAAGAGATCGCCACCAAAAAGTTCGAGGATCTGAATGCCCGAGATGTTGACCATGCTTGTCGCATCATCGAGGGGACGGCTCGAAGCATGGGAATCACCGTCGTCGGCTAAAAAAGCCGTCGACAAAAGTGCTTGATCGATGAATCGGTCCTGACAACCTCGTTTGATCCTTCATCGGAGCAATCGACGCAGTCGGGAAAGAGGATCGACAAGCGAAAGTTTTAGGAACGGACTTAGGAATCGAGAGTTGTCGGGGAGAGTGGCCTCTTTGTTGAGGCTGTTCGCTGAGACCCAGACTCCGAGGGAACCATGGCAAAAAGATCGAAGCGATACCGCGAGCTTTTCAGCAAGATCAGCCCCAACCCCGTCTCGCTGGAAGAAGCGGTAGCCCTCCTGAAGAAATTCGCCACCACCAAATTCGACCAGAGCGTCGAAACCGTATTACGGCTGGGGGTGGATCCGAAATTGGCTGACCAAAACATCCGCGGTGCGATCAGTCTACCTCATGGCATCGGCAAGACCGTGCGAGTGGCGGTTTTCGCGAAGGGTGATAACGAAGAGAAGGCTAAGGCCGCCGGTGCCGACATCGTCGGAGCGGATGATCTGGCCAAGCGAATCAAAGAAGGCTTCACCGATTTTGACATGTGCTTGGCGACCTCGGACATGATGGGGGTGGTCGGCCCACTCGGCCGAGTTCTCGGCCCCAAGGGGTTGATGCCGACCCCGAAAAACGGCACGGTGACCAATGATATTGCGACGGCTGTCCGCGAGTTTAAGGCGGGCAAGGTCGAATATCGCACCGACCCGTCGGGCAATCTGCATGTTTTGGTGGGCAAGGTCAGCTTCACCGACCAGGCCCTGGTCGACAACATCCGAACGTTGGTGACGACGATTCGGCAAGCGCGTCCGTCGAGCGTGAAAGGGGTCTTTGTTCAGGGGGTGACAATCAGCGCCACCATGAGCCCTGGAATTAAGGTGTCGATCTAACACGCGACCATCGGCAAGACACCATTCGCGTTCAAAGACAGTTGGAGTAAGGCGGTCAGGCGATGAGTAAGTTTGTCAAGGATCTCGAGATCCGCGAGTACCGAAAGCGGTTCGGCAAAGCGGAAGAGGTTCTTTTTGTGAATGTTGTCGGCATGGCCGCGACCGAAACCAACAAGCTGCGGATTCTTCTTCGCAAGAAGGGGATCGATCTGCAGGTGGTCAAGAACACGCTTGCGGTCAAGGTCCTGCGCGAGAGTGGCCACGCCGGGGTCGAGTCGGCTCTCTTAGGTTCTTCTGCGGTCGTCTGGGGAGGCGAAGACATTGTCTCGCTGGCCCGCGAGATCACCGAGTGGGCCAAGAAGATCGAGAAACTGCAGGTGAAGGGAGCCAGCGTCGGCGGTCAAACGCTTGATGCCAAGGGAGTCGATGCTCTCTCAAAGCTTCCCTCTCGCCTCGAACTGCTGGGGCAGATCGTGGGGACGATCCTCTCGCCTGGTGCCAACATCGCGGGAGCCCTTCTGGGTCCCGGTGGAACGATTGCCGGCCAGATCAAGCAAAAGGCCGAGCCCGACGAAACGCCGGCAGAAGAGGCGCCGGCCAGCGCTTAAGCCGGATCGACAAGAGACATTCGACCCTTGCCGGTTGGTGCGGGTCGAGCTGATGGCCGGGTTTGGTTGTCCCGGCCACGTTGGAAAGCCAACAAAGGTTCTGAGTTTAGAAAGGGTTCTTTACCATGTCCGAAGCGACAGCGACGTTTACTGATGAGATCAAGGCGCTGGGCGATCAGATCGTAGCTCTGTCGCTCCTGAAGGCGAAAGAACTAGCGGACTACCTCGAGCAGGTTCACGGCATCAAGCCGGCCGCGGGTGGCGCCATCATGATGGCCGGCCCTGCCGGCGGAGCCGCGGCAGCCGCTCCGGTCGAGGAGAAGACCGAGTTCGACGTCATCCTCGAATCCTTCGGTGCGAACAAGATCAACGTCATCAAGGTCGTTCGCGAAGCGACGGGCTTGGGGCTGAAGGAAGCCAAGGATCTGGTCGAAGGGGCTCCCAAGCCTGTGAAGACCGCGATTGCCAAGGCCGATGCCGACGCTCTCAAGAAGAAGCTCGAAGAAGCGGGCGCCACCGCCAAGATCGCCTAAACCAGTTGCTGGTCTTTTCCCAGTCGCTTTTTTCAGGGCTGTAGGACGCGAGAATCCCACGATGGGAGGACCGCGAAAAGAAGCCCCAGAGAAGCGATTGGGGAGAACTTTCGGCCAACAATTCTTGTTGCCGAGAAAGATTCAGAAAGACTGGTATTGGAAACGATTTTGGCTGGTTTCGGGGCCGACGGTGGGGTTTCATCGATCGGCCTGCGGACGAAATCTTCGGAAGCTTTGTTGTCAATCCCTCCTGCTTTCGGTACAGTGATTGCACATGATGGAGGGAACTTGCCTGGTGGAGCGTATGGCGACCTGTTTGAATCTGCGTCGCCCTCTCACACTCTGCCTGGTTCTGCAGGAGGTAGGACCTCTGGTCTTCGAGACCTCTCGCATCACTCGCGCGATTTGAACGTCACACCACCCGACCCCCAGGGTCGCGGTGGCTCATCGTATTTGGTGGAGCCGACTGCATGCCTGTCACCTCACAGCGCCGTGTCCATTACAAGCAGGTCCGTAAGTATGGGACCGAAATGGACAACATGAGGGTTCCTCCCCTCACGGACATTCAAACAAAATCGTACGACCGATTCCTGCAACTGGATATCCCCTCGGGGGAACGCGGGGATTTCGGATTGGAAGGCGTGCTGCGCGAAACCTTCCCGATCGACAGCTACGACGGGACCTACAAGCTCGAATACGTTCGCTACGAGCTGGGCAAGCCTCGGTACTCGCCCGACGAATGCCGACAACTTCGCCTCACCTATGGCCGACCTTTTCGCGTGACGCTTCGTCTCGTGAAGGATGAACCGGTCGAAGAAGAAGTCTATCTCGGCGACATCCCCATCATGATCGGTGGCGGCGAGTTCATCGTGAACGGTGCCGAACGCGTTGTCGTCAGTCAGCTTCACCGCAGCCCAGGCGTCGACTTCGTCTACGACATGGAGACCTCCGACAAGAAGCTCCACTCGTGTCGAATCATCCCCGAGCGAGGAAGCTGGGTCGAGATCCACGTCACCCGCAAGGAAACGCTCGGCGTTCGCATCGACCAGAGCGGGAAGTTCTCCGCGCTCACCTTGCTGCGGGCCATGTCGCCTGACTACAGCACCGATGGCGCCATTCTTCGCGAATTCTATCCGGAAAAGCCGATCAAGGTAACCGGTGAAGGAGAAGGGCTCGTCGGTAAGATCGCGTCGGATGACATCATCGACCCCATCGACGGCGAGATCTTTGTCGAAGCCGGCCAGACCATCAAAGAGGTCCAGGCTAAGAAGATCGCCAACAGCAGCTTGAAGGGGAAGTCGGTCTCAACACTTGATACCGTCAAGGATCCTCTCATCCTCAACTCGCTGGAAGAGGATAACTCCGAGACGCACGAGCAGGCGTTGCTGAAGATTTATCAGCGACTCAGGGCCGGCAACCCGCCGCAGCTCGAAAAGGCGAAGGCTCTCTTCGCGGAGAAGTTCTTTGACGCCAACCGCTATCGGCTCGGCCGAGTCGGTCGCTTCCGCATGAACCGCAAGCTGAATCAGCAGGTCGAAGAGACCAAGATGACGCTGGACGTTCGCGATTACATCAACTGCATCAAGTACATCATGCGTCTTCGCGACGGCGAAGGAGATCTCGACGATATCGATCACCTCGGCAACCGCCGACTCCGGACGATCGACGAATTGGCCGCGGATGAACTCCGCAAGGGCTTCCTCAAACTCCGTCGAACCGTTCAGGATCGAATGAACCTGAAGGATCAAGAGGACATGACCCCGCGGACGCTCATCAATCCGAAGAGCGTCTCGGCGGCCATTGATTATTTCTTTGGCCGGGGCGAACTGAGCCAGGTGGTCGATCAAACCAACCCGCTCAGCCAATTGACCCATGAACGCCGATTGTCTGCGCTGGGTCCGGGTGGATTGAATCGAAAGCGAGCTGGGTTCGAAGTCCGCGATGTGCATATCTCGCACTATGGACGAATCTGTCCCATTGAGACTCCGGAAGGTACCAACATCGGCCTCATCTCGAGCTTGGCGATCTTCTCGCAGGTTGATGAGCTCGGCTTCTTGATCACGCCTTACCGGATTTGTGAGACGGGCAAGATCACCAACAAAGTTCGCTGGATGCGAGCCGACGAAGAGACCCATCTCAAGATCGCGCCCGCCGACGCGACGGCCGACGGCAAAGAGTTCAAAGAAAAACTAGTCCCCTCGAGACAAGCGGGTGAGTTCCAACAATTCAAGAGCGAAGAAGTCGAACGGATGGACGTCTCGGCCATGCAAATGGTCGGGGTTTCGGCCGGGCTGATCCCGTTCCTCGAACACGACGACGCCAACCGCGCGTTGATGGGTTCGAACATGCAGAGACAAGCGGTCCCGCTGCTCGAAGCAGAGCCGCCCCTCGTGGCGACCGGCCTCGAACGGGTCGTGGCCGAGAACTCGAGCATGGTTGTTCGGACCGAAGAAGATGGCGTCGTCACGTTCGTTGACGGCGAACGAATCGTGATCAACGACACGATCCATAAGCTTCGCAAATATGTCGGCTTGAATGAGCGCACCTGCCTCAATCAACGGCCGATCATCAAGCTCGGCGAGAAGGTCAAAAAGGGCCAGGTCATCGCCGACGGCGCTGCTACCTACCAGGGACAACTGGCGCTCGGCCGCAACGTGTTGGTCGGGTTCATGTCTTGGGAAGGTTACAACTTCGAAGATGCCATCATCATCAGCGAAGAGCTCGTCAAGCGAGATACCTACACCTCGATTCACATCGAGGAGTTCGATGTTGAAATCCGCGAGACGAAGCTTGGCCGAGAAGAGTTCACGCGGGACATCCCCAACGTCAGCGACAAGGTGCTCCGCAATCTTGATGATATCGGGATCATCCGGGTCGGAACTTATGTTCGACCGGGCGACATCCTCGTCGGAAAGGTTTCGCCGAAATCGAAAAGCGAACTGACTCCCGAAGAGAAACTCCTTCATGCGATCTTCGGCCGAGCTGGTGAAGATGTGAAGAATGACAGTCTGGAGGTCCCCTCGGGGGTCGAAGGCATCGTCATCCACACGCAGAAGTTTTCTCGCCGGATGAGCCTTTCGGAAGAAGAACGCAAGGCTTTCGAGAAGGAACTCAAAGAAGTCGAAACGACGGGCAACGCGAAGATCTCGGAATCCTTCCGGGCCTTCATCACCGAGTTTGAAGAGTCGCTGGGTAGGCAGCTCAAGGACAAGGAAGGTCGGGGCCTGGCCAAAGAGAAGGAAGACAAGGTCACCGCCGAGCAAGCCGAGCAGTTCCGCTTCGACTCGATCGATATTCGCAGCGCGCAGAAAATCGACAACGCCCGCGAGGTCTACCGTCGGCATTGGCCGAAAGTTGAGGCGGCTCTGGACGAGCGAGACCGTGCCCTCAACAGCCTCAAACGGGGTGACGAGCTCCCCTCGGGCGTGTTGCAAATGGTCAAGGTTTACCTGGCGACCAAACGCCGAATTTCCGTCGGCGACAAGATGGCGGGTAGGCACGGCAACAAGGGTGTTATCTCGAAGATCCTCCCCGTGGAAGACATGCCCTTCCTCGAAGATGGAACCCCCATCGAGATCATGCTCAATCCGCTGGGCGTCCCAAGCCGAATGAACGTCGGCCAGATTTTGGAAACGCACCTCGGCTGGGCTGCCGCCAAGGCGGGTCTGCAGGTGATCACCCCTGTCTTCAACGGCATCGGCGAAGCCGAGATCAACCGATTGCTGAAAGAACAGGGACTCCCTGCCAATGGCAAAGTGAAACTTTACGACGGCCGATCAGGCGAGCCGCTCGAGCAGGATGTCACCGTCGGCTACATCTACATGCTCAAGCTGCACCACTTGGTCGACGACAAGGTTCACGCTCGGGCAACCGGACCCTACTCGCTCATCACCCAGCAGCCTTTGGGTGGTAAGGCTCGGTTCGGCGGACAACGATTCGGGGAAATGGAAGTCTGGGCCCTCGAAGCCTACGGCGCTGCGTACGTTCTTCAGGAACTGCTCACCGTCAAGAGCGACGACGTCGAAGGACGAACCAAAATCTACGAATCGATGGTCAAAAATCAGAACACGCTCGAAGCCGGTACTCCCGCCAGCTTTGAAGTGTTGACCAACGAAATTCGCGGCTTAGCGCTCAATCTCCAACTGGAGAAAAAGCGGTTCTAGGACTGCGGGCTGTTCCATACTCGCCTACCCCCTCTGCGAAAGCAACAGGGAGTCGACGACGAAGACTCCTCGGCGAAAGCGACGGGGGGGGCGGTGCCGAGCGGAACGGGCTCGACAAAGTGACATAGGGGTGTCATCGATGATGATGCCCCACCAGGGATTCGGCAAAGTTCATCGGTCGCCCACCCAGAAGGGACCTCCCTTCCGGTGACCTCGGCGAAGAGAAGGAGTGATCGGCGTGAGTATCGGCGAACACGTTTACGACCGCATCAATGACTACGGCGCCGTTCGGATCAGCTTGGCTGGCCCGCACGACATCCGAAGCTGGTCCTTCGGCGAGGTCAAGAAACCCGAAACGATCAACTACCGAACTTACCGTCCCGAAAAGGACGGCCTGTTCTGCGAACGAATCTTCGGGCCAGAGAAGGACTGGGAATGCGCCTGCGGCAAGTATCGCGGCATGAAGTACAAGGGGATGATCTGCGATCGTTGCGGCGTGAAGGTCACCCATAGCCGAGTTCGACGAAAGCGAATGGGGCATATTGAATTGGCGGCCCCCGTCGTTCATATCTGGTTCTTCAAGGCAATGCCCAGCCGACTCGGAACTCTCCTCGACATGCGCACAACCGCGCTGGAAAAGGTCATCTACTACCAAGACTACGTCGTTGTCGACCCGGCCGACTCACCCCTCAAAGAACGGCAGCTCCTCACGGATGAAGAGTATCGCAAGGCGCGCGAGCAGTACGGCGACGGCTTTGAAGCGGACATGGGTGCCGACGCCGTTCGTCGGTTGCTAAAGAAGCTCGATCTGGTTCAGCTCCCCGACAAGCTGCGCGAAGAGCTCAGCAAGACCAACAGCAAGCAAAAGCAAAAGGAACTCAGCAAGCGGCTCAAAGTGATCGAATCGCTTCGCGATAGCCAGAACAGCCCCGAGTGGATGGTACTCGACGTGGTGCCGGTCATTCCGCCGGACCTTCGGCCACTGGTTCTTCTCGACAGCGGCAACTTCGCGACCAGTGATTTGAACGATCTCTATCGCCGAATCATCAACCGCAACAATCGGCTCAAGAAGTTGGTCGATCTGAACGCACCGGAAGTCATCATCCGCAACGAAAAACGAATGTTGCAGCAATCCGTCGATGCCCTGTTCGACAACAACCGCTGCAAACGGCCGGTCCTCGGTTCATCGAATCGACCGCTGAAGAGCTTGACCGACATGATCAAAGGCAAGCAGGGCCGATTCCGTGAAAACCTGCTCGGCAAACGCGTCGATTACTCGGCCCGAAGCGTCATCGTCGTCGGTCCTGATCTGAAGTTGCATCAGTGCGGCTTGCCAGCGCGCAAGATCGCGCTGGAACTCTTTCAACCCTTCATCATCCGTCGCTTGAAAGAGCTCGGCCATGCCGACACGATCAAGAGCGCTAAAAAGATGCTCGAGCGCAAAGAAGAACCCGTTTGGGACATTCTCGAAGAGGTCGTGCAGAATCACCCGGTCCTGCTCAACCGAGCTCCTACCCTGCACCGAATGGGTATTCAAGCGTTCGAGCCGGTCTTGATCGAAGGAAACGCGATCAAGATTCACCCGCTCGTCTGCAAGGGCTTCAATGCCGACTTTGACGGCGACCAGATGGCAGTCCACCTTCCCCTGTCGATCGAAGCACAGGTCGAAGCGCAGACGCTGATGATGTCGACCAACAACATTTTCTCGCCCGCCAACGGGGCGCCCATCATCAGCCCTGCCCAGGACATCGTCATGGGTTGCTACTTCATGACCTGTCCACGCCGAGGCGAACTGGGCGAAGGACGAGTGTTCGGCAACTCGACCGAAGTCTCACTCGCCTTCGCACTCGGTAAGATCGGCATGCACGCGAAGATCAAGCTTCGTCTTCCCAAGGGACAAAAGGTAATCGGCGAAGGGGCCGATACCCATCAACCGGGCCAGTTGTTCGAGACAACGGTTGGCCGGGCCCTCTTCAACGAAATCATTCACAAGGACATGGCGTACTACAACCAGTCGAACGGTCAGAAACAACTCGCCGGCATCATCGCGGACTGCTATCGGCAGCTTGGTCGTCGCGAAACGATCGACCTGCTCGATCGGATGAAAGAGACTGGCTTCCGCGAGGCGACGCGCAGTGGCTTATCTTTTGCCACCGACGATCTCAAGACGCCGTCGATCAAGGACTCGGTCATCACCGCTGCTGAAAAGCAAGTGGCCCAGCACTGGCGAAATTATCAGCGAGGCCTCATCACCGGCCCCGAGCGTTACAACCAAGTTCTCGACACCTGGACGCACGCTCGCGACGAAATCACGAAGGCGATGATGCTCGAATTGGAAAACGACGAGCGTCACGGCCAGCAGTACCTGAACCCCATTTACCTGATGGCTCACTCGGGTGCACGAGGCGGCGTCGACCAGATTCGACAGTTGGCCGGCATGCGAGGCTTGATGGCCAAGCCGAACGGCGAGATCATCGAAGAGCCTATCAAGGCCAACTTCCGGACCGGTCTATCGGTGCTCGAATACTTTAGCTCGACGCACGGAGCTCGAAAGGGTTTGGCGGACACCGCCCTCAAGACGGCCGACTCGGGCTATCTGACCCGAAAGCTGGCCGACGTCGCGCAGAACGTCGTCATCACCAAGCACGATTGTGGCACGACCCGAGGCATCGCCAAAGGCGTCGTCTACAAGGGCGAAACCATCGAGCGAAGCCTCGCGGACGGGATTCATGGACGGGTGAGCCGAGACAACATCGTTAACCCGATCACCGACGAAGTCATCGTCGCCGAGAATCAGCTCATCACGTACGACATTGCCAAGAAAATCGAAGCTCGTGGCATCGACAAGATCATGCTCCGCAGCCCCATGACATGCGAAGCAGCACTCGGCGTTTGCCGACTCTGCTATGGCATGGATCTTTCCAACGGCGCTCTCGTCGAAGAGGGAACAGCCGTCGGTGTCATCGCCGCCCAGTCGATCGGCGAACCAGGCACCCAACTCACGATGCGTACCTTCCACATCGGTGGTGTGGCGGCCCGCTCGCTGGAAGGAAGCGACCTTCGCAACCAGAAGGCCGGCACCGTGAAATTCGAACGCGTCAGTGAAGTGACCACGGGTTCGGGCAAGAGAATCGCTCTCGGTCGAAACGGCGAGATCCTCATTCTCGACCCGAAGGGACGCGAGCTTGAAAAGCACGCCGTTCCCTATGGTGCCGAGCTGACCGTCACCGAAGAACAGAAAATCAAGCCCGCCACGACACTGCTGCGATGGGATCCGCACAACGTCCCGATCATCGCGGAAGTCGGCGGCAAAATCCGTTTCGAAGACATTATTCTGAATGAAACGCTTCGGCAAGAGAAGGACGCCGGCGGATCGGAACGTTGGGTGATCATGGAACATAAGGGTGACCTCCACCCGCAGATCCTCATCACCGACGAGGCCGGAAGCCCGCTGCATGCGGTCTATATTCCTGAAGGGGCCTACATCGAAGTGCGCGAGGGGGACGCGGTCACGGCCGGTTCGCTGCTCGCGAAGACGCCGCGCGGCGTCTCGGGTACGCAGGACATCACGGGGGGTCTTCCTCGCGTGACGGAAATCTTCGAGGCCCGCCGACCCAAAGAGCCGGCCGTCATTGCCGAGATCGATGGAACCGTCGAAGTGTCGCCCGAGAAGAAACGTGGTAAGCGAGCGGTTATCATTAAGAACGAATCAGGCGATCAACGCGAACACCTGATTCCAACTGCCAAGCCTCTCCGGGTGCATACCGGCGACCGTGTCCGGGCCGGCGATGCCATTTGCGACGGTCCGCTCGTTCCTCAAGATGTGCTTCGCATCAAGGGGGAAGAAGCGGTGATGGATTACCTGAGCCGCGAAATCCAAAGCGTCTATCGAAGTCAGCGCGTCGATATCAACGACAAGCACATTGAAATCATCATCGCGCAGATGCTTCGCAAGGTGAAGATCGAAACGGTCGGCGACACCGGTCTGCTGCCAGGCTCGACGATCGATAAATTCCGTTTCCGCCGAAAGAACCAAGACCTCGTGAACTCGGTCCGCATCAGTGAGCCGGGCGATTCGAAGTACAAAGAAGACGCGATCGTTCCGAAGTCTGATTTTGATGAGGAAGTTACACGCGTGACCGTGGAAGGCGGGACCTCTCCCAAGGGAGCCAAGCCGCAGCCAGCCACGGCAAGCTCGCAGTTGCTGGGGATCACGAAGGCGTCCGTTCAATCGGATAGCTTTATCTCGGCCGCCAGTTTCCAAGAGACGACCAAGGTTCTCACCGAGGCGGCTTTGGCCGGCAAGGTCGATTATCTAGTCGGCTTGAAAGAGAACGTTATCTTAGGGCACCTCGTTCCTGCAGGAACCGGATTCCGCATGCATCAAGATGCGGAAGTCGTCATTCGTCAAGAGGCGCTCGAAGAAGCCGGCCTGACCGCTGCCGAGGCTCAAGGATCGCAGGCTTCGCGTTCTACCCCCAAGGTCGCGGCAGACGACGAGTAATCATCTCCACCCGCCGCGAACCCAGAAGTTCCTTCGGCGGGGAAGTTTCAAACCTCGCGCGGGGGCGCAAGCGATGAAGAACGTCGCTCGCCCCGAAGCCGTGATCGAATAAGGAACGCCTTCCGGGTCAATCAGTTGTCGCGATTCTACTCGTGAAAGTAAGAACGACTCCCTACCAACCGTGTGATATCTCCCATGATCAGTAATTAGAAACCGAATTCGATCTTACTTTCAGCATGAATCAGAAGATTAGCGGCGTTTCATCAAAATACGTTTTGCCTTTCCTGGCAAGGAAGAATAATCAATCCTTCGTCGCTGAAACTCATCGCCCTTCAGTGGAACGCGGCCCATCGGTGAAGTAGGCGGACCCGGTTCGATCGGACGATCGACGTGTCCCTCTTTTCATTCAAATCAACAGGGCCAATACAGGTTTTACAGGTATCTATTTTCCTGATCGTTAGCGCATTTGTTTTCGATGACGAGGATGGTGGAACTCTTCATCGCCAACAAGAGCGTTCGTTGCATTTCACACTAGCTCGACCTTCCATGCGAGGATTCACTTCTTCGGCAGCGGATGTGATCGAGGAGACGGCCTTTCTTCAAAGAGACTTGGGCCGAGTTGAGGAACCATGGCCACCATCTATGTGATTGACGATGACGACGCGGTGGGAGAATCTCTCCGTTACCTCTTGCATGCCGAAGGCTACGCGGTCGAGCATGATCATTCGGCAGAGGAGTGTTTGAATCGGCAGGTATGGGATCGGCCTGCGTGTCTGGTCATGGATCTTCGGTTATCGGACACCTCAGGCCTGGATCTTCTTCGTCAACTGCGTGAGCGAGGCATCCATATGCCCACCATCATGATCAGCGGTCGGGCCGAGATTCCCGACGCGGTCCGCGCGGTGAAAGAAGGTGTTCTCGATTTTCTGACCAAACCTTTTAGTGACGATGACTTCCTCCAGCGAATCCGACAGGCAATCGAACTCGATCAGGAGAGTCTTCGAAAAAATGCCGAGCTTCTCGAACTACGGAGTCGATTCGATCGACTCACCTCTCGGGAACGCGAAGTGATGCGCTGCGTTCTTAATGGTCAGGCCAATAAACAGATTGCCGTCGAACTCGCGCTGAGCGCGAAAACGGTGGAGTTCCATCGCAAGCATGTGATGAAGAAAACAGGGGCGACAACGGTCACCGAACTGATGAGGCTGGCGGCCATCGTCTTTCCCGAGCTTCGGGATCTTCGGCGAAAACCGATGTGACGAGGCCGACCGAGCCGGGACGAGCAGCGGTCACGACGTCATGCGAGCGATTCGCCGGAGATATTCGCCGTACGAGTTTTTGAGTCCCGCGCCGAACTGGTAAACCTGGTCGGCGGTAAGGAACCCCATTCGCAAGGCAACTTCTTCCAAACAACTGATCTTGAAACCGGTACGGGCCTCGATGGTTTCAACGAAGTTGGCGGCTTGATTGAGTGATTCAGGCGTCCCAGTGTCAAGCCAGGCAAATCCCCGCGTAAAGATCTCGACGCGGAGACTCTTGTTGGCCAGGTAGATTTTGTTGATGTCGGTGATCTCGAGTTCGCCCCGAGCCGATGGCTTCAAATCACGAGCCATCGCCACGACATCGTTGTCGTAAAAGTAGAGTCCCGTAACCGCGAAGTGGCTTCGAGGATGCGCCGGCTTCTCTTCGAGTGAGATCGCTTGCCCGCTCGGATCGAACTCGACGACGCCATACCGCTCGGGGTCTTTGACCTGATACGCGAAAACGGTGGCGCCGCTCTCCTGCTCGGCCGCGCGGGCGAGCATCTTCGCGAATCCTTGCCCGTAAAAAATGTTGTCGCCGAGAATCAGCGACACCGGATCGTTGCCGACAAAATCCTTGCCGATGATGAACGCCTGAGCGAGACCTTCTGGATTAGGCTGCTCGGCATAGGTGATCGAGATGCCGAAATTCGATCCGTCGCCCAGCAATCGCTGAAATGCCGGGAGGTCATGCGGCGTCGAGATCAAAAGGACATCGCGAATCCCCGCCAACATGTGAGCAGACAAAGGATAATAGATCATCGGCTTATCATAGATGGGGAGCAATTGCTTGCTGACCGCGCGGGTGATGGGATGAAGCCTGGTCCCCGATCCGCCGGCTAGAATGATTCCCTTTTGACACTTGCGCGCCGTCGTCATGAATCCGCTCTCTTCATGAAAATAGTAAGATTCTCGGTTACCGTCGCGGGCGGGGCTAGTGTTGAGTCAGCCCTAGTCTTTCTCGGCGATATTTACCGCTGGTCACCCCTTCGATCCACGCGGGATGGGCGAGATACCAAGCGACTGTTTTTCGAATTCCCTCCGCGAAATCGACGCTGGGCTGCCAACGGAGCTCGTCATGAATCTTGGTGATATCAATGGCATATCGGCGATCGTGTCCGGGCCGATCCTTAACAAAGGTGATGAGTTTTTCGCAGGGCCCGTGGGGCAAGCCGGGGCGAAGTTCATCGACCACGCGGCAGATGGTTTGAACGACATCGAGGTTCTTCTGTTCGCAGTTGCCGCCGATGTTGTAGACCTCGCCGACTCGGCCAGCTTCGAGAACCCTTCCGATGGCCGAGCAATGATCTTCGACAAAGAGCCAATCGCGTACGTTTTGTCCGTCGCCGTAAACAGGCAACGGTTTTCCTTCAAGGGCGTTCAGAATCATCAGCGGAATCAATTTTTCGGGGAACTGATAAGGTCCATAGTTGTTCGAGCAATTGGTCGTCAGCGTCGGCAATCCGTACGTGTGATGAAACGCACGAACGAAATGATCGGACGAGGCTTTGCTTGCCGAGTAGGGGCTGTTGGGTTGATACGGCGTCGTCTCGGTAAACTTTCCCTCAGCGCCCAGCGAGCCATACACTTCGTCGGTCGAAACGTGCAGAAAACGAAAGCTCTCCTTGGCCGAGCCGGTTCGCTCTTTCCAATGTGCCAGCGTCGCGAGCAAAAGTTCAAAGGTTCCCAGCACATTGGTTTTGACGAATTCGCGAGGACCGTCGATCGAGCGGTCGACATGCGACTCGGCGGCGAAATTGATGATGGCATCGGGCTGATGCTCGCGAAGAAGCTGACCGACCCGTTCCCCGTCGCCGATATCCCCTTCGACAAAGAGATGATCGGGGGAATGCTCGATCTCTCGAAGCGAGTCGAGGTTTCCTGCGTAGGTGAGCTTATCGAGATTGATTATCTTCGCGATCTTTCGTTCGATCGCTTGGCGGACGAAACATCCGCCGATGAATCCCGCACCCCCGGTGACGATCCAAGTACGCATCGAGCCTCCACATCCAGGGCCACCCCCGTCCGGGTGGCGATCGGCCGCGATCCTTGTTCCCCTAACCCCGCACTGGGGACCAAGGCCCCCCGGACTCGCGTTATTCTGGGGAAAACGAGCGCTGATCCAAGTTTCCCGTCGGCCAGCCGAGCCCCCTTTTTACCTTCTTCACGAAGACCCGTCCTTCGTCAACGGTTCCGCCATTCGAATCCGCGTCTCTGCGGATTGCTTCGCGGGGGTCACGGGTCTTGAGGAGCGACCAGGAAAGACCGTGATTTCGGGCTGCCTGAGTCGCGCTGGGGTCAACTGGGCTGGGTTGACGGAAAGAGGAGCGGAAGTTACCTTCAGCCGGGTGAATGAGTCGATCTCGCCCAGCCAGGGAAGGTAGGCCGGTGCTCAAACATCGCTCGGATCAAACATTTCTGCTTCTTTTGTCGCTCGCGGATGCCGCGATCTGTTCCATCGCTTGGATCCTGGCGTATGCCGTGCGGTGGGAGACAGGTTTGATCCCCGTGGCTTACGACGTCGTACCTCCCTGGTGGTGGTGCCTTCGAACGCTTCCCCTTGTTGTCCTCTCATCATGGACGTGTTTCCGGCTCGTGGGGCTTTATCAGCTTCGTCGGCGTTGGAGTTTGGCTTTTGAACTCGTGAAAGTTTTCCAGGGGACCACCCTCACGCTGCTCGTGGTGTTGGCGATCACCTTCTATAGCCGAAATCCTTACGAATCCCGAATCGCCAGTTTGTTCTTCTTTGTGTTCACGCTGGTCGGTGTGGTGACGCTGCGTCGCTCGCTAGGTCTCTATTTCAGACTCCGCCGACGAACGGGAAAGATGCGGCACACCGCGATTATTGTCGGGACCGGCCGAACCGCCCGCGCGGTGGAAGCGGCTCTTCGCCGAAACAACTGGCTGGGGATTCAACCGGTTGGCTTTGTCGACGACCCTCATGAAACTTCGCTGAAAAGTATCCTCACCGTAGGACAAATCGGGGACTTGACCCGACTCGTGGAAGAACATGGTGTCGACTACGTTTTCGTGGCGCTCCCACTTGGTCGATTCAACGAGAGCAAACGGGTCTTTCGGCTTCTCTCCAGTACGCTCGTCGATGTTCGTTTGGTGCCGGACGTTCCGCAACTGGCGTCGATGAGCGTGCAGGTCGACGAGATGGAAGGTTTGCCGCTCTTGAATCTGCGGGCCTCGTCGCAATCTCTGATCGATCATGCGGCCAAGCGGTTGATCGATATGGCGGGTTCGCTCGTTGGACTGATCATTCTTTCTCCGCTGCTGTCGGCAATCGCGCTGGCGGTGAAACTGAGCGACGGCGGACCTGTTCTCTACTTCCAAGAGCGGATGGGGCTTAACGGTCGTCGCTTTCGCATGATCAAGTTCCGGACGATGCGAGTGAATGCCGAGACCGACTCTGGTCCCGTTTGGGCCAAGCAGCAAGACGAACGCCGAACCGGCTTAGGAGCATTTCTTCGCCGAACCAGTCTCGATGAGTTGCCACAACTTTGGAACGTTCTCGTGGGTGAGATGAGTCTGGTAGGTCCGCGGCCTGAACGGCCTTACTTCATCAACAAGTTTCGGGAATCGATCCCTCGTTACATGCTTCGCCATTCGGCCAAAGCGGGAATGACCGGGTGGGCACAAGTGCACGGCTGGCGCGGCAACACTTCCCTCCGAAAACGAGTCCAGTACGACCTATACTACATTGCTCACTGGTCCATCTGGCTGGATCTGCGGATCATTTTGCTTACCTTCACGCGAGCGCTTCGAGACAAGAACGCCTACTGAGTCGATGACATCGATCGGATCGCAAGATGCTCGTGGAGACGTCCGTTCTGCGCGAGACACTTGCCGCGGAAAATCGCTTTTCCTCGGGGAAGAAGGCTTGTCGTCCCCTGCCCGGCTTGGCAATCCATAAAACAATCGGCACGGGCCGACGTCCTTCGGACAGGGAATCATTCGGGCCGCAACAGGCGAGCAAATGAGCGAATCCGAAATCACTCCACCCCCGATTCTGCTCGACCCGCTTCGGCTCATCGGACGGACGCTTGGCGACTTCATGATCGAAAGAATCATCGGCCGGGGCGGCATGGGGGAGGTTTTCCTAGCTCGGCAAATCTCTCTTGATCGGCACGTCGCCCTCAAGATCCTCAAGCCGGAATTGGCCGGCGATCAGCAATACCTCAAACGATTCGAAGCGGAAGCCCGGTCGCTGGCGCCGATCAGCCATCCCAACATCGTTTCGGTCTATGCGATTGGCGAGAACGACGGTCTTCACTTTATCGCCCTGGAGTTCGTTCGCGGGATCGACCTTCGCCGATTCATTGAACAGAAAGGCGCCCTCGAAGAACCAGTCGCGCTGCGGATTGCGCGGCTAGTGGCGTCGGCGCTGGTCCGTGCGGGAGAGGCGGGAATTGTTCATCGTGACATCAAGCCGGAAAACGTTCTGCTCACGCGTCAAGGGGATGTCAAGGTGGCCGACTTCGGTTTGGCTCGAAGCAGCCAGACCCAAGATGTTCGCTTGACGCAGACAGGCGTCACCATGGGGACGCCACTCTACATGAGCCCCGAACAGATTCAGGGGCAGCCGATCGATGTTCGCAGCGATCTTTACTCGCTGGGGATCGTCTGCTACCAGATGCTTGCCGGCGAGCCTCCCTTTCGCGGACAGACGGCGATGGCCGTCGCCATTCAACATGTTCACGGGTCGCCTGATCCGTTGGGAACGATTCGCCCCGATGTTGATCCGGGATTCTTAGCGATCATCGGTCGATTGATGGCCAAGTCGCCGGCAGACCGCTACCAGTCGGCCAGCGACGTTTCCGACGATCTCGAAAAGCTGAGCCGGGGTGAGGCTTTGGAATTGCCCCGCAACGGCATCAACCTGCTGGGTCGATCGCCGAGTTCCTCGAAGCTATCGACGGTCGCTCGCCAACGTCGGCCGATCCCGCAGGCGATTCGACAGGCGATCGCACGTTGGTGCCAGCCTCCTTATCGTTCTTGGTTCGCCGGCGGAACGATGCTTCTGGCATTGCTCGTGGGGTCGGCCCTGGCGGCGGGTGCTCGCCGATTCATCGAGGTTCCCCTGCGCGTGGCCAGCGTGATGGACATTCCCAAGCAAGAGAATGGTTTCATGCAGTACGGCTACGCCAATGCGATGGCCGATCCGCTCGACAAAGAACGGGGGCTCTGGGCGGTGTTGCTTCGCCATTTGGGAGACGATACTTATCCGTTGCTCTCCGCTCGGCAATTGACCGATTATTACCTCAGCACCGAACGGGCGCCCGAGCTGGATCGGCTTGGCCGATACCTAGGCGAGCGAGAAGACCTCACCATGCGAACGGTGGGCGAATTGGTCCAAGGTCTCGCTCGTGTCGAAGAAGAGAACTGGACCCAAGCCGATCGCCAACTCGACCGCATGCTTGCGATGGCCGAGCGACGAGCCTGGTCCAATGGCGAAACGGTCGATTGGATGGCTCGGAAGTTCTTCCTGGCAGACCGGATGATTGCCCAAGCGACGAAGCGATCTACCGAAGCAACCACTCAGCGTCGCCAGCGATTCTGGAAAGTGTTTCAGTCGAAAGAACCATCTGGAGGCACCGAGCCTACTCCGTGATTCCGATCTTGCCTTTTGGGTCTTGCCTGCAAAAAGTAACAAACCCTCTTCGTGAGATTGTGAACGCTTCCTCTCCCCACCAAAAGATCAGGTGGTGATTCGCGTCACCCGGAGATGGCCATCGTGGTGTGTGGTGGCGAGATGTCCCCCATCGGGATAGAGATCGACGTCTCGCGCGATGTTGGGGAGCTTGAAGCGGAAGAAATCCTTCTCCGCATCACTTTTCCAGAAGAGAAGAAAACCGCCGCTGTTGCCTCCACAAACTCCGACCAGTGTCCCGTCGGACAGAAAAAGGAGTCGCCAAAGCGACCCATTGGGAATGCCATCGCAAAGATTCTTCGAGAGGAGTTTTTTTGACTCGATGTCGAAGCGGAGCACAAGCGGTTCGTGAACATTTCCGAGGGGGTTACTCGCTTTATAGAGTCCCCCTGCCACGAGGGTTTTCTGATCGGGGGACATCGCCATGCCGCGAACGCCGCCGAAGTGAACATACTGCCCTTCGTTGAAGCTGTGAAGTTCGCCGGCATCGAACGTCGCTTGCTCGGTGCCGGTGGCGACATCCCAGCATTTCACCACTCCCATGAGGTCGCCCGAAAATAGGCTTTGCCCCTGGGGATGAAAGAGCAGCGTCAGGATATCCTTCGTTGCCGCGGTCCACTCGCGCACAAGCGACCCGTCGGCCACCTTCCAAACGCGAATGACCAGATCATTCCCCGCCGTCGCCGCCAATGTTCCGTCCGGGCTGATCACGATCGCGCGGATCCAGCCGACATGGGCCGGCAGCGAGCGAATCGGTTTGGGCTCCACGGCGGCCGACTCCCACCAGCAAAGCTTGCCATCGGCACCCCCTGATAAAACGGTCGCTCCATCGGGCGTCACCGCGACCGACCAGACCCAGGTTTCGTGCCCGCCCGGCATAGGAGTGCGAGCGCCATCGGTCAGCGAGAATCGGCTCAAGGCACCTTCTTCGCCGGCCACGAAAAGAAATCGGCTTTGTGGATCGACTCGGCAAGAGATCAATGGGCGGTCATGCTTCCAGTCGGCCACCACTTGCGATTTGGTTGGATCGATCATGCTCGCCTCTCTGAGTCGACTGGGCTGATGGGCGTCGCGAGCGCGATTCGCGCCTCCGTTTTTGTCGCGGCAGCCCCGCCTCTTACGTGAGGAGCCCCTCGACCGGTTTGGCGGCGGGGTCGGCCACAGGGATCTCCCGGCCATCAACAACGAAGTGGCCGAGCGAATCAATCCCGACGGCTTGCAAGTACGTGTGGAACAAGCTGGCGTGATCAACTTGCCCGTCGACGACTTCCATCCCGCGCTCGTTGGTTTTCCCGTAAGCCGTGCCGCGCGGAATCCGGGCTCCCCCCAGTAGAACCGACCATGCTTTCGACCAATGGTCCCGACCGTACAAGTGATTGACGTAGGGCGTTCGTCCGAATTCGGAAAGAACAACGATCAGCGTGCTGTCGAGCATTCCACGATCGGCCAGATCCGCCACAAAGGCGGCAAAGGGACGATCGAACTCGCCCAGCTGTTCGAAGTGGAAATTGAAGTTCTCGTTGTGGGTGTCGTAGTTGGAATGAACCACCTGAATGAAGCTGACGCCCCTTTCGAGTAGACGACGGGCCAGCAGGCAATGTCGGCCGAAATCATGACTCCCGTACCGGCTTTGATCGCTGGGGGATTCCTTGGTGACATCGAATGAGTCCCGCTCGCGCATCATCGCGTGGGCCTGCTCGTATGAGTGGGTGTAGGCATCGGTGATGGCGGTTCGGCGCCGGCTTAGAAAACGCTCGTTGACCTTTCGACGAAAATCATTGCGAGCGTCATCGCTGGCCGCCGCAATGGAATCCGGTCGAGCCGTGTTCGCCGGAGGCTTTCCGTTCCCAAGAGATATGCTGGAGAAGTTCGGGCCCAAGTAGGCGGCGTCGTTGCCGCGCGAGCCCCCGCCCCAGGGGGCGATGAGGATATGACCTGGAAGGGATGCGGCTTCGGCCGAGAGGGCTTTGGCAAAGACCGCACCGACCTTTGGATAGTCCGCGCCGGGCATTTCCCGTCGGCCGGTCACCATCATGTAGGCGCCCTTGCCGTGATCGTCCTCGGCGGTGTTGACCCCCCGAGCGATGCAAAGATGATGCATCTGCTGAGCTGTCTGTGGCAGGAGTTCGCTGATGTGGATGCCTGGTACCGACGTCGGTATCGCCCGAAACGGGCCGCCGGTATCGGTCCCCGGCTTAGGATCCCAACTCTCGAGCTGGCTTAATCCGCCGTGCATGTTGAAAAGAATGACGCGCTTTTGATCCTTGGCGAGTTGCGCCGCCGCGGCCGGCGCCGTCAACAGGCCGAGCCCGCCCGCGACAAAGCCGGCCGACAGCGTTCCTAAGAACCTTCGTCGAGCAAGCAGGTGGTCGGGCTGGTGGCAAGCATAGTCGCACTTCATCGCCAACTCCTTCGCGGGATAGTCGCTGCTTGCTCCCCGAGCCCCTCTCGGCAAGAGAGCAGCGAACCAATCGCTAATGATTGAACCGGAACTCGGCCGAGGTCAACAAACCCCAAACCAGCTCTTGGGCCGCGGCCGACTTGTCGCTGGCTCGTCGACCCAAATAGGACGCGACATCCGAAATCTCTTGTTCGCTGGGAAGACGACTCAGGACGGTCAGATAAAGATCTTCCGCCGCCGCCCGGGGATCGACCTGGCCAATCAGCCTATCCGTGATGTTTCCTGCCGACGGCGCGATCCAACTATTGACCGTCCCGTCATTGGAAACGAAGAGGGCCTGGTCGGCGGTGGCAAAAAAGTCGGATTGCGGTTGGCCGCTGGCCGCTGCGAAATGCGCGATAAAGCCACCCACGGCAGACTTCAATTTCTCGTATGCCCGCTGTTCAATTTGAAGCTCTCGAGCGGCGAGCTGAGCAGGATCTTTTTTCGCGTCCTCGCTGAGTGGGGCAGACTTATTGAGTTCGTCTCGCTCGACTTGCTCGTAGCGATCTTCGATCCCTGTAATCCGAAGGATGCTCCAGCAAATCTGTTCAGGAGAAAGGGGCTTGAGGGCGGCCAGCGTCAAATCGCTGGACCATTCGCTCTGCAATTTGCTCTCGACTTGTCCTGCTTTTGACGCGAGCTGAAGGGCATCCGCCTGGGCCTGCTCCAAGAGCGATCGGACACCTACAGCACCTTGAAATCGCTTCACATTCTCTTGGAGCGACTGGGCGAAACCATCCTTGGCTTGTTGCGAAAGGGACGTCGCTTGAGTCGTTCGAGCAGCAGCATCGGCCATCTGCGAAGCGATCGATTGAACCTGCTGCCGAGCTTGGCCCGTCTTTTCTTCCAGCATCGTCACCATCGTCGTCAGCCGAGGATCCGAAACCATCGACTGCTTGGCGGACTCGACCAGCGCAAACGCCTCACCCAAAAGCCGAGCCGACTCATCGGCGGTCTGCCGTTCTTTCTCGAGCCGAGCCAAATCGGATTGCGCCTGGGCCATCTGCTCATCGGCCTGAGCAATCTCAAGCTGCTTCTGCGCGATGGCCATTGCCTGGTCGGCCATTTGCTCACGGGCGCTGGCCATGGAACTCTGCGCGGAAGCAACCTGCACGGACGACGATGCGCGTGCTTCCTCTGCCTGTTTGAACTCGACGAAAGTCTTGAGGAGCCGAATCCGCTCATCGTGACGAGCGAGCGTGGCGACCGCATCCATCATTTGCTGGCGAGCCGAGACAACCTCGGCATCGATCGCCCGGACCGGCTCGCGCAAAGGTTGCCAGCGGGTGACGACCCCATCCATCTGCTGTTTGACGGCCGTCAACTCAGGAAGGATCGCCTCGACGGCAGCCCCTTTCTCCGCGACGACTTTCTCGAGAGTGGGGATTTCTGCCGAGATTCGGGGCGACTGCTCGGCAAGCTTGGCAGCAGAAGCAGCGAGATCTTTATCCTCAGGAATCTGAGCGGCGACCCGCTGTGCCTGCGCGATCGCTTCGGTCAAGGAGGCCAATGCCCCCTTTCGTCGATTGACATTCGCCTGCGCATCTACCACCTGCTTACGAGCCTCGGCAAGCTTCTTGTCGATCTCGACCACTTTCGACCGAGCAGCGGTCAGCTCATCCCCGACCGGAACCAGGGAAGCCTCTGCTTGTTGATGCTTCTCCTTCAGAGCCTCGTAAGCCTTTTGAGATTCCTCCATCCGCGCGGCCATGGCCGGGCGATCTTGATCCAGCTTGGCGAGTCGTTCGGTGGCCGTGACGGCTTTCTCCGCCAGCGAGGAGGGGAAATCGATCGACCGCTGGTAAACCCGCGTCAGGGCCAACTCCCGCAACAATCCCTTGATCGAGAAGTTTGTTGCCGACAGTTCCGCCCCCAGCATCGTTAACACTTCGGGGTAGCTGGCAGGATTGCTTGAGTGATGCATATCGACCGGGTGAACAAGACCCCTTCCCATCATGTGGGCCCAAAGGCGATTGGCCCAGTTCTCATTAAACGCTCGGTTGTTACCCGATGTTGCCTGTTCCGCGAGCTGTTGACGCCGAATAAATTTGGCGATCGGCACCACACCGTCGGCGGGCGGCGTGAGATACTCATCTCCCGGATGAAAGACCGGTTCTGCCAGCTCCGCCGCCGCGGGAACGCGAGCTGCCGTCAGATGCTTTTTTCCTTTGACGAAGACCGACTCGAAAGAGATATCCCCAGACGCCCGCTCGCCGAAGTAAGATTTGTCCTTGTCTCCTTCCTTCCGCGTGACAACCGTCCCCCCTTCAAAGAACGCAAAGAGCCCCTTGTAGTCGGACTGGTGATAGTCGTCGACGAGGGGGCTGTCATGACACTGGGCACACTGCAAATCGCGACCGAAAAAGATTCTACCGACATCCCGCGTGATGAGGTTCGGCTCGCCCGCCCGGTCGAGATAGAACCGGGCCGCGGGTCGAAGCGGAGCATCAACACCGTCGGCGGAGAGGATTTCTTTCAGCAGAACATTCAGAGGCTTGTCAGAACGGATCGAGGTTTCAAGATACTGATGCCATTCGTCTTGCGTGACGGCGGCGGCCGGCCGACGCTCCATGAGCATGATGTCTAAAACATGAGCCATATGTCTGGCAAAAGAACCGCTGGCCAGCAGACGATCGATCGCCTGCGGCCGTTTGGTCGGCGACGTATCTGCAAGGAATAGATTCAGTTCGTCTTTCGTCGGGGGCACACCGATGAGATCCAGACTCGCCCGACGAAGAAACTCGGCATCTTCCGCAGGAGGGGCGGACACACCCGAGCCGGCTGCGTCAACGGCGCGGTCGATCCGCTCGTGAAGAGATTCGACAGGTGCTTGAGCCAAGGCAACAAAGGGGATAGCGTTCAAAGCCAGGAAAAATACGATCGGCAATTGGCGATGCCATCGATTCCACTTGGCTCGAATCATGAAGCAATACCTGGTTGCCATAATACCCCAGGGGACCGATCCCCCTCATCTGTCTGTTGTATGGCATCGCTTCGCGGCTCGCTAGATGAATCCTTCCATTGGCATGGACATTTGAACATATCTCAACGTGCGATTGTAGCTGATCCACCGGAAAGGAGAGGTTGCTTCTCGCGACGGGCATTGGGAACCGATGGAAACTTTGACATGTCATAGACGCGGTAGCCCATCGACTCGAAGCAGGGATGAGAGAGAATGGCCGGGGGCCAATCGATCACTGTTTCTGGGTGGAGTAGGAACCACCGAATTTGGTGATCGCGGGCATCCCGAAGGATCTCGTCGATCGTTTTCATTTGCTTCCAACGACTCATTTCCGCGACGCGCTGCTTAAAGATAACGTCTCCCGGATCGCGCGCGGTGTAAGATCCCACGACCGGCCAGCCAACATACGCGCGGGTCTGGCAGAGAGATTCCACCACGTAGTAGACGTCGTTCTGCGAATCCTGCATTCGATCAGTCGCTTGAGCGTGATCGCGGATGAAATGGATGCTGTCGAGAAGCCCCTGATTGACGCGTAGGTACGCCCAGCGCTGATCGGTTTGCCAATCGTCGGTGTCGGCTTTCCCCATCACAATCGGAATGAAAAGACATAAGACCGTCACGATGAGGGGTGGAAAACGTCGATGCCCACGCTCTGCCAGAAGGCTTCCTGCCGAGCCAACCCCCCAGATAAGGACGACGAAATAGATCCAGCAATAGGGAACGAACTGCAGATCCCACGGGTTGCCGAACGCGTAGCCGGTGATGTTGGGGGCCAGGAAAAGGGCGTAACTAAGATAGATCCCCAGGGCCCCAGCAACCACGCCGTGGACCCAGCGGTGTTTATGGGAAAGCACCACGCCGATGAAAGCCGGCACGAGAAGAATCAGCCACCAGCGGAAGGTCATGAATAAAACCATCGCCACGCGGAGAGAGATCCCCCCTGCCCCTTTGCCGTCCGCCCCCCGCTCGGCCAGTGCGAGTGCCGGGGGATCGTCCAGAGCGCGGTTGATGATGTAGCTGGCCAAACGTTTTCCCGGAGGCCATTCGAACTGAATCGCGGGTGTTCGTTCCCAAAGATGTGTTGAGGGTAGGCAAATCAATAGTCCGACCGCCAATAGCCCCAGCGTGATCCAAACCAATGGGAACAAAAGGAGCGCGTAGATCTCCACGCGCCATTGCGACCACGCGATGCCCCCGGCAACAAGAAGAACCAAGGGAAACGCCGCCATAAAGATCTGGGCTTTGAAAAAGAGACAACTTGCCCCGATCACGACGCCCGCCACCAGCGCGATCCACGAGCGGTTTCGATAGCTGATCGACAAAACCGCCAGGGCCAGGCCGGCCACCGCAATCGCGTACGCATTGGCGGGGGCCAACTGCAAAAACCGAAGAAATGAGTACGTGTAAGTTCCCATCGGCATGATGCCGAGCGTCCAGTAAGTCGGATCGGGGAGGACAATGATCGCCACCACCGACCAGAGTCCCCAGCGCGGGCCGAACCAAATCGAACCAAGCGAATAGGCCGCTAAGCCGACCACCGCTAGGGCCAAAGGAAGCCAAAGGGAAAGGGTCGAATCGTACGCGGTCTGCCCACCGGCTGCGTGCAGAATCGCTGGGAACACGTAGCTGGCGTAGTGATAAAAGGGGACCGGCTCACCTGCCAACCCGTACCGGCCCAAGTCACTCATCAACCCGGGATACGCCAACAGCGTCACCTGATGCGTATGCATGAAGTTGTCGCGGATCGGCTTGATGATGACATCATGATCGACCTCGACAAAGGGACGAAAGTAATGCTGCACCCAACCGGTGGCGGCAGCAAAACTCATAAACGTTGCTAAGATCCCGGCTGGCGAAGCCGACACACCCTTTGCGGGTCTCCATCGACTGAAAACAACATCCACCAGCACGCCGACCACGAGTACCCCACCCGTGAGGTGACGGATATCCCATGGACCGATCCACCGCAGCAGCGAAAGGCTGCTTCCTACCCACGTCATCCCCAGCAGAAACAGAAGCGGAAAATCAACCGTCGCGTCCTCCGAGAGGCGGAGGCCGAGTGTAAGAACCCTTCCCCAGAAGACGATAGACAGAACGATCGGAATGACCGAAAGGTCTCCAGCATCGATTCGGCCCTGAACCAAAACGGACCAAAGAAACATGAACAGCAGCGCGACCATCGCGGGAAGCCAGACCGATAGCTGGATCGGCTTGGGTTCGTTGGGTTCGAGTTCGACAAACTCCTCATTCATCGATGTTTCGCCCCTCCGCTTGGTAGGGAAGGAGGAAGCCCCTTGAACTCGAAGTTTCTGATTTCCATCGCGGGGGATGCCATTCCCGCGAGCCATTCCACGACGGCATGATCGGAACCGAGACTGGCTTCGAACGGAAACTCGAACTTTCTCCACTCAGCCGCCAATCGAAGTGGGACATACAGACCTGCCGTGTCCCAAGGCGGATGAAACTCGCGCACAAGACAGACCGCATCGCGGGGTTGGTCGGAGCGAGCCTCAAAGCGGAGTACGTACCGTTGGCCAAGTGTGAGCGAAACATGTCGCCTTAGCGCGATATCCCACGGTTCCTTCGCGGCATTTCTCCGAATCTCGAATCGGACCGTTTGGGAATCTTCCGCCGGAGTGATGCGCGCGATGCTTCCATCGGCAGCATGGATTGTCCAGTCCGGTATGGCGAGCTCGAACGGAATGGGGCGAAATGCCCGTGCCACCAGACAAACCGTGATCAGCACCGTCCAAACGAGAAAGGTCGGGTTCAGGATCGAGTTGGACGTCTCATCTTGGTCATTCACGTTCAGATGGTCCCACCAACATCGCCGGCCGATTTGGTTTGCCGACCGACCGTCGGTTATACTACAGGGGCGCGGATCGATCGATGATTTTCCTTTGGAACAGCAACGAGAAACCTCTCATGGCGATGGCTGACCATTCTGCTCGCCTGCCGATACGAATGATCCTCGCGATCATTCTGGGTGGCTCGGCAGTCATGCTGGCATGGATCCGCCGTCCCGAACACCAGGAATCCCCCGCGATCGTTGCAAGGATGACGAGTTCGCCCTCCGTTCCCTCGGAAGTCCCATCACCAACATCGTTCCCCGATTTCGAACTCCTCGACCATTTTGGCAACCCATACTCGTTCAAGAAACTTCGAGACCAACACCGTTTGGTGGCGGTTGTCTTTTGGGGATGCGACTGTCCGCTGGTTCGCCTTTACACGCGAACGCTTCATGAACTTTCGCGTGAGTTCGGACCCAAAGGATTGGCGGTCGTTGCGATCAATTCCAACGTGCAGGATTCGCCGACAGACATCACTCGCTTTGTGGAAGTCGAAGGGGCTTCGTTCCCGATCCTTAAAGATCTTGGCCAAGAGATCGCCGACGCGGCCGGAGCCAAGCGAACGCCTGAAGCCTTTTTGCTCTCCTCAGAAGGGGTGATCCTTTACCGCGGACGGATTGATGACCAGTTCGGTATCGGCTATCGGCAGTCGGCCCCCAAAGAGTCCTACCTCAAGCAGGCGATCAATCAGTATTTCGGGGGTCAAAAGATCACGCTTTCACGGACCGAGCCGGTCGGATGCCTGATTGGCCGAGCCCACAAGGCTTCGTCTCAAGGAAGCGTCACATTCACCAAAGACATCGCCCCCATTCTTCGCGAGCGCTGCCAAGAGTGCCATCGCGACGGAGAGGTCGCTCCTTTCCCGCTGACCGATTATCAGCACGCTTACGGGTGGGCGGAGATGATTCGCGAAGTGGTGGAACAAGAGCGGATGCCCCCTTGGTTTGCCGCGGGCGAGCGAGGGCATTTCCGAAATGACGCCCGTCTGACACTCGATGAGAAGAAAACGCTCTTAGCATGGATCGACGATGGTTGCCCGCAGGGGGACCCAAAAGATCTGCCTACCCCTCGTCCTTTCCTTTCGGGCTGGACCATTCCGCAGCCGGATCTCGTGCTGGCGATTGCCGATCGGCCCGTGAAGGTACCCGCGCACGGACCCTACGAATACCAGAGTTTTTACATCGATCCAAAGCTAACCGAGGATAAATGGATCGTCGCGGCCGAGGCTCGGCCAGGCAACCGCAAGGTCGTCCATCACATCGCCATCTGGATCCTCCGCGATGGACTCGCGAAGGACGATTACTCGACATCCCCCTCGATCGCATTCGCACCTGGAATGCCGGCCCTGACCTATCCCGAAGGGGCGGCTCTTCGTTTACCCAAGGGAGCCACCATCCGCTATCAAATCCACTATGAGCCGTGCGGCTACGAAACCGAGGACAGGAGCACGCTTGGGCTCAAGTTCTGTGATCCATCGCAGGTGAAGAGCCAAGTCCTGATCGATGCGATCTTTCCGAACGACCCCATTGCGATCCCTCCCCACCAACCTGCCCACCAGATGCAGGGATATCATTATTTCGGGCGTGACGCGATTCTGTTCGCGCTGATGCCTCACATGCATCTTCGGGGCAAATCGTATCGCTACACACTGATTCGCCCCGACCAGTCCCGCGAGGTTCTACTCGACATGCCTCGATGGGATTTCGGCTGGCAGTTTTGGTACTTAATGCCGCAGCCGATGCAGATCCCCAAGGGCTCGCTCCTCGAAGCGGAGACTGTTTTCGATAACTCGCCGACGAACCAAGCCAATCCCGATGCGACACAATTGGTCCACTGGGGACCGAAGACGACCGACGAAATGACGGTCGGTGTTTTTGCCGCCATCGACCCGGCAAGCCAGATGATGGACCAAAGCCAATACGTTCCGCCGCTCGAGGGTTTCGGCGCTCTCGTTCAGACCGCCTGGCAGTTGGTCCCGTCAAACGGTGCGACCGCAACGCTGCTTCGTGGACCGCACTTGTACACGGAGCAGTCAGTTCGAATCGACCAACCGGGCGGGAGCCCGCACGATGTCCGATTGGTTCGGCCAGTCCATCCGGTATTTGAAGGTAGATCGTACTGCATGCAATTCCGAATCCGGAGTTCGATCGCGCGAACAATCGAGTTCGGCATCCGATCGGCGGATACTGACTCCACCGGCGTGGGCCTTTGGAAGACCCTTACCATCGGTCCCCATCAGCAGTACGTTCGGCACGAGTTCTACGCGACCGGCGATGCCTCGCAGGCTCAGCTCGAGTTTGACCTCGGGAAAGAGGCGGGTCAGATCGACCTCGACGGGGTCGTCCTGTTGCAGGGCTTTCACCGCTAAAAGCCATCGAATCTGGGGAACGCGAAGCATCCCGCCCTATTCGACCGACGTAAGCCGACTCTTTCCCGGTGATTTCAATACTCCGAACCGAAGCCCGAATGCCCGATTTCTTTCCCCCTTTGAACGGAATGAGAAAACTTGCCGGGGCCGATTGCCGGGATTCGCAGATCCGGAGCGAAGAAGCGTCGAACAGATCGTTGAGAAACCCGCACCGATCGGCTACAATTTCCGCTGGTAAGAGGAGGCCTACACAACCGGGTAGCTCCCCGCACGGTTTCGAAGGAGTGTTCTTCCTGCGGGACCAAGGGGGAGTAGAAAACCAAGGGTTGTCTCGGTGCCGGACCCGGTCGGGGGTCGGCATCACCATTTCCAGCTTTCTCGAATCCCTTTGATGCGTCGGTTGATGTTCTCCCTGAGCAGAACGCGATGGTTCGGCACAGGCTGGCAAGAGGATGATTTCATGCGAGTGGCGATGGTCAATCTCCCGCATCCGGTTCGGGTGATTCGGCGATTCATGTGTTCTTACAATTCGCCGATCTTCCTCTTCCCGCCGCAAGAGCTGATGTACGCCGCCACCGCCGTCCGTGATTGGGGCCCGCGCGAGGTCACCCTCATCGATTCGATCGCGCGCGACCTTACTAAAGAGGACGTTCTCGCGGAGCTTAAGAGTTTCAATGCCGACGTGGTCGTCACGATTCTTGGCTTCGAGATTCTGGAACAAGACATCAAGGTCTTGCGTTGGCTTCGCCAGCAATTGCCCAACACCAAATTCGTTGCCTTTGGTTACTACCCGACGGAGTTCCCCGAACAGATTCTCGATGCCGCCGGCGTCGATTTCGTCATCCTGGGCGAACCCGAGTATTGCTGTCATGAGCTCTTAAACGCTCTCGAACAAAATACATCGTTCGAAGGAATCATGGGCCTCTGTTTTCGGAAGGAGGACGGCACCTTTGTCGCCAATCCGGAAAGGCCACGGCTGAAGAGTGTCGATGAACTTCCTCATCCCGACTACAGCATGGTGAACATTCACGACTACAGCGAATTCCTCATGCCCAAACCTTTTGCGACCCTGCAGACCGCGCGCGGTTGCCCCTATGGCTGCAACTTCTGCACTCGCAGTTACGGCCGACAACTAACCCTTCGAAGCCCCGAGAACATCATCGACGAGATCCGCACGCTGGTCGACAAGTTCGGCGTTCGCTCGCTCCGGTTCATGGACGATACCTTCAATGCTGTCCCGGCCCGGACTTTCAAAATCTGCGAGGGGATTCAGAAGAACTTCCCCACGCTCGTATGGTCGGCTCTCTCTCGGATCGACACCATGGACGAAGAGCGAGCGGTCGCCATGCGAAAAGCAGGCTGCAAGCGAGTTTATCTCGGCGTCGAAAGTGGTTCCGATCGAATCCTCAAACTCTACGGCAAAGATTACGGCGTCGAACGAATCCCCGTGGTCTTTGATCTCTTAAGACGCAACGGCATCGAGATCGCCTGCTTCTTCATGGTGGGTCATCCCGAAGAAACACCCGACGATTTTGAGCAGACCAGCAAGCTGATCCGAAACCTCGAGATCGACTTTGCCACGGTCGGCCAAACCGTCCCCTATCCAGGGACCGAACTCTTTGACCGTTACCGCGATCAAGTCGACTTCTCCCTATTCCCTTACCAGAACGAATGGAAGAGCCCCGGTCGACGAAAGCAGCTTCAAACCTGGGAAAAGAGATTCCTGCGAGAGATGTACTTCCGCCCGAAATACATCGCTCGCCACGCCATGCGCCTGGTGAAAAATCCTTCCACCACTTGGCAAGCAGGCCGGGCCCTCCTCCCTTTCGTCTTCGGTTCCGGCCTATCCACCGCCAGAAACGAACTCATCTAACCAGGCATAGAATTGACTGATAATCCTCTACAGCTTCCCTGCGATCACCTCTCCGTCGGTAACCGTTCAGACTCCGGGGAGCAATGAGGGGGATGGTTGTGGGCGGAAGTGGGCTTGAACGGCTTGGGTGACGAAGCCCATGAGATCGCGCATTTGTTGTCGGCAGGTTTCGATG
>JAIELF010000026.1 GCA_019753235.1 bacterium
CCCGCCCACTCTTTTCCGTCGGGATCGAGAGCAAATGCCAGGTAGCAATGCCCTGGGACAAACACCAATGCCGGCTGAATATCGATCTTTCGCAGTACCGACGCAAGCAACACGCTTCCATCGACACAGTTGGCCTGCGCGTTGTTGATCGACTCATCGATCAGTCGAACGTGCTGACTCCGAACGATTTGGCTGTCAGCGGCGGATGCAGTGATATTGCTGTAGCGAACATCTCGCTGGCTGAGAGCATCCCAGATAGCGTAGACCTGTTTGTAGACCGTTTCTGGGTTGCCCGATTGGTACCCCGTGAACGAATCGACGATCCCGCGATTGAGCGCCTCTCGCAGCACCTTGTCGACAAACGGATGCTGTTCGTTCACGTAGGCCGCAAACATGAACGAGACATCTTGCCCGTGCTGCTCATCCCAGACGATCGCAAAAGGGCAATCGTTGATCGACCGGAGTGTCAGCGTTTCGGTATGTTCTGCTGGTTCGTCGTCACCGAGCGTGACTCTATAGGTGACCGGCACGGGGATCACTTGTTTATTAGCCACGAGTGCTTTGTAATTGAATTTCATGGGTGGATAGATCGTGTACTCTGTTCCTGCTGAGGAAAGCCAGCCGGCCCATCGGCTCGGTTCGAGAATCCCCGGAGCTTCAATCTCGACCTCGACCCAGGTGTCATCCTCAGGAGCTTCGATGATCACCCCCAACGGACCGTCGGCATTCCCAAGTATCTCGGCTTGAGAGACCTCCTCGCTTTCTTCCGTCGTGCCTTCTTCAGACGACTCATCCTCTGCCGCGTTTTCGCCTTCGGTGGGCTCGTCTTCGGAGAGCTCGTCGCTCTGGGCCGGTTCGTCCGAAGAGTCAGAATCGGTTTGGTCGGAGGTAGATTCTTCGTCGTCTGTCGTCGGCGCGGGATTTTTCTTCATCGTCGCGGTGGCGACAAGGTACGAAGGAAAAAGTTGTTTATCCCAGCCGGTGATCACGTCGAAATCCGCATTCGCCGTGGTCGAGAAGAATAGAGCGATGGATGTCACCATCCCCAAAACGAGAGCCTGACGGTTCGCGAGCATGTGGAATCCTCTGCCTTGATTTGCGAGTGCAGAGGGGGTTTCAGTCCGAGAGGTACAAAGATCCGTCCCGACCCAGCGACTGTTGCGAAAGTCTAGCTTGGGAACAAGAATGCCGGGACTCTCTTTGAGGAAACGAGAAGTCGCACCAGAATGAGTACTCGAACCGATTCAGTCCCAATGATCGGATTGGCTGGTGTCTCGTGAACCAGGAGTCGGTTACTCTTTGCTCGCGACGTTTTCTTCTCGGCTTGGCCAATCCTTGAAGAATTTCACGGTGTGTTGTAGCGCGGGCATGATGTAGCGGACGATGGTGTAGTGGCCGCATGGATACCAAATGATCCGCTGCTTCCCCGCCGCCTCCCAGAGGGCTTTTCCGCAGACGACTGGCACTGATTCATCCTGCGACGCATTGATCATGAGGACGGTCCGCTCGCGAAGTCGATCGCTATAGCTGACCGGATCGAAGTCGTGCATCAACTTGCCCAGAGATTCACGTGTTCCGCCTTGTTCGGTCCAAAGCCGACGAAACTCGCGCGCTTCGCCTTCAACCGATTCGAAGACCAAATCGTGCAGGTTTCCGCCGCCGATGATCAAGCAAGCATGGGTCAATCGCGGTTCGATCCCCGCCGCCAGCGAACCGGTGATGCTTCCGAGACTGATGCCGCAAATGCCGATGCGATGACGATCCAGATCTGGTTGAGCGTCGATCCAGTCGACCACCCGGCGTAGATCTTTGACCGCTTGGACCATCGCCGTTGATGCGACCTCGACGTCCGGCTGAAGCATCTTGACATTCTTGCCAGGGGGTCGCCTTTCGCCGTAATAGGGAAGCTTGACGAACGTGCAGGCGATGCCAGCATTGGCTAGCGTCGACGCGACGAATCGCGACAACTCAAAATCTCCGCCGGCAATGTGCGTGATGATGACGTAAGGATAGGGGCCCGCGCTTCTGGGCTTGAAGACTTCCACGGGAATGGTGTTGTTTTCGGGATAGGGCGTCACCACCGGCGAGGGGATTTTGACCAGCGTTCGAACAATGCCGGAACCGACCGCATCGGGCGCTGCCTGATAGGTAAAGCTGTCCGAGGGAAACTGGTACATGGCCGGGATGTCGGCTTCAAATGACGTCGTTCGAGTCGGCGAGATAGTCGTCGAAAGAAGACGGTCTTGCGTTGGGTCGAGCGGATGGGCGGGGGAATCGACCCGCGCGGTTGCCGCCACATCTTTACCCGAGAGCAAGCTTGTCAGCGGGTACCCGACCACCTCTTGGTCGGCTGCCCCGTTGGGACTCGTTCCCCCGAACCCCATCCAGAGAACCTGCTCGCTCGCATTGATGATGACGATCGATTGAGGGACATGCGACGCCGTCGTTTTTCGCAGGACGGCCAGCAGATCAAGAGAGCCAGGCTTTTCCATGGGCTTTTCGAACATGTCGGAGAGCTCGGCATAACGGTCGGCACTTCGCTCGACCCAGGGAAGTTTGATGTCGGTCGACTCGGCAAGTTTCGCGGAGACGAAACGATTCGATCGCCGAACCAGGTCGGCCAGAGCGCGGAACGGGGCCAACTTCTCGGCCGTGTCGTTGGAGCCGAACTCGGCGACATGTTGAGCGTTTACCTCTAGAACGCGGGCATTGGGGACTTTTCCATCGCCGGCAATGATGATCCACGAGCCCGACCGAGGCGATTGATCGACCGCCGTCCGGACCGCGGGAAGGGTCTTTGACGATTCCAGAATCACTCTCGCCAAATGCGGAGCGGCTAATCCCGCATCACTTCTATCAGACGATGGGACCGGCAAGGTGGTGATCGAAATCCCTTCTTCATTGAGCCCCGCCAACGTTCCGAGATAACCAGCCAACGTCACGCTCGCGTAGCGAATCCCTTCGGGTCGGTGATAGACGGCAAGCATCGCCCGGGCGGGAAGAGGGTGACCCGGCTCGACACTCAGGACTTGCAGCAATCGCCCCCCCAGCGTCCTGCCGGCATAGCCCGCCCCGGATCGAGACGCGATCGGCCGGAGAGCGACTTGCAGCCTTTTGATATCGGCCAGGGGAACCTTGCTACCTTCCGCCAAGCCCTCGAGCTCTTGTTGCAGGGACGCGGGCCACGCTCCGACTTGCTCGGCTGCCTCCTTATCCAAAGCTTCCAAGGAGATTTGATGATCCTTGACAGCATGTTCATGGACGAGGAGTCGAACGTTGTCGGCAATCTCCTGTTGCATCAGTCGGCCCTGGGCAAGCCCCATCTCACGAGGGCTACCGACCAGATGCACGACCTTCTGCGTCCCCACCGACTCCGTGTGGCTTTCTGGGTGCGTTTGTGTCCCGGCCCCAAGAATGATCAAGCCGATGATCGCGACGCCATGAAACATCATTCTTTCCCCGCGTTTGCCGATGGTTGATCCCGGCCGGTTCCCAAAGTTGATCGAACGCCTACCTTCATCCTATCGAAGTCACCCGGCCAACTCTTCTAGCCAGTACCTTGCCTCGGGCCAAAGAGTGTCGCGCATATTGGGACGAAAATAGCCGAAATGCCCGACGGCGAGGCCTCGGTGTGCCGGAACGAGGTGGCGATGCTCGCTTGTTGCCGATCCGAATTCCGCGAGCAAGGCGGCGGCGGCCCGCGCGGGGGCGAAGTGGTCATCCTCAAAACTCAAACTGAGGATTCGACCCTGGTACGATCGGTAGCCCGCTCCTGCCTCGGGGCCGACGACCTCGGCAATATATCCCCGCGCCCGGGCCCAGGCGGCCCATTCGATCGCGACCCCCTTGGGTAAGGGCTCTCCCATACCGACCCAAGGCGAAGGAAAGTACCCCATCGCGTGCGACAGGCCAGGCAACAGCACGTTCCAAAGGAGATGGAGTCGGGGCCAATGAGAGCGAGGCCAATGTCGCCAATAGGTATGCTGCGAGCAGACAAAGAGCATCCCCTTGATTCGATCGCGGTTGGGGGCCAAGCCGAGGATTTGTCCTCCGACACTATGACCCACCGCCAGCATCGGTGATCCTGCCGAGCGTTCGTCGCACCAGCGGATGATTCCCGGAAAATCGAGTTGGCCCCAATCGCGCATCTGGGCGCGGAAGCCCTTTAAGGTCGCGGGGGCCGACCCGCCGATTCCTCGATAGTCGTAGGTCACCACGTCGAAGCCGTCAGCGACCAGATACTCGGCAAACCGACGATAGTATCGGCGAAGGGTTGCTGTTGCCGAGTTGATGATGACGATGGCTCGTCTGGGGCCCGGGCCGGTGAATAACTCACCCGCCAGCGGATAGCCATCAAGGGCGGCGACCTCGATGGGAGTCGCTTCCACGACATCGTTGGTTGCCAGTGCCATGCTCCCGTATCCCTAGGGAAAAGACCTTTGGGTTGGTATACGGGGTTACCACCCAAAAGATGGCAGAGCCGAGCGAAAGGAGGCTGTTGCTCGGCCAAGGAAGGACCAGATTCGCGATCGATCGCGTGCTAGCCGACGACAGGGGAGGGGACTGCCTCGGTGACGGTCAGCGTCGGTTCGTCGATGAGATTGATGACGTCACCCGATTCGTCGGTTGGTTCGGTCCGTCGCGGCCAGGTCCGCACGACGGGGCGATCGTATCTGGATGAATTGGTCCGCAGCACTTTGGCCAGTTGCCCGTTCGAGAGGATGACGTACGAGCCGACCGGGTAGAGCGAGACCGTTTGCAACAGTAGCCGAACAGACTCGGCATCGATGCGACCTTGGCTCACATTGCGGACGAGCGATTCGACCGCCTTGTACGGCTGAACCGCAGCTCGATAGGGTCGCTCGCTTAACAAGGCGACATACTGGTCGGCAGCGCTGACGATTCGCGACAGCGGATGAATCAGATCCCCAGGGATTCGGCGAGGATAGCCCTGACTGTTGCCCCGTTCGTGAACGTGATAGGCAACGTACCGTACCTCGGTGGGAATGGAATCCACCTGGCTGATCATCTCGACGGTGTAGATGGGATGGGCCATCACCGTGATCTGCTGCTGCGCCGTGAGCGGCTGTCGGCTATTCCAGATCGACTTGGGAACCCGCAGCATGCCGACATCGTGCAAGAGCGAGCCAAGGCCAAGCGACCTCATCGCCTCTTCGCCGAGCCCCGCCCGGGCCCCCATGGCAAGGCTGAGCATCGCGACATGCAAACTGTGTCGATGGGGATAGCTTGTCAACGTTGGTGTCGACGCGAAGCTGGCAAAGAGATCGATGTCCTCGACGAGCAGCTTCAAATAGTCGGCTAGGACCGCTTCGATCTGCGCGCCTCCCTCGGGATTGGCTTGCAGAATCTGTTGCACTGAATCTTTCAGACCGCCGACGAACGATTCATGCTTCGTGTAAATCTCTTGAGCGAGTTTCTCGGAGTATGGCTCGGTCCCCAGGTGCGGCAGATCCTTGATCAGAGGAGACTCTTGCCGATCTTTGTACTTGTGGATTCGCTCGGCCAGGTCGCAATCGAGTTGCCGAGAGATCTTGTTGTGAATCCCGACGGAATTGCCCGGCCGAGATTCAGGAACCTCCGTCAGCTTGCCCAGTGGCTCGACCGAAATGCCGGCGGCTGGCTCCATGCGGTGAACCAGGATCGACCGATGCCCGCGCTGTTCGAGAATCTGCAGAATACGCTCGGTGATCGGGCTCCCTTCCGAAAGCAGAAGCATCCCGTCGTCCGAATGGATCGGGAACCGGAGAGGTTGACCCGGACGAAGCTTCGCCAAAGGAAGTCGGCGAAAGTCGTCCGCATCGAGCTTGTGTGCGGGACGGACGACGACTCGAGAGGCGGCGGTTCCCATGGCTCGGAGCACTCCTGGTTACGGGACCTATCCGCTTGGCCGGCTCGACCCAACAACTCGGGCGTGCTTCCTCAAAAGGAGCCATTCCCGTGGGCCGTCCGAGCAAAGAACTTAGCAGACAAAAGGTGATAGGTTCACCCCGAAGCTTAGCTCACAAAGAGGATAACGCCGATGGCCAAGCACCTTCCCTTGAGGGGGGGCTGAATGGGGATAGTAAGGAATCTTCTCTCAAAGAGATCGTTCTTTCTCGATTCGAGCGAGATATCCTGATCGGCGAAACTCCGCGAGCGGCTGGGCGGGGACTCCCAAGCGCTCGCGGACATGCACGAGTATTGGCTCTACATCTGTTTGAAACGCCTGCTGGAGCAATCCCTCGGCAAGGACAATGTCGCCGGCCCGCTGCGCTCGGGCGAGTTCTTGTCGCGGCACGATCAGCGCCCGCGCGTAGGCCCCTTGCAAAAACAGGACGGTCTGAATCATCGCTTCGATTTTCGGTTTTAGGTTGTGGCTCTGATCGATCATGTAGTCGATGCCGGTCGCGCGGGCAGAAACGAGTTCGTGATAGATGAGGAAGACCTCATAGGGGTTGATACTGCCCGTGGTCAGATCATCGTCGGCATACTTGCGGTTGTTGAAATGAAATCCCCCCAGCATCTTCTCATCGACCAGCCAGGCGACAATCTGCTCGATGTTTTGGCCGTGATAGTGATGACCCAGATCGACGAGCACCTTTGCCTTGGGCCCCAGCTTCTGACATAGGAGTGTCGCCATCCCCCAGTCGCCGATATCGGTGTGGTAGAAGGCTGGCTCGAACGGTTTGTACTCGACCAGCATGCGAGCATCCTGGGGAAGCCGACGGTAGACGATACCAAGGAATTCCTCGAACGCTCGTTTTCGACCGACGATGCTGTCTTGTCCAGGAAAGTTGGTTCCGTCGGCAAACCACAGGCTGAGCGCCTTGCTTCCCGTCGCGATCATGATCGCCATGCATTCGTCCATGTGGTCGAGCGCACGTTGACGAATCGCGGGGTCGGGGTTGCCGAAGCTGCCGAGCTTGTAAGGCTGGTCCTCGAAGACGTTCGGATTGACGGCGCCAATCGCCATCCCGAGCCGATCCGCTTCTGCTTTGATCTCCGCGTAGTTCGGCGAGCGATCCCATGGAATATGGATGGCAACAGCCGGCGCGATGCCCGTCAGACGATGGACCTGGGCAGCGTCGGCCAAGCGCTCTTGCAGGTTGCGGGCAGCACCTGGCTGACGAAAGATTCCAAACCGCGTACCACTGTTCGCGTAGCCCCAGCTTGGTGTTTCGATTCGCTGGGCAATAAGGTCGGAGACGACTTGCTCGACGTCGATGCCACGCGCGCGGAGGTCTTCGGCAAGTTGCTCGAAGCGATCAGAACCATGAAGCATACTGGTCTACCTTCGCTGAGGAATGACACCGGTTCCGTTCGACAGTGTAACCGGTCGAGACGAACGTGGGAGAACAATCGCAGAAGCTGTTGCCGGTTCCCGTGGAATGCTCGCGGCGCGGGCCGCTCTACTTTTCTTCTGTCGGTTGCTAGGCAGCCCTACGTTGCTGAAGTTGCTCGGCATGGCGAATCCAGCGTTGCATCTCGGCCCGTTCGGGCATCGTCGGCTGCCGAAGCGTTCGCTGCGCGAGGGGTGATTCCAAGAAGCGTGTCACATCCCTGGTTATCTGCTCGATGTTCGCCGCCGCCACTTGCGAGCGCCCGCGGTAGCCGCTCCCCACCAGTATCTGCGCATCGTGACCACGAAGTTCGGGAATCTGACAGACCAGCCGAGCCTGGTCTTGCCATTCCTCGATGGTTTCTGCCGAGACATGCTTCAAAGAAAGCTTTGACGCCAACGGAGCAGGGTCTCCCTGAAGCAGATCCCCAACGGTCGTGACACCAATCGCCTTGAGACGATGGGCCATCTTCGGCCCGATCGAAGGGGCATCCACGACGTCGTGACTTTCCGAAAGATGAAATCGATCTTTGGCCGATGCTGAATCCGAGTTCATGCGGGGGCCCTCGCTGGGCAACGCCGGCGCCGCTTCGATCGTCTTGCGAATGGTCGGTGTCGTTATGGGCGGGGAGGGGAGGGGCGCGTTCGACCAAACAGGGGGCGATGGTTCGCTTGTCGCTTTGGAAGTGAAGGCCGCCGCGGTCGACTCCGATGGCAGCGAAGCAGTTCTTCGCGTCGAGTTACGATCGCTTGATGAAGGGGCCTCCTGTCGAATGACCCGGTTCTCTTCGGGAAGATGGGCCTCGACTTTGCCCGTCGCTTGCAGCTCTTGATAAATCGCCTGGACGGCGGCTTTGTCGGCGGCGTCCGCGAGACGATGGATGATCCACTGCATGGGCATCTCCATGCCCGCGAGCAAGGTGGCGATGTTGACGTCAACCTTAGGTGGTCGGACACCCGATGCGGTAAGGGCCTTCTCGAATACGCGCGCCCATACTTGAACCGCATAAACGAGCAGCTTCGAGGCAATCACCTGACCGGTCGCGTCCAAACCTGCCAGCGGATTCTTCACCCCGGCGTGGAAATCGTAGTGGTCGATCAATGCCTGATAGTATTGATGGGACATCTCGGCCGAGCGAATGATGAGTCTACTAAGCCAATCGCTGCTCGAATCAAGAAGGATGGTCGGACGGGGCGAACGCTGGCCCATTTCGATCAATGAATCGTACGACCGAGAAACGCTCCACTCACAGGCTCGGTGAATATTGTTCTCGGCCGTCGATTGGCCGGTGTGGAAGGGCATGATCGGATCGACGACGTAATGACTCAGTATGCCTGCCGCGCGTGCGGCATGATCCCAATCCCCGTTTTGCAGTGATCGGACGGTGTTGTAGAACCATTTTTCCGCAGCCTTCGGCGCCCCTCCCCAGTTATTCTGCTCGACGTGCAGGACATGATTGACGAAGTCCTTGAAGACAACGTCGGGCTCCTTCGCGCCGGCCAGGAACATCGCATGGTGTGCGAGAAAGAGGTGTTGCCAACGATCGACATCGGGACAGACGATTTGTCGGAGTCCGTCCATGGCCAACTTGTGATGCGTACCTCGGCAATGGGCCGAGTAGATCACCCGAAAGAGAAGATTCATGGTCCGCGCCCTTTTTCTGCATTCACTGGCCGGCGCGGATAACCCTCCTGCTCACTTTCCGCAATCGGAAACGAAGTCCCAGACACTCCTCTGGAAGACCAGATAGTTCGGGCAGGATGGGAGGGGATCTGTCGCGACATCAAGATTGCTTGCGTGATGGGTTAAACGAAAACGGGCGACCTGCTCGGCCGCCCGTTCGCTTACTGTTCGTCCACCGTCGGCTCACCCAGTCGATTACGCCTGAGCGGCGGCTTTGGCCATTATCCCTGAGCGGCGGCTTTGGCCATTATCCCTGAGCGGCGGCTTTGGCCATTATCCCTGAGCGGCGGCTTTGGCCGTTACCCCTTGGCGGCGGCTTTGGCCGCCTTGGCCTTGGCGGCGGCTTCCTTTTTGGCGAGCTTGGCGGCCTTCTCTTCCAGAACGGCCTGCGCGGCTGCCAAGCGAGCAATCGGAATTCGATACGGCGAGCAGCTCACATAATCTAGGCCGATCCCATGGCAGAACTTAACGCTCTTCGGATCCCCGCCATGTTCGCCGCAGATGCCGACCTTCAACTCCTTGCGGGTCGATCGGCCTCGCTCGACGCCAATCCTCATCAGCCCGCCGACTCCATCGATATCAACCGATTGAAAAGGATCGGTCGGCACAATGTCGTGCTCGCGGTAATAGGTGATGAATGGTCCATAGTCATCTCGGCTCATTCCGAGAGCCGTCTGCGTCAAGTCGTTAGTGCCGAAACTGAAGAACTCCGCCTTGCCCGCAATCTGATCCGCGCAGATTGCCGCTCGCGGTACTTCAATCATCGTCCCGACCATGTAATCGACGGTGACGCCGGTCTCGGCGAAAACCTTCGTCGCGACGTCGCGAACGATCTTCTCCTGATTGGAGAGTTCCGTGACGTAGCCGACAAGCGGGATCATCACTTCTGGCTTGACGTCGACACCTTCCTTCTTGACCGCACAGGCGGCTTCGAAGATCGCCCGCGCTTGCATGGCCGTGATCTCAGGGTAGACGATTCCGAGCCGGCAACCACGATGCCCCAGCATCGGATTCTGTTCATGTAGTTCCTCGACTCGCCGCTTGACGTCATCGATCGATTTCTCGATCTTCTGCGCGAGTTCCTCTTGCTCGTGATGACCGTGGGGCAAGAACTCGTGCAACGGCGGGTCGAGCAGTCGCACCGTCACCGGCCGATCAGCCATTTCGCGGAACAAACCAGCAAAATCGTCACGCTGGAATGGCAGAAGCTTGGCAAGGGCTTTCACCCGGTCCGCTTCGGTGTCGGCGAGAATCATCTCGCGGATCTCGTCGATATGGTCAAAGAACATGTGCTCGGTCCGGCACAGACCGATTCCCTCGGCACCGAAGGCGATCGATCGAGCGGCTTGGTCCGGCTGATCCGCATTCGCGCGAACGCGAAGCTTTCGATACTTGTCGGCCCATTCCATGATCTGTTTGAAATTCTTGTAGACCGTCGACTTGTTGGGTGACAGGGTCTTGTCAATCAAGACCTGAATCACCTCGCTGGGCCGAGTCTCCACCCGACCGGCAAAGATCTCGCCGGTGAAGCCGTCGATGGAGATATCCTCGCCTTGCTTCAGAATTCTTTCGCCGACGCGAACCACTTCGTTCTTGTAGTCGATTTCCAGGGCGCTTGCTCCGACGACGCAGACCTTCCCCATCTGTCGACTCACAAGGGCCGCATGCGAGCTTGTTCCACCGAGCGCGGTGAGAATGCCCAGAGCGGCCTGCATCCCGCGAATGTCTTCGGGACTGGTCTCGCGACGGACAAGAATCAACTTGGCGGCAGGATCGCGATGAATGATCTCCTCGGCATCGCTGGCGTGGAAACAGATCTTGCCGGTAGCCGCGCCGGGGCCTGCATTGATTCCGATGGTAAGAAGATTGCCCGCGTCTTTTGCTTTCTTCTTGCCGGCCTGGTCGAAGATCGGCTGCAGCAGTTGGTTTAAGTCGTCCGGCGGAATCCGCTTCACGCCGATTGCCTCTTCCTTGGTGATCTTCTTCTCTTTGACAAGGTCGCAAGCAATCCGGACGGCCGCGAAACCGGTCCGCTTGGCGTTCCGGGTTTGCAGGATCCATACCCGGCCTCGCTGAATCGTGAACTCGATATCCTGCACATCGCGGTAATGATTTTCGAGCTTGTTGCACAGGTCGGTGAACTGACCGAATGCTTCGGGCATGTCCTGGCCGAGCGTCTCTTCGATTCGCTTGGGGGTCCGGATGCCGGCAACAACATCCTCTCCCTGGGCGTTGATCAAGTAATCGCCGTTGATTCCCGGCGTGCCGAGCGAACCATCCCGTGTGAGCGCGACACCCGTCGCCGAATCGTCGCCCAGATTGCCGTAGACCATCGCCTGGACGTTGCACGCGGTTCCCCAACTGTGCGGGATGCCGTACTGCCGACGATAGACGACGGCTCGGTCGTTATTCCAACTGCCGAAGACGGCACCGATGGCGCCCCACATTTGTTCGCGCGGGTCGGTCGGGAACTCTTTGCCCGTCCGCTTGCGAACAGCATCTTTGAATTCTGCGACAAGCTCTTTGAGAGATGCTACATCGAGTTCGTTGTCGAAGGTGACATGGCGAGAATGCTTCTTCGCTTCGAGAATCTCTTCGAACGGATCGAGATCCAGCTTGCTCTGCGGCTTAAGGCCGAGAACCACATCGCCGTACATCTGCACGAATCGGCGATAGCTGTCCCACGCGAATCGTTCGTTGCCGGAAGCCTTGGCGAGGGCTTCGACGGTGGTGTCGTTCATGCCGATGTTCAGAACCGTGTCCATCATTCCCGGCATGCTTTCTCGCGCGCCGCTTCGACAGGAAACGAGGAGTGGATTGGTCGTGTCGCCGAACTTGGCTTCCATGACCTTTTCCATCTGCGCGAGGGCCTGTTCGACTTGGTCTTGGATGCCGGGGGGATACTTTCCGCCGTGGTCGGAGAAATAGATGCAAGCTTCGGTGGTGAGCGTGAAACCGGCGGGAACGGGCAGGCCGATATTGACCATTTCCGCCAGGTTGGCTCCCTTGCCCCCTAAAAGTGCTCGCTGGGTGGCGTTGCCTTCCGCTTTATCGCCGCCAAAGAAATAGACGTGCTTGGTCATCAAACTCCCTCTGGTGTATCCGTTTGCAGTCGCTATCGGCCGCGCGGAGAAAGCTTCTTTTTCCGCGTACACCGGCGCGACGCCACCCCTTCGTTCATCAACCGATGTTTGGGGACATACGGTCGCCTACGCGCCGGCTCCAGGGCCGAACCAAGGCCTAGCCAAGGCCTAGTCGCGTCTAAAAAGGTACGGGATATCAATCCGCCCTGCCACCGTCTATCGTTCGTAACCAAGGTTCGGGTTGGGCGTGGGACGATCCGATTGCATTTGCTTAATTCAGCGATCTCGATTCCAATAGTCGGCGGAAATCGACGTTTCATGCATTTTCGAATCGTTTTCTCCATATGGGGCAAGGGACCGCGGATGAATACGCTCGGCAAAATGATTCGCCCATCGGCGATGGCGCTTTTGATTTTATGGTCGTCGGGATGGACTTTCGCGCAGCCGCCCGCCAATGCCAACGCAGATCCGGACGCTCTGCTACCTTTATCAACGTCCCTCTACTTTCGTTGGCATGCGCAAAGCGAGTATGCGGACCTCTGGAAAGAGTCGATGGCGTACGGCGTGCTCGTGAAGAGTGGTCTGTCGGATTTCATCGGGGCGCTGTTGACGCCGGACAACGTGTCGGCCCTGCTCGCCGGCTTCAGTGTTCCAGAGGAACAAACGGCGCAGGTCGACGCGATCGTTCGAGGTCTTCTTCAGCATTCGGTTGAGCACGGCTTGGTCATGGGGGGAGACCTTCGACCTCTCACCGGCGAATTGACGATCGTGCTTCCGCAGGGGGCCGGCACGGAATGGGCGGGCCGAATCGATTCCCTCGTGCGGGACTACGCAAAGAGTCAGTCCCTCGAGGTCAAAGAGCAACCCTTGTTCGGTCGCGCGGTCGCAACGGTCAAGATTCAGACCTTCTTCCTCAATTGGTGGAATGAAGGGAAGCACTTGGTGCTCTCCATCAATCAGCTTGGCCCCAATAAACCGGTCGGCCGAGCGGCCGGGAAGGGGGATGCGTTTCCAAAGTCGCCTCGCTATGCGTCATTCAAACGGAAGCGTGATTATGCCGTGATCGAAGAGTTCGCGATCGATCTCGAACCGATCATGAAACTCCTCCCCGCAGGAGGGGTCGAGATCGCCAAGACGATCGACATGCTGGGAGCCAAGGGCCTGAAGGGATTGATTCTGACGACCGGTCTGGAAGGGAAGATGCTTCGGACCGACTGGGATGTGCTCATGTCCCCCGAGCGAAACGGGTTGCTCTCGATGCTGGGAGGCCCCGCGCTCGATTTGAAAAAACTTCCGCAACTGCCGGCCGATCGGGACTTTCTCTACGCGACCACGATCAACTGGACGAAGGTCTATGACGAAATCTTCGCGGCCCTTTTGAAGATGGGCGAGATCTATCCCGACATGGGTTTGGAAACCGCTCCCGCCATGGTGGAAGCGTTCGAAGAGACGCTTGGCTACCAGTTCCGCGACGAGATTTTTGCCTCGTTGGGGGAGCAGATCATTCTGTATTCGAGTCCGACCGACGGCCCACTGTTCACCGGTGTATCGATGGCTGTCAGCGTCAAGGATTCGGCGGTGATCGGCGGCGCGATCGACCGCGTCGTCGACCTGGTCGGTCTGATGGATTCGAAGTTTCTGCTGGAAAAAGTCGAACGAAGTGGCGTGACCTACTGGATCGCGGGCTATTCCGAGTCCGCGATGCCGATGGCGCCGACGCTGGCGTTGGGAAAGAACTGGTTGGTGTTGACCGCGATCAGTCCCGCGGCAGCGACGCGGTTTTTTGAGCTACAAGAGAGCGGGGCCGGCTCGAACTCGGCATGGGCCAACATTGATACCAAAGGTGTTCCGGGAACGGTGACAGGCGTGATCCAACACGATCCTCGACGGGCGATCGAGTTTATCGCGTCATTCTTGCCGATGATGGCCGCGACCGTGCGGAACATGCAGTCGGATATCAAGATCGATCTGACCCGCGCTCCGCGGGCAGACGTGGTGGTGGCCCATGTCGCGCCGAGCCACTCGATCACGTCCTTTGACGAGGAAGGCCTACACTGTGTCAGCCGATACTCGTTGCCTTTGACGAATCCGGAACTGATGGCGCCGACGTACGGATTGATCATCGGGACTCTTTTCACTTTCGGGATCGCCCCGCCGGCGGATCAGCCACTCGTGGATCAGCTCTTTGAAGACGAAGGGGCTGAAGGGGAAATGCCGGCGGGTGAAGAGCCTCCACCGGAACAGGAAGCCGGCCCGGCAGAGCCTGCCGATGAAAAGCCGGCGGGCGACATGACCCGTCGCGAGCGTTCTCGCCCCGTTCGCGCCATGACCTATCTTCGATGATCGCGCGTCGGGTTAGATCAGGCTGGCGCGATCAATGAGATAGCAAGCGCTATTGGCGTTGCCCACGATCAAGGTTTGGCCATCTTGCGTGAAGGCGAGAGTTCGCGGGCGAGCTTCGACCTCAATATTCCCCGTCATTCGCCAGCTTTCGACTTCCCAAGATCGAATGCCCCCGTCGTCGCTGACGCTGACGAGAATTTCGCTTTCGCGATCGAAGATAATCCCCGTCGTGTTGCCGTCGGTCCCCGAAAGTTCCTTCACCACCCGGGCGGTGGACAGATCCCAAACGACGATGTTGTTCTCCAGATCGACACCTGCGAGGAATCTCGCATCGGGACTGAAAGCCAGCGATGTCGCTCCGCGAGCGAATGAGAGATGAAGCTTGATGGCTTTCGTATCCCAAAGAGCGGTCGCCCCTTCGCCCCCTTCGTTCCAGAGAATACCGCTGGCGGCCACGATGGGGAGTGTCGGATGGTACGCGATCGCTTCCACGGTTCCGCAGTTGGTCGCCTCTGGGATGATCAGCGTCGCTTCTCCGGTTTGTGGGTTCCAGAGCCTGACCATCCCATCGCTTCCGGCCGAGCTGGCGACTTCAAGACCATCGGGACGTATTGCCAGCAGCTTGGCGGGGACACGGACGTGCCCCTCGAAAATCGTCGTGGGCGTGATGCCGGCACGATCGAAGAGGGCGATCTTGCCCGATTCGGTTCCGACGGCGATCTGGCCGGCCGGCGTCGAGGCGACGGCCAAAACGTTTTCCCCTTCGAGAGCGATGCCGCGCGAGCGACTAGTACGAGCATCAAAAAACTCGAGGCGACCCTCGCTGTACGAGATCGCGACGGCTGGGCCTGTTCCCGAGGCAATCGAGACCACGCTGGATCGAGCCTCGCTCTCTGTGCCGATCGGCTCGGCCGCAGCGATGGGGATGAATTGAATGATGCGGTCTAAACCCGCGGTGGCGGCCCAGCGTCCATCTCTGCTCAACACGAGCCGGCGAAGAGGCGAACGATGGGCATGCCATTCTCCCTTGACCTTAAGCTTCTTGTAATCCCACAGGCGCAAGTAGCCGTTGGAGTCGCCGCAAACAATTCCATGGCCATCGGGTGTGAACGCGACCGTGTGAACGCATTCGCCTTGCCCGTTGAGCAAGGAGAGAAGCTCGCCGGTTTTAGCATCCCATACGCGAACCGAGGTATCCCAGCCGGCCGAGGCGATTCGATCGCCGGCAGGATTCCACGCAAGATCATCGACGCGATCGGTGTGCCCTTCGAGTTTGCCTGCCAGATCGCCTGTTTTCGTGTCCCAGATCATCACGAGCCGGTCTTCGGACGCGCTGGCCAGGAATCGACCGTCGGCCGAGAACGCCAACGCGCAGATTTCGTCGTGATGGCCGGTGAAAACGCGAACGAGCTTCCCTCGTTGTGAATCCCAAAGGCGGACTTTGTGATCGTCATGACCCGAGGCAAGCCATCGAGAATCAGGGCTGAATACCAGCGCGGTCATCCATGCCGGGTCTTCGTGCTTGCCGATGAGCTCGCCTTCGTTGGCATCCCAGATCGAAATGCCGTCGCTGCCCGAGGCGAGAAATCGACCATCTCGGCTGAAAGCCCAACAGGTCTCGATCTCGCTGAGGAGGACCGATTGCGTCATGTTGCCATTGTTCGGGTTCCATTGTCGAAGAATGCCACCATCTTCGAGGGTCAAGCAACGATGGTCTGGTGTGAACGCCAGCGCGAGGACGTCCCCATCGACGCGACCGCGCAGTTCGCCGAGAACTTGGCGAACTTCGGGGATCAGGAATCGACCCTTGATGCGGTGATGAGACTGAGAAGCAATTGAGCCGGCCATGATTGCGTGACTCCGCTGGGGACGGGAGAGCGCGTTTGCCGATCGGCCTGGCCCGATCGCCCGTGCGCTCGATTCGAGAAAACATAGGTCACGACCTTGGGTGGTGCCGAAGAAGATCTGCGGACTTCAGTGAATCGTTGCCAAACCTAAGTCTGATGGCATCGACGGCCTGGTCGACTTGTCGGCTGGAATCGTCGACAGATTCGTCAAAAAGAGAAGGCTGACGCGTTTTAGGCCGAACCAGGCCTGAAACCCCCACCCCGAGCAACCGAATCCCCTGTCGGGCGGGCCGATGCCATTCGTGCCAGATGGCTTGGGTCGCCTCCCAGACCAAGCGAGTCTGGTCGGTCGGCTCGGAGAGGGTTCGTTGGCGAGTGATGGTACGGAAGTTGGCGAGTCGGATTTTGAGGGTTATCGTGGTGGCGAGGAATTTTTCGCCTCTCAGGCGTTGAGCCACTTCATCGGCCAGCAGATGTAGTTCCGAGTGGAGTTCTGCCGAATCGGTGAGGTCCTCCTCAAAGGTCTCCTCATGACTGATCGATTGCGGTTCTCGCTCGGGGACAACCGGTCGGGGATCGATGCCTTGAGCCAGTTCCCAAAGATGTCTCCCTTGCCGACCGAGTTCTTGTGTCAGTCGCTCGGGAGTGAAACGTCGCAGGTCGGCAATCGTGGTGATGCCGAGCTTGGTGAGTTTCTTACCAGTTGCTTCCCCCACCCCCCAAAGTCGACTCACCGGCAGCGGGCCGAGAAAATCGACGACCTCTGCCGGGCGGACCATGACGAAGCCATTCGGTTTGCCGGCATCGGAGGCGATTTTGGCAACGAATTTGACTGGGGCGATCCCCACCGAGGCGATCAGTTTGGTCTGGTCGCGAATCATTTGCTTCATCTGCATCGCCATCTTCTCGGCCGGGCCGAGGCTGGCCTGGCTTCCAGCGACATCCAGAAAAGCTTCATCCAGTGAAAGAGGTTCCACGAGTGGCGTGAAGAGCGCGAAGATATTCCGAATTTGCTGAGATACTTCGCGATAGACGCCGAAGCGGTGGGGCTGAACAACCGCTTTGGGACAAAGGCGAAGAGCCTGTTGCATGGGCATGGCGCTTCGGCAGCCGAAAGCACGTGCCTCGTAAGAGGCTGCCGCCACGACACTTCGAGCCGTCACCCCGCCGACGAGGACCGGTTGGCCGCGAAGCTCGGGAAAGTCCCGCTGCTCGACGGAGGCGAAAAAGGCATCCATGTCGACGTGAATGATCATGCGATCAATCGTAACAAGCAGCGATTCAAAGGGGAATAAAGCGTAGTCGATGATCGGGTTCGGACGAAGGTCGGCAGGTCGGGTCCGCAGGGGGTCATTTCAACTTTGCCGATTATTCTTCGTTGGCTTAGCGGGCCCGGGAGTTCTGGAGCCTGCGGTTCGAGATTTTAGGTAAGAGGGACGTCGGGAAGCCGATAGAGCCATCGAGGGGGATGGCCGATCTCAGCCGTACGCGGGAAAAAAGATCGGACCGATGCTCTCCCACCACGTCGGCACGTCAAGGAAGATGGCCGACCTCCCGTCATGCGAACTTCTGGGGCGAAGGCGACAGGGATGTCCAACGCAGGCAGTGACATCGCGATTCGCACCATGGACCTGACGAAGGTCTATTCCCCCCGTCATTTGGCCCTCAATGCGATCAATCTCGAACTCGAGCCAGGCTCGGTACTGGGCGTTCTCGGTCCCAACGGGGCAGGCAAATCGACGCTGTTAAAACTTCTCGTGGGCTTGCAAAGGCCGACCTCGGGCAAAGTTCTCATCTTCGGTAAAAAGATGGGCCCCGGCGCCGGCATGCTTCGCCAGCGGATCGGCTACATGCCCGCCGAGATGGTTTTCCCCGAGCGATCGACCCCCATCGACTTTCTCGATCACGTCGGTCGACTTTACGGCATGACCCGGACGCAACGGCGAAGCCGACTGGGAGACTTGCTCCGGGCCACCGACCTTGCCAACGAATCGAGTCGGCCCATTTCCGTTCTCTCGACCGGGATGAAGACACGGCTCGGATTGGCGGCAAGCTTGATTCACGATCCCGAACTCCTGATATGGGATGAGCCGTCGCATGGGCTGGACCCCGAAGCGCGACGAAGCATGATCGAGTTGACCGGCCAGCTTGCCGAGAGCAAGACGATCGTCATCTCCAGCCATCAAGTCGGCGATGTACAACAGCTTTGCACCCAAGCGCTCGTGCTCGACCGGGGGCAGGTCGTCTTCAACGGCGACCCTGCAGAATTGGCCCGAGGGGCGATGCCCAGCTCGATCGAGATCGATATTCGCGGCGACAAGCGCGAGATTGCCGAGGCCTACAAGTCGATCGCCGAGTTCGAGGAACTCAAGGGGGCCAAGCTCAACAAGAATCAGGTACAGATTCAGATTCATCCCAACGCATCGCACGCTACGGCACTGGCCAACGTGCTGGTGACGCTGGCCGATCACAAGATCGAGATGGTGGACCTTCGCATCACCGGCGGCGCGTCGGACGGAGCGATAGCGACCTTGTTGAAGGAAGAAAACAGCCGTGGACTCACAAGGGCTTACCAGCGCTCTCAAGCTGCCTAGTCGGCTCTTGCCGCTCTGGGGAGTGATTTTGGACGACCTCAAGCAAGGGGTCCGTCATTGGGCGCTCGTGTGGTGGGTCGCGCTGAGTTTGGTCCTGGCGGCAGTCTGGTTCATCGAAACCCCGACCACCATCACGAAAGAGGTGATCCCGTCTCCCGATTCGGCTGGGTTTCGATCCAGCAGTTCGGTCACGACCGGTTCGGCTCTAGATGATCGAGGCGAACCGATGAACGGGCCATTGGCATCGACGTTGGCCGCCAAGGTGCTTCGGATCCATCTGGTTGTCTGGATGACGCTCATTGTCGTTTTTGCCGGCAGCACCATGGCTAGCGAAGCCGACAGCGTTGCCTCGAGCGTCCTATGCCGAGGCGTCAGTCGCTGGCAATACTACCTAGGCAAAGTGATCGGTCGGGTTGGCCTGACGGTGGCGGCGTACCTTGGTTTGACGGTCCCGGTCTTTCTCATCGCGCTCGTGAAATGCCATAATGATCTCTCGTTCGAAGGGACCACCGCCGCCCTGATGCGGAGCTCTCTTCTCATCGCGGGGGTGGCGGCACTCTCGGTAGCGGGGAGTTCGTGGTTTCGCCATCCGCTCCTTTCGGTCGCGGTCGCTTGGATGGTGGTCTACGGGGCGGCCATCGTCGTCAGCCTGCTTCGGATCGAACCACTTTCACCGATTCGCTTCATTGAATCGGTCATTACCCTGCCACGCCATCCTGACACAGCCCTGTCGGCAGCTCGACTGTTGACAACGCTGGGGTTGGCGGCGCTGGCAGCCAACATCGTCAGCTTTGTCGGTTTCTCGCGCCGGGACTATTGACAGCCTGGTCATCGATGGGATCCATTCTTCGTCCCTTGGGCCGACCCGGACGGCCTTGGTTTTTACTTTCATTTCCCATGGGATTGATTAGAACAGCCCTCGCCGGGTTGGGAGAAATGGGTGGCCGGCAAGATGGCGATAAGTCGCCTTGGATCGGCAGGGTCGATCATAATGGATCTTCCGATCGCCACCCTCGGGTTCCCTCATCTCGGCTGTGGTTTATTTGTGAAAAACAGGATCGCTCAAGAAAGCCTTAAAGCATGGCCGGTTCGGTAACGGTCGTTTTCGTCGTCGAGGCACTCGGCCAGCCGGACGACTGTTCCGATCTCTTCCTGGGCGAGCTTTCTTCGTCGCTGACGGAGGCTCGGCTAGAGGCGTCCCTTTTTGTGGATGCCTCGCGGGCGGGCTATTGGCATGAATCGGCACCCGCCGATTTCCGTGCCCGCCTGAAGCAGATGAATGTAGGGCTCCGTCTGGATAAGCCCCTCTCCTACTTGGCCGCGACCGCTGGGCCAGATGGAACCGATCTCTTTCGGAAGCGCGAGCACCGCGGATTTTTGGATGTCTCCGCGCATGCCGGGCACATTCCCTCGGGTCTTTTGATGGAGACTTGGGCTCCACAAGCGATGGAGGTGATTGGCGACTGGGGGACACGCGTCGTTTTCGTCCCCCACGGATTAATCGAGAATCAATCCCGACCGTACTTCCTCGCGGGCAGACTTCATGTGGCTAATCTCGGACCGTATTGGATTGATCTCTCGTTTCAGTCGTTGCTCGACGACGAAGGAAGACGCGGGCTCGAAGGGCAGATTGCTCGGCGCGTGGAACAAATGCCTTCGGACGGCGGAGTGATCGTTCTTCGGCTGGCTGGTTCACAGACCAGTGCCGCCCTCGAGGCGAATCATCACCAAGCCGCCCTGGGTGTTCGGCAACTTGCCGAGACAGTTCGCGCGATGCCCAGAGCGGTTTGGCAATCGGCCCGGCAAATGGTCGATCGCTGGGGAGACATCTCCTACGACGTGGCGCTTGCGACCGATTTCTTTCGCGAACATGCTCCGACGATGGCCGGGCCGACGCTGGGGCCGATTCGCCACGAGCTCGGCTATCTGTCGCCCGCCGAGCAGCTCTCCGCCATCGCTCGGATCTGGCTCGAATCGATCCAAAAGGGAAAGCCGGCTCGCAATGTCACGCTCCGCTCGCCGTTACCACCCCGAAGCGGATCGCGCACCGATGCTTCCGTAACGGCGATTCCCGCCAGCGATCTGGTCGGGGTGTTGTCAAAGGTCGTGCAAGCCGTTGATTCGGGGAGACTCGCTTCGTCGGTCGATACTTCGCAGGGTCAGGTGGCGATTCAAGATCTCCTGCCGTCGCTTGCATCGATCTTCGCGGAAGCTGACCTCACGCAGGCCAGCGATGTTCCCCTGGTGAAAGGGGAACTTCCGATCGAGCGAGTTCAACCTTCGCGTTGGCATGATTCTCTTATTTCGATCGGCGTGGCCACGTCGACCGGGTCGGCTTCTCTGACCGAGGCTCAGCAGTACGTCTGGACGCTGAAGCCGACTCTCTTTGATTAGATTTCACTCTCCATTCGCGAAATGATCTGTCAAAGGTTTGTGATATTTGCGGGTCGAGCCGCTCCGATTTGTCCGTCCCCTTAATGTGGCGTACGGTTGCGAAGACTCCCCCGATAAAATTCCTCCAGTGAAAGACAGGTTGCGCGGATGTTGCGGGTTCGAGTGGAAGATCTCCGACCGAACATGCGGTTGGCACGGCCTGTTCCGTTGCCCACCAATCCGACGCGGTATCTGCTTCAACGAGACGTCTGCGTCAGTGACGAGATGCGTCGTAGGCTCGCGGAGCTCGGTATCAGCGAAGTCTGGATTCGGTGCGACGAACTTGAGTTCCTCGAAACGGTTGTCGATGCGGAGCTAGGCGAAAGGCAGCGAGAGATCTACTCGTGCATTCGTCGAAACTTCGAGCGATTCATGCGTTTGGCGGATGCGAAGCTCGACTTCGAATCGTTTCGTTCGTCCCTCTCGAATCTCTTTGACTATCTCAAAAACAACACCACCGGAATTTGTTTTCTCGATCGAGTCCAAGTCTTTGATGACTACCTGCTGACACACTCGACCAATGTCGGTTATCTAGCGATGCTGCTTGGGATGAAGCTCGACTGGTACCTCATCAAGGAGCGAAAAAGTCTTCCGCCGGGCAAAGCGAAAGAGGTGATCTCGTTGGGGCTGGGATGTCTGTTGCACGACGTTGGCAAGATGCGGATCTCGAAGGAAATTCTCGATAAGCCAAGCCGACTGACTCCCGACGAAATGGATGAAATCCGAAAACATCCCAGCATCGGCTACGAAATGGTCAAGGGAGAGATCCCGCTGGTCGCGAGCCAGGTCGTGTTACACCATCATCAGCGATGGGACGGCAAAGGTTATCCGCGAATGCTCAACTCGCAGACGGGCGAGCCGCTCGATGTACTGGCCGGCGACAAGATTCCGATCTTCGGGCGGATCGCCACGATCTGTGATGTCTTCGATGCTGCCACCAGCAAGCGGGTTTATTCGGATGCCAAGCCGTCGGTGCAGGTTCTCTGCGAAATGCTTCGCTACAACGCCGGCTGTTTCGATCCGGTCGTCCAAAAGGCCTTTTACGAGATCGTACCCGCCTTCCCGATCGGAACGGTGGTGACGCTGACCAACGGTTTCGTGGCAGCCGTGGTCGACTTCGATCCGAAGCATCCTTGTCAACCTCGCGTCAAACCCATTCGCTACCCTGACGGCGAGCCGTGCCGATATCCCGACAACCGCGAGATTGATCTTTCCACGGTCGATTTGACGATTCACTTTCAGGGAGATGTCGACGTACGTCCCTTCCTTTTCGAAGTGGCCGAGGCTGCCGGCACGCCCCGCGACGAAAGTCGACTTTCGGTCTCCTCACCTGTCCTTGCTTGAAGATCACCGCTCGGCCGACTACGCTCATTCGCAGGGAATCAGTCGTGCGGTCCCTGTTTCCATTCTTCGACATGCTGCTCATCCACGACACAGAGAGATTCATCCATGAAGTCCAATCCCGTGAAGGCGAATCTGCGGGCAGGTAAACCATCGGTGGGAACTTGGCTATCGCTGTGCAATCCGCTTGCATCACGATTCTTAGCGCGAACGGGGTTCGCGTGGCTGACAGTCGATGTCGAACACTCGGCCGTGGATTGGGAGACCGCCGCCATCATGTTCGCGCACATAGCCGATGCGGGCAATGTCCCGCTCGCTCGTGTGCCGGCAGCTCGGCATGATCACATTAAGAGAGTTCTGGACAATGGAGCGTGGGGCGTCGTCGTGCCGATGGTGATGTCGCGCGAGGAGGCCATTCTTTCGGTCGAGGCAACGAAGTACCCCCCCGTCGGGAACCGAAGCGTGGGGGGGAATGTGCACGCTCTCAACTTTGGGGCCAACGCGAACGACTACTATGCCCGGGCCAACGATGAGATCCTGGTGGTCCTGCAATGCGAGCACATAGATGCCGTGGGCAAGGCTGATGAGATCTTCTCCGTCTCTGGCATCGATGCGATCTTTGTTGGGCCCAACGACCTTCGGGCGTCGATGCGCGATCGCGATGGACGAGACCCTAGTCCCGAACTCTTCGAAGCGACGCTGCAAGAGATTTTGTCGGCGTGTCAGCGATGCAAGGTCGCTGCCGGCATTCATTGCTTCAGCCCCGAAAGCGTCGCGCAAAGGATCAACGAGGGCTGGCAGTTCCTGGCCCTGGGAAGCGATCTCCAACTTATGCTCAACGATGCCGAACGAGGTTTGAGAGCCCTCGGGATCGAGCCGGCCGGGAAGCTCGCCAATTACTGATACGCCAGCGGGGACGGTTTTCGCCTTTCGTCATGACAGATCTCCGCACCTCGGGAACGAGTGAATCGTTGGGTCCCGCTGCGGTTTGATTCGCATGGCGGCGTACCGACGATGTTCTCGAAGGTAGGCTGGCGAATCATGACAGATTGTCGCACAATCTCTTCCCGAGAGGGGTTGCTGTCAAACCTACCTAAAATAGTCCACTTGGTCGGGTAGGTCTCTTTCGGAAGCGGGCAGACAAGCGGGGGAACACGATGGAGAGGAGGGGAGATCGGCGGGCCATGACGGTCCTCGCGACCGGCGTTTCATCGATCCTATTGCTCTTCTCGCTGGGTTGCGCGAAGCAGTTTCCGTCGACATTCCCCCTTTCTCATTACACTCGCGGCCAACTGACGGGCGAGACAAGTCCCGCGGGGGACCGGTCGTTCACTCTTCCGTCACCCATTCGAGCGAAGGTCGAAGAGACTCTGGATCAAGCGTTCCCGGCTCCGTGGACTTGGACCAACCAGTCCGAGCTCTCCGTCGAACAGAAAACGCTGATCAAAGGTCAACAGCTCTATCAACAACATTGCGTTCATTGTCATGGTCTATCGGGTGGGGGCGACGGGCCGACGGCGGCTTCGCTGATCCCGCGCCCTCGCGATTTCCGCCGTGGTATCTTCAAGTGGAAATCGACCGCCAGCCGAGCTAAGCCGACGCGCGAAGATCTTGTTGCCATCCTGCGCGACGGGGCGATCGGGACCTCCATGCCTCCCTTTGCATTACTCACCGACGATAAGCTCAACGCCATGGCGGAATACGTTGCTTACCTGAGCAAGCGAGGGGAACTCGAGCGGCAGCTTCTAGTGATTTACTCGCAAGAGGGTTCGTCGCAGGAGGAACTCCTCGCCAATGGCGAATCGATTTCTGATGCTGATAAAGAAGACCTTCTAGAGTTGATCGCGGAGACCGCTCTCGAGCAGAAAGAGGTGATCACCGAGTCCTGGCAAGAAGCGGCCGAGTCGATTGTCGAGGCAGAAGACCCAGCGTCGCTGGGTGTTCCGCTTGACATCACGTCGAAGGAATTCGAGGCATCGGTACTGAAGGGTCGGGATGTCTACCGTGGTGATGCTGGCTGCAAGAAGTGTCACGGCGAAGATGGCCGAGGCGTCGCGGGCTTGAATGGTGCCGACGCCGTGGATCTTTGGGGCTATCCCAATCCTCCTCGTAACCTGACGCTGGGACTTTGGCGCGGGGGGCGACAGCCGATCGATCTGTACCGCCGAATTCACGAAGGAATTGCTGGAAGCAGCATGCCCGGGCAGGGGAGTAACCCCAAAGTTTCTAAAAAGGATATCTGGGACTTGGTGAACTTTTTGCGGGTTCTTCCCAGTCGCCCCGAGCTGTTGTCGACCGGCGAGAATCCCTCGCCCAGCGTGGCCTCGACAACCAATCATTGACAACGTTCCACGCTCCGCCCGTTCCGAAGGCGGGGACCACAAAGAGAGCTTTTCGTGTCGAAGTGGAGTTTGTTCTTTCTGACAGTCCCGGTGGCTGGCGTCGCGATTTTCGCGGCTGCTGAGTATATCGGATGGTCGCTTCCGCCGGTGCAATCGACGCTCGGGAGAGAGATCGATCATCTCTATTACGTGGTCCTGGCGATCACCGGAGTCACCTTCATCTTCACCCAGTTGGGGCTCGCCTTTCTCGTCTCATTCTACGCTCGGCGACGGCCTGCCGAGATGGAGTCGGCCAACCCGATCGCGACCATGCTTTTCTGGTTGATCGTGCCGATGGCAGGGTTTGGTCTGCTGCTGTATTGGTTCCCGATGCCGGCCGAGTCACGACTCTGGATGGGCGTTTCGCTAGCGGTCGGTTGGCCGTTGGTGCTGTCGCTCCTCGTGAGTGGTCGATCCGCCAGGGTGTCGAGCACCGCTTGGCATCTGCATGGAAACAATACGCTTGAAACGGTCTGGACGATCGTCCCCGCTATCATTTTCATCGGCTTGGCGATCTATCAGTATCCGACTTGGAAACAGCTTCGCTACCCGAAGGAACGACCGGTCGACGTTCAACCTGTCCGCGTCATCGGTCGGCAATTCGAATGGCGAATGGTTTATGCCGGCCGAGATCAGAAGCTCGATACCGCTGACGATCTGGTCGTTGCCAATGAACTCCATGTCGTCAAGGGGAAGGAAGCGTGGATCGACCTTCGGGCGATGGATGTGCTGCATAGTTTTTTTCTCCCGCTCCACCGGGTCAAACAAGATGCCGTTCCGGGTCTCACGATTCCTGTTTGGTTCGATTCCCTCGAGTCGAGTTGGGAATTTCAAGAGAAGGGTCTCCTCTTCGAAGAAGAGGATCTGCTCGATCCTGCTGGGCTCGTTGCCGTGATCCAGAGCGCCTCCGATCCGGCGTCGGCATTCTTGAAGGAGAAGATCGATCCCGGTGCTCTCCAACTTCGGGCATCATCCAAAACGTTGGTGGCGGCGTTCAACGCGTTGCTCGCGCTGGATTCACTCGAGCCATTGGCGGCCGACTCTGACGAGAAACCTTTACCGCTGGAACTTCGTCAGTTGGCCGGCACCAATCCCAAAGGCGATCGGCGTCGGCTTTTTCATCGAAAGTTGATCGACCGATTCGCGGGGGATTACCTTCGGCCTGTCGGTCGTGACTTCGACATCGTCTGTGCCGAGCTATGCGGTTGGGGTCATTATAAAATGAAAGGTCGTCTCTTCGTTCACGATACGCCCGAGTTGTTGGCGGAATGGATGGAAGCGACCGCCCGCCAGCAAGAGGTGACGCAATGACGACTCTTGTCACTTCCGAAGAGACTTATCGACCTGCCGGCGAGCACCACGCGCACGTCGACAAACGCGGATTCATCAGCAAGTACGTCTTCTCCACCGATCACAAAATCATCGCGATGCAGTTCTATTTCAGCAGCTTGGTCTGGCTTTTCGTAGGCGGACTGCTGGCGATGTTGATTCGAATCCAACTCGCTTGGCCTTGGGAGCGGATCCCATGGCTGGGGGAGAAGCTCTTCGCGTCGACCGCGGGTCAAATGCCCCCCGAGTTTTACACCATGCTCTTCACGATGCATGGAACCGTGATGATCTTTCTCGTGATCATTCCCTGGCTTTTGGGAGCGTTTGGTAACTTCCTGATTCCATTACAGATCGGGGCGCCCGACATGGCGTTTCCGCGATTGAACATGCTTTCCTACTGGTTGATGTGGCCGGCCTTTTTCTTCTTCGCCTCAAGCTTCGTGTTGCAGGGCCTCAACAACGGACCAGCCGCCGGCTGGACGTCGTATCCCCCGTTGAGCGCGGTCCCGAGCGCCGCACCGGGCTCTGGGCCGGCACAAACTTACTGGATTCTCGGCGTCACGTTTGTCGGCATCTCGTCGATGATGGGCTCGATCAACTACATGACCACCGTGATCAATTGCCGAGCGCCGGGAATGACCTTTTTTCGAATGCCTCTTTCGACCTGGGCTCTCTTTATCACCGCTATTCTGCAAGCCTTCGCGCTACCGGTCTTGACGGCGGCGGGGTTGATGCTGCTGGCCGATCGCGTCATCGGATCAAGCTTCTTCGTTCCAGAGGACCTCTGGATTAACGGCGAACAAACCAAAGGGGTCGGCGGGTCCCCCCTGCTTTGGCAGCACCTCTTTTGGTTTTATTCTCACCCGGCGGTCTACATCATGATTCTGCCCGCCATGGGTATCGTATCGGAAGTGATTGCCACCCATAGTCGTAAGCCGGTCTTCGGCTACCGGCCGATGGTCTACTCGATGATCTCCATTTGCGCGCTGGGCTTTATCGTGTGGGGACATCACATGTACACCAGCGGCATGAACCCCGTCTTGGGAACCGCGTTCGTGGTGTCGACGGTGTTGATTTCCGTGCCCTCGGCCATCAAGACGTTCAATTGGTTAGGGACGATGGTGGGGGGGACGATTTATCTCACGACGCCGATGTTGCACGCCGTCGGTTTTGTTTCGCTATTCATTATCGGAGGCCTCGGCGGAATCTTTCTGGCCGTGACGCCGATCGACGTTCAGGTTCATGATACTTACTTCATCGTGGGGCATTTTCACTACGTCCTGGCAGGCGGAAGTCTGTTCGGCATTTTTGCTGGCGTGACCCATTGGTACCCCAAAATGTTCGGGCGAATGATGAGTGAGTTCTGGGGCAAAGTTCATTTTGCCATGACCTTCTTCTTCATGAACGGGACGTTCCTGGCGATGCACCAGCTCGGCGCGGCCGGCATGCCTCGGCGAATTGCTGACCCCACGCAGTATGAATTCCTCCTTCATTTGATCCCGCTCAACAAGTTCATCACCTTCATGGCTTTTGGAATGGGGCTGGCGCAGACTATCTTTCTCATCAATTTGTTGGGGAGTTTAGTCCTTGGGAAACGTAGTGGGAGAAACCCTTGGCATGCCAATTCTCTCGAATGGCTTGCCTCTTCCCCCGCGCCGCATGGAAACTTCGAATCGGTTCCGCTGGTCTATCGCGGTCCGCACGAATTCAGTTCGCCTGAATCACCCGCCGACTACTTGCCCCAATGGCTTTCTCCCGCCGAAGTGAAGCATTGGCGACCCGGCGAAGATGATTCGCCTGTCTCCAACAAGGGAGGTCTCCTGTGAACACCGAGAGTTATTCGACCGGCGACGCGTGGGTTCATCGCCTGGCGGTGTTGTTGATGATCCTAACACTGGGGCTGCTCTTCTTAGGAGGACTCGTCACCAGTCATGAAGTCGGCATGGCCGTCCCCGATTGGCCGGCAACGTACGGCGAGAACATGTTCACGTACAACTTCTTCGACAAATCATGGGGAATTCAACTCGAACATACCCATCGTCTCGCGGGCTCGGTGATCGGCCTGGTGACGGTTGCTCTATCAATCGCGATCTACCGAGTTGAAAAAAGGATCTCGGTCCGATGGCTGGGATTGGCGGCGCTCGTGGGAGTGGTGATTCAAGGTGTGCTTGGCGGCGGTCGCGTAGTCCTCAATGCGATCTTGGGCCAGCATTTGGCTGCCGTGCACGGTTGCTTCGCGCAGGCGTTCTTTGCAACAGTGGTCATCCTGGTGGCCGTCACGAGTCGGTCGTATCGACAGACTTCGCCAGCGACCCATGACGAAGCGGGGAGTCTGCAACGAGCCTCGCTCTTTTTGGCTGTTGCCGTCTATTTGCAGATGGTTCTCGGGGCAGTTGTTCGCCATTACCAAGGTTCTTTGTGGATGGTGCATTTGGCATTGGGAGCGATCCTGATGTTTGCGGCCCTCTGGGTGATGATGCTCACGATCTTGCACCCGCCGCTTCGGAAGGTGCTCGGCACGCCGGTGATGATCTTGGGCGGGGGGCTCGCGGCGCAGATCACCCTTGGGATTGTCGCTCTCTTTCTGACGGGGATTCTCGATACTGAGCCCCACAACAATATCACGGTGCAAGAGGCGGTGACCGTGACGACACACTTGGCACTCGGGTCGATTTTGCTGGGGACATCCGTTTACCTCGCGGTTGCCTCACGTAGATACATCGAAGGACCGACTTCGAGCCCGGCCCCGAGTCGTCTCACGCTGGAGCCTGCCCGATGAGCGGAGTGATCCCGGCCATGGCGAGCGAGCCGACACCTGTGGATGTTCCTCCCGTTGCCGACGAGCTGGTTGCGAGTGGCGCTTGGCAGCGGATGGGGGACTATCTCGAACTCACGAAACCGCGGATTGCGGTGCTGGTGCTATTCACGGTCATGGCGGGGGGCGTCATTGCCGACGGGGGCAGGGCCGATGTGCGACTGCTCGTTCATGCCGTCATCGGAACCGCGCTCGTCGCTTGTGGTGCGAGCATCCTCAACCAGGTTAACGAACGTCACTCCGACGCACTGATGAATCGGACCGCTCGTCGGCCGATCCCGACGGGTCGCGTCGCACCGACCGAGGGGGCGATTCTCGGCTACGGGGCCGCCGTTGTTGGGACCGTGTATTTGGTGCTGCTCGTCAATCTCTTGTCGGCGGCGGTCGCGCTCGCCAGCTTTATTCTCTACGTTTTCATCTACACTCCGATGAAACGCGTGACGGCGCTCAACACCGTGATCGGGGCGATCCCCGGTGCTTTTCCGCCGCTGGTCGGGTGGGCGGCCGTCCGGGGATCATTTTCAATCGACGCCCTTTGGCTTTTCCTGCTCGTCTTCTTTTGGCAGTTTCCTCATTTCTTTGCGATCGCTTGGCTCTACCGCGATGACTACGCTCGCGCGGGGCTGCGAATGCTTCCCACGACTCGGCTCGGTCGACGGATGACCGGTTGGCAGATGGTGAGCTTCTGTCTGGTCCTTTTCCCAGTGACGCTCGCCCCGGTGATGACCTCCTCCGCAGGGCGAATCTTGCTGGTGGGATCGATCATCCTCGGTTTACAGTTTCTCGGCTTCTGTCTGGCATTCTTAATGCAGCCTAGCCGAATCCGCGCGAAGTACGTCCTCTGGAGTTCGCTGGTATACTTGCCGATGATGTTGATTCTCTGGATGCTCGATTCGATGAAGGGGGCCTCTTAATGGCCCATGCCATCACGACCGAAGCATCCCCTCCCGTTTCGACGGCGCTCCCTGTCTCCAATGGGAAGCTTGCCATTTGGCTTTTTCTCGGGACAGAGGTGATGTTCTTCACGGGGTTGATCGGGGCCTACATCGTTCTGCGGATCAGCAATGCAGACACTTGGCCTAACCATCACGATGTTCTTCACGAGCCGATCGGTGCATTCAACACTTTCGTTCTTATCTGCAGCAGCGTGACCGTGGTATTGGCTCATCAGGCAATTCTGCAGGGAAAGTCTGCTCGCTGCTTATGGTTGTTGGCCGTCACCTTTCTCTTAGGCTTTGTTTTTCTGGGCGTCAAAGCATTCGAGTATGCAGAGAAGTTTCATCATCATTTACTCCCGTGGGAGATTTCCGCGGAGCATCCCGGTTGGCGACTTTGGTCGGGAACCTACTTCATGATGACTGGATTTCACGCGCTTCACGTTCTGGTGGGACTTTTCGCGTGGGGGTGGATTCTTCTGGTCGGTGCGACGGTGGGACTCCGTCCATCCCATGCCCATTTTGTTGAGAATGCCGGCATTTATTGGCACTTTGTCGATCTCGTTTGGATCTTCCTCTTTCCATTGCTGTACTTAATGTAGAGGGAGCCGTTGCCTTGCACGATCACGCCGACGCCCACTCGAATCCCTTTCATGTTGGAAGAATCTTCGCGCTGCTCGTGGCATTGACGATGGCGACGTTTGCATCCCTTTTTATCAGAGCGCAGTGGGCCAGTGCCTGGTCGCCGACTACCAACACCATCTTCATTCTGCTCGTGGCCAGCGCGAAGGCGCTACTCGTGATTCTGTTCTTCATGCATTGGAAGTACGAGAAGGCGTGGAAGTATTTACTCTGCGTGCCGACCATTTTGCTGGCGATCGTCGCGGTGCTCGCGCTCCTGCCCGATGTCGCCTACGAGACGTATGAAAAAACAAGCTGGCACGGGCCGTGACATGAACGGTCGCTTCGACGGGCTTTAAGGATCACTTTCGAATGGTCGACCGGATCAACTCGCTTGGCATGAACGACCATGGTGGATGCGCCCTCCATGCCGAGCATCTTTCGCATCACTACGGGCAAAGAACGGCTCTGGATGATGTCTCGCTCGATATCGGTGTGGGCGAGACCTTTGCTCTTTTGGGTCCCAATGGCGGCGGAAAGACAACTCTCTTCAAACTTCTCTCCACATCGATGCCCGTTCAAGCGGGAACCCTGGAAATCTTTGGGATTGGTGTCCGGAACGCACCGCTCGATGTCCGCAGGCAGATCGGCGTCGTCTTTCAAAGTCCCAGCCTCGATAAAAAGCTTTCCGTCCGCGAGAATCTCCTCCATCACGCGCGTCTTTACGGTATGGCGCGATCCGAATACTTGCCGCGAATGGAAGAAACGCTTTCGCTGCTCGGCTTGGCGGATCGGCTCCGCGATCGGGTGGAACAACTCTCGGGTGGGCTGGCTCGGCGAGTGGAGATCGCGAAGTCTCTCTTACATGGTCCCCGCCTTCTCATTCTCGATGAGCCGAGCACCGGCCTCGACCCGGCTGCGCGAAGCGACTTGTGGAAGTATCTGGCCAGTTTGAAGGAATCCGGTGTCACCCTACTGACAACGACGCATCTGATGGATGAGGCCGAGCAGGGAGACCGTGTCGGCATCCTGCATCAAGGGAAGCTCGTGGCCTTGGGATCGCCGGCCGTGCTCCGTTCGCAGATTGGGGGTGAAGTCGTCTCGATCCATTCGGCCGAGCCCGACGCGCTGGCGAACATGCTTCTTCAGCATTGGGAGATTAAAGCGGAAATCCGCGGTGGGCTTGTCCGCTTCGAGCATCCGACCGGCTTTGACCTTCTCCCGGAGATTCTGGATTTTGCGCGAGGAAAAGTCGAATCCCTCTCGGTCTCTCGCCCGACGCTCGAAGATGTTTTTCTTCAGCGGACCGGCCATCGTTTCTGGGGGGATATCGAGCATGGCTAACGCCTTCAGCGTCCGCCCGCTTCGACCCCGCGCGGGAATCCTCGCCGCCTGGACACTTGCCGAGCGCGAAGTCGTGCGGTTTCTCCGACAACCCAACCGAGTCATCGGCGCGCTCGGGCAGCCGATCATCTTCTGGGTATTCTTAGGGCTGGGGCTCCGCGGATCCTTTCGGCCGCAGACACCGTCGGGAAGTGTCCCGTATGATCAATACTTTTTCCCTGGCGTGCTGGCGATGATCGTCCTTTTCACAGCGATTTTCTCGACCATTTCGATCATCGAAGATCGGCGCGAGGGTTTCCTGCAGGGGGTCTTGGTCGCACCCGTCGAAAGGTTCTGGATCGTGCTGGGTAAAGTTGTTGGCGGGACCGTATTGGCCCTTTTGCAATCGATCGTGTTTCTCACACTAGCTCCTTTGGCGGGCATCCCGCTCAGTTTATTGGGCGTCCTGACGACGGTTCTTCTGCTCGCGGTGTTGGGAATCGCGCTGACGAGTCTCGGATCGGTGTTGGCTTGGCGGACAGACTCGGTCCAAGGGTTTCATGCGGTGATGAGCATCCTTTTGTTTCCGATGTGGTTTTTGTCGGGCTCAGTCTTTCCACTGGAAGGGGCCCCGACCTGGCTGGCCTGGGTGGTGCGATTGAATCCTCTCACGTACGGCGTTGCTGGCATTCGTCGGTTGCTTGCCATCGGAGGGGATAGTTCGCTGATTCCGGAAAGCGTCGCGAGCTTGTCCGTTTCGATTCCCATCACGATCGGCTTTGCCGTCGTGACATTCCTCTGGGCGACTCGGTCGGCCCGTCGGTACTGAAGTTCGTGCAGGAAAAGACTGGGGCGATCCAACTCGCGTGGTCGAGTCACCCGCGAATCCTGGCCCCTGGATCTGGGCGGCAAGCGAATGGTGTTTTCTGAAATTCGTTAGGAGAAGTTCTTCATGCGTCGGCTTTCGGTCGGTGAGATCACTTGGGGGCGGATGCCGATCGGTTGGCTTTTGTTCCTCTCGGCGATTGTTGCCGGCCTTTTGGTTTATTTTCTGCCGCCTCCTCCGCGCGGGCTAAATGAGAATCCTACTGAGTTGCCGAGAGAGTTTCGGCCCGCGTCGCTGGATCGGCCGGTGCCGGACTTCGAACTCGTGGATCAAGCAGGCAACAAAGTGACACTGGCGGACCTCAAGGGATCTTACTGGGTGGCGGGCTTCATCTTTACTCGTTGCAAAGGAATTTGTCCGACGGTTTCCTCCGCGATGGCCAAGCTTCGAGATGAGCTTCCGCCGGAGATCAAGTTGGTCAGTTTCTCGGTCGACCCGAAGTTCGATACACCGGCGGTGCTGGCCGATTACGCATCTCGGTTCGGCGTTAAGGACGCAACTCGCTGGAAGTTTCTGACCGGCCAGCGCGATGTGATTTACCGCATCAGCAAGGATGGGTTTCTTCTCGTTGTCGAGGAGAATCCCGATCCACAAGCCGACCCGGGTGATTTAGTGACGCACACTAGTCGAATTGTGATTGTGGATGATCAAGGGATCGCCCGGACAACATATAACACGCTCGATCCATCAAGTGTGGACCTTGTCAAGCAGTCGATTCAGAGGCTTCAGAAGAAGAAATCGAATGAGCATCAATGATTTGCCCGCCGTCAACGCGACGCTCAACGGCTTGGCCGCTGTGTTGCTGGTGACCGGTTGGGTTTTCATTCGCCGAAAGAACATTCCCGCGCACCGCGCGTCGATGATCGCGGCCTTTGCGATGTCGGCCCTCTTTCTGACCTGTTATCTCACGTACCACTACTATCGCTACTCGGTGACCGGCGAAGGCTCGACAAAGTTCCCTGGGACGGGGATCTGGAAAACGATTTACCTAGCGATTCTAGTCCCCCACATCATCCTTGCCGTGGTCATGTTGCCGATGATTTTGCGGGTCTTTTACTTTGCGTTCAAGGGGGACATTGCAAGGCATCGGCCGCTGGCGCGGATCACCCTCCCCATCTGGGTTTACGTCTCGGTAACGGGGGTTCTGGTTTATGTGATGCTCTACCGCATCACCTGGGTTCCCATCGGTGCATGATCCGCCTGTATGATGTTCGACTCGCCAATCATCACGGTTGGGTCGAAACGTCGGGCGTGAGAACCTTCCTTGATGTCGAGCGGTCGATGGGGTTGCCGGCTTGCCAATGGGCGCTGAGTACGTAATCAATCGATCGGGTGGCCCACACAGGGCGGCTGGCCGGCGGGGCTGGCTCTGTGGATTTATTCTGAATGTGTCCGATCGACATCCCGGCTCGCGACAGCGAGTCCTCCGATCGGTTCACAAATCCATGAACGTATTCTCAGATAGGGGAAGGACTCTCCCATGTCGGAACATCGTCGGCTTGGCATTTTGGTGGGTGGAGGACCCGCGCCTGGGATCAACGGAGTGATCAGCGCCGCCACGATCGAGGCTCGCAATCATGACATGGAGGTGATCGGATTTTGGGAAGGATTTAAGCATTTGATGGCGGGCCGAACCGATCAATGTCGGCCTCTGGATATCGACTCGGTTTCGCGGATTCACTTTCAAGGTGGCAGTGTACTCAAGACCGCACGCGCCAATCCAACGAAGAATCCCGACGATATGCTGCGAGTGGTGACTGCCCTTCGCGAACTCAACATCAAGTATCTGATCACGATCGGCGGCGACGACACCGCATTCAGTTCCAACAAACTGGCCGCGGCCAGTCAGGGCTTCTTTCAGGTCGTCCATGTTCCCAAGACAATCGATAACGACCTTCCTTTGCCGCCGGGCGTGCCGACGTTTGGCTTCGAGACGGCCCGTCACTTTGGTGTTCAGATCGTGCAGAACCTCATGATGGATGCGGCGACCGCCCCGCGATGGTACATCGTGGTTGCCATGGGGCGCAAAGCGGGGCATCTCGCGCTCGGCATCGGCAAGGCGGCTGCTTCTCCTTTGACGGTGATTCCCGAAGAATGGCATGGCCGACCTGTGACGTTCAAGGAAGTCTGCGACATCGTCGAGGGGGCGATCATCAAACGCCGGTATCTCGGTCGCGATCATGGAGTGGCCATTCTGGCTGAGGGCTTGGCGGAGTTTATGAGCGATGAAGATCGCGAAAAAGTTTTCGGCAACGATGAGGATGTGACGCGCGACGATCACGGTCACTTGAAGCTCGAGGATATCGAGTTTGGACGAAGCGTGCGGATCGAACTCCGCCGGCGATTCAAGGGTCGCAACATGAACGTGACCATGGTCAGCAAAAATCTCGGGTACGAACTCCGCTGTGCCGACCCCATCCCGTTCGACTGCGAATACACGCGCAATCTTGGTTTCGGGGCGGTGCAGTATTTACTTCATGGCGGTTCGGGGGCCATTGTGACTTTCCAAGGGGCAACCATGGTACCGATGCCCGTCGATTCGTTGATCGACTCGCGAACCGGCAGGCCGCAGGTTCGGTATGTCGACACCAACCACGAATCGTACCAGGTTGCTCGGCAATACATGATTCGGCTCGAGAAGCGAGACTTTGAGGATGACGACCGGCTCGAAAGATTGGCGGCCGCGGGAAACATGACGGCAGCGCAGTTCCGCTCCACGTTCGAGTATCTTGTCCATCCGCCTGCGTAGGACGCCCCTCAAATCCGGTCGGCGATCGCGTAGAGTAAGAGAAGAACGATGGATGTACGCGCAGGAGAAGCTTCGCCAGGGCCGTGCCGTTTGACCGATTCAACCCTGGGCGAAGGCTCTGTGGAAGTGAAGATCAAGCGGGCGGGTTTTCATCATGGACCGACTAGCTTGGCTCTTGCGACCTAATCTGAGGTGAATCCTGAAGGAGGAGCTTCATTCATGGCCACCGACAACGATCCTCTGAAATTCGCCAAGCGGGTTCCCGATGGCGATAGCCGTGAGCGATTGGTGTGCGGCGATTGCGGCTGGATCCATTACGAGAATCCAAAGATCATCGTCGGGGCGGTCTGTACTTGGCAGGACAAGTTCCTTCTTTGTCGGCGGGCGATCGAGCCTCGGATCGGCTTTTGGACGATGCCGGCCGGCTTTATGGAGGAGGGGGAAACGGCCGAGGAGGGAGCCGCCCGCGAGGCGATGGAAGAGGCGTGCGCCCCGATCGAGATAGATCGGCTGCTGGCTATCTATTCGGTTCCTCGGATCAGCCAGGTCCACCTCATCTATCGCGCTCGTCTAAAGGAACCGACGTTCGATGTTGGCCCCGAGAGTGCCGAGGTCAAACTCCTCGCTTGGGATGACATTCCCTGGACCGATCTGGCCTTTCCGACGGTCCACTGGGCGCTTGCGCACTTTCGCGAAGTAGCCCACCGCGAGGAGTTTTCTCCATTTGTCACGCCGCCGCAAGCGATCGAAAACATGCGCCGCCATCCTCGCCCCCATCACTAGCGTTTCTCGCTCTGCCAGAGAATAAATCCTCTGTTTTCAGACCGTTCGTTGGCTCATCAAGGATCGATGCCCACTCGAAATCGAGTTGTCTGATTTAGTTCGAATTGACGACCATCCGAGCAACGCTCGGGAACGAGCGCATAATAAGGAGTAGGTTCCTCTTGTTGGTAACGGGGGGCCGGAGGACATTTGCATGACGGCGGTGGCCGAGCTGACCGATCTCTGGAAGGTTTACGATCTCGGCGAAGTGAAAGTAGAAGCCCTTCGCGGGGTCAATCTTCGCTTCGACCAGGCGGATTACGTCGCCATCATGGGGGCCAGCGGCTCGGGAAAGAGCACGCTTCTAAATGTTCTGGGATGTCTGGATCGACCGACCTATGGCCGATACCTCTTGGGGGGAGACGACGTTGCCACCGTCGATGATGACACTCTTTCGGAGATGCGAGGCAAGCGGATCGGGTTCATTTTTCAGTCGTACAATCTTATCCAGCAACTTACCGTCGTCGAGAATATCGAAGTTCCGCTGATCTATCAGGGGGGAGCGACGCGGGAACGTCGGGAGCGGTGTATCGAATTGGCTAGGATGGTCGGTCTGGGGTCTAGGCTTGATCATCGCCCCAATCAACTCTCGGGCGGGCAGCAGCAGCGCGTCGCCATCGCCCGAAGTCTGGTGAACGATCCCTATTTCATTCTTGCCGACGAAGCGACCGGCAATCTCGATTCGCGTACCAGCGAAGAGATCATGGATCTGCTAGCGAGGTTGAACGATGAGGGAAAGACGATCATCATGGTGACGCATGAAGAGGATATTGCCGAGCATGCCCACCGAATCATTCGCATGAAAGATGGGCAGGTCCTCGAAGATAAGATCAACGAATCGGTCCGAAGACCGACGAGGGAACGAGCATGATGCGCAGGATGTCGATCACCTATCCGGTCCTATGGGCGGGTCTTTTTTGTTCGGAAGGGTCTGTGACGTGGGGACAGAGCCCACAGGCCGAGCCAGCCCGAACGACGCAGAGCGCCGCGGGCAACGAGAAGAAGGAAGAGAAGACGCCGATCAAAGCCTCTCGCGAGATCATTCAGTTCGTGGAGAAGGAAGTAAGTAAAGACCCTGATGCAGTGATTGAGATTTCCGAGCTAGGACGGATTCTCGACGAGTTCGAGCGCAAGAGAAAGGTCTTTCTGCCGGGCCGCGATGTCCTCGAAACGCAGGAGACTAGTGCCCGGGAATTGATGGAGGCTCTCGACCGAGCGTTGACCAGCGACCCTTCCAAAGTCAAAAAGGTGACCAGCGTTTCGACCCGGATCGAAGGGGGAAAGTCTCTCTCGCAATTGAAGCCCTTCCAAAGGCGCGACGCGCTCAACAATCCAGATAAACTGCTGGAAGTGAAAGGTGGATTGGGGGGTGGATCGAAGGAGGTCGTCGCGCGGGCGATTCTTCGTGTTCGTCCCGACTTGGCCGACGGCCGGCGCGGGCCAGCCTTTTCGCGATACGCCAATTCGTCGGCGCCGATTTCGGATGCCGACTACACTCGCATCGTTCGCGAATTCTTAGCCCGCCCCAAGGCCGACGAATTTGAACAGCTTGATATCGCGATTCAGCGAGCACAGAACACGCCCGTGACGGGAAACTTTTCGAATGGCAAGCCGAGAAAAGATGCCAAGGGGAATGATGTCTTTCCCAACGGCAGCCGGCGATACGACAATCAGGGCCGACCCCTTTATCCCAATGGCAAAAGGCAATTCGACGATCGGGGCGAGCCACTTCATTCCAACGGCAAACCGAAGTACACCGGGGCCGGCGTTCCGCTGACGGCTGCGGGCGCAGCCAAGCCGCGCTGAGCCGATATCGGTCATGGTTTACCCTCCACCCACCTACGATAGGCCTTGTTGCCTAGCAAATGGGCAGACCGGTTCACGCGGTCGGGGTGGTGACCGGAGATTTGCTTTTTTCTGGCCAAAGCCGCGCGACAAAATCTCGGATCCGGAATCGAAGTTTCTTCTCCATCTTCAGTCTAAAGTAGACGGCCGCCGCGATCGTGACCGCGAGGTACCAAAAGATGAAATTCCAGGCGCTGGGGAGTTCCATATTCGGATCTTCCTTCGATTTTATGCTCAAGAAGCCGATCATGTACGCCAGCCATGGGAAGTGGAAAAGGTAGATCCCGTACGCGCAGTCTCCGAGAATCACCATCCAGCGGAACGAACAGATGAAGGCGACCGGTCCCCCGCCCAACGCCAGCCCCGCACAACCCAGAGCATACACCGGCGCGAGCAGTCCATTATGTTGCAACATGTATGCCGCATCGTGACCGATGATCTCTTCCAGAAAGATCATCGTCAGAATGGCGATCGTCACCGCGATCGTCGACATCCATCCGCCGGTTGCCTTTCCCGACCGAGCGTTGGCGGCGGCCTGGTCTGCAAACAGCCTCGCAACGATCATCCCGATCATGAACTCTGGTAATCGAAGCAGCGGATTATGCCTGACGAAGTTGAACCAGAACGTCACCATGTTCCAATCGATGACGCCGGTATTGTCCGGGTCGGTCCTGATGTACCAAAGCGGCGGGATCAGCATGGCGACCCAACAGAAGAGAGACAGGACGATCAAGCTTCGAGTCCGCCAGTGAACCAATCGCAAGATCAAGAGTGGGAACATCCCGTAGAGAAACGCCTCGACCGACAGGGACCACGCCGGGGCATTCCACATGAAGATGCTGAACTTGGGATACCAAGCTTGCAGCAACAGCGGAACACTGATCGTGGCCAAAGCTCGTTCGATCGGCGAATTCGAAAACTCCGGTGGGAGCGGCGTCACTCGCAAGCCCGAAGCGGTTTCGGTCGCCCGCGGCTCGGGGATGCCGTTACGGGTGTTTTCCTCACGAAGTCGTTCCGGTTCGCCGCTCAACACAAAAAGGAGAAGCGGAATTCCCCAGATTAACCCGGCCAGGTACGTCGCGTAAACGCGCGCGAAACGAGAGAGGCAATACGATCGATAGTTGAACGCGCCCGTCGGTGGAATGGGATAAGAGTAGGTCAGGATGAATCCGCTCATCACGAAGAACATTCCGACCTGGCTGAGCGCCCCGCGCACCAAATGATTGATGACCCAATGCGAATCGAACACCGCCCACACGTTCTCAGCCCAGGTCCGGAAATGTTCGGTATCCTCTCGGCCATAGTACGTGATCGCGAAGCTGATTTGGGCCAGGTGGTACAAGCAGACATGCATAGCAGCGAAGAAACGAATGCCCGTGACGGCCGGGAGTTCAGGTCGGTCCGGTGGTTGCCAAGAGGCCATCGCGAGTCTCTCTGCTGACAAGGCCAGGGCCCTCCCATTGGGAGTAAAAGATCGAAGAATCTCATGAATGGCCAAGCCCAACATCGGCGATCCCCTCCGAGCCTGTTTCCACGGCGAGGGTTGCTCGAATAAAGGCCTTGCCAGCTTATCGAAGCGATCTGTCTCATGCCAGTCTCCGGTTCCGGTTCACGGAAGCTTCTACGATTCTCAAACGCCTTCTGTCCCTAGAGACGCATCACGTCCGTTGGCGGCCGACGGCATGGATAGAGAATTCTGGTCAGCCGCCTTTTGCCTAAGGACGACTGAAATTGGGAAGGAAGGATACCCGCGGGCCGGGATCCGGTAGGATAGAAATCGGTTGCTTGGCCCCGGGGTGGGTCGCGCTATTCCTTACGCCGAAGCGTGCCGACCCCGACCGGCCAAGCCGACTTTGTTGGTGCGGTTCAGGAGTCGGCATGGCCCTTGCCAAGTTACAAACGTTCGCGCTTGTCGGAATCGACGCGGTCGGCGTCGAAGCCGAGGTCGATGTCGCCGCGACCGGCTTGCCGCAGGTCGTCCTGGTCGGCTTGGCTGACTCGACAGTCAAAGAGAGTACCCACCGGGTCGAACGGGCCATCATCAATAGTGGCTACCGCAAGCCGGTCTCGCGCGTGGTGGTGAACCTGGCGCCGGCCGACCTGCGAAAAGATGCGGCCAGTTTTGATTTGCCGATCGCGCTGGGGCTCCTCGCCGCGACTCAGCAACTCCCCGTCGATGCTCTGGCCGGTGTGGCTGCCGTGGGTGAGCTGGCTCTCAATGGTGCGACCCGTTCAGTGCGCGGCGCGTTATCCATGGCGATGTCGGCTCGTCGTTTGGGCGCGCGTCGCTTGCTGGTACCGTCGGCCAACGCATTCGAGGCGGCCGTCGTCGAAGATCTCGACGTCTATCCGGTCGGTAGTTTGGCGGAGGCGGTCGGCGTCTTGGTCGGCGCTATCGACATTGATCCCGCGTCGGTCAATCTCGAAAGACTGTTTGAATCTCCGCAGTCCTCCGGCCCTGATTTTGCCGAGGTCCGCGGGCAAGAGCTTGCCAAGCGAGCACTCGTGGTGGCCGCGAGCGGGCGTCACAATGTCCTGATGCTGGGCTCGCCCGGCACCGGTAAGACGATGCTTGCGAAGAGGCTTTCAACGATCCTGCCTCCTCTTTCGATCGAAGAGTCACTCGAAACGACGCGGATCTTTAGCTCCGTCGGCATGACCAGTCCCGAACAGCCCCTCAAGACCCAGCGCCCCTTTCGGTCGCCGCACCATACATCGAGCGAAGCGGGCCTGGTGGGTGGCGGGAGCAATCCCGAACCGGGCGAAGTCAGTCTGGCCCATCACGGCGTCCTATTTCTGGATGAGTTTCCCGAGTTTGCTCGCCGAACACTCGAGGTCTTGCGCCAGCCTCTCGAAGATGGTCATGTCACGATCACGCGCGCTCGTGGCAAGATGACGTTCCCCGCGGACTTCCTGATGGTGGCGGCGATGAACCCTTGCCCGTGTGGCTACTTGACCGACCCGAAGCGGGCTTGCCGATGCACGCCGATGCAGATCGATCGTTATCTGTCCAAAGTCAGCGGACCGTTGCTCGATCGCATCGACATCCATCTCGAAGTTCCCGCCATCGATTGGGAAGAGCTGCGCGGGCACACCGCCGGCCGGGATAGTCAATCGATGAGGCAAGAAGTCCAAAGGGCTCAGTCCATTCAGAAGCAACGATTTCAAGGCGAAACGATTCGCACCAACGGTCGGATGTCGGGTCGACAGATCCGCGAGCATTGCCAATTGGATAAGACGGCCGAATCCATCCTGAAGCAGGCGGTCGAAGAACTGGGGCTTTCCATACGCGCGCACGATCGCGTTCTTCGCGTCGCGCGGACGATCGCCGACCTGGCTGGCTGCGCATCCATCGAGACGATTCACCTGGCCGAGGCCATTCAGTACCGTCGACTCGATCGAAAGGTTTGGAAATGAGTTCCACGAATGACAAATCCATCGAGTCCATTGAATCGGCATTAGCTGGTTTTCCGCGTCGCATTCTCATTCAAGCGCAGTGGGGCGACATGGATTCGCTCGGCCATGTCAACAATGTCGTCTTCTTCCGTTGGATCGAATCGTCGCGCATCGATCTGCTCGATCATGTCGGCCTCTTCAAGATCGCCTCCACCACCGGTGTGGGTCCGATTCTTGCCCGCGTGGCCTGCGACTTTCGTAGGCAGGTTCACTTTCCCGATACCATCGACGTCGGTTGCCGAGTGGAGCGGATCGGCCGAAGCAGCATCGAACTTCGGCATCGGATGGTCAGCCATCAACAGAAAGAAGTCGTGGCCGAGGGCCAAGCGACCATCGTCGTGTTCGATTATCAAGCGGGGAAAAGTGTCGCGATCGAGGGAGAGCTTCGCCAGAATCTTGAAGCCCTGTGCTCCAAAGATCCGCTCCTGCCATAGCATCACTCTCGAATGGGAGTGTCTATAGGGTGTCACGGACCGAATGGTTTCTCCTGATTTGAGATCCACCACATGCAGAAGACTCTTGTACTTGCGGTGAGCATCTCCGGGCATCTATCCTGACACCTACCGATGTTCCGAAAACACTAGCCGTTCGTCTAAGTGGCAAGGGGCCGCGAGGGTTCGCTCGCGAATCCTGCGCACTTGTCAACGAGCGAGTCTCTTGTCCCTCGTGAATATCAGTATTCTCTCTACGAGATTGAAGGAACATACGATGTCCCCCGTCCGGTCACGCGCTGTCGATAAGCTTCCTGTTGCGCGGTCATTCGAATTGCTCGAAGATCGCCTGGCGATGTCCGCATCGACGCCGGTCGTCCTGCCGACGGTCGTGGCGAGTCTGCCTGATGCAGGGGCATTTTCGAACGTGGTGCAGACGACGGCGCAGTTGGCTGATCCTGCCGGCAACGGGCTGCGAGCCTATGGTCAAGCGATCCCCGCAAGCAAGTGGGAAGACGTTCTGCGTTCGATCCATTCTCAAGCCCCCACGTTTGCTTTGACCGGTGCGATCCCAGGAGGACTCAACCCGCAGGTCACGCCGCTTGCCGGTGGGCTTAAGTTCTCTTCTTTTCAAGATGGACTGTGGTGGTTTGACATACCCGTGTCACTCCGCCCGACACTCTTCAGCAATACCAACCTTTCTCCCGCTTCCTTGAACGTTCGACAGTTCACCCAGTTCGGCGTCAATATCGACCGCGCGGTGCCGGGGGACTGGAACGGTGATGGTCTGGATGAAGTCGGGGTCTTTCGACAGGGGACCTTCTTTCTCGACGCCAACGCTTCAGGGCGATGGGAAAGCCCCACCGTCGATCGCCAATTTCAGTTTGGCGTCGCCAATGACATACCGGTGTCAGGAAGCTGGTCGTTCCTGGGTCGCGATAGTGTCGGTGTCTTTCGCAATGGATGGTGGTATCTCGATGCCAATGGAAACAACCGTTGGGACAGCGGTGATCGATCGATTCCGTTCGGCTCGCCGGGCGACATTCCCGTCGTCGGCGATTGGAACGGAGATGGTCGCGACGAGATCGGTGTGGTTCGGAAAGAGACGTCGGCCAACGGGTTCATCTATCGGTGGTACTTGGATTCCAACCAGATTGCAGGTCATCAATGGACCGACATCAGTTTCGTGTTCGGCAACGGCGAAGGTATCCCTGTCACGGCGGACTTCGATGGTGACGGGCGCACCGATATCGGTCTTTACCGGCGAGGTCGCTGGCTGATCGATACGGGCATTGCCTCGCGGGGGCAGTATCAACCCCTGACGCTCGATTTCAATGTTGGTCCGGATACCGGTCAGATCTTTCCGATGATCGGCCGGGGGCCGGGACTTTATGATGTCTCCCGCCGAGTCTCGCTCTTTGCGCCCTACCGGTTCGGATATGCCGAGAATTCCTCTTCCACGACGGCGGTTCCGCCTCTGCCGGCAGGGGTTTCTTATCCGACTTTTCCTAGGCCGATCTATCTGCCGGCGGGGACGGCGCCGGCCGGTCGCATCGCGACTCTTCCCAATCCCTCTTTTCCGCCGAATCAACAACCTTCCCCTTTGGGGCCCGCGGGAACCAATTCGATTCTCCCATCGTCCAATAGGGAAGTGAGTTCGGTTGGGCAGCCGTTACCCGTCGAACGGTCGCGACCTTTGACGAGTGGGTCCATTCTCGGTCTCGACGCAAACATAGGTTCGGGTCTGTTCGTAAAAGAGGGATCGATCACACCTGTCGAACGGGCTGGTGCGATTGATGAGATTCTGTCGACGGATTTGCTGCTGGTATAATCAGGGGATCTGGGATTTCATCATGTGGTCTCCCTCGGCCGATTGCGCGAAATCTCGTCTTTGAAAGCAGGTACCGACAAACCGGGTTCGGTGGCGAAACCCGTTCGAATCAGTTTTGATTCTCCCCTATTTGGCTACGGAACTGTCGGCGCTGTGGGCGATAAATGGGTCGGACTCGGGGAAGCTGTTTTTTGAAATTCCTGGGCAGGCGAGACGTTGCCCCCAAAAAAAGAGGGGCGGACCGACACGCCGAGCCTGCGGGATGGAATGAGACGTTACAGGGCCAATCGCCAGCCCGCGTCGATCGCCCGATGAAAAACTGCTGCGGAGGAGTGACGCACCCATGGGTCTTTTTTCGAGACGAGATCGGTCTAAGCCCTCGACCAGCAAGTCGTCCCCCAAGGTGACCCGGTTTCAAGGGGGGATCGAGGCTCTCGAAGACCGGCTGGTGATGGATTACACGGTCAGCTTCGCCGCCGACACGTTGAGCATTGTCGCTTCGAACGGTTCCAACAGCGATCTTGGCCTGACCTACACCGGCGGCGTCTTCACGCTGACCGAACTGGGTGGCTCGGCAGGCATCTTTACAGGGAGTAGCCTGCCAACGGGGGTGACCATCGGTCCTACCTCTCAACTGCAAATTGCCGACAGCTTCTTTTCTGGCCCAACACGACGAGTCGAGGTCAGTCTCGGCGACGGTCAAGATCAAGTTCAAAACCAGGGGATCACCGGCACCCGCGACCGCGTTTTCATCGACATGGGGTCGACCTCGGACCCAAGCCAGTTGACCGGCACGACGGGCAACGATTCCTATGACATCCTCGGGGCCAACTCGCTCATCACCTCGGGGATCACCTTCACCAACCTTACCATCGTCAATGCCGGCGGCGGCGCGGACGCCGTTCGAGGGCTGGTCGCCGCGAACGACGCTTTCACACTCATCGGTCCCAACGAAGGACAGTCCGAGGGAATTCGATTTCAACAAATCGAATCGTTCGATGCTCGGTCGGGGCCGGCCAATCTGATCCTTGATTCGGGTCTCGTGGGGACGACAACGCTTGCATTTAGCGCTGTGACCAATGCGGTTACGGCCCGGGGTATCAGCTTCACTCAGATCGCTCAGATCGACGTAAACAACAGAGCGATCACGCAGACCGGCTTGACCCGGGTTCAGTTGCAGGTGGTTCCTGTTTCCGGTGGAGGTTCGCAGCCTCGACCCATCGGCAGCGACATCCTACTAAGAAATCTTACCTCGCTAAACATCGACAGCATTTTCGGGACGGCCGGCGACGACGCGGTCCTACTCACCGGTGATAACCTGATGTCGATCGGCGGCGTGAACTACACGGGTGTCGTGCAGTTCGATGGAACGACGGGAAATGATCGCGTCGATCTGAGCACTGGTCCAGCCAGCCGCAATATCACCTTCACATCAGGCGATATCAATAACCGGATCAACAATCTCGCGAACGTCAATTTCTTCAACGTCGATCGACTTCGCCCCATTAACATCGACGTATCGACGCGTCGCACGGTGAACCTTGTCAACCCAACGACGGCATCGACCACGGGAAACGCTGGTGAAGTTCTTGTGAACGGCATAGTGTACGAGAATGTCGTTAATGTGCAGAATTCGCCTAGCGTCGTCGGGTCGGCCGGCAGCGATGCGTTGGTGGTGACCGCCAACAATCAACTTCTCCTCAACCAAGTGAACTTCACGGGGGTGACGTCGTATTCGGCAGGGGCCGGCAATGACAGCGTCGTCTACGATTTCGTGACGCCGCCAACGTACAGTTTCGATTTCGCGGCAGCCAATGGCGTGAATGGTCAGTACTCGGCATTTGGTATTGATTACACGTCGGTGGAGCAGATCAACACGCTGGGCAATCCGGTGACGATTACGAATGCCGCCTCGCTCGGTCGGCAGGGGAATCGAGCCTACAGCGCCAATGGCATTTCGTTTTCGAATGTCAACTCGGCAACGGCGACTTCGCTCTTTGGGACGGCCGGCGACGATCAGTTTTTTCTGAATACCAACGGCACCGTTGCGTTCTCGGCCACGCCGGTCGGCGATACCATCATCACGCTGTTGGGGAATCGGGCGGTCTTGGGGGAAGGGGGCAACGACCAGGTCTTCGGCCCTGCGAGCACCGCCAACGATCGATACCAGTTCCTTTCGACCTCGGCGGCATTTCGCACTCCGGGCGGCTTTCTCGTCGGACGAATCGAGACGCTGACCTCGGCGACGGCCAGCGACACCTTATTCGGAACGAACGGCGTCGATACGTTTATCTTTGCAGGGACCAACGCGCTACAGGTCGGAGCCGCTTCCGGGTTCCCACCGGTTATTCCGACAACCCGTTTGGTGAGCTTTGCCGAGATCAACGGGGGCGACGGCGATGATTCCTTTTCGTTCACTAACGATGGCTCTTGGACGGGCAACCTCGTCGGCGGCAATGGTTCCGACGCCATTCGCGGGACCGACAACGATACGACCTACACCATCACTGGACTCACGGGCAGTCAAATCACCCGCCTCGTCGGTGTTGTCGGTTCGCAAGTCCCGCAGCTTGCCGGTACGTTCGCGCAGTTCGAATCCGTTCAAGGAGGCGCGGGAGTTGATACGTTCCTCTATCAAGGCGGAGCGTTCAGCTCGATCGCACTCAATGGCGCCGGCCAGCCGACCGCTGCAAACGCCATTACCAATACTGATCGAGGCGACGTTCTCGATTTGTCGTCTCTGTCAACGGGTGTGAACCTGAGTCTTGATGTCGGATCGCAGCCCGGCGGCGACGCCCGCGTGGTGCAAGTCGGAACCAGCGACTTCTTCGGCATCAGGAACTTTGAAACATACATCGGAACCAATCAGGCCGACCGCTTCGTTCGCTCTCAACAAGCGACTGGCGTTGTTCAAGTCATGGATGGGCGCGGCGGCGCGGATCTTTTTCAGATCGGAAACGGCTCGCCTGACATCGTCATCTACGATGCTCTCGACCAGATCAGCTCGATCGACGCGACGCTCGATACGCTTATCGCCAGCCCCTCGGCGCCCGGGACGCCGCCACCGACGCCCGGCGTGTTTTCGCCCACGCCCAACCCGGTCGGTGGATTTAATCTTTGGCTATTGTTGCAGTCGACCCAGCCGGGAGGCTTCATCACGGCAAATAATTTTCCGCTGATTGCCGAGGCCTATGTTCGTTATCTCTATCGACTCTTGTTGGGGGGGGATCCGAATACAACCGATGGACAGCGGATCGTCTCCTTCTGGACACAACGATTAACGAACCAGTCGCTATCGTCTTTCGATCTCGTGGGGTCGTTCCTGACGCAGAATGTGGCCGACATCGGTGGAACGAATCCGCCCGCGCCGCAGTATTTTGCGGACTACTTCTTCAATGGTTTTGCGCAGCGCGAATACGGAAGACCGTTTGCCGGCCAGGATACCACGCGATTGGCTAACTTGGTGAAGGGGGGCGCCACGCTTGAATCCGCCGCCCGCACGGGCAATTTCCGCGCAGAGTCTCCGGCGCTCGCGCAGGCTTGGATTCGAGAGATCCTCTACAACATTCTTTCTCCTCAAGAGAATCAGGCTCTTCGCGCGGACGCCTCGAGGGCCTTTTTGGTCGGCGCGCCAACACGAACCACGTACGAGCTCTTCGTCGCCACCACGCTCCGCTTCCTGGTGCAAGAGCAGCGAAGCTGGTTGGGGACATTGCAGCGAGTCGTCAACAGCCTCGACGGGCTTCGCTCCTCCATTCGCGTGGCGGCGGCCGAGAACCCCGGCAGGTTTGCCGGCTTGATGGCCGATGCAAACCTTACCAATCTTAAGCTCGGCTCGCTCGAAGCGAGTGGTGTGTTCATCGATAATCCACCGGGCCGAGGACGCGAACTTTCTCCCAATGGGATCTCCTTTGGCGTGTCGACCGATACTCCCACGCCGGGTGATTGGACCGGTGATGGCCGAGAGGAGTTCGGCGTCTTTCGACAGGGAACGTGGTTCCTCGATACCAATGGCACCAATGGATTTCAGGCAGCGGATACCTCGGTCGCGTTCGGCGTCGGTAGCGACATCCCGATGCCCGGCAACTGGAACGGCGGCAATCAAACCAATCTCGGTGTCTTTCGCAATGGAACCTGGTTCCTGGACACCAATAGAACGCTTGGTTGGCAATCGACCGATACGGCGATTCAGTTTGGCGTTGCCGGCGATACCCCGATTGTGGGCGACTGGAACGGAGATGGTGTATCCGATTTGGGCGTGCGACGAGGCAATGTCTGGTTTCTGGACACCAACGGCATCCGAGGCTGGCAGGGAAACGACACGACTTTCGCGGATACCTTCGGTCCAGGTCAAATTCTGTCGGCCGATTTCAATGCTGATGGAAGAGATGATATCGCCGTCATCAATGGTAACACCTGGCGGATCGATTTCGACGGACCCTTCGGCTACCAGCCGGGCACGGATGTCGAACTTCAGTTCGATGCCAACGGCGGCAAGCCATTTACTTTAACATCGGGTTCCCCAACGCTGGTCCGTCAGTTCGGAGCCGGCGCGGGGAGTTTGTCCGCGGCGGTACGTTTGCTCGGCCCGCTCGTTCTGCCGACGAGCAATGTTTCCACCAATGCTTTTGCCGGCCCGACGACCAACAGCAATGGTGGATCAAATACGACAGGCAACTTGGCCGACTCGAACGGCCCTGCAGGTCAACCGACATTACTGGGAAGAAGCCGACCGACTTTTGGTTCCGCCGGCGTCTCCGCAACGGCATCAGTCGAAGGATCATCACGCGATCGCATCGACGCCTTGCTGTTAGCCAAGGCGAAAAGCGACGTCATCGATCAGGTCTTCGAAGATATTTGATTCATTCGGGTCTCGTCGAGGCAAGCGTCCCTGCCTTGATGAGTCCCCCTTGCATCACCGCAAGGAAACGATCACGCTGCTGTAAAAGAGTGATGTCCGTCAACACGTTCCCAGGGACGATAAGTAAATCGGCCAGCTTGCCGACTTCGAGCGTGCCGATCTCGCTGGCTCGGCCAAGGATCTCGGCACCCCGTTTGGTGGCGCACGTGATCGTTTCCATGGTTGAGAAACCAACGTCATTCACGAAGAAGGCGAGTTCCTTCGCGTAGTCGCCGTGCGGATTCCAGGCGAAGCCATAATCGCCGCCCATGCCGATTCGGCCCCCCGCCTTGAGGATTTTGAGGGCACTCTCCGCGCCCGCCTCGAGCGTCTCTTGGTGCCCGTCGATCACCTCTTGAGGCATGTCAAACGAAGGACCATGTTCGACACTGGCCTTCTCAAAGTAGAGGGCAGGAACGACGGGGACATCGCGTGCCAGCAGCAGATCGAGCGCTTCATCATCCATGAAAGTCCCATGTTCGATGGCATCGTAACCAGCGCGAAGAGCATTTTTGATCCCCTCGGTTGCTCGGCAATGACCCGTAACTTTGAGTTTATGATTGTGCGCGGTCTGCACGACCGCGTGCATCTCTTCGAAGGTCATGCAAAGAGTGTGATGATCGTTGACATTGGGGGCTGCTGCGTCGCCGGTGGGATAGGTCTTGACCCATTCGACGCCGTCTTTGACGAGTTTACGAACCGCGGAACGAGCTTCGTCGGGGCCACTGACTAAGAGAACCAAGCCTTCCATGCCGATGCGACGAAAGTCGGGATTCCAATCCATCAATCCGCCGACGCCACAAATCTCTCGACCACTGGCGGCCAGTCGGGGCCCCAGCGTGATGTCGTCTTCGATCGCCTTTTTCAGCCAGACATCAATGTTAAAGAGACTTCCACCACTGCGCGCAGCAGTGTAACCACACTCGAGCGCAAGCTTCGCATTCGAAGCGGCCAAAAGCGTGACGTACTCGACGGGATACTTGATGTCGAGATCTTCAAGTTGCGCGACATTGAAATAAGTGGGATGAAAATGAGCTTCCACCAAGCCCGGCATCACGGTGTGGCCGGTCGCGTCAATGACCGTGATTTTGGGGTCGAGAGAAAGCGACTCACGAACCGGGCCGACATAGCGAATGCGCCCCTGGTCGATCTCAATATCACTCCGCTCGAGCGCTCGCTGACCGGTCCCATCGACCAGCATTCCATGGCGAATAAGAAGCGTTCTCGTCCCGAGCTTCATCCAATCCCCCCTGATGGTCCCCTCGACGTGCTCTAGACGATGTTGCCCGGCCGACGCGGCCCGATGCAAGCCTCATTTCCATTCCTTTTGCATCAACGCCCGCGACTATTGATGTTCGCGCAGGAAAAGCCGCCGGTGACCGAATCACCGGGGGCGTTTCGCAAGCGAATTTGCCCCCTTACTGCCGCGGCGGGGCGTCTTTTGTTTGGTACGGATGAGTACGAGAGGCGTGTTGACAAAAGGAAGTAAAGCCGATGGCGGGCTATCATTTCTCTCTTTTGTCGGCCGACTAGATTTGCGCGGGAAGGTCGGGGGGATGGATCGATTCCAAAAATGGAACCAGCGTTGCGAGGTAACTCTCGCGGGCCAAACTGTGAATTTGATGCCCCACCTCGGGATATCGGACCACCGTCAGGTCATGAATCGATTCTCGCAACGTTTCAGCATCAGCATCGCGAAGCATGCCACCCCGGTCTGGGTCGGCCTGCATCAAAAGAACTGGAACGTCGATCGACGACGCCAGCGTTTTCCAGTCATAGCCAGCAAGCCAATCTCCTTCGACGATCGGCGTCAAGCATTCGGGATCCATCGTCGCCAGCGTGGAAGCATGGAAGCGAATCGATGCTTCGTCGCGCACGTCTCCTAGTCGAGCACTCTGCCCCGTTTGTGGATTATCGAGGCGCACCTCCGCGAGTTGCTTGGCAAGGTCGGCGACCGAGTGCCATCGTTCTCCTTTCAAGATGTCGCGAAACTGAAGGAACTGTGAATGAAAGACAGTCTGCTCGACATTCTTGCCAAGCGTCTCGAAGGGAGGGTCCTCCATGATGACGCCGAGTGCTTGCTCGCGCAGACGCGATGCCGCCGCCAGCGCCACCATCGCCCCTAATGAGTGCCCCACCAAGATAACCGGGCCGGCAATGACATCTCGGGCGATGTGAACGGCATCGTCAATGTAATTCACCACGCGATAACCTCGCGGCGACCGGGCCGATCCGCCATGACCACGAAAATCAAGTCCCCACGGGGTGAAGCGGGCGGCCAGTCCCGACATCACCAGTGACCAGTCTCGATGCGTTCGAGTCACGCCATGCAGAAACAGTAGCGTGGGCCCGCTCGGCTCGATGGGTCCGACACATTGAATCGGCCCCGTCGAAGTCGCTTGGGCGATCGTTCGCCACTTCATTGATGAATTCTCCTCAAGCCATTCGTGCCCTGCAAAAAAGAGACGTCTTCCGCGAGTGATCGTTGTACGACTTCGTTTCCGCGTCGGTCGGCCGTTGCCCCGCGCGGCGGCCTTTGAGATGATGGATGGCGAGCGAGGAGGGAGTGATGTTTCGATGGTTGACTACAATCGGCGGATGTGTCGCGCTCGTACTAGCATGCTCACCGGAGTTGATGGCCGACGACGCGCCAAAGAGAATTCTGGTTATTGCTGGGAAGAAGAGTCACGGACCAGAGGGGAACGGCATTCATGACTACGGATGGAGTGCTCGGCTCATCAAGGTGATGCTCGATCACTCGAACGTTCGCGATCAGGTCTTGGTCGACGTCGCTACTGATGGCTGGCCCAAAGAGGCGTCCTCCCTCCAACAGGCCGACAGCATCATGATCATCTCCGATGGACGTGATGGGGAACTCTTTGAGGAAGCTCCTCATCTCTCTTCGCCTGAACATGTCGAGTTGATCTCGAAGGAGGTCCGACGGGGTTGCGGCTTGGTCACCTTTCACTTTTCGACTTTTGCGCCCGACCGGTATGCCGATCAGATTCTCGACTGGGTTGGTGGCTACTTTGATTGGGAGACCAACGGCAAGCGGGATTGGTACTCGGCCATCCAAGTGGCTGATACGGCGGTCGCGATTGCTTCGCCTGAGCATCCCGTAAGTCGAGGGGTGATGCCATTCACGCTGAAGGAGGAGTTCTACTTCAACCTTCGGCTTCATCCGTTGGTCGGAGGTATGACACCTCTTCTCCGGGTGCAGGCACTTCCGGGACGGGATCCGACGGGCAACATCGTGGCGTGGGCTCGGCAGCGTCCGCAAGGGGGACGGGGCTTTGGCACGACGTGCGGGCACTTCTACGAGAATTGGCGACAAGACGATTTTCGGAAGCTGATTCTCAACGGGCTCGTATGGTCGGCGGGCGTCGATATTCCCCCCGACGGCGTCAAGGCCCGGTTCTATGAAAGGGCCGAGATCGATCAGGCTCTGTCGGGCAAAAACGGCGTTGATCGCGCTCAGCTCGATGAATCACCGATTCGAGTTCTGCTCCTTGCTGGAAATGAATCCCATCAGTGGCACAACTGGAAGAAGACGACTCCCGCGATCGTGAAACTCCTTCAGCGAGATCCGCGCATCCAAGTCGACGTTCGGACCGACATTGAGTCGCTAGGAGATCTCAACCTGGCCGACTTTCAGACGGTTCTGCTCAATTATTGCAACTGGCAAGACCCGACCGGGCTAAGCGACAAAAGCAAGCGCGCTTTCGTTGCGTACCTCGAACAAGGAGGGGGTCTGGTGATCGTTCACTTCGCCAACGGAGCGTTTCATTTCTCGCTGCCGAGCGCGGGGGCATCTGACTGGCCTGAGTATCGCCGAATCGTTCGGCGGGTTTGGGATCATCAAGGCAAAGGTGAATCGCAAAGCGGACACGATGCCTTTGGTCTATTTGAAGTTAAGCCGACCAGTCTCCCGCACCCGACGACGGCAGGTCTCGCGCCATTCACGGTCACCGACGAACTCTACTTTCGTCAAGCGGGGGATGAGGCGATCGAGCCGCTGTTGCTGGCCCATTCCAAAGTGACCGATCGTGATGAGCCCTTGGCGTTTTCCTACCGGTATGGAAAGGGTCGCATTTTTCAGACACTGTTGGGGCACAGCGAGCAGACTTACGAAACGTTTGAAGCAAGGGAGATTCTTCGGCGCGCGGTTGCTTGGTGTGCGAACCGACCGGTCGTCGCGCGGACAAAGGATTTCGACCCCGACGTCGCGCAGGGACTCCCTCCCAAGGGGGAGGTTTTGGCCGAGGGACGTTTCGGTAAGGCAATCGATGCGCGGGTAGCGTCGTGTGGGATGTCGTCCTTTTCCACGCCGAAGGTCGAGCAGCTTCACGCGCGGGTTTGGGTTCGGCTCGAATCGGCCAAGGGGTACAACATCCTGCTCGCCTATCAGCCGAAATCGAGCCCGATTCATTGGGAATTATTCACCGAGCCGGGGACCGGACAGCTTACCCTCTACTCGCCCAAGATGACCCCCGACCATGTCCGCGCGGAGAATCGGATCACCGACGGACGTTGGCATATGCTCGATGTCTCGATGACTCGCGCTGAGGTTCGGCTTCGCGTGGATGGGGAATCCCCCTTGACGACGGTCGTCGAGAATGGGCCGACCATGACCGAGGATGGCCCCCTTTCGGTTGGCTCTTTGGTGGAAGGGGGGCTTGGTTGCGACGGATGGTTGGATGATCTCCATTGGCGTGATGCCCCTTTCTCGAAGGAAGTGCCGACCGAACCGATGCCAGTCGACTCTCATTCGCTGGGTCATTGGCGATTCGACAATATCATCGACAACAACCAGTTGCCTGATGAGTCGGTCCATCATCGTCCGATGTTGGTTCGCGATCCCACAAAGGTGGCCGAGATCCTTGGGCCTGTTGAAGATCCCCATTTCTTAGAGGGCTCGGTCGGCTTTCATTGGCGCGAGAACGACTCGGCAGATGACCGTTGGAATCAAGCGGATGTCGGTCCATTTCTGGCAAGTGTGCTTCCTCTTCCGACCGGTGGGCTGATCGCCCGCGGGCTTTCCATCGCGCTTCCGGGTTCGATGAAAGGAGGAGTTGCCTACGATCTGGCAACGATGTCGCTGGTCGCGGGTTGGACGGGTGGATTCCTTCGCTTCGACCCGGCTCGGCATGGTCTGATTACGTCTCCGCGAATTCAGGGGAAAGTGGCCTTCGCCTTTCCACCTCGCGCGGACCCCTCGATCAGTGGAAAAAATGAGTATCGTGGGCTTTATCGGGTGGGACGCGAAGTCGTTCTCGCGTCGACGATCGACGCGACCGGCATCTTAGAGTGGCCGAGCTTTCGAGTGACGGAAGGTCGGCCGAGTTTTCTTCGAACATGGGAAGTCGCCCCCAGCGAGAAGCCGACGCGCATCTACGTCGCCCAGGGTGAATCGATCACATTGTCTGCGGAGGGAAGAGCCGCAACGGTCGGTCATTCTCTCTTTCGATTGCAAGGAGATGGGCGCTGGTACGTTGATGAGAAGGCTCCTGATTCTCTTTGGTTAGAGATCCCGCCCGGAAAGAACCCTCGGCACGCTCGTACCCATTGGACCGAGGCCCCTTCTAGTCGTGACATACCAATGTCACTCATTCCAGAATCCGATCCGATCGAATCGCTTGCGGAGAAGATTCGTTCCACGAAGCCAATCTGGAACGAGGAAGTGAGCACCGTGATGGTCCCTTCGGACGAGCAGGGTCCCTACGCGATCGATGACTTTCCCCTTCCTCATCAGAACCCATATCGTTCGCTGTGCTTTCCATCGGATCATGATTTTCTTCCCAACGGTGAGCTGGCGGTGTCCATGGTGCATGGTGACGTCTGGATGGCTCGGGGTGTCGGTTCATCGAAAGGGACGATTCATTGGAGGCGCTTCGCCAGCGGTCTGCATCAACCGCTTGGCCTCAAGGTCAAGGAGAATGATGTTTACGTTTTGGGCCGAGATCAGATCACGCGACTGGTTGATCGCGATCAAGATGGCGAAGCAGACTTCTACGAAAACTATTTCGCCAACCCGGCCGCGTCGGTCGGTGGGCACGATTTTGAAGCCTGTCTGGAGACTGATCCTGAGGGTCGCTTTCTCTTCGTCAGTGCCACTCAGGGACTTGTCCGTGTCCGTCCAGATCGCCGAGGCGTCGACATCCTGGCGACCGGTTTTCGCAATCCCAACGGGTTAGGTGTTCGGCCAGCATCGATGGGAAAAGAAGATTGGATTACCGTCTCGCCGCAAGAGGGTAATTGGACTCCCTCCTCATCGATCAATCTTGTTCGGCCCGGCGGATTTTATGGCTTTCGTTCAGGCAAAGAGGGAGAGCAAGTGCCGACGTCGATCGATCCGCCTCTCTGCTGGATACCTCGTTTGCTCGATAACTCGAGCGGCAGTCAAGTTTGGACCGATGCCAAGCGATTCGGGCCGCTCGGCGGGCAGATGTTGCACCTCTCCTACGGGCAATGCCGCGTTCTCTTAGCGATGACGGAACAGGTCGGAGCCACCTGGCAGGGGGGCGTGGTGGCGCTTCCTTGGGAGTTTCGTTCCGGCATCATGCGCGGCCGAGTCAATCCGGCGGACGGTCAACTCTATCTGTCGGGACTTAAGGGGTGGGTCTCCGCCGCCGTCGACGACGGATCGCTTAGCCGGGTTCGTTACACAAACAAGCCGTTCGCTTGGCCTCGCTCGGTCGAGACGTGGGCCAATGGTTTGTTGATCCATTTCTCTGAACCGATCGATGCCCGCATCAGCAGCGATCCCGATCGATACTCTCTATCGGCATGGAACTATCGATACAGCGCTCAATATGGTTCCCCCGAGATCAATCCGCGCGACCACCAACAAGAGGGAAAAGAAGAGTGGACCATCACCTCTGCCACGGTACTTGAAGATGGTCGATCGGTCTTCTTAGAAGTTCCGTCGCTTACGCCCGTGATGCAGCTTTTGCTCGCGATGAAGATCGAGTCGGCCCGGCACGATCCGATTCGGACGACACTCGCGTACACGATCCACACTCTACCGACCCGCGCGATGCCCGACGAAGAAATCGTTCGCCGTCCCCGCCCCGGAAATCTTCCACCAGCGATTGAATCACGTCTCCGCGCGGGCGTTGCATGGAAGGTGGAGCAGGATGCCCGTCGTGATGTGGCGATCACAAGGTCGTGGGCTTGGGTGATACCCAAGGGGACGGCGCTGGCCCATGGAATCAAGCCTGGTCCTTTTCGCGCGATGGCGGTCGGTTACGTCAAGGCGCCCGAGTCGGCCCACTATCGATTCCGATGGAGCAGCACCGGTCGGGCCAAGCTGATGCTGGGTCAACAGCCAGCCATCGAATTCGATTCTTCGGCCGGGGCAACCTCTTCTACTGTCTCGTTGCATCGGGGTTACAACGCCTACCGGATCGAGTGCGAGTCGGCCGAGCATGGAGAGAATGTTCTGCGGATGCTGTGGAGTTCTGCTGGCTTTGCCGAGGAGCCGATCCCCCCCACACTTCTTTTCTTTGATAGCCAAGACGAGAACGTCTCGGCCGCGTCCAAGCGGACGAAGGGGCTCACGCTCTTAGAAGAGCATCGCTGTTGGAACTGTCATGCGGGCCGACCTGCGGGAATTTCGCAGGGCCCCGACCTCGCAGGGATCGGTTCGCGATTGACGAAGTCTTGGATGACGGAATGGTTGGCGGATCCCAAACAACTCCGCGCCCAAGCCACCATGCCTTCGTTCTTTCGGGCGGGAAAGGGGACTGACGATCAAGATCTTGCCGACGTGGTGGCGTATTTAGCGTCGCTGACGTCGCCGAAGAATGCCCAAAAGGAACTGCCTGAGGCGACGGAACCTGACCACGCGTTCGTTGATCTGGGTTGCCTTGCCTGTCACACGCTCGAACCGAGTGACGCGTTGGGACACGATCGAATTTCGTTGGCTCGCGTGGGGTGGAAGTTTCAGCCCGGCGCGTTTGCCTCCTATTTGAAGGATCCCGCCGCCCATCACGCGACAACGCGCATGCCGAACTATCATCTGACCGATGATGAGATCGGCTCGCTTGTATCGACGTGGAAGAAGAGTGAGCCTTCTATCAAGGATGAACGTCCTCTGCCCGCCGGGGATACGCGCCGGGGCAAGGAGCGGTTCCTCTCGATCGGCTGCTCCCAGTGTCATAGGCTTGACACCGATCGACCCGCGACCAACCAGTTAGCGAGTCCGTTAAGCCGATCGAGTAAGTTGGACCGGGGTTGTCTTGCCGAGACGCCCTCGCCGAGCCTGCCTTGGTACGACTTCACTCCCACGGAGCGAGAAGCGATCGCGTCTTACTTGGCGAGTCAAGAAGAGACTGCACCGACGCCATCGTTAGTGATGGAGAGTCGTCGGCATTTCGAGCAGCATCGATGTCATGCCTGTCATTCTCGCGATGGTGTCACGAGTCCTCGAGCGTCGATTGTTCTGGAGGAGTCTCCTTCGGGCCTGCCTCCGGAGCCTATTCCCGATCTAACTTGGGCGGGCGAAAAACTTCGGACAAACTATGTGAGCGATTTGCTTCTGGGAAAGACCGGGACGCAGGCTCGTCCCTGGTTAAAGGGGCGGATGCCCGCCTTCTCCCATGGGGCGAATGATCTGGCGTCGGGGATGGCGGCAGAGTTCGGCGTGAGTCTAACTCTAGAGGAATGGGCGTTCTCGGCCAAGCCGGACTTGACGAAGGTCGGCAAGGAACTCACGGGCCTTTCGACCGGGCTCGACTGTCGGCAATGCCATCCCGTGGGGGCCGCGCAGCCGATCGGCGACGATCGAACGCAGTTGGCGCTCGGGATCAATTTCGCACAGATCAAAGATCGGCTTCGGTACGAGCACTATCGTCGCTTTGTTCTCGATCCGCCCAGGTACGATGTTTCGACGCGGATGCCCAAGCTATCGCTTGATGGTCGCACCACCAAACTTAAGAATGTTCTGGGGGGTAACGCCTCGCTGCAATTCGAGGCGATCTGGCACTACATTCAATCCCTCGATTCGGCCGAGATCCCCTCTACGTCGCGGGCAAATCCCTGAATCATCAACTTCTCGTGCTTGGCTAGTTCTATTGCCTGTCAACGAGATCCTGCTTTGGCAAAGAGTATCGCGGTGTTGTGGCCACCGAAGCCGAAGCTGTTGTTGAGGGCCCAATCAATGGTCGCTGGCCGAGCGATATTGGGAACGTAGTCGAGATCGCATTCGGGGTCGGGGGTCTTGTAGTTGATGGTCGGCGGCAGGAGTTGGTTTTGCAGCGCGAGCACGCTGGCGGCCGACTCGATGGCGCCGGCGGCTCCGATGAGATGGCCGGTCATGCTTTTGGTCGAACTGATTTGCAGTTTCGGTGCCGCGGGGCCGAAGACTCGTTTCAGCGCCAGGGTCTCGGCCGCATCGTTAAGCTTGGTGCTGGTGCCGTGAGCATTGACATAGAGCCTGCTTGCCACCTCCGCAGGGGAGAGCCCGGCCATCTTGAAGGCCTGTTCGATCGCGCGCGAAGCGCCTGACGCGTCGGAATCGGGTTGAACCAGATGATAAGAGTCAGCACTGTCGCCGTACCCGATCATCTCGGCATAGACCTTGGCTTTGCGAGCGCGGGCATGGGTCGCCGATTCCAGAATCAAAACCGATGCTCCCTCCGCTAGGACAAAACCATCTCGATCGCCGTCGAATGGTCGGCTGGCGACGGTCGGATCGTCGTTGAATTTCTTCGTCAGTGCTTTCATGTTGGCAAACGAAGCGATCGCTAGCCGAACGATCGGGGATTCGGTTCCACCGGTGAGGACAGCATCGACTTGTCCTCTTCGAACGGCTTCGAAGGCGGCAATGGTCGAGTGCCCGCTGGAGGCGCACGCGCTAGCCGTGGTGAAACAGGGCCCCATGACATTGAAGGCGAGGCTGACATTGGCGGGGGGGCCGTTGGGCATGATCATGGGGATGGTAAAGACGCTGACGCCGCGCGGCCCTCGGCGATTGATCTGCTGAGCTTGCTCTTCCATCGTCGCCAAGCCCGAGAGCCCCGACCCGAGAATCGTGGCACATCGGCTGCCGAGTTCTTGTGGGTCGATCTGAGCATCGGCAAGGGCCTCTTTGGCGGCCAGTACCGCAAACAGGCTCGATCGATCCATCCGCTTGATGGCGACCTTGTCGTTGGTTTGGGCATCTTCAGGGCGAATGTCGCGGACTTCACCCCCTATGGTGACCGGCAAATCGGTCAAGTCGATCCCTTCCAAACGACGAATACCCGAGCGACCCTGGACCAGTGCCGACCAGAAATCCTGCTGGTTGTTCCCGACAGGGCTCACCACGCCGATTCCGGTCACGAAGACTCGCTCCATCCGACTCCCTTTCACTGGGACCTTCTTCGATCCTGAAGACCCACAACTCTCCCGCAGAAACAAAGCTCCCCGCAGCTCGACTATCATGCCACAGCCGGCCTGACCCGACCACTGAGAATGTTTGGCCAGGGGCTCGCCTGCGTAGAATGTCCCCTTACCAACAGCGATCCTCGGTTGCTGATCATGCAGAGGAGGCTGGTCGGCGGCGGGTCATCGAACCATCTTTACAAGGAAACCAGGGCGATGTCATTCGACTCTTCTATTGCCAAGCTTGGACTTGTTCTTCCGCCGGCTCCCAAGCCGATGGGCGTTTACCGACCGGTCGTGGTTTCGCGCGGGATGGTATATGTCTCGGGCCATGGTCCGCTTCAACCCGATGGCTCGGTGATCACCGGACGGGTCGGCGCGGATCTGGATCTCGAGGCCGGTTACCGAGCGGCTCGCGTGACCGGCTTAGCCATTCTGGCCTCGCTCCGGGCCGAGCTCGGCTCGCTCGACAAGATCGGCCGACTGGTCAAGACGCTCGGGATGGTCCATTCGACGCCGGACTTTCTCGATCATCCGAAAGTGATTAACGGCTACAGCGAGTTGATGGTCGAAGTGTTCGGCGACGATGCGGGCCGCGGCGCTCGGAGCGCGATCGGCATGGTCGCTCTTCCTGGCAACATCGCGGTCGAAGTCGAAGCGATTTTTGAACTTGCTTCGTAACGCTGACACCTGCCAATCCGGTCCAGCCATGGAATCGAGCGCTGAGGTCGCGTGGAACAGTGATTCCAGGCGAGTCATCGGTGCAGACTACTTGCAGACCTTCTTGAAGAGTTGCTGAAGCCGAACATGGCTGGGGGACTTTCCCTTCATCACCGCGTCGATTTCCCCGAAGGTCAATTCTGGATCGGGAAACGGAAGCTGATGAAGGGCATCCTTGAGCGTCCCTTCGAGAACATACCCATCGTCTGCTACGTTCACGACGATGCCGCACGCGCGAAGCAGGTCGACGTCGCGGTAAAAGGTTCGCATGCCGACGTTCAGTTTTTTGAGCAGCGTCGCTCGGTCGACGGTTGCTCCCGAGACATGTTTGAGTAGCCGATAGAGTCGGCCTGCTCGATCGATCGAAATATGTATCTTCGGTTTCTTTGTTTGTCGGGCCATCGGAACCTCATCCGGGGAAGAGTCTCAACGCTATCCATTCGTCGGCCGAAGGATGAGCCACTCTCTGACCATGGTCTGTCATAAAAGTACAGAACTCTATTCGACACGACCGAACCCGTCGGAAGCGTCTTGATCTTCGATAAAGCTGCCCAAGTGCCCGATCATCTTCACAGAGATGACTTCAGGCGACAGAAAGTGACTCTTCGACCATCACGAGCAAGCAACCTTCGAGTTCTCCAGGCTAGAATCGATCGATCGCGAAATCAAGGCGAAAGATTCCTCCGGAAGGGAACTTCACCCTTCGTGAATGACAAACCATTGTCACTCACGGAATTCGACTTTGCATTCACCGGCCGGTTCAACGCTTGGACGATTCTGCATTGCCGTGTCACATGCCTGTCGTTGGCTCGTGAATCGTGAACGGGTGAATGGTTGATGGGCATGCAAGACCCCTCACCGTTCTTAAGAAACGGGTACGGCAGATAAGCGTCTCTTCATCCTCCTAGGAGTCGTTTCGCGTTGGCCGGGCGGGGCTGCTTCTGACTTGTCGGATGCCGATGCGGAAGGTGTCTGATTTTTCCCAGAGCCGAGCCCGCGAAGATCCCTAGAATTCGACGGTGTTCCGCTTGGCCTGGATGGGGCAGGGTTTGCTTCAACCGAGAGCTTGCCGAGCGTGAGGATCGATGGGGATCGCGGGCTGGCATGAAGATTCACGAGTATCAAGCGAAGGAACTCCTTCGCTCGTTTGGTGTTCCGACGCCCACTGGGACAGTGGTGGACTCTGCTCCGGCGGCTCGGGCGGCGTTTGATTCTTTTGGCAAGGGGATCGCGGTCGTCAAGGCCCAGGTCCATGCGGGTGGTCGTGGCAAAGGGGGCGGCGTCAAGGTCGTTCGCTCGGCCGACGAATGCCAGAGCGAAGCGGAGCGAATCCTGAGTCATCCCTTGATTACGCCGCAAACCGGCCCGGAAGGGGTGCCCGTCCGCAAGCTTTTGATTGAACAAGCGACCGGCATCGCGCACGAGTATTACGTGGCCGTCGTCCTCGACCGAGCCGTGCAGATGCCGGTGCTGATGGCGTCGACCGAGGGGGGCGTCGAGATCGAAGAGGTTGCCGCCCACAATCCCAGTGCCATTAAGAAGACTCATATCTTCGATGGCCGAGGTTTGTTGCCGTTCCAGGCGAGAAAGATCGCCTTTGCGTTGGGCTTGACCGGGACTCTTGTCGACGAAGCGGTGAAGACCCTCACCGGACTGGTTCGGCTCTACCTCGAGAGGGATTGCAGTCTGGCGGAGATCAACCCCTGGGTGCAAACCACCGACGGGCACATGATTGCCCTCGATGGCAAAATCAACTTCGATGACAACGCCCTCTTTCGTCACAAAGATCTTGAAGCTTATCGCGACACGACGGAAGAGGACCCTTCCGAACTGCGGGCTCAAGAGACCGGTATCAGCTTCGTCAAACTTGACGGCAACATCGGCTGTCTGGTGAACGGGGCAGGCCTGGCGATGAGCACGATGGACATCATCAAGTTTCATGGCGGCGACCCGGCAAACTTTCTGGATGTCGGTGGCGGGGCCAATGTCGATCAAGTCACCACCGCGTTTGAAATCATCCTGGCCGACCCGGCCGTCAAGGCGGTGCTGGTCAATATCTTTGGCGGCATCATGAAGTGCGACACGATTGCCACGGCTGTCATGGAAGCCTTCAAGCGGGTTGATTTCCGCGTGCCTTTGGTCGTTCGGCTCGAAGGGACAAACGTCGAGCTAGGGCGAAAAATGCTTGTCGATTCGGGTTTGCCGATTCGGACCGCTTCTGATTTGACCGATGCCGCCCAGAAAGCAGTGCTGGCGGCGGGTTGATCTGTTCTCCGTCGTCCTTTTCATCAACTGAAACATCATCGAGCAAAAGACCATGAGCATCCTGATCAACAAAGACTCTCGCGTTCTTTGTCAAGGCATTACAGGCAAAGCGGGCGCGTTCCATTCGAGCCAGTGTCTGGCCTATGGCACCAAACTGGTTGCCGGCGTCACGCCTGGCCGCGGTGGGACAACATTCGAGTCGAAGGTCCCCGTGTTCGACACCGTGCAACAGGCGGTGGATCAAACCGGGGCCGACGTTTCGATGATCTTCGTCCCGCCGCCATTCGCGGCGGATGCGATCCTCGAAGCGGTCGAAGCGGGTTGCCGACTGGTGATCGCGATCACCGAAGGGATTCCTGTTGCCGACATGGTCCATGTCGCGCGGGTGTTGCGTTCTCGGCCCGAATGTCGACTGGTCGGCCCGAACTGTCCAGGCGTCATCACACCCGACGAGTGCAAGATCGGCATCATGCCGGGCTACATTCACAAGAAGGGGCCGATCGGAGTCATCAGTCGAAGCGGCACGCTGACCTACGAAGCGGTTTGGCAGCTCACCAATCTGGGGCTCGGCCAATCGACGTGTGTTGGTCTGGGGGGCGACCCGATCGTCGGAACGTCGTTCATCGATTCACTCCGTCTGTTCCAGGACGATCCCGAAACCGAAGCGATTCTGATGATGGGGGAGATCGGCGGCGATGCCGAGGAGCGGGCTGCCGAATTCGTCCAAGCTCACGTGACCAAACCCGTGGCGGCCTTCATCGCGGGACAGACTGCCCCTCCTGGCCGACGAATGGGTCACGCCGGCGCGATCATTTCCGGTTCGAGCGGAAAAGCGTCCGATAAGATTGCCGCCCTTCGAGCCGCGGGCATCACCGTGGCCGACACCCCCGCCGACATGGGCAAGGCCGTCGTGCAGGCGATTAAGAGTTCGAAGTAGGATCCGGCGAGGGATCGCCTGGTTCGTCGGCGTCGCTTTCGTTGGGAATGTTGCTGGTGGGGCTTGGTGTCTCTTCGGCAGCGCTATCCATGGGGCCGACAGGAGACTCATCGCCGGCCCGGTCGTGCATCCGCGCGACTCGGTCGAGAATTCCGTTTACAAACCTTGCGGATTCGTTGGTGGAAAATCGCTTGGCAATTTCAACCGCTTCGGTGATCACGACTCGCGGCGGCGTTGGCTCGGGTGAGATGATCATTTCGTAAACGCTTAAGCGGAGTATCGCCCGGTCGACCGCCGCCATGCGTTCGACTTTCCAGTTGATCGTCGCATCGGCAATCGCGTGATCGATGCGAGCCTGATTCTCGCGCGTGCCATGAATGATGGTTTTGCAGAATTGTTCAAGTTCGGGGAATTTGAGAGACTCGGCTACGAACATCGCGATGTCGCCGGCCGTCGACGACGGGTTCTGTTCGAGCTGAAAGATCGCCTGCATGGCGACCTCCCGAGCTTTTCGACGGTGCGTCCGCGGACTCAAGATTTCTTCCCCGGAAGTTGGCTTAGCAGGTTGACCATTTCGATGGCGGCCCCGGCCACTTCGTAACCTTTGTTCCCCGATTTCGCTCCCGCGCGGTGGATCGCTTGTTCCAGTGTATGCGTCGTCAGCACCGCATTCATCACGGGGATTCCGCTCCGAATGGCCGCATCGGCAATACCGCGAGCCGATTGATGAACGACCACGTCGTAGTGGTCGGTGTCGCCCTTGATGATGGTTCCCAAGCAAATGACGGCAACATAACTTCCTGAACAGGCCAGGCGATCCGCCACGAGCGGCAATTCGAGCGCACCCGGAACGCGAACAATATCGATGTTTTCATCGGCGACCCCGTGGGCTGAAAGTCCTCCTCGGGCACCGTCGATCAATCGATCCACGATAAAGCCGTTGAACTGGGAGGCTACCAGTGCGAATCGACCGGCGGGGGGAGTCAGCTTGCCCATCCATTCTGCCATCGCTGTCACGAGTCTCCTGAGAGGCACCGGATCCTTGGGATGATTCTCTTGTCGATATTCTACGTGACAGACCGCATGAAGCGGCCGGGCAAACAACATTCGCCCCACTTTGAGAGGTCTTCATTCCCCTAAAAAGGGGAACTTCCGTGTCACGCGGTTTTGGAAAGAGGAGAGTCGGGTGCCGGGTTACCCCGCATTGTTGTTCCCTGCCAAGCGTTCCTTTTGCCGGGCGGCGGTGATCTCACGCTCCAGGTCTTCCGGCGAATAGCTAAATCGGCGGTACTCGACGGCAAGCTCTCGCAGGCGGAAGAGGACGCTCTCGGCCTCGGCCCATTGACCCGATCGAGCGAGCGTTCGACCTCGATCGAGGAGTTCCCTCGCCATCTGTTGACGGGCGGAACTTCCCGTCGGAATCTCGGCCAATTCAATTTGCGGCTTTGTCCTCGCGACAAACGGGACTTCATTTTGAGTGAGGGCCGGCATCGGCGGAACTTGGGCGGCCGCGACCGGGGCTTGAGGGGTCATCTGAGCCGGCACGACCGCCGATGGTGCGGCAGGCTTCATCGCCGTCACCGTGACGGGCGGGGCGGCAGGCTTGGTCGGCACGGCGACCGGCATCGCGCCGGCGGGAGGCTTGGGCGGAACGGGTCCATTCGCGGGAGCACCAGCCGCTTGACTAGCGACCGATTTGGCCACCGCGGGGGGCGCTGTCGGCGAAAGAGGCGTCGGTTGCGGAATGGAACCGAACCGGATTCCCTCGGGCATGCTGGCGGAATTTTCCGTGCTATTGGCTTGAGGCGGGATTCTCGGCCACGCAATCGTCGAGAGTCGGGGCTGGTTCAACGATTTGTCGGAACTCGCCGTCGAACTCATCGCGGGGGTTGGAACAACCTCTTGTCGAGCCTGCATAATAGTGGGCACGGGGACACGAGAGCCCTTCTCCTCGACGGCAGGTTCCTTTTGGGGCAATTTGTCCGAAGCGGCCAGCGGTTCGAGCGCGGGGCTGGCGGGGGCCTTTTGCAATTTCTGCTGAATCTGAGAAAGGACTCCGACGGGAGCAGTCTCCGTCGGCAGCGTCTTATTCTCCATCGGCGGCAGCGTGCGAGTGTTCGCCGTCGGAATCGGAATCGCCGACATCCGGATGCCGGCCTCTTCTCGGGCGACCTCGTTCCCTGTGGTAGCGACCGCGGTAATGCGAGCGGCATCGACCGGCTTCATCTCGACCACGACGACTTCCGGCGATTCCTGGACGGCCCGGCGAATGCCGAGCTGTTCCCCCAATTTGGTCAACGGCCCCTTCGTCGGAATAACTTCACTATCGACGATGGGCTCATTGACTTGTTCGACCGATTCCTTGGGCTTCCAGTTTCGAAGGCCGGCCGTCGGAGGAGTTTTCTCGACGCACTCGCAGGGAGGAGAGACGGTCGGCGGTGCCATGGCCTGTAGTTTTACCAGTGCAAAGCGGGCAGCCCCGCGGACCTCGGCACTGGGGTCGTTGATCGACATTCGCCGGAGTGCCGACCGAAGTTCTAGGCCGGACTCTTTGCTCAGGATCACCGCATCAATGGAACGAAGCCGTTCTTCATCGCTTCCCGGCGCCGCGAGCCTTTGAACGAGTTGTCTTTCCTGATCGCGGTCAGCTCCAATGGCCGAACCCATGCCCGTGGCGCCCATCGAAGCTGCCAACAGTGCCGACCAAGCGAATCGGCGAGCGGCCCCATAGATCTGCTGACGGTGCATGCGTGATCTCTCCTTGGATCTGATCCGGGAGTTTCGAAGATCAGTCCGTGCCGAACACCTTTACCGGTGTTGCGGGCTGTAGGAGTTATTCGGTCCGGTGGGCTGGGCGACTTTACAATTGAGCGTCAATTAGTCAGCGGCGAAAAGGTGGGCAATTGGGGTGGGTGATTCCCTGGTTTGGTCGGAACTCTGGCCTTTTTTCCGCCAGCGCATTATGGACTGATGCGGTAGGATAGGTAGATGACTCTGGTGTTCTGTAGTTCCAAGAGATGATTTTACGTCGGCATCAGGCGAAAAACTTCTCGGCCAGTCAGCGAGACTAGGAAGCCGGATTCATGGCGAGTTCGACCACGGAATTGCCTGCCCGGGCGAACACGAAGAGAGATGCCGGATATCTTCTGCTGATCATCCGGTGTCTTTTCGTCCTCATCCTGGGGGGGACTGCTGCCAAGATTGCCAACGAGATGACTCGATCGTCGGATTCGGTCGATCGCACGTTGACATTATCGCTGGTCATCTGTGCGGTCTTCGGAATCGGCCTGATCACACTGGCCCTTGATATTCTCTATCCTCGAAAAAAGATCAGCACGATCTCGGCCGTCTTCTTCGGCTTGATCGTCGGGAGCATCCTTGGCTATTTTCTTCAGCTTGCCTTTGCTCCCACGCTCAGCATTTGGTTTGAGCAAGACCGGGTCACGTGGTTCTCTTTGATCGTGACGACGGTTCTTTGTTACGTTTGTGTCAGTGTGCTGGTGCAGACGAAGGACGATTTTCGATTCGTGATTCCTTACATCGAGTTCTCCCCACAGATTCGTGGCCCCCGTCCTTTGATTCTCGATACTAGTGTGATCATCGACGGCCGAATTGCCGATATTGCCGATAGTGGGTTGATGGATCAGCTTTTGGTGATCCCCCGGTTCGTGCTGGATGACGTTCAGGAAGTCGCCGACAGTCCTGACAAGATTCGGCGTAAGCGAGGGATCCGGGGCCTGGAAATCATCGACCGTTTGCGCCGAAACGAATCGGTCAATGTCGACATTCGAGGCGAAGCGATCGAGGATGCTCACGATCGACGCGATCTCGGCAAACGATTGATGGAATTGGCAACCGAGCTGGGTGGTAGGCTCGTGACCAATGATGTGACGCTGGCAAAAGCGGCCAAGATTCACAACGTCGCGACGATCAGCCTGAACGATGTCAGTGCCGCCTTTAAGCCTCCTGTATTGTGGGGCGATCGAATATCGGTGCTGTTGGTGAAAGAAGGGGAAGAGCCAGGCCAAGGAGTGGGCTATCTCGACGATGGGACCATGGTGGTGGTCGAAATGGGCAAGCGATTCATCGGCCATGAAGTAAACGCCATTGTCGATAGCTTCTTGCAAACGAGTGCCGGCCGAATGGTCTTTGGCCGAATCGATAGCAAGAACCCCTCGCCCAGTCACGCGTCGTGAACGATCGAGAGTCGTTCGCTCGGCTTGGCCCGGAGGGTCGGCCCTCCATGCCTTCAAGGAGGATGTCATGCCAGGCCGTCAATCGATGCGAAAGTGGGGGTCGGCGTCTGTGTTGCTCGTCCTTCTGGCGGGGGCGGCAGCGACCTGTTGGTCTCGCGATCCTCTCCATGCCGAGGATGTTGGGCTGATCTCCGATCAAGAACGCGAACTTGTCAAGAATGTTTACGATACCCGCAAGAAGTATCAGGAATCACTCGAACGACTTCGAAGCTACTACTCGCAAATCAGCCACGAAGAGAACACGGACTGGGCCGAGAAAGAGTTGACGGGTTATCACCTGAATCTGAAGAGCCCCTACATTCTCGACATGGATCTTCCCGCCGCCAACCTCAAGCCGTCGAAGAACGATACCAAGGCCAACCGCATCTTCCGCGAGGCGCTCGACTGGCTGAATCGGCCCGGTCTAGACCGCGAAGAAAATACAAAGAGGGCCGAGATCCTGCTTCAGCGGATCCTTCATGAGCACAAAGAATCCGACAAGATCGACGAGGCGTGCTACTACCTGGGCGAAGTCTACTCGAGCCGATACTTTCAGATGTATCGTCGAGCGGTCGCTTACTACGAGCGGGTCTTTCTCTACGAGCCCGATACGAACCTCGCTGCCCGCTTGAAAGCCGCGAATGTCTACGAGCGAAACCTCGGCAACTCGCAGCAGGCGATCGGCCTCTATCAGCAAATACTCTCACGCGAGATCGATCCCGACCAGACGCGAGAAGCTCGCCGCCGACTGGATCTCTTAAGCAAACGTTAGGCGATTCCTAAGCGTTTTCGGTCTTCGCAGGCAACTCACGAGCAAAGCGATAGCCGATCCCTCGAACGGTTTCGATGGCGATCGCCGCCTCTCCCAGCTTCTGGCGAAGCGACCGGACATGCACGTCGATCGTCCTCTCTAAGACGATCGTGTCGGTTCCGATGGCAGAGTTGAGCAGATCGTTTCGAGTAAAGGCCCGGCCCGGCTGACGCATCATCGTCTCAAGCAATCGATACTCGGTCGGCGTCAGCGCCAGCGGATTCTCGTCGAAGAAGACCTGATGAGCGACACGGTCGAGCTTGATCCCGTGCAAGTTGATAAAGTCGTCGGGCTCGCCGGTCGGCTTTTGTCGACGACTGGTGAGAACCCGCACTCGCTGAAGAAGTACCTTCAAACTAAAAGGCTTGGTGACGTAGTCGTCGGCCCCGAGGTGAAAGCCAACCAGTTGATCGGACTCCTCGCTTTTGGCCGTCAGCATCAGAATGGCCATATGCCGAGTCTCTTTGTCGGCGCGAAGTTCTCGACAAATCTCAATGCCGTCCATGCCGGGGAGCATGAGGTCAAGGATCACCAGGTCGGGCTTGCCTTGCTGGGCTTGACGAAGCCCGTCTCGGCCGTCGCTGGCCCGGGATACCTGATAGCCTTCGCGTTCAAGGTTGTAAGTTAAGACCTCCGCGATGGCGCTGTCGTCTTCGATCACAAGAATCGATCGGGAATTGGCGTCGGTGCTCACGCGTTTGTTTCCTGTTCCACGAGGCCTTGACCTTGTTTCGACGGGAATCTTCCCACGGCCAAAGGAAGAGAAACGGTGAACGTCGAACCTTCGTTCAGCCGGCTCTTCACCGACACCGTTCCGCCGAAACGTTGTACCAGATGTTTAACGATCGATAGTCCTAGACCGGTTCCACCGAGCTCTCGCGATCGAGCTTTATCCACTCGATAGAACCGTTCGAAGATCCGATTCAGATCTTCCACGGGAATACCCACGCCGGTGTCGGCGACATCGACAACCAAGTCGCCGTTCTCCGACGATGTGGTGACGGTCACCTGTCCACCCGCGGGCGTGTACTTGACAGCATTGTCGACCAGATTGCGAATGATCATGCCGAGCCCTTCGGAGTCGGCCATCACAATGCAGGGGTCCGGCAACAGACGCGACTCGATCAAGACACGTTTGGCTTCTCCCTTTTCGCGGAAGTAATCGACAGAGTTGACGATGGCGGGGCGAGCATCGATGGGCTTGATATCGAAGCCATGATCCTCCGACTCGACTCGCGCCAACATCAACATGTCGATCACCAGGGAGTGCAGTCGATCGGCTTGTTCCTCGACGCGCAACAGAAATCGCCGGGTGACCGAACGATCTTGTTGCTCGTCATCGAGAAGAGTTTCCGTGTATGCCTTGATGGCAGCCAAAGGGGTCTTCAATTCGTGAGACACGCTGGCGAAGAAATCTTGCCGCAAGCGTTCAAGCCGGCGCAGCTCGGTGATATCGTGCAGCACAATGATGATGCCACGCCCCGAACCGACGGCCAAACTTCGTCCAAAGTACCGGACGACCCTCGGCGGTCGACGAATGGCGAACTCGGTACTGGTCGGTTCTTTGCTCGCCAGCGTCATCGAGACAGCATCTTGGAGACCTGGTTGGCGAAGAATCGCCCAGAGTTTTTTGCCCGCAATATCCTCGGCCGGAAGGCCGAACAGCCGATACGTGCTCGCATTGGCAAACAGAACACGCTGGTCGGCGTCGATGGCCAGCACCGCTTCTGGAATCGATTCAAGCATTGTCTGCAAGTCTTTGCGGACTTGATCGATCCCATCGACGCGCTCTGCCACGCTGGTCTGGACATCCCGTACGACTCGGGCAAGCCGATCGAAATCATCCCCAACGTAACTCGACGGAAGACGCGGACGACGGGCCGATCCATCTAGAAGAGAGGAGAGGTCCTCGTGAATCGTTCGGAGTTGTCTTGACCATTGCCGAGTAAGAGCAAAAGTGATCCCTGCCAACGCGCACCAGACGATCCCCAACAGTGTGAGCGATTCTCGTCGGCGTTGCTCCGCTTGTCGATCCGCCCTGGCCAGTGATCGCGTCAACAACAGCGTTCGTGCCGGTCCTTCAGGGGAAGAACACCGATCGATCAGACGAAGCGAGTGCCCTTCTTCGTTCAGCTTCCCGACTTCCAACAGCGTCGATCGCGTCGTCGAGTTCCCAACGATCAATCTGGCAATATCGTCTGTGGGTTCTGACGAATCGGGTGGGTAAAGCGGTTTCCCTTTCTCGTCAAAGACCTGAACCTTGTCGTCCGGGTAGGCGAACCGGGCCAGCGACCCGGCCGGCAAAGAGTCGTTGGGATGATGCGTGGAAAGATGTTTCGCAAGAGAATCCGCCGTCGCGCGAAGGGAGTCTTTCTCGAGCGCGATCGACGAAGAAACGGCGTTAGGCCAACCCCAAAAGAGGAACTGCATCGCGACCAGCGCGAGGACGATTGTCTGTCCGAGCAGCAGCTTCCAAAACATTTCTGTCTCGTTGGTTGTGGAACAGGAGGCAGAGAAGGCCCGAGGTGGACCTCTTTATCTGCCACGTTGATCTCTTCCGCTGGGAGGAGGAGAATCCTTCTTCCGTGTGCCGGTCGGCCCTCATGGGGGGAGCGTCGACCGCGTTTCTAACCCTCCTATGCCGATGGCCTGTCGCGTTGTTCGCCCACATTACGGTGGCAATACTGGGACGAGTGGGGAAGGGCGAGTTGGCATCTTCATCGAAACTTTTTCACATTTCGCGTGTCGTGCCTCTGTCGGGTCGGTCTTCTTTTCACGCATCGCCAACGCCTCATCCTGTTTTATGGGAAAGTTTTATGTCGCGGCATCGAGAAGCGGTGATGGAAAGAATCCGGTTGGAGGGAACCATGGCTCGGCTCGGCAGATCCTTTTGTTCCGCCGAGGGGGCTGGTCCCTTTCGTATCATCCCGAGATGGAGAACCAGGGGGGCGAAGGAGGCTCGCTCGGCGAGGCGCAGACAAAATGTCCATTCACCTAGCCCGAGCTTTGGAGAAGCTCAAGCAGGGCATTCTCTCGGTCGCGGGCCAGGTCGAAATCCGCGTTCACGACGCGGTTCGCAGCGTGCAGCAGCGCGACCGATCGCTCGCGCGGACGGTGGTCGAAAGCGACAATGACATCGATCAACAGGAAGTCGATGTCGAAGAGGAATGCCTCGAGGTCCTGGCCCTGCATCAACCGGTTGCCGACCAACTTCGTTTCGTGGTCGCGATTCTGAAGATCAACAACGATCTCGAACGAATCGCCGACTTGGCGGTCAACATCGCCCAGCGGGCGATCAGTCTCTCCGAGCTTCCGATGGTCGAGATCCCGTTCGATCTGGAGGGGATTTTTCTTCAGGCCAACGACATGCTCAAGCGAAGCATCGATGCCATGGTCCAAATGGATTCACCCGGGGCCCGGCAGGTGCGCGGGCTAGATGACAGTGTCGATCTGATGACCGCTCACGCTTTTCAAGCGGTCGAAGACGGCATCCGAGCGAACATCGGCTCTCTGTCGCAGTTGATTCAGTACCTCTCCTGTGCCCGTCATCTCGAACGGATCGCAGACTTGGCCACCAATATTGCCGAGGATGTGATTTATCTCGTCGATGGAGAAATTGTTCGTCATAAGCCCGACAGTCATTGAGCTTGCGCATTGGGCCGCCTAACGCCGAGCGATCGCGTCCCGCAGCATCATGAACTCGCCGACGTTCTCGGGTGTCAGGAGCCCGACAAGTTTGCCGCGATGCACCACGGGCATCGATCGACACTTGCTCTCCTGCAATCGAAAGAAAGCTTGCTCGAGCGTATCGAAAGGGTCAGCCGAACAATACTCATGCGTCATGGCGCTTTCGACAGAGACGGATTCGCCGGCCGACTTTACATGCTCCACAACATCGCTTCGCGTCAGCATGCCGACAACCTGGCCGTTACTGATGACGGGGAAATCTTGTTGAAAGCCGGTCAGGATCAGATCGACCACGTCGCGAACCGGCTGGCCCGGCGAAACCGTTTGATAGCGGGTGATCATCGCATCGGAGACCGGCACACCCGCCAACGCATTTTTGAGATTAACCTGGTATGCTTCCTGCCCGGCCGCCATCCAAACGAAGAATGCGATAAAGATCGGGACGGGGCTCCCGCTCATCAGGCCCCAAAACCCCAGTCCGAAAGCGAGTGCTTGGCCTAGGCCGGCGGCTATCTGCGTTGCCCGGGCGTGCGGAAGGAACATGGCCAATAACGCGCGAAGAACCCGTCCGCCATCCATCGGGAATGCTGGGATCATGTTGAAGAGGACCAGGCTGACGTTGACCCAGAAGAGTTCCGCTAGCAGTTGCGAACCGACGCTTTCAACGTGGGTTAATACCTCTAAGTTGGGAACGCCCGCAAGGATCAAGTAGAAGATGATCGCGAGGACAACATTCACCATCGGGCCCGCGAGCGCGACCACCAACTCTTGCTTGGGGTTCTCGGGAATTCGTTCCAACCGAGCAACCCCGCCAATCAAGTAGAGTGTGATGTCTTTGGTGCCAATGCCGTACCACTGGGCGGCCAAAGCGTGACCCAGTTCGTGCAGCACCACCATCCCAAAGACGGCCACCACGAAGAGAACCCCGTACAGACCCTCGTTCACGTCTCCTTTTTGCAGATACCGAGTCAGCCCCACCCACGCGACGATCAACAGAAAACTGAAATGGATGTAGATGTCGATGCCACGAAGGCGGGCGATCTTAATGCTCCAGTTCACGGCAGCCTCTTTCAACAAGTCTAAGCGGGATCTCTTCGTGGGGATTCTACAGAGGTCTGGCGTAGGAAAGGACTATTGCTCGGCAGGCAGGGTCGAATCGGCAGCCCCCCCATGGTGGTCATCAACGTCTCGCGTTGAGATTTACACGACCAGCGGGGCAGGGACTACTAGTTCGCGCGAACGGGTTCGGCGGGAGGGGTCAATTGAAGTTGCTCGATGTTGCTGAATGCTTTCTCGACATCCGGGTAGGCCGCCGAGATATCGCGCGCGGACGAGCGACTCAGAACGGTACCGCCTCGAAGCTCGACCCGACCGACGTTTCCGTCCCGATCGAGAACGATTCCCATTTCGGTTCGGCCCAAGACGCAGACGCGATAGCCCCCTTGGGGTGAGCCAGAAACCTTGATGCGATCGACCTGGCAAAGCGGAGCCGCCTCTAGACTCGCGGGGGGGAGATAAACACCGTCGCATTGATCTATCTTCCGCTGCGACATCGAGGCGGCCAAATAAGGAAGCAAGTACGACGACAACGTGCCGGCCGGCGACCGACTGGTCACGGGAACGCCCATCCGTTCCCCTTGCCATTCGCCTTTCTGCCGACGCGCGAAAAGAACCAGCTTGTCATCAATCATCACCCGCAGACCCGTCGGCTCGGGAGGCGCGTCTGGATCGACGCCGATGACGACGTCTTGCCGATACGTTTTCTCCTGAAAGGCGACCTGTTGCTGAATCCGCAGGACCGCCGCTTGCTGATTATCTCGCGAGAAGAAATGATGGGCCCAACCGATCGGACGAGGAGGCTGGTCGGGCGACTCTCCGGAACGGTCCGAAATCAAGTACCAAAAGTGGGTCCGCTGATCCGCAAGGGATCCCATGTAATGATCGCCTATCGAGTCAGGCGCTGTAGGGGCTGCGGCCCTGATCGATCGTTTCTCCGCGGGCGAGACATCTTCCAATCGAACCCCCATCGGCCCAGAGGGTAGGTTCTTCACCAGTTCCTCTTCGCCTCGCCGAATGATGATGAGGACTTCGCCCTTCTTGTCGATACTGGCGGTGCGGGCCAGTTGCGTGAGATCTTGATGACGCGTGACGGGCTGCCCGTCGTAATGGGTGATGATGTCGCCGACATGGATGTCCGCGCGCTCGGCCTGTGAGCCGACCACGACATCGAAGACAAGCAGTCCCTCGACGGAAATCTCGCGGAGCCTATCGACGAGGACTTCCGAGGGATTGTCGGCCGATAAGCAAACCAGGGCAACGACCGATGCGATTGACCAACTCATGCTCGCCATCCTTGACGTCTGCAAGAGAGATTGTTCTCTAGGACCGACCTGTATCCTTAACAGCTCTTCGCGAAAATCGGAAGGCCGACCCATGAGAGTTGGATCAGTTCAAATGAGTTGCTTTCAAGAGGGCCGGCGGGCTCGGCAAGCCGCCGCCAAGGCCATGGCCGTGCCGATGCCGGCGAGGATGATCGTCGATGCCTCCGGAACGACGGCAAACGCCCCCGGATCAATCGGACCGACAAGGGATCGTTGGATCCCGGAATAATCCTTGAGCGGATAATCCGTGAATCCGGACGGGACCAATCCCTGGGCCGGCTGCCCTCCGGAAAGGCGGAAGTCATCGATGCCCGGATCGGCAAAAGAGATTGGCCCGACGACCGAACCTTTATCGAAACCGAATGTGTTCCATGATGCAAGATTCATCGTGGAGAATAGGAGCATGAAAGCCCCCTGGTCGTAGGCATTGAAATCGCTTCGCAGCAGCGAACCATCGGCACGAATATCGGTGGGAAAATTCGTCATCACGTTGCCGTAGAACTCGGCGGATCCTTTCGGCGAGATGTAAAGCCCCATACGGTCGCCGGTGACCGATGGGTCCATGTTGAGCGTGTTGAATCGAACAACGTTATCTTTGCCTTGAATGAAGAACAGGGAGTTCTTGGAATTATCGAAAGCGGTTGTTTCCGCTAAAAGGTTCTGAACGACGTTGTTGTTGCCATTGATCATGATGAGGCTGTTGGGCCCGGTGACATGAACTCCGTCGATGAGGATGCCGTTGCCGAACAAGTCGAATGCATTGACTTGTCCACCTCGCACAACGACGTGTTGGTCTATTCCTTCGGTCTGAATGCCGATACGGGTGTCGCCGATGCTCTGCGCGTTTTCGATCAGAAGATCGCCCATTTTATTGCCGTGGGTGTAGAACATCATGTACCGGGAAGTGTCCTCATAACTGATGTTTCGCCAGACGTGATCATCGTGGCCGGTGGGAGAGGCTTGGCCGCTGTAGCTGACATAGGCTGACCCGCCTCGTCCGGGCTCGGCAGTGACGGCTTTGAGGTTTTCACCCAGGAAGTTGCTGGTATCGATCACCTCGAAGTGGTGCTGGCTGGCATTGTACGCTTCGAGATTTCGCCAGGTGACGTTCTTACTTTCGTCGACTTTGAAAGACTCGCCCGCGGCCGAATTGGCGGAGTCGCGTACGACGATGTCCTCGACGACGAAGTTCTGACTCTGACGAACCCAAATGTTTCGATCGATGACACCGGCCGCAGTCGGAAGTGTGGCAATGTCCCGGCCACCGGTATTGATGTAAACGGTTGAACCCTCTTTCGCCCACGAGTTGGGTGTCGAGGAGACGAAGCCTGCGAAACCGACGTTCTTGAGGAATTGATCCCCCGCGTACATCGCGTTGGTCGTCGGGGCGAAAGTCTGCGAATAGACGTTGGGGGAACCAGAGACCGGGTTCCAGCCCGACGTTGGCAGGGGAACGCTGCCGTAAATGGTGGGCTTATCACCGACGCCGTACGCGCCGATGGTGGCCGGATTGGCATCACTCCCGTTAACCGAGTTCAAGCGAAGCCTTTCGCCGCGCCAGACACTTCCTCGTTCCAGCAGAAGTTGGTCCCCCGGCCCCAGCGAAAGTGTTCCTGCTTTGGCGAGCGTCTTGAACGGCGTTGCGGCAGAGAGTCCGTTGTTTGAGTCGCTGCCGCTGGCGCTGACGTAGTATGTCGTCTGTGCCGACACCATGGCGATCTCGAAGCCAAGCAGAACCATCAAAAGAGATCGAGATAAAGACATTGGAACCTCGTGGCCGAACCGTGGAGTGACAAAACAGAAGCCAGAACGAAGAATGACACCAGTAGGTAAACAGAACATTTCCGCAGTCGAAACACGAGTCTAATACCCTGGACGGATGTTTCCAAGAGTTTTTCGCTTGGATTCGCGGGTTCACCCTCAACTTGATGAGATCTTAAATGTTCATCCCTTGAACCGGCTCCGTGAGAGCAGAAATCTGGATCATTTCGGATCAACAGGTGCTCTTTTGGAGATAGATCATCGCCGGGCGTGGCGGAAATGCTCGGCTTCCTCGGGGCGCAACATCCGCGCGACCCGCGTGTCGGGTCGAATCGCGAGGTTTCGAAAGAGCTTCGTAAAGACTGGATGTCCTTGGCGATCTACCAGAATGCGAACGAATGGCTGGGCGGCAAGGCTCGGTTGCTGGGAAGCCTGCTGCGGCGCGACGACCTCGGCGATTTCAGAGCTCGTCAGCTCGACAAGAGACCCGACTGGGTACAGCGATAGATTTAGCAGGCCCCGCGTTCGCTCGATATCGAGTCGGCCCGCTTCAGCCTCGGCCAACGTGCTGGTGAGGGCCTCTTTGGCGGAGTACGCAGCACGGTGGGCTCTCTTACTTCGCATGGCAACATAAATGTCCGCGGCCGCGAGGAGGCGAGCAGGAATCGGAATTTCCTCCCCGCGCCTGCCCGAGGGATAACCCGTTCCATCCAAACGTTCGTGATGCGACGCGATCGCTCGGACCAGCGAACCATCGAGCCCCTGCACACGCTCGGCCATCAGGCTCGACGCAATCGCATGGCGTTCCATTTGGCTTCGCTGCGAAACCGAAAGTGGTCCATTCAGCGTCAGGACATCGCCGGCGGTTTCGAGCATGCCGACATCCATGAAGAGCGCCGCCATCGACAGCGAAAGCCGATGCGAACGCCAGATCGGATCCATCGCGGCTAAGAAAGAGACGATGTGAGCAACGTTGACGGCATGGACCGCGATGATCTCGGCCGGCTCGGCTGTTATCGCTTCCAGATGTTCAGGGTAAGGCTCATCATCGACATCCTGCAGGATTCGGCCCGCTAGCTCGGAGACCGCCGTGATCGGGGGGCGATTCCCCGCCAGTAGCTGAGCGTAGAACTCACGCAGGCAGGTAACTTGGTAACAACGACGATCGTACCAAACGACTCGGCCAGCCACTTCCGCGTAGAGTTCGTTGGCTCGTTCGAGCGTGGCTTCCCACGTCGGCAGAAGCGAAATCTGTTGTCGAACATGGGCCGCCGACTCGTGTAGCATCGTCTCCACGAGTTCGACCAGTTGGACCGCTCGCTGCCAACGAAGTCGATCGACCGGCCGACGGGCCAACGATGTCGATCGACCCAGCTCGGCCAGTCGTTCGCGCAGCGGGACGATCTGTCCGAGGAGTTCTTGAACGCGCCGAGGGGTATCGCCCGAGGAAGTTCCAGCGATCGGCTCCATCTTGGGGAGAAGCGTTTCGCCGGCAAACGACAACCCACCCCGCGCGTTCTCCCAATTGGTCGACTGCAAGTGATGGGCGACGCGTGAAGCTCGGCGAGTCAGACTGGTCGGAGGAGCGGGCCCGAAATCTTCATGCAGCGAGACGATTCGTTCGCGAAGTTGATCCAGGCGCGTTCGCAGGCTAGATTCTGCCGGTTGCGTCGAGTCGGCCATGCGTCATCCCCTGGGGTGCGAAGCGAGAAGCCGACAGCGGTCAGCATCCACGTCTCAGCATCGGCCGAGCCCAGGGTTCGGGCTTACGGGATCAAGGGTCTCCAACAGTCATCAGCAAAGTTGCCGAGCCTGTTGTTCCGAATGTGCTGTCCCTAACGAGCGCGACCCTCGGTCGAGGACCGGCGGGTGTCCCAGTGCTATCGGAAAACCGATGGGAACGTGGCCCTACCGAAGGCGCAGATCCTCGGCACTGGGGACGGGGCGAGGGGGGGGGGGAACTGGGGCCTTCCAACCATCCAGCGTCAAGCCGGCCAGGACAAACTCTTGCGAGCGAGGGACGGCTTGTTCAATCGAGGCCCGTAAGTTCTTCTTACCCTGGGCTTCGTCTCCCTGGACGATGAAATTCTGTCCCAAGTAGTAGTGGGCCTCCGCCAGGCGTTCTTTTGTTCGCGTATCATCGCCGGCCAGCGGAGCCGCCTTGATGGTCTCCTCTGGAGTCGATTGGCCCGCGAGGGTCATCGCGATGGGCCAAGGCCAAGAGGCTGTCTCCTTTTGTTTCTTAATGGTCTCCGTCAAAGCCTCTTTGGCGGCTTCTTTGCTCGTGAGGGCGGAAGTCGACAGATATCGCCAGATTGCCGCGTACGCGTTGTTGGGCTCGGCCAAAAGCGCTCCCTCGAAATCCTGCAGAGCTTTCTCTTTCTCCCCATTCACGAAAAAGAACATCCCGCGGTTGAGAAGCGATGAGGCATCCTTGGTGTCGAGATCGACGGCCCGATTGAAATCCTCCCGAGCCATCATGGGATCATTCCTCGCCAAAAAGACGCGCCCGCGATTGACAAGAGCTCTCGGAGAAACAGCATCGAATCGAACGGCTGAATTGAGATTCTGAATCGCCCGGTCCATGTCGCCGACCGCTCGGTAAGCGATGCCGAGATTGTTGTAACCCTGTGCAAATGAGCTATCAACATCGATCGCCTTCTGATAGTCCTTAATCGCCTGCTCGTACTTGCGAGCCGAGAAGTACGCGTTGCCCCGGTCGTTGAGCAAGTTGCGTGTATCTTCATCGTTCTTCGCTAACTCGACGGCTCGGGAGAGATCTCGAAAAGCCTGGTCGAAAAGCCGTTTGCCAGCATACGCGCGACCCCGCACCCCGAAAGCGTGAGGTTCCGTCGGCGAGAGATTAATTGCTTCGGTGGCGTCGGCGATCGCTTCATCCCACTTGCCGTAATTCAAATAGCAGACGGCGCGGTTGGTCCACGGCAAATAGAAACCCTTGTATTCCTTCAGGGCTCGGGTGTAGAGCTCGATCTTGCGAGCCTGTTCATTGCTGGGAAGCTGGATCGCCTCTTGCGTGAGATCAAGCATTTCCCGCTTGCCGGCCCATGCCGAGCAAACGGCCAAAGAAACGATACATGTCCAAATACCCGTACAGTGCAGCTTCACGACCCGAGTCTCCCCAACCACGCTCAACCGACTCACCCGCTGAAAGCGCGAGGTCTATCGACGGGGAAATTATGCTACATGATCTTCGATTATGCCGCAAGTGAAGGAATCAATTGTACTTAATGCGAAGGAGTTCGCCCGAAGGCCCGTCAAGCGAATGACGCATCCCCGTGCAGGGAGGATGGTTTCGTAAAACTCCCAACATGAGTGAATCATTGCAACATGACAAAGCTCGACCACGATTGGCGTGGACCCTGGGGGATGTGGCCGGGATCGGACCAGAGTTGGTCGCGCGCGCCTGGGCGCTGCCGACCGTGCACGACGTTTGTCGACCGATCGTGCTGGGGAACCCGGCGATCCTCGATCGTTGGATACGTCTGTTCCACCTTCCCTTCGAACTGGTCGAAGTGAGTCGGGCCGACCTGGCGGACCCGAGTTTGGCGGGATCGGCCGATCGGATGGTCTGCTACAACCCGTCGTCGGCCGATGTCGAATCCCTCGCTATGGGACAGGTCCATGCCGCGGCAGGACAGGCGGCGTTCGATTACCTCGTCGAGGGGATCGAGCTGGCAACGTCCGGAGTCGTCGATGGGATCGTCACGCTTCCCTTGCACAAAGAGGGGCTCCACCTGGCCGGCCATCATTACCCGGGGCATACCGAAATCTTGGCCGAGATGACCGGAACGCGCGAGTTCGGAATGATGCTCTATCGCCGAGGGCTCGGCGTCGTACACGTGACGCTTCATATGTCGATGAAACAATCACTAGCCCACATCAAAACCGCGGCCATTGTTGAGAAGGTTCAACTCCTCGACAACATGATGCGCCGGTTGGGGATCGCTCGGCCAAGATTGGCGGTGGCGGCGCTCAACCCGCACGCGAGCGACGGAGGGCTTTTCGGCAACGAGGAAGAGACCATCATCTCCCCCGCTGTGGAAAGAGCCCGCGAGTTGGGGCTCGACGTTGCCGGCCCGATTCCCACCGACACGCTATTCGTCCGGGCGGCCGCCGGCGAGTTTGATGGCGTCACCGCGATGTATCATGATCAAGGGCACATCGCGCTCAAGTTGTTGGGTTGGAAAGAAGCGGTCAACATCACGGTCGGCTTGCCCATTGTCCGCGTCAGCGTCGCGCACGGCACGGCATACGATATCGTCGGCAAGGGATTGGCCGACCCCACCAGTTTGGTGGAAGCGGTTCGCGTGGCGAGTCTATTGGCATCCACGCATCCTTCGGTGAGCGAATAAGGCGGCTACGGAGAATCAGCGATTGATGAATTCCACGTTGATGATTTTGGCTCGACACGGCGCGACGGCTGCCAACCTGAGTCGGCCCTACGTCCTGCAGGGGCAGGGGGTTGATCTACCTCTGGATCCGCTTGGAATCGAGCAGGCAGAGGCACTGAAAAAGGAGCTTCAAAAGGATCCGATCTCCGCCAGCTATTGCTCGCCGCTCCTCCGAGCCAAGGATACAGCCGAGCGAGCTTCGCGCCCGCATGGGCTGACCCCTGTTGTCGTTCCCGCGATCACCGAAGCCAATGCCGGCCTCTGGGAGGGAAAGTCTTGGGACGATGTCGGACGCGATTGGCCTGAGCATCGGCGACTCCACGATGAAGACCCTGCGACGCATGGTTATCCCGGCGGAGAAACGTTTTTGGATGTGCGCGACCGGGTCGTGCCGGCCTTCGAGAAGTTGGCGGCCCAGCATCGGGGTCAAACGATTCTCGTCGTGGCTCATAATGTGGTGAATCGGGCAGCGCTGGCCCATTGGCTCGGCCTGCCTATTCGATACTCTCGCAAGTTGCCGCAAAATAACGCCGCGTTCAATCTCCTTGTCTTTGAGGAGTCCAAGACTCGCGTTCATACGATCAATGTCAACAAACATTTGTCGGGCTTACTCCCTCCCGAATAGCCAACCGCGTCTCGCGGGACCGATGACGTTGATGTCTCGGTGAAGAGGGGGAACCGGCACGGGGGTAAGTCCCGTTGCGGGACGAATAGGAAACAGAACTCATGGCCAGCGATCCCTATGAACTTTGTCCCTGTGGCAGTGGTACCAAACAGAAGTGGTGCACGGCTCGCGAGGGGATGAAGCAACTCGATCAAGCCATCGGCATGATTAAAAGCAATCAGCGCGAGCCAAGCTTGCAGTTGCTCGATCGATTGATGAGCAATTCATCCGAGCCTGCCTGTTTCCGGGCGTACGCCGCCACCATCAAGGCACAAGCGCTCGATGTCTACGGCCAACCAGACAAAGCGCTCGAGACCGCCGAGAAAGCCGCGAAGGATTTTCCCGAAAGTGGCATGCCTCGCGAGGTAATGGCCGACATTTTTTATGCCAATCAAGACTACGCCGAGGCGCTGGGCATTTATCAAGAGGCGCTTTCGGTCTTCCCTGCAGGCGCTACGAAACAGATTTGTCGAACGCTTCTCAAGATCGGCAACTGCCACAATTTTCAGGGGCGTCCCCTGGCGGCTTGGGCATCCTGGCAAAGGGCGCTACTGGTCAGCCCGGATTTCACCCCCGCGCTCGAGTCGATCGACGAATTCATTCATCAGAATCGGCTGTTGCCGCACCCGGCTCGGTTGGGGCTTGCTCTGAAGAAGGCGGATGAGTTTGACCTCTTCAATGAAGAGGTTGCCGGCACATGGGAGAAAGCGGCCGGCGAGGGAGAGAAGCTCCACGTCGATGATCTCATCATGCTCTTTGATGATCTGGTTTCTCGCGACCCTGCCAATGCCAGCGCCTGGTACAACCTCGGCTTGTCTTGTGCTTGGGCCGGTCAGAACCTCCGGGCGATGGAGGCACTGTCGAAGTATGTCGAGCGCGAGACCAACATCGAGGCGGCCGCCGACGCATGGGATTTGGCCGAAGTGCTGCGAATGGGCGCCGGCGCTGAATCGCTCAGCGACAACTTGCTCTACTCCGCGCTGTATCAGTTAGAAAACCCCGAAGAGTTTGTGCAGCGGCTTCAGCAATCGAAACGATTGATGGTCGTCGCCACGCACGACGGTCATCGCACCCTGCATTGGATGGATAAAGAAGTTCAAACCGACGGGGGCGCCGGTGTCCCGATTATCGGCGGTCCGCCTCGCCAATTGGCCCAACTCAACCTTGTAAGCGGAGCCCTCGAGATCGTGGCGACAAGGGCCGAGAGCCTTGCCGAAGTTCGTCGGCTGTTCGATCCAGCAATGGAAGGAGTGGTTCGTTTTCATGCGGCCGACAGCTATCCCGGCAGCCCGACGACGCTCGACTCGGAACCGTTTCTGGTCTTTGATGATCCCAAACTTCCCGAAGAACAAAGGCAACAGCGAACGCTTGCCGAGGTTCGTCGGTACTTTGAAGAAGAATGGCTTCATCGTCCTCTCAAGTCACTGGACAACATCGCGCCGATTGATGCTGCCCAGAGTTCCAAGATGAAGGGTCGGCTCGAAGGTCTGGTTCGATTTCGAGAACGAAACTTTGAAGTTCGAGGCCTGGCGTACAACTTCGATCGTCTGCGAAACAAGCTTGGATTGCCGATTCACGGTTCGGGACTCGAGGATGAGAAAGATAAGACGCGCGCGTCGTCCGATGTCGATCTTTCGGCATACTCGGCATCACAATTGGCGGCGCTCGAGCCGATGAAGCTCGACGATGATGAACTCGTTGTCGCGTATCGGACGGCCGTGCAGCTTGATTCGCCCGATGTGGCCAACCGCTTTGCTGACCAGCTTGTTCGTCGGGATTCTGCTTCGAGCAAGATCGACATGAACAGTGTCTTTCGTCGGCTGATTCAAGAGACTCTTCAAGGGCGACTCGCCGGCGATTTGACCGAAATCATCCATCGTGGGCGGGAGTACGATCGCCGGCTGTATCAAGCTCGCGAGTCGGCTATGTTCGACTATCTCGAAGCCCGTTCGCTGTTGGCGTCGGGTCAAAAGGGAGAGGGGACTGCTCGGCTCAAAAACCTGGCCGACATTCATCCCGATCGTCTTGACGTTGTTGCCTCGGCCGTGGAGACGCTGCTCAGCTTAGGAGCATATGGCGACGCGAGAGAACTGGCCGAGGTCGGCCTCTCGCGCTCAGAAGAAAATCGGCAGGGGGATCTTCAGGCACGATTTCGCGACTACGTTCAAGAGGCTTCGGCCCGCGCGAAGAAATGATCCTCTCAGCCCGCCTAGGAGTTCACTGCCGTGCCCCAATCAGCCGATCGCTTGTCGGCAATGAGCGTCGTCGGGTACCTCTGGGCTTTTCCTTGCACGCTGATCGGATTACTGATCGGGCTATTGGGCTTGGCGACCGGCGGCCGAGCGCAGCTCGTCGAGGGTGTCGTTGAGTTCTGGGGGGGGCTGATCGCTTGGCTCCTTCGCCGAGTCCCGCTCATCGGTGGAGCCGAGGCAATGACCATCGGCCATGTCGTGTTAGGGCAGACATTCATCAGCCTGGAACTCACCCGTCGCCATGAGCATGTACACGTTCGACAATACGAACGTTGGGGGATTCTCTTTTTCATCATTTATTTTGGCCTCATGCCTTGGCTTTGGTGGAAAGGGGCCCATCCCTATTTCGATCATCCCTTTGAAGTCGAAGCGTTTCGCGAGGCAGACCAAACCGATCAGGGTGACTTCGTTTGAAGCGGCCGACATGACCAAAGTTCCCTTGCTTTTCATCCAGAAGAGAAAGGCTCTTCCATGAACCGAAAACTCCGAGTCGGCGTGGTGGGCGTAGGAGGAATTTCAAGCGAGCACCATCTTCCTCACTGGAAGAGTTCTCCGCATGTTGAACTGGTTGCTCTGTGTGATATCGACAGCGACAGACTGCAAAAGCAAGCGGCCAAGCACGGCTTGAAAGAGACCTACACCGATTGGCATGAATTGATCGAACGGGTCGATCTTGATCTCATCGACATCGCGACCCCCAATGAGATGCATGCTCCGATCGCGATGGCGGCGCTTGATCTCTCGAAGCATGTTCTCTGCGAGAAACCGATGGCGACCTCGGCAGTCGATGCCAAGCGAATGCTTGATCTTGCTGAGCAGCGGGGCCGAAAGCTGCAAATCAATCATCATTTCCGATTCGATCGAACCTTTCGCGACTTGGTCGCGTTCTCATCGCCCGCCGATTTAGGAGTGCCTTACTTTGCCCATGCCCGTTGGCATCGTCGGCGCCGAGTACCGACCGCTCCGACGTTTCTGCAATCGAGTCTCTCGGGCGGCGGGCCCATGCTTGATCTAGGTGTTCATGTCATCGATCTGGCGATGATGTTGATGGGCTTCCCCAAGCCTGTTTCGGTGTCGGCCAGCTCGGGGACGCATCTGGCGCGTCGCTCCGACTTGGGGGGTGACTGGGGTGATTGGGATCCGCTTGCATTTGAAGTCGAAGACTTCGCGGTCGCGCTCTTCCGATTTCAAACCGGTGCGACCCTTTTCGTCGAAACCTCTTGGCTTGGTTTCCATGATAAGCCTGAAGAATGGTTCGTTCGAGTTCTGGGAACCAAGGGAGGCCTTCACTGGCCCGAGGGTCTGGTGGTACAAGAATCGAATAAAATTCCCCGGACCACGCATCTGACCGGGTCGGCCACGCGGAGCCCTTACGAGCAGAGCGTGCATGGTTTTGTCGAGGCCATCATCCACGACCAAAAGGTGCCGATCCCGCCTGGCGAATCATTGGAAGTCGTTCGCATGGTCGAAGCTGCCTATATCTCGGCACGGGTTGGCCGAGAAGTCCCAATCGATGATGTCGACTGATGCTCGCGAGGCAAAAAACCGAGGTCCATTTGATTCAAGGGTTGATTCGCCCGTGAATCCGAGTCCTTCATCGACGCGTCAATCGGCAATTGTTTTCTAGACATTGATTGTCCGCTCCGGATCGCGACAAGCACTCTGCTCGAATCCGGAAACAGACTTTGGTAAGAAAAGCACCGATGGCCGAGCTTCTTCCTGTTTTCGACATGCACATTCATTCGACGCGCAGCGACGGGCTCCGCTCGCCGATGGAACTAGCACAGATGGCTCGGCGATCCGGTCTGGCGGGATGGGCGCTGACCGATCACGACATTCTTCCCGATCCGGAAGTGCTCGATTATCTTGCGGGGCAGACCGGTCTCACGATCATTCCCGGGGTCGAGATCTCGACCTATCAAGGGGATCGGCTGCTGCATCTGTTGGGCTACGGTTTTGACGTGGACACCGGCAGCTTGGCGGATCTGTGTCAGTCGCTTTTGCAGCAGCGTCGCGAGCGGATGGAGCAAATGGTCGCGTCCATACAAGAGAAGATACCTCGCTTCGACCTCCGTGAGATTCAGCAACTTCGTCACCATGCGAGCGCGGGTCGCAAGCATCTTGCCCGTGAGTTGGTCAGGCAAAAATGGGTATCGAGCACGCGCGGAGCGTTTGAAAAATATCTCACCCCGATGTCGAAAGAACTCCCTTCGATCGGTGTTCCGCTGGCCGAGGCAGTGAAGGCGATTCATTCCGCCGGCGGCGTGGCAGTCTTGGCTCATCCCCCCACTGGTATGTCGATCGATGATTGGCGTCTGTTGGCGACGGTCGGTTTGGATGGACTCGAAACTCGTTTCGGTCGTGTTGCACATTCTCATCGGCGATTCTTAGAAGCCCGATCGACGGAGTACGGTTGGGTCTGCTCGGCCGGCTCCGACTATCACGGCGACGGGGGCCGAAATCAGCTCGGCACCCACACCGTGACGCGAGAGCAACTCGATGCGATTCTTGCTCGCCGGCAAGCCATCGGATGTGCGTAATGGATGCCGTTCCCATCAGCCACGATGATCCATCATTCATCTTCGCGCGCCAGCTCGGCATTAAACTCACGATTGAAACGGAGAGTGAAAGCTCTCTGCCGAGACGTTGCGGGCGAAATCTTCGGGGGCCGCGAACGATGGCTTGCCCAGCATCCAATCCGATAGCAGGCGGGCAGTTCCAGGGGATTGTTGCACGCCGTGCCGAAAGTGGCCGGTCGCGATCCAAAGATTGTTGATATCCTCCGCTCGG
>JAIELF010000055.1 GCA_019753235.1 bacterium
TCCGTCGCCTCCAGAGTGGTTCCTTCGCCGACAAATAGTCAAGCCCCCCCTTGACCAAAGCAACCCTCGACGGATACCCTTCAAAACTCATGCGGCAGCCGTGGCCCAATTGGAGGCATGTTGAAAAGGTTTCTTGCAGCACGAACGCGCCGTGCCATGCTTCTATCGCGTAGAATACCCGCTCTGATAGATCGCACGCAGGACGCTTGAAGGAACGACGCGAAAGTGGATGTATCTTCCCCCACAACAACGAGCTCGCCCGCAACTCATTCGATGCAGTGCATGGAGATTTGGGGCGGGAGCTCGGAAGCGGATCAATTTGTGTCGACGCCTGGACTTGATATCTGGGTTGTGAGTCGACCGTATGACCACGCTGTCGATGGTGGCGACATTCATTATGTTTCGCTATGTGGCGGCGGTATCGTCACGAAATTGATTCTTGCGGACGTTTCGGGTCATGGAGCAACCGTGGCAGAGATGGCCCTCTCGTTGCGTCAATTAATGCGAAACAACATCAACAAAAAAAATCAGAGCCAATTGCTGAGGCAACTCAACCAACAATTCGGCGAGATCGCTCATCTTCGACGGTTCGCCACTGCAGTTATTGGAACATATCTTGCAGATCGCTGCCAATTGAAGCTCTGCAACGCGGGTCACCCACGTCCTCTTTGGTACAAGGCAGATCAAGCCGTATGGAACGTGATTCCCTCCGATTCAGGGGATTCGCGCCTGACGAACCTCCCCCTGGGCATCGATGACTCGGCGGCATATCCGCAAGCGGTTCTCGAACTTGGCCCCGGCGACATCGTCTTGCTGTATACCGACGCTCTCACGGAAGCGACCGATTCCGAAGGCAAAATGCTCGGCGAGCAGGGACTGTTGAATCTGGCGCAGAGTCTAAGTACTTCCCATCCCGAACGGTTGGCCCTCGAAATTGTCGAGAAGCTGGGCGATTATGCCAGCGGACGAGAAGCAGAGGACGACATGACTTTTTTGGTGATCTATCACAATGCCCGCGGTCCTAAACGTATATCTGTTGGTGAGAAGCTACAGGTTCTATCAAAAGTGTTTGGTTTGAAGTCGGTGTAGCGATCCGGCCTCAAGAACAAGTTTGGCACCTCCCCAAAGAAACCAGACATGCATTCGCGATGTCTGACCGCGAGAATCTGACCTGGCATTGGTCAAGGCTCGCCGATGCACCAGATATGATTGGTGCCGCGCAAGAGGAGCCGACCTTTTGCGACGGCGGGGGTTGCTAAGAACTCGTCATCCAATTGGTTTCTTCCAACCGACTGAAAGGTTGATCGCGGAGCCAGGAACACGCATTGGCCGGTCTCGCTGACGATGAGGACGTTCCCGCCGATCTCAATGGGTGAAGCAGTGACTTTATCACATACTCGCTCGGTCCAAATCTCGCTTCCGTCGGCCGCGCGAACTGATCGAACCACGCCTGAATCGAGGGCGAAATAGATCGATTCCCCCAGCGAGATGGGCGTCGGGCAATAGGGGATCGTCTTCGTCAAATCCCAGCGTACTCGGGATTGGCCGGGCGAAAGAGATCTATCGATGTTCAGGGCGACGGTGCGGTTTCCTTTGCCTCCCTTTCCCGAACCCGCCAACACCGTCAAGCCATCGGCACTGTCAACCAGGATCGGCGACGAGACGCATCGATCGACAAAACAGTTCTCTTCCCACAGGACCTTTCCCGTCGAAGCATCCAGGCCACTAACCCCTACCACTGAGCTGACGACCAATTGACCTCCGAGGCGATCATCGACAAAGAGAGGCGTTGCGTAGGCGGCCAGCTTGCTGGGTCGATCGGATGCCCAAGCGATCTTGCCGGTCGCGCGATCGATCGCGACGATGCGTGAGGGTCCATCTTGCTCGATCGCCATGATGACGTTGTTGCCGACTAAGATGGGCGAGGCACCCGGGCCGTGCTGAGAAATGTAAGGGCCAAGCTCGGCCATCCAGCGTTCCTTTCCCGCGAAATCGATCGCGACGACAACAAATCGTTTCGGCGAGCCGAAACAAGCGTAGACGCCGTCCTCCCCCACGGCCGGCGTCGCGGTGGCGTAGCTATTTTTGGCATGCTTGGGATGCGTGTCGAAATCGATCGAATAGCTCCATTGCAAACTTCCATCGTGGAGATGCCGACACAGGACTTGTCTTTTCGTCCCGTCCGCTTGAGAAGCAAGGTAAAAAAGGGAGTCGCCCCAGACGCTCACCGAAGAGTCGCCGGGACCTTCGACGGCCACCTTCCAGAGGATGTTTTTGTCCCCCCATGTGATGGGAAAGTGTTCGACTCCTGACCGACCTCGGCTTTCCTTCCCGCGAAACTGCGACCATTGCTGCTCTTCGCCTCGGCCGACGAGCGAAAACGATATCCAACCGATAAGCATGAGACTTCGCCAGGCTCGATCATCGATCGAAGCAATCTTCATGGTGATCCCTCCCTCTTGGCAATCGATCGCACCAAAGATCGGCAAGAGATCCCGAGTTTAGCTCATCGACGGTTGCACAGACAAGAAGCTGGGCGTCGCGATAGGAGTTCTTTTCGGACGAAACGGCAGAGGGGGATCCAGCTTCTTCTCGATGTTTGGCGGATTCCACGCGGGCGATGGACTTCCTTGACCCCACCCAAGGGGGTGGTACGATTGAAGTCGAACGTGGCCTGCATGATGACGAGGTCATTCCTGGTAGGCCCCTTGAAGAGCGGTCGACAGATTAAGGGCCGCCGCTTGGGAGCATGTCAAGGTCGACGATGAAGCAGAAGTGTCAGGTTTGCGGCGAACGAGCGGTGATTCACATCACCCAGATTGAAGAGGAAGGGGCTGCCTCGCAGCTTCACTTCTGCTACCGCCATGCGCAGGACTATCTGAAAGAGTCCGACAACCCGAGTTCTTCGCCCGCGTCCGGCTCGTCCGAGGAAGAGGGAGTGCCCGAAACAAGCGTCGCTTGCCCCGTCTGCGGAATGACGTTTGCAAAGTTTCGCGAGACCGGTCGGCTCGGCTGTCCCAACGACTACGAGATCTTTCGAACCGAGCTGAAGCCCCTGCTCGAAAACATTCACGGCAATCTTCGCCATGTCGGCAAGGTTCCCAAAAGGCTCCCGATCGATGCTCGAAGGCAGACAGAGCTGATCAAACTTCGTCAAGAGATTCAGCAGGCCGTCGCCATCGAAGATTATGAGCGAGCCGCCCTGCTGAGAGATCAGATCGATTCACTCGAGAAAGAGGAGAAGCGTCCTTCGGAATAATCGTTTGTCTTGGGGAGTTTGTTCCCCCCCGGGACCCGTTCCTCGTTTCGAGTCTTCTAAGAGAATGGTCCCCGTCGCAACGATCTTCCTTCATTGTGGAAAGGTCTTCCATGCCGGACTTCCCCGTGGATCTGGCCGAGCTTCGTTGTCCCGATTGCGGTACGACCTTTCTCGATTTTCGGCGGACCGGCAAGCTGGGATGCCCCTACGACTATGTCGTCTTCCGGGACGGGCTGATTCCTCTGCTTGACCGGGTTCAGCGTTCCCAACATCATACTGGCAAGAAACCGCTTCGTGCCAGCGAGGTAGTCGAAGCACATTCGCCTGTTCGGGCGCTGCGGTTTCAACTACGCCAAGCCATAGAATCAGAAGAGTATCAGCAGGCGGCCAAGATCAGAGACTTGATCCGAGCCAGGGAAAAACAAAATGGATCTGAATGATCTCGCGCCGCGAAACGGCGAGTGGTTGCGAGGCGATGGGTCCGATGCGGACATTGTCATCTCCAGCCGGGTTCGGCTGGCGCGGAACCTGGCCGACTTTCCCTTTTGTTCTCGTGCCGACGAAGCGCAAAGGCGCGATATCGAGAACAAACTTCGGACATCGATCGGCGACGTCCATGGGGATCAATCTCTGATCTTCTTTGACGTCGGTAGGCTTGACGATCTCGACAGGCAGTTTCTCGTCGAGCGTCAACTCATCAGCCGAGAACTAGCCTCCGGCCAAGGGTCTCGCAGCGTTGCCATCGCTCCGCGAGAGGATGTCAGCTTGATGGTCAACGAAGAAGACCATCTCCGTCTGCAAGTCCTTCATAGCGGCTACAGCGTTCGGCAGTGTTGGGAGACCGTCAATAAACTGGATGACCTTGTCGAAGAGCGGGTCACCTTTGCATTCAGCGAAGAGTTCGGCTACTTAACCGCTTGCCCCACGAATGTCGGTACCGGCATGCGTGCCAGCGTCATGCTTCATTTGCCGGCCCTATCGATGACCAAACAAATCGACCGCGTCTTTCGAGCCCTTCAAAAAATTCAATTGGCCGTCCGCGGACTCTACGGCGAAGGTTCGCAAGCCTCGGGCGACTTCTACCAAATCTCGAACAACATCACGCTCGGAAAAACCGAGGACGCGATCATCTCTAACATCGAAGTCGTCGTTCCAACCATCGTCAACTACGAGCGAACCGCGCGTCGAAGCTTGATCAAAGAGAACAAGCAAACGCTGCACGATCGCGTCAGCCGAGCCTACGGCATCTTGCAAGCCGCCCAAACGATCAGTTCCGAGGAGACGATGGCGCTCCTCTCGAGCGTCCGAATGGGGGTCAACCTGAACCTGATCGACGATGTTCGCATCGACTTGATCAATGACTTGTTCATCCACACCCAGCCGGCACACCTGCAAAAGCTGGAGGGAAGGCCACTCGAAGGAGAAGATCGGAACATCGCCCGCGCCAGCTATCTACGGAAGCGACTCTCCGAAATTCACCGGACCAAGCCGCCGACCGATAGCCAGGCCAATTGACACCGCATTGCCCCGGTGTTACCCATTCTCCCAAGTCGACCCTGCAATTGCCGTTCACCCGTTTCCTGGCCGTGGTATAGCATTCCGGAAGGGTTGCTCCGGGGACCAAGTGCCGACGAGCAACCAGGTAGGGCCGAGCAAGGATGCTGCCGGGTGAAAATGTGGCCAGTGTTGTTCGCTTCTATGTCTCCGACGAACAAGAGCACCCATCCCGCTCCGCCCATCGGGCGCATCGGCTGATGACTTCGTTTCGTCCATTGAAGATCGTGATTTGGTCCCGAGGGATGACCTTCGCCATTGGCCTTTTGCTGCTGGCGACAAGTCATGTTTCCGCCCAGCAGTTTCATCGCCAATCGTTCGAATCAAACGAGACGCTCCTCAAGCTCGGCCTCACCAACGGACAAGTTGAACTCCTCGAACACTCGATCGTCGAAGATCGCCCCCATTCTGGCCAGCGGGCCGAGCGATTTCACGTACGAGTCACGAGCGGCGACTTCGCGCTGGTTGAGTACAGCATCGAACCGACACAGATCATCGAAGAACTCGAAATCAGCGCGTTTGTCAACGCCACGCGTCCGGGCACAATCATTCAAGCTCATGTTGTCTTGCCGAGAGAGAAGGATCTGAAAACCGATCAGCCAATGGTGACGCTGTTGACCGGTTCGACTTACGACGCGAGCGATCGCTATCGCAAGTTGGTCATCAGCCGACTCGATAAACTCCTTGCTCGGCAACAACAGCTCTTGCAGAACGAACTCGGCCGGGCGGTGGATGTGCGCGGCGCTTACGTCGATCAAGTGGTATTCAATGTGATGAGCGGGCTCGGCGAGTACGAGATCCGCGTCGACGACATCGTCATTGGTCCGATTGTTCCGCTGGGAAAGATTGGCACCGAGTCGATCCCTGGACCCTCGAAGGAATCAGCGGGGATGGCTGGCCCCACGTCGACGGCAGTGCCGCTTCCGCTTCGTGGCGATGACGGTCAACTCCCCTTTGCCATGCGGCCGGAGGTTGCCGATCGACGCGACAAGCTTCGCGCGGAGATTGTTGCCGAGCAGTTGCTGGTGGGGAAGCGAGCTTTTCTGCCTCGCGGCATGGCTCGGACGACGGCGCCGCTTCGGGTCTTTCATGAGACCGGCATGAATCTGGTTGTCGAGCCTTTCCCTGTCGCCAAGCCTGTGGTTGAAGAGGCGGCGAGCCTCAATCTGTTGTTGATGCCTGCCCTTCCGCTGACAACCGGCGGGGGCCCGCAACAGGGTTTCACTGGCGCGGCCGAGGCGGCGGCCACCTTCGATAATCAATCCGTTTTCTTCTATGTCGGCGGGCCGCTCGATCGTTCGACGCTGCCGGCCACGCAAGCGGGGATCACCACGCTCCGCCATCAAGAACTTGCCGCGGACCGACTTTTGACGGCCGACGTCAACGAGGGAATTCGGGATTACTCTCGCAAGCTCGACATGGTCGGGGCCGCCCGTTTCCCGCTGCAATCATCAATGGATATCACGAGCTACCAGAAATGGGTTTCCTCGCGCAAGGGACTTCTGGTTCCGGGAACGTTCTTCTGGACGTGGATTCAAACCCACCCGCCCCGCGAGTACGTTCGCTTGGCGTATGGGCACGATCTGGACGACCGCCCCTTCACGACACCGATCGGCCCCACGCCGACGCAGATTCGTTTGCTCACGTATGCATCGCTGGCAGCCGGCTCGCGCGGACTCTTATTTACATCCGATCGGTGGCTGGGAGAATCCGCCAAGGGTCGCGCCCGAACGCTTGGATTGGCTCTGCTCAATACCGAACTGACGCTCATTGAACCCTTCATCGCCGACGGCAATCCACCCATCGTTCGACCAACGTCGAATCCGAACATCGAGGTTGCCGTCTTTAAGCACACCGGAGGTCGAGGTGTCTTGGCACTGGCGTATTGGAAGGATGCCCATGCCCAGTGCGTGCTCAATTCGTCTGCTGCCAATAACGTACAATTCATCGTCCCGGGTGCTTCCGAGTCGGCCCAGGCGTTTGAGATCTCGCCGACTGATGTTCGCGGTGTCAAAAGGCGGCGTGAAGTGGGCGGAATCCTGGTTTCCATCGACGAGTTCGACTCGGCCGCGTTTGTGGTCCTGACGACCGATGCGAAGCTCTTTGCTAATTATCAAGAGATGGTCCTGCAAGTATCGAAGACCTCCGCGACCTGGATGGAAGAAATAGCGCGGATCGAACTTGAAGGAACCGAGTCGACCGACGCCCGCTTGGAAGAGGTCGGCAAGCGACCCAAAGAAAGCGTCAAGCTCTTGGGGGAAGCTCGAAAGCATCTCACCGATGCGAAGACACTTCTCAACGCATCTGACTTTCGGGCGTCGTACACCGAGTCGCTTCGGTCGCTACGAAACACTCGTGAATTGCAATCGGTTGCATGGAAGAACGCGGTAGGAAATGCGTCGCCGACCGCGTCCGTCTTTACAGCCTCGTATCACTCACTCCCCGAGCAATACCGCCTGCTCAGCATGATGGAAGAGACACCGTTCTCGAATAATCTTCTGCGGAGCGGTTCCTTTGATGATGGAGGAACGCTCGATCAGACCGGCTGGGCGTACGATCCGCATGTGACCGATGATGTGACAGCCTCCGCGATGCTTGTCCCCGCCCGAAATGGAAAAGCACTCGAAATCAAAGTCGAACCGACCGGCGAGCCCCCCTTCGTTCTCGAGAACACCCGCGTCCAAATTGCTAGCCCCCCTATCCGTGTGGAAGCGGGGCAGATTGTCCGCCTGCGCGGGAAGATCCGCATCCCCAAGGACATCACCGCCAGCGTCGATGGAGTGATGGTCTGGGATTCGCTCGGCGGCGAATCGTTGGCGCTGCGCTACACGCGATCGAGTGCTGGCGAGCCCTTTGAGCTGGTTCGGCCGGTACGCGAGTCGGGGGAGATTCGCCTGCACCTTGTGATGACCGGGATCGGATCAGCAGAATTCGACGATCTGAAAGTGGAAGTCGCCTCGCCCAAAACGCAGATGGCCAGCCCAAACGTTCCGCCGGTCGCCCAGCTTCCGAACACCTCGAATCCCGCGCGGTAGCGATCAAGCGTGATTCATACCCGAGTCAAGCAATCGAAACTGGTTGACCGGAATCGACCGATGTTCCCTCTCCCAAACAGAGCGCCAGCGCGTCGCGTGCGAGCGTCCCATCGAGTAGAGGCGACGGCGTCCTCGTTTCAATGGCACGGACCGCGGCCGTGATCTCCTTCTCGAATGCGTCGATCTCATCCCCACCTGCCAACGTCGGGTTCTCAACCCCCGTGGCAGTGAAAAGACGAAGTGGCTGTCCCGCTTCATACAGCAGCGTCGCCCTCTCAAAGTAAAGCTCGTAACCGTGCGTGAACGGCCGACCCGGTGCCGACAGACAACCGCTCGTGGCGCTCACGGCCGGTCCTTCGGGACCGAAATCGTACTGCGTCGCGACATACGTCACCATCTCTCCCCGCTTAATACCCGTCGAGGTCACGCGGCGCGGCTTGCCAAAAGCAACCACGATGAAATGCGTATCGTGGATATGCAAATCGATGAGCGGGCCGCCGACCTTGCTGAAGTCGGCCACGGCGTCCGACCAGTTGGGAGGACTGATGTGGCGACGAAAATGGGCCGCAAGAAGCTTCCCGTGCGTTTGCTGCGAGATCAACTCGAGCCCGAAACGAAAGTCCGCAAAAAACGGAAGAACATGCGCGACCATCAGCATCCGGCCCGATGCTTTGGCAGCGGCGACCATGCGGTCAGCATCCGCTAGCGAAAGCGCGATCGGCTTCTCGACAAGGACATGCTTGCCTGATTCGAGAGCCTTGATCGCCGGGCCAACATGGTTGTCGCTGGGAAGGCAGATGTCGACGAGATCAACATCGCTTTTCTGGATCAACTCCTCGGCATCAGCAAACAAAGCGATGTCCGATAGATCCATCTGCGTGCCGCGCGGCCCGAAGTTTCCCTGAATCATCGACCAATCGCCGGCCCGCTTCTTTGGATCACGAGCGGCAATCGCCGTCACCTTTGCTCCCGAGATCCGAGCGATCGCCAGGTAATGAATCATTCCCATGAAGCCGATGCCGGCCAATCCAATCTTGATCAAGGAAAACTCCTTCCCTTCCCCGAGGCCAGCCATCCGATCAATCGAACTTCGTCGCCGAGGCAATCGGTCATTATTCTCAACATTACAAACAAAAGACGCGAAGGAAAACCTTCGCGTCCTGTTGCATAATCAAGGAATGATCGCGTCGAGAAGTCGCTAGCTTAACTTCACCGGTCCATGGTCATCACAATGGTCGCCATGCGGATGATGCAAATGACCGTTGACGATGTAGTCTACATGGTCGCCATGCGGAATTGCCTCGTGACCGCAACCCGGACCATGCACGTGGCCCGCCGCATGTCCATCACACGTGTGAGCTGGTGTACAGCCGGTCGGATTGATTCCCGAAACGCCGATCGAGTGCTCTTCGACGGTACCATCCGCACGCTGGTGATGGAGATGCCCGTCGTGAACATAATCGACGTGTCCATCGTGCTCGACCTTCGTGTGGCCGCAACTAGGGCCATGCTGATGCGAATGACCTTCATGAGAATGACCGCTCATCCAACCTCTCCTTTGTGAAAAAAACTCACCATCAGTTTCACGTGCATGCTCGATCCCGTTGGCCACCAGATCGGCCACATGGTGGTCGATAAGCCGATAGCGAACGTGCTTTCCATCTCGGCGAGCCGCCACCAGCCGCTCGGCCCGCAGCAGCTTCAACCGCTGCGACACAGCCGGCAGACTCTGCCCCGTTGCGGAGGCAAGATCGCTGACGCACTCCTCACCAGAGCTCAACAAAGCCAATAAATGAAGCCTTCCAGGATCCCCCATCGAACGAAAGATTGCCGCCGCCCTTTCGACACTGATCGCATCAAGAGACACAAGATGTTTGTGTGTATGATCTTTCGATGAACAGATGGGATCGAGTTCGTCGTCCATCGGCATCGTCCCAGCAAATCCATTCAATGTTTCAACACTTCTTTAAGTGTATATCTCTTTTCGGCACGGAGAGCAAGATTCTTTGCCTCTGGGGGGCAGAATTTTCAGGGATGGGTTGACCGATTCGGCCCGAGAGGTCATCTACCGGCCGACTCCAATGCCTGACTTCTGGGAAAGCAACTCGCGGCCAAGGATGGTGGCGGGTCGGTGTTCACAATGGTTTCCATCCGCACAGGGCGGGGCGAACCAGGTGCCGGGAGAGGCAACATCATGACCAAGCGAACGGCTTGTCGAATCCTTTGGCAATCGATGTTGCTAGTAGCCTGCGTGCCAGCGGTGGGATGTCAACTAAACGTGTTGGCCTTGCCGTACTTTCTCATCGCGGGCGAACCGAAGGTCGATCCCGCCTTTAAGCTTGTCGAGAAACGTAAAGAGACCAAGCGGGTTCTTGTCCTGGCTTATGCGGATACAGGGATTCGTTGGGGCTATCAAGCAATTGACGATGAACTGACGGGCCTGCTCGTCAATCAAATTCAAACTGCCGACAAACGATTGGAGATGGTTCCCGATCGAAGTGTTCGGGAGTGGAAAGATCGCAATGCCGACTGGGTCGATAAAGACCCTCAAATGATCGGCGAGCACTTCGATGTTGATTATGTACTATTCGTCGAAGTCACGGCGTTCACCCTGAACACGACCCAGAACCAGTTCCTCTTGCAGGGACATTGCGACGTGCTGTTTAAGGTCTGGGACGTCAACAAAGAATCCCTCGTCTTCAGCAACGTCTTTGAAAAGGATTATCCATCCGAGCGATCGATCGAGTTGCAAGATGTCACCAGTGAAGAACAGTTTCGACGACTGTTCCTTCGTCGAATAGCGGAGGAGCTTTCCTGGTATGTCGTGCCGCACCGATCGGCCGACGAGATCGAAGACGTTTAATCATCCTCTGGCGATGCCAACGACGTTGATCTCGGATCTTATGGAGTCGACGACGGAGGAGACTCCGGCTTCGGTGGTGTTTCCGCGGTTCGCTTCATGAAACTGCGGAGCCGATCCGATAGGGATGGTTGCGGCGCGATCACCGGTGCTTCTTTGGCTCGGCCCTTTACTTCGCTTGCAAGTCGATCCAGCGGCGCCAAACGGGCCCGGGCCGTCGACTCCCGTTCGTTATGCTCCATCTCGGCAGCGAACTCTCGCTTTAAGCGATCAAGCTCCGCCTTTTCTCGTGCGAAAGAAGCACGCTCACGCGACAGATCCAGTTCCGACTGACGAAGTTTATCCTGGAGATTCATCCGCTCGGTTTCGAGCTCTTGCTCTCGCTGCGCGAGCTCTGCTTGAGCTTGTTCCAGATCGGTTCGATACTGCTCGAGTTGTTGCTCATACTCGCTGAGGTCATTCTGTTCGCGCGGAGGATACTGGCCCGATGACAATGCCGATTCCAGCTCTTGCACGCGAGCGCGAAGATAGTCAACCTCTTGGTCCCCTCCCCCCACTTCGTAAGGGGAACGTTCCTCCGCGGGCATCGCGAGTTGAGCACGGAGCGACTCCATCTCGGACCTGGTCCGGTCATGATCGGCCGCGGCCTGCATGACGAGTTGTTTCATCTGCGAGCGTTCTGCTTCGAGTTGTTGCCTCATGGCCAGAAGCCTTTGCTCGGTCTGTTCATGCTCTGCATCAAGCCTTCGCACCAGATCGAGCCGGGCCTCTTCGACGGCCTGCCAATCCGCACGAAGTTGTTCGACGTCACCCGAGTCACTTTCGCTAGATGAATGACCTTCTGAGGGTCGGCCAGCTTGCGCGAGTGCCTCTTGAAGTTCTCGCGATAAGCGATGATTGTCGGTCAATTGCTGAGAGGCATCCCGTTCCAGATCAGCAATCTGCAGGCGAAGCGACTCAAACTCCTCGGCTTTGTCAGTCGAATTCGCTCCCGCGGAACGAGCCTGGACCAGCTCTCGCTCGAGGTCGGCAATCATCGCGCGGGCCTGCGCGAGTTCGCCGATCATGCTCGCACCGCCCGATTCGAGGTCGGCACGGAGTTTGTTCTTCTCCTGCTGCGCGACAAGCAGTTGCTTCTCTCGGCTTTCGAGCTCCTGGCGAATTTGGATCAGCTCGTCTTCGAGAGCGGCGATCTTCTCTTTGCTTCCGCCCAAGTTGAATGCCTGCGTCTGCGTCAGTGTGACATGCTCGGTACGAAGGGTCGAGATCTCCGACTCGAGCTGCCGGGAATGCTCGCGCAGGCCGCTGGTTTCTCTCGTCGCGACGTCGGCGGCATATCGCAGCGATTCAATCTCGGCCTTGGATCGGCTTTTCTCGGCAGAGAAAGATTCGAGTTCCCCTTCCAACCACTCGGCTCGGCTCTGATAGTCCTTGGCGAGGGCTTCGAAGGTCTCCCGCTCTTTCTCCAACTGTGCACCTCGCGCGAGCCATTGATCTCGCTCGGCCAACAAGGCGGCAAGCTCATCGGTTTGCGGGGCACTCTGCTCGGCATCAAGTTGACGAAGACTCTCGTTTGATCGCTCGAGTTCCTGACGAAGCTGATCGACGAGCGTCTCCAGACTGTTCGCATGACTTTGTGACTGCATCAACTGTTCGCGAAGCGAAGCAATTTCGGCCGAATCTTCTGGAGGCGTCTGTTCGGGAGGAGTCTGCTCAAAAGCTCGACGAACCTGCTCGGCTTCATCCAAAGCCGCGAGCTTCTCTTCGGTCAGTTCGACGATGCGACCCCGAAGATGATCCGTTTCAGACTGTAATTGATGGACCTTTTGCTCAAGTTCTTCTTGAAGACGAACGGCGTCATCGGTGCGAATGGCTTCTTGTGATTGGTTGGTCGACTGAAGTTCTTCGAATCGCTGATCAGCCTGCTGCTTCTCTTTGGTTAATTGATAGATTCGCTCCCGAAGCTCGTGCGCCTCGGCCTGGGCCTGCTCTTTCCAAGCCTCGAAGACGGGGCTAGAAGTCTCCTCGGCCGGTGTCCGTTCGACCTGTGTCGAACGCAGATCGTCGAGTTCCGCGGCCAGACGGCCGGTCCGCTCTCGCTCGGATCGACGAAATGCTTCCAACGAGCAAAGTGTCTGACCTAATTCGGACGATAAGCGTTCGCGATCGACGAGGTCCGTTTTGAGACGATCGATCTCGGAGTATGCCGCATCGAGTTCATGAATCTTGTTGGACGATCGATTCCATTCGGATCGCAGATCTTGCAATTGGGACGCAAGGCGATCTCTCTCCGCTTCGACCGAAGAGATATGGTGCTGGAGACATTTCTCTTGTTCGGTCTTTCGTTCGAGTTCCTCCTGAAGAAGACTTCCTTCTTCGAGAGAGGCGTCCTTTGCATGAGCAGGAACACTGACGACGAACGAGAACGGTCCGATTTGAATCTGGTCGCCATCCTTGATTTCGGTCTCGCGAATGACGTGACCGTTCACGATCACGCCCGACTTGCTGTCGCAATCACGAATCGTCCATCCGCTTTTGTCACGAGAAACAAGGCAGTGAAGTCCGGAGATTTCGGGCGATTCCAGGCGGATATCGCAGCAGCGGTTTCGGCCGATCAGCGTCGAGGGTTTTTCAATAGGGCGACGTTTATTGGCCGTGGCGCCGAAGGCGACGACCAAGGCAGGTTCGCCGGCGGAGCTGACCGAAGGTGTCACCGTGCTGTCCGTCTTCGTGCCCATGAATCCCTCGGCCAGAGGATGTCGCTGGTCGACTTGAATTTACTTCGCCTGAAACCAGCGCTACCGCACCTAGAATCAACCGACTCGTCGAGCTTTCTCTCGCGATCGTTCGAGAAGAAGGCTGATCGTCGGGCGACTATTGAAATGCTCTCCTCGCGGGACAGCGCTGTGCCGATCGCCTGGACACCCTTGCCGCGAAATCATGGGCAGTAAGAGGGTCGGCGAGGCGGTAAGCGACGGCTCGCTGGCATCAATCGGTAAACCATAGCTCACAGTTTTTCGTCTCGCGAAAAGAGAGCCTGAATTCAGGATCGCCTGATCCCAAGCTCGACTCTTCAGGAAGCGACTCGGCACAAACAGGTTTATCGAAAGGAGAAATCTAGATCTGTCGGTGATGGCGTTCGCTACCCAACCAACGCGAGGCCGAAATACTTCGCGAATCGATCCAAAAGGGCTCGACGAAAACGGGCCCAAGCAGGGTTTCGCAGGGCCGGGTCGGCCGCAACAAGCTCCTCGGCATCCTTTCGACATTGGGCCAGTAGGTCACTGTCCGTTTGAAAATCGCCGACGCGGAGACGTATCACGCCATGTTGACGTTCTCCGAGTGGGTCCCCTGCTCCGCGAGAACGGGTATCGAGCTCCGCAATTTCGAAGCCGTCGATGGTACTGGCGAGATCGTTGAGCCTTTGATGTCCCTCCGGATCGTCCGAATAATCCAGCAGAAAGCAGTTCCCCTCGCCGGTCCCGCGTCCCACGCGACCTCGGATCTGATGAAGTTGGCTGAGCCCGAATCGGTCGGCATTCTCGATCAACACATGCGACACATTCGGTACATCCAGACCAACTTCGATAACGACCGTCGCCACTAGGATCAACGTGTCGCCTCGGCGAAATCGGCGGATCGCCTCGTCCTTGTCAGTGTCCTCCATTTTTCCATGCACCAGCCCGATGGGAAGATCCACGCCCGCGTGCCGGGCAACCTCTGCGAGAATCTCTTGGGCGCTCCGGAGATCATCCCCACCCTGCCCTTTCGGAGTGGGTTCAATTCGAGCACAAACGATCAGCGACTGCTGTCCCATTCGTGCCCGACGGAGGAGGAACTGATACACGTCGTCTCGCTTGGCCGCGGGAACAACATGCGTGAGAACCTTGCCACGTCCTTCGGGGCCTTGCCGTAAGGCCGTCAGATCGAGATCACCAAACCACGTCATCGCCAGCGACCGAGGGATCGGCGTTGCCGTCATCACCATCTGGTGTGGCGTGACCTCTTGCTGAAGGAGCTCTGCTCGTTGGCGAACACCAAACTTGTGTTGCTCATCGATCACCACCAAACCGAGCCGAGCGAAGTGGACATCCGGCTGAATGAGTGCGTGTGTCCCGACAACCAGATCGATCTCGCCCCGATAAAGGGGATCGAGGATGGCTTGTCGATCGGCGGAGGCCAAGCCCCCCACGAGGAGTTGTCGGCGAACTCGGCTCCGCGAGAGATAATCGTTCAAGACGCGAAACTGTTGTCGAGCGAGGATTTCGGTCGGCGTCATGAAAGCCGCCTGATACCCTGCCGCCACCACCGCCAGTATGGCGTAGATCGCGACGGCTGTCTTGCCCGAACCGACATCCCCCTGAATGAGCCGATGCATGGGATGTCCCGAACGAAAGTCGCCGACGATGTTTTGAATGACCTCGTCCTGAGAGGGAGTCAGGGAGAAAGGGAACAGCCGACGAATTCGGCGATCCACCTCGGACGAGACATCGATCGCATAGCCTCTTTCCCGCGTCCGCTTCGATCGCTTCAATGCCGACGCCACCGCGAACTGAAAGATCTCTTCGTAGGCCAACCGCTGCCGAGCCGCGCTCGCCGCCGACAGATCAGCCGGTTCATGCAGATCGGCAAACGCCTGCGCCAGCGGCACGAGAGCCTTCTTCTGGGCATACTCATCGGGAAGAAGCGAGACGACCTCGCCCGCCAACGGGAGGACCTGCCGAACCCATGATCGAATCTCTTCCGAGCGGATCTCTTGCGAACCGGCATAGATCGGAACGATCCCCTGGGTTTGATCTTCACCAGACCAAGGACGGATCTTGGGGTTGGTCATCCGCCAATGACCCTCTACGCGTTTCGGCTTACCGGTGATCTCGACGTGCTGGTCGATGGCCAGCGTCTCGCGTAGATCGGGTCGATGAAACCACTGGACGGTCAACTCGCCCGAGCCGTCGGTACATTGCATCTCGACCAGCGGCATTCCCGTCTTTGTTCGGCGAAAGTCCAACCAAAAGATTTTGCCGCGTAAGAGCTGAACCTCGTCCTCGGCCATCTGCGCGATGGGACGAACTTGCCGAAGATCGAGGTAATCTCGCGGGATCGTGTACAGGAGATCGAGGTTCGTTTCGATACCTCGCTTGGCGAGAATCTCCCCTTTGCGCGGGCCGACCCCTTTTAAGAATTGGACGTTGTCATCAAGACGAGGAAGACGAGTCACGTCGAAGTTTCCCTGCCCGACAACGTGCCCATGTCATCGAGCTCTTCCAACAGCAATCAGTCATCCGCCAACAGAAACAGGCACTTCAAATGCCTTGCCGCTGGATGAATCATCTGCGTTGGAAAGTCCGATGGCAAGCCTGGCGAATCAACCAATCGGAGTCGGCGAAGGGTCTCCTTGCCGGCTTCGCGAATCTGTGACTCGAGCTTTTCAGGCTTGGCAACGGCGCTGCTGGCGGCAACTACCAGCAATCCCCCCGGGGAAAGAATCTTGAGAGCGTGGGCTATCAATCGACCGTAGTCAGACTTCATGAACCAACGTTTATTGGGAACAGTTGTTTTGGCGGGCGGATCAAGAATGACAACGTCGAACATCTTGTCGTGACGACGTGCAACCTTGACATACTCAAGAACATCATCTCGGTCGAAACGAATGTTTTTGCTCAGGGGTATCTCATTGAGGGCCAAGTTTGCCTTCGTCCATTCCAGAACACCCTGGGCGAAATCGACACTGGTGATGGACTTGGCCCCTTCACGCACCGCCAGCATCGAAAAACTCCCCGTATAAGAGAAGAGATTCAATACCGACTTCCCGCGAAGCCAAGGTCGAAGCGATCGGCGAACTTGCCGCATGTCGAGAAACAAGCCCGTGTTGATTCCACCGGTGAGATGAACCTCATAAAGGAGATCATCCTCGCGCACGGACAGCGTGGCGGGGGGCTCGACTCCATACTCCAGTCGAAAGGGGACCTTACCCGTCGGCACTTCCCCCGCGGGTCGAACCTTCGAGATGATGCTGAGGGGCTGCAATTCCGAGCCGATCACCTCGGCCCAGCCGGGAACATGACTATCGAGCGCAGCCGACAGAGAATAAATGACCACGTGCTGAGCATAGACATCGACCTGATAACCCGCGAGGTGATCTCCCTCGCCATGGATGAGCCGATAGCCCGATTCATCCCCCACCAACCCCAAACGTTTACGAAGAGCCAACGCTTGCCGAACTCTTTTGCGAAAGAATCGCTCGTCGAAAGATTCTTCCGGATCGGCCGGGTAACACCAGATGACTTCACTCTCAGGATCGACGATGCCAAACCCGACGGAGTCAAAGTTCTCGGCCCGAAGAGAAACGACCTCGCCGGGCGTCATGGTCGCGACATCGATCGGGATCGGCAACGACGCGAGCTCGGCCAGGCCGATCGACGGAATCCCTCCTCGGACTCGGCTCGCCCAGAGTTCGTTCAAGGTCAAGGAAGTTGGCTCGGTCGTCGTCATCGCAGTTGCTGCACTCAGGAGGCTGTCAAAAAGGTCGATCTCATCCGCGCAAGCAATCATTTATAGGAAATCGTCACTCGATCGGTTCGAAAGGATTGCTCTTGGCAAAACGCTCGTCGTACCGCCCCGCGTTTGTGCCGGGGCGCGACCCGCAGGGATAGGGCGATCGAAGTCTTCGGTCCGTCGTGATCAAAACGCGTTTTCACATCGTCGTTCATACAAATGGTACAATCGGCACAACGGTGAGAATCGTCATGCGTGCTGGGACGCAGCTTTGACGTCGAAACTCCCTCCTCTACGCATGCTCCGACGAAAAAACCGTTCTCGGCGGCGGCAAATGGTCGCGATTCGCGTCTGAATCGGTCTGGTTGCTCCGAGCGGGGTCGGCTTTTCATTTGCGAGCATCAATAAATGCCGGTTCGCCCCACGGGCGACCTATGATTCCAGCGTGGGGTCCCTTGTAGAATGATGCAAGTCGGCCGGGAACAAGCCAACGCTCCTTATTTGTTTGGGTGAAAAGCGTCGTGGAGATCCTTTTCGTTGAGAACGCCCCCGGGTTCGGCGGGTCATTGACGGGAATATTGCACCTCGTCGATGCGCTGCCCGGCTGGATTCACCCCACCTTGGTGTGTGGCTTTGATCCGCGGCCCTTTACAGACATCCCTGAGCGACTTCGCGTTGAAGTTGTTCCGATCGACATGTCGAAGACCAACCGCGAAGCCAATGATTCGTTCGTCGGAGCACTCTACCGCTTCGCTCGTTACAACACCTGGCCCTGGGCGCGGCAGGTCGAACGAATCGCCCGCAAGTACGGCGCCTCGATTATCCATGCCAACAACATTTTGACGGGGAACTTCGGCGCGGCTGTCGCGGGTTGGCGTCTGGGCATACCCGTGATCGCTCATCAGAAAGGCTACGAACACCCCGGAAAGTTGACCCACTGGATCATCGATCGCCGGTGGTACGCCCACCATGTCGCGACATCGCATTCCATTGCCGATCATTTGCTCGACCTGCGCGTGCCGGCCGAGCGTATTACCATGATCTACGATGCCATTGTCCCTCCTAACCCCGAACCAGCCCGTTGCGCCAACGAGATCCCCGTGATCGGGATGCACAGCGTGCTTCGCGAATCCAAAGGTCAGGATATCTTTCTTCGCGCGGTCGCCCGCGTCGCCCAGCGAGGGGTCGGCCCGTTTCGGGTGTCCATCGCCGGCGGCCCGCCCAGACCCTCTCTCTATCCCGATCAGCTTCGCGATCTCGCGAAAGAGTTGGGGATTGCCGACCGTGTCGAGTTCACCGGGCATCTGCGGGATCCATTCACCTTCCTGGCGGGGGTCGATCTTTCGGTGCATGCTTCGATCGAGCCCGAGCCCTTTGGACGTGTCGCTGCTGAATCAATGTTGATGGGTGTTCCCGTGATCGCTGCCGCCGGCAGTGGCGCGGCCGAGTATGTCGAACAAGCCAATGCCGGCTATTCGACACCTCCTCGCGATGTTGATGCACTGGCCGACGCGATCGCGTCGCTGGTCGCGGACGCACCTCGGAGACAAGAGCTGGGTCAGCGGGGTCGCGATTACGCCTTGTCGGCGTTCGCACCAGCAACCATCGCGGAACAACTCGTCTCGCTCTACGAAGACTTAGTGACAGGCAAACGTCATCCGGTAACCGTGGCGGATCGAGCCGCTGATTGCCGATCAGCCGTCGCGCCTTGAGGAAGAGGTACTCGTGATCAGCGTCACCGACACGCCTCCGCCGGCAAGCGCTGCTAAGCCAGGGACTCGGCGTATTCGCGTCATGCAGGTGAACTATCGCCACACCTTCGGCGGTTCAGAGCGACTGGCGGCGACGATTGGCACGTCGCTGGATCCGGGCCGCTTTGAATCCCTCTTCGCTGCCATGAAGGGGGATGGCGAAGTCGGCGACATGCTTCGCAAACAGGGTTATCAGACCGTCGTCTTTGGCCGAAATGAAGGATTCGATCCGCTCGTCTACTGGCGGGTTTGGCGGTATTTGAAAGCGCACCCGGTCGACATCATCCAAACACATCATGTCGGATCGCTTGTCTACTGTGCTCCACCAGCCCGGGCACTCGGCATTAAGGTCGTTCACACCGAGCACGACATTCATTCCTTCATCCGACTCCCCAACGAGCTCCGTTGGATTCGTCGACTCTCCCACCTTCCAGAGAAGTACGTCGTCATCGATCCAACCATTGCGGACTTCCTCGAAGCCGAGGCTAACATTCCGCGTGAGAAACTGATCGTGATTCGCAACGGCGTGAATCTCGACGAATTTCGGCCTCCGGCGGGAGGTCCTGCCGGCCCTGACAAACCCTTCACGCTCGGATGGGTTTCTCGATTGGCCTCTCCCAAGCGGCCCGACATCCTTGTTGAGGCAATGGCAATTCTCGCCAATGAAGACCCGCTTCTGCGGGCTCGGATCATCGGCGGCGGCGATCTCTTCGATGGGCTGGCCGAGCTAGTTCGACAGAAGGGTCTTTCCGAACGAATCGAGTTGCTCGGTCCCCGTTCGGATATAGGCCTTCAGTTGCAGCTGATGGATGCGTACGTTCTTTGCAGCGAGCGAGAAGGGCTTCCCATCTCCTTGGTCGAAGCGATGGCGACCGAGAGACCTACGATCGTGTCAGCGGTCGGCGGGATACCCTCGCTGGTGAAGGATCGCATGAATGGCTATCTCCTAAACGAGCTCTCTCCCCAGGAGCTTGCCAACATCATTCGCGATATTCGAAGAAATCCGGAGCAAGCCCGTCAGATCGCGCTTCAAGGGGCCGGCGACGCGCGACGACAGTTCAATCTGCGCGAGACGATCGGCCAGTACATGGACCTTTTCGATCAAGTTGCCCACCGGGCTACGCGCCCGAATGTCATGACCCCAAGGGTAAAGCAGTCTGCTTATTCGATGGTCTGTAGAACGAAGTTCGACGGATGGTTCCGAGGCAGGCATCGGGATCGACTGGTGATCCTCGGTTATCACGGCATCGTCGAAGATCAATCTCGATCGGCTCCCAGTTGGTTGATGCTACGAGCATCGGCCTTCACCGCGCAGATGCGATTCCTGCGCGACCACTACGAAATCGTCTCGATGAATGAGGCTGCTCGAAGGATTGTTGCCCACGAGCCATTCGAGCATCCAACGGCCTGCGTCACTCTCGATGATGGTTATCGCAACAATATGACGGTGGCGCTTCCGATCCTCGACCAGATGGGGATTCCCGCGACCATCTACTTGGCCACTGGCTTGATCAATACCGATCACATTCATTGGACAGCCAAGCTGGAACAGGCGATGTTCGGATCGTCCCGATCGATTCTGGATGTGACCGACCTTGGCCTTCGGCGATATCCGCTCGGCCCACATGCGTCTTACTCGTATGTGCGCCTGGTAGCGAGGCTATATCGTTTGGCCGAGCCTGCTCGTCAAAACCTGATCAATGTGATTGAAACACGCTTGGGGACCCTCGAAGGGACCGATTTTTCAGAGTTCCAGATGATGAACTGGGATGAGATTCGCTCGGTGTGTTCGCATGGGAACATCGAGTTCGGCGGGCACACCATCAATCACCAAATCGTCGAACCTCTCGACGATGAGGAACTCGAATTCGAAATTGGTGGATCGATCGAAGAAGTCCGCCGACAGACGAAATTGGCGTCGGTCACCTTTGCGTATCCCAACGGAACACCCACCGATTTCGATCAACGAGCCGAGCGAGTCCTACGCGACCATCAAGTCGTGGCAGCGGTCTCCACCATCGACGGCATCAACGACTCGTCCACGAATCCATTTGCCCTTCGGCGAATCACGGTGGGATCAGGGATGTCGATCGAAGAGTTTCGCGTCCGCACCAGCGGCGCGATCGAATTGGCCAAGCAGTTCATCCGCGTCCGAGCATGATCCCATGTGATGAGCCGAAGCGACTAAACCCGAGCCGCCACCGCCGGGGCCGAGCGACTCTTTCGATCGATCACGTTTCCGAGAATCTCGGTGTAACGCCGAGCCAACACGTTTCGAGGGTAATGGGCTTCAACATAGCGCCTGCCGTTGATGCCCAGTTCTTCGCGAAGCCCAGGGTTGTCGGCCAACTTCTGGAGGCCTTGAATCAGTTCCAGAACGTTCTCCGGCTCGACAAAGATGCCGGCACCGGCCCGTTCAACTTCTTGCCGAGCGTCTCCATCGACCGAGACGATCATCGCTCGCTGCATCCCCATGATTTCAAAGATTTTCGAGGGAAGAACATCGGTGAATAGATCGACTTTTCGAAGCGGAACAAGGGCAATATCGCATGCCGCGTAGTAACCGACGACGGCCCGTTTATCTTGCGGCGGAACAAACGTGACATTGGACTGACCTCGATCGATCGCCCTCTTTTCAAGTGTCGGCTTCTCGGCCCCGTCGCCAACGAAGACGAAGCGAATCGATTCGTTGGAAAGCTTCTCGGCCGCATCCATCACGAAGTCCAGCCCATGCGCCATCCCGTGCGTCCCAAGATAAAGAACGACCGTCTCGTTCTTCATGCCAAGCTTCTGACGATAGAGTTCTCGATCAGACAATCGAAACCGATAATGCTGCAAGTCGACGCCGTTGGTCACGACATCAATTTTGTCGGGCTCGGTACCGTAGCTCGAAAGAATTCGGCGACGATAGCCCGGCCCCACGGTGATGATCTTGTCGGCCGATCGATAAAGAAAAGCCGACAGTTGCTTGAGCAGTCCGATGGCTCGGCTCTCTTTCATCGCGCCGACCGTCACGATGCTCTCCGGCCAGAGATCGCGAACCTCGAAGACGAAAGGCGCTCGCAGCAATCGACTCATGCACCAACCCGCGACGCCGGTAAAGAGTTGCGGCGATGTGGCGATGACGATGTCCGGCCGGCCGACGCGCCAGACGCCGATCAGAATGGCCGACATCATGAATGACACGTAGCTGACAATGCGCCAGAGAAAACCCGAATTGCGAGCCGCGAAAACATACGTCCGAATGAGATCGACGTCACCATCCTTCTCTCGTCGCGTCAGCACGCCGACATCTTCGCGCCTTTTGGTTCCGTGCGGATGATGAGGAAAAGCGGTAAGCACCGTCACCTGATGGCCCCGCTTGACCCACTCGCGAGCGAGTTCGGAAACTCTCGCGGCCGGGGCCCCCATCTCGGGCGGATAATACTGACTGATGTAGAGAATCTTCATCACTGGTTTCCCCAATGACCGAGGGAGGAGAATCGATCGGGAAGTCGCGCGACGCACATTCCATCCACGCCGGCCCATGAGATTTGCCATGTCCCATCGACCAAAGCGATTTTTGGTTCTGACTCGATCGGCCTCTTCGAGACCATCCAACCAAGCGAAGCGAGTCCCGAGAATTCCTTCACCATCGAAATCGCCAAGCACGGCTCCGTGCGGTAGAAGTGATTCGAACGCGTTGTCTCATGGATGGTCACGACGGTCGGTCCAACGATCGGCGTCCAGTATGCCATGGATGAGGGGCCGATAAGTCGGTAACGACCTCCGTCCGCTTGCAGGCGTCTTCCCTCGGCGAGCCAAAGGCGAGAAGCAGCTTGGTGGCTTCGTCGATCATCACTCTTCATCACATCGAAACAGAACCAAGGGCCATCGTCGACCAGAAACCAGAATCGCTCGACGATGGGAATCCCCCGATGAGCGTACGCATCGTGACATGCAACGATCCAGAGACCCTCCTGCGTCCGTATGGATTGTCGCGAGACAACATGCCCGCGCCGGCCCATGCGAAAGCTAGACCAGGTGTCGGCCAGATCCTGCCGATCCAGCATCAAGACATTGTGAGATCCACTGGAACGGTACTCGGCTCGGGCCGGTCCCGTGTAAGAAAAGACGCCACGATCCACGAAGAGCCGATCGCCGGCCAAGCTCATTTCAAAGCTCAACAAGTCCGCGTGAGCGTGTGCCGGCAAATGATCCGCGGCCATGTCTCCCGCATCGAACACCAACAGATCTTGCTCATCGCGATGGACATAATAGTTGCCCATCCATCCGGAATGATGACCCGACGACCGCCCAGCCGACTGCATTCCCGGCTGATCCAACGTGCTGTCTCCGAAGAGACAGACTACCCCGTCGGGGTGCCTGAGCGGCTCGATGAACTCTCGCATTCTTTTAGCCGTCTGCCGCCAAGCGTCCGCTTGCGTCGGGTCTCGATGGTCGGCCCACGAGGCCAACTCTTCGAGATAGCCCGCCAGTTCTAGTTGGTACATCGGCGAGCGTTCAAAATGCTCCCCCGCGTCATTCAGTTGCAGATCAATTTCCGCATTCAAGAGGGAACAACCCCGGTGCCACCAATGATTGGCCGTCGGCCCAGAGAACAGCGTCCCCGCGAGAGCCAGGGCGGCGGCGTTCATCCAGAGATGATTCCCTCCGATGTCTCGCTCTAGATGTCGCGAAAGCCAATCGATCTGCGACGCCAACGAACGCGTCATGCGATCGGTACGAGCCGAGCCGACCGAGCCGGCGGCAAGGATCATCCCCCAGGAGAACGCTCGTCGCGAAATGACGTAGGGATGCCAAGCAATGGGATCGGTACCGCGCGAACCCTTTCCGCCATCGGCATACACATCGAGCCAAGAATCGACGGCATCATGGATGATAGGTTCTGATCCGACGACGCGTACCCAGCGAGCGAGATAGTCGTGATAGTGCAGATGGAACGTCCACAAGGGAGGAAGCCAACGACGCGATAGATTTCGCCAAGCGATCGGCTTGCCGACCGGTTCGGTTCGGTTGAGCAATCGGAGTCTGCCCCGCGCAAGTGCCACGAGTTCTTCGCGGTCTGCTTCCAGGGTTGTTTCCTCGGCACCGGCCGACCAGGGAAGATGTTGGCTACACCAAGTCGCGCCGGAAACATCTCGCCGAACTCGGCCCGGCGCGATTCGCTGACGAAGTTCTTTGCGGAGCCGACCCAGGAGTTGGTCGGGCGTGTGGTACCGCAAGATGCTTATCCACCGGGTCCACCAGCGATCCCAAGTCGCGGGTGAAGTGATCATCATGGATGATTGTTTCACAAGGTGTCTATCGGATGTTGCACGATGATCGGGCATCGGACGCGCTGACGGAGCTTCGTCGTTCAAAGGAACGAACGAATGTCGGCGTTGGGCCCGTGACTCACTCACGACCAGTCGACCTCGAGAGGAGTTTCCATGCGAAGCGACTGCAGCGCACGCAAGCAAGTCGCGGTGACGCCAAGCATTTCATCAACAGAGATCGGCATCCGGCCCGTTTCGATGCCGGCAAGGAAGGCTCGGATTTCCTCGGCATAACCCTTCTGCTGCGACCACCACGATCGTCGGGCCAACACCTTCCCACCACGACGGATTTCGACTCGGCGATAATCATCGATGACCGCCGCGAGCCCTGCTGAATAGACTTCCACTCGCTCCTTGCTGAGACTCCGATCGCCGGCCGACGTGTAAAGGATCGACGCGCTGCTTCCGTCCGCAAAACGAATCTGCAGGGCGGCATTGTCTTCCAAGCCCAAGCCCGCCGACGCTGATCCGATGGCCTCGGCATAAACGCGCGTTGGGCGCGAGCCGATTAAGAACGTGGCCAAGTCGACGGCGTGACACGCCTCACCGACCAGCCTTCCGCCTCCGACTTCCGGATCGTGGACCCAGTGACTCGCGGGAATCGCCCCCGCATTGAAACGAATGGTCACCGCCTTGACATCGTCGATCGTTTGCAGATACTTTCGCACGAGATGGGCGGCAGGAGAGAATCGGCGGTTGAATCCCAGCATCCAGATCGGTGCGGCCCCCTCCCACGATCGAATCGCGTCGATCCACTCCTCCAATTGATCGCCGTTGATCGCGAGCGGCTTCTCGAGAAACAGATGCTTCCCCGCCCGCAGCGCCGCCAACCCGTGAGGCACATGCAGATGATGTTGGGTCGAGACAACGACTGCTTGGGTCTGCTCATCATCGAGGGCTTCTTGCAAGTCGGTCGCAGCAAACGCGCCGCCGTACCGTTTAGCAAGGTTCCAAGCCGACAAGCCGCGTGCCGAGACCAATGCCCGCAAGCGAGCGCTCGGTATCTTCGACAACGTTGGCAACAGCGTCGACGAAGCAAAACTTCCCGTGCCAATGAAACTGATGCCGACGGGCTTCGTGTTTGACCCGATCGACTGACTTCGAGAAGTAATTGCGACTCGCTTGTTGGGCGGACCACTTGAATAGGTGAGGATGATGCCGAGATACGGTTCGCTGGCTCTTTCGATCATCGAATAAGCATCCGTTCCTCGGTCGATCGAGAATCGATGCGTCGTCAAATGTTCGACCGGAAGTCGGCCAGCGGCCATCTGATCAAGAACTGCTTGAATGTTGCGCTGCTCGGTCCAACGAACATAGCTAATAGGATAGTCGTTCCCCTCCTCTTCATAGCTTGCGTCGTATCGGCCCGGACCATACGAACGAGAGACGATCAACTCGAGTTCTTTCTCGTAGAACTCGCGGCGGGGAACTTTCAGACCAACCGCACCGAGGGCAACGACCTTCGCACGATCGCGCGCAATTCGACTGGCCAGGACGAGTGGCGCGGAACTGGCCGACGAAGCGGCGATGATGACGACATCAGCGCCACCCGACGGGGAGACACGAGCCAACGTCTCCTCGATGGAGTCGGCAGATCCGACCCATTCCGCGCCCATTTGAATCGCGAGCGGAAACTTGTTCGGGTCAACATCGGTTCCCACCACGCGACAGCCTGCCGACTTAAGCAGTGCGACGGTGATCTGTCCGATTAATCCCAGACCAACAACGACAACCACGTCCCCCAGGCTCGCCCCGGAAAGACGAATGGATTGTAAGGCGATCGACGAGACGACGGCATAGGCGGCATGCTCGAATGGAACTTCGTCGGGAATTCTGGCCACCAGGTTCTTGCCCACCGCGACCACGCCCGCGTGAGAACCATTGGACGCGACTCGCTCGCCGACACGAAACTCGCGAACACCCGCACCCACTTCTCGAACGATGCCCGCTGATGAATACCCCATGGGGATTGGCTGGGCCAACTTCGAGCGAACCTGTTCAAGCGTCGCCGCCAAACCCTCTTGACGAAACTTCTCCATCACTCGCCGAACGTGATCCGGACGCTGACGAGCCTTGGAAAGAAGTGATTGCTGCGCGAGTTCGACGGTGGATCGTTCGGTGCCGGCAGAGATCAGCGAGGCACGATTCTCGATCAGAACTTGCCCCGGCCCGCATACCGGATCGGGTAGGTCGGCCAATTGCGTCGGTTGACCATTGATCGGCTGGATAATCTGCAGCACCAGGCCGGCCTCCTTGCCAAGCTCGGGAAACATCAACGACCAAGACCCTGGGCCTCAAGGCCACGTCGGCGAGTCCTTGAGGACGCTGGTAGGAATTGTCGAGCGGTCCCGGATTCGAGTCAAGTCGGCAAGCGAGAAACCATGCCGGGACGAGAGTTTAGGCTGAACGCCGTTGACTCCGTGGGATCAAACCGGCTCGATGATGACGGAATGCCAACCGGTCGAAAAGGTTTCGAAGCCAGGCGATTGGGCGTGGGCGACAATGACTCGTTCGTCCGCCAATTGTTGCACGGCGAACCCGCGAGGCTGCTGGAACAAGGATTTGAGTCCTGGAATCGTGAGAGTTTGACCGATGAATGATTTTTTGATGTCAGCAAGAACCTTTCCTGACTCGTCCAGAATCGCGACGTGCGACTTCGGGAGAAGAGGGTCGGAGATTTTCGTTTTCTCGACGATCGTTTGACTCAAACCCTTCCAGTCAAAGACAACGCCTAGAACCCCCAGGCACGGGGCGTTTGGTTGACCTGGGGGCCGAATACCACATGAGTAGACAAGCGAGCCTTTCCCCCCGACGAGGGGCGAATCATGAACCCCTTCGAATCCAAACTGATTGACACTGGTGGTCTTGATGGCGGATTGAAACCATGTGGCCGAGTCGTGCCATTGTCCCTCGGAACGGAAAAGATTGGGTCGGCCATTGCAGACTATTCGGCCTTGCCGGTCGGCAATGACGAGATCGAAATAGACGGTGTAGGCATCGAGAATCACACCCATTCGTCGGCTGGCATATTGCCGACTCTCGGGGTCACCCTGGACAAGGGCGTCGATAATCGCCGAATCGGTCGCCCACCAGCGAACGTCGCAGGTTCGCTCGTACAAATTGCGGTCGATCAGATCGATGTTGGTCAGAGCCATATCGACGAGACGTTCGCCCTGCATTTCCGTCGCGATTTGTTCGACGGTCGATTGCAACGCGCGGATCTGTTCGCGGGTCTCGGCTCTTAGCCCGTCGGCCACGTGGGAAGTCGTTTCAGAAAGCTCTTGCATCGCGCGAGCCACGACGCCGAACGCCGCCCCCACTGCTCCGCCGGCCCGGCCCGCCTCAATCTTCGCATTGAAACTGAGCATGCGGGCACGCTCATTCAAGCCATGAATCTCTTGCACGGCATTGCCCATGAGAACATCAAGCTCGCCGACGATTCGACTAAGCGTGTCATAGCCGTCGTTCGACTTGGTCCCGCTGGTGTCAGGAGACTTTGTTGCGGAAAATGAATCAGTAAGAGTAGGCACGTTCTTCCCTTTCGTCGTCGGCGCGAACGAAAAAGTAACGCTGATGCTAGGCGATATCGCGAAAGCCTACTTCAAAGGGGGCCAGGCCTGCTTGATGAAATTAGAATACGGCACCCGATTTTGCCTCTATGAACGGATGATGGTGGGTTGAAACGATTGTTCGGAAAAAACCAGCGATAACGAAGATTCTGGGTCTGCTCGATTGAATGGAACCGGGAGGTTGGCCTCCCGGGATTTGATGGTCATGCTCCGTTGATGGGATCGAATTACTCTTCGACGCGGTAGGCTTCGTGGCAGGCTTCGCACGACTTCAAAAGGTTATCGCGAGCCGACTTGGCCTCATCATGATTTTTCGACGCGAGCGCCTTCGCGAGCGTGAGGGACTGCGCGGTCATGTCGTCGGACCATTTCTTCCATTGCTCATCGGTTTCATGCTCGCGCGTGACCCGGCCAAAATACGCCATCAGCGTTGCCCAGTGCTGAGCCTCCTTGGCAAGCTTTTTAAACTCATCAGGTTTTGCCGAGAGGGCAGCCTTCAATTCGTTGTCGGCCGAGGCAACCCCGGTCATGAGCCCATCCATATCCATGAGCGATTTCCAATCGGTCGGCTTGGCGTCGCCTGCTGGCGAGATGCTGTCGGGAAAAGTCTTAATCGATGCGAGCGGTTTCTCTGCCTCTTCAAACTTCTTGTCGGCGGCCGCCTTCGTGAGAGCCAAGCCTGCTTCACGAAGAGCTGCCCCCTTCTTCGCTGCCTCTCCTTCGACACGAATGGTCTCGGCATTGCCGACGATCGCCAGGACTCGGCCGGTGATTTCGACCTTCTTCAAAGCGCGTCGGAAGGTTCCTGCCGACTTCATCGACTTCTCGATCCCTTTGACCTGCCCCTCGACGATCCCGGCAACCGCCGCATCGCTGGCGATTTCATTCCACTTGGCCGGATCGGTCGAAGGAGACGAAGTCCCCTCGGCATGAAGCACGCGGTAGGAAGCAGGTATCAAGAGACCTGCCGACACGATCGCACCGGCCGCCAAGATGCCCCAACCATTTGATCGTCCAGAGAATTTCACGCGTTCCCCTTTCACCTCGCGCCCCCTTGAAAGCAATCCGCGAGCCAGAACTCGCCCGGATCGAATCGACGATGTTGACCGATCAATCGGTCGCAACGCGTCGGATTCTGCGAGTATAGGGGGACCGATATGCCTGAATCAAGCGGGCGAGGAATTCAAGCGGCCTGTTTGCGGACTCGGGGGGCGGGTTGATGCTTCCAACGATCGTGCAGCCAAAGATACTGATCAGGAGCGCGGCGAATCGCTTCTTCGAGCTCGAAAGTAAAATCCTGCGTGAGGTCGGCCACGGGATGGACTCGACCTGCGTAATCCCGCGGCTCCATCGCTAGGCTAGCGACCACTTTGTAGTGGAAATCACGACGATCGCGATACGCGTATCCAACAATCACCGGTGAATCATGTTCGAGCGCTAAAAGAGAGATTGCTTTGTGCGTGCTGGCCGGCCGGCCAAAAAAATCAACGAAGAGCCCGCGCACCCCGGCACTCTGATCCGCGACCGTCACGAGCGGCTGCCGATCGCGAAGCGTTTCGACGATCTGATCAAAATCGCCTTTTTTGGAAACAATTTTTTGACCGGACCATCGGCGAAATCGCTCGACGAATTGGTGCAAGTAGGGGTTGTCGAGGTCGCGGGCGATGCTGGTGGGTGTCATGCCAATGACCGCCAGGAGATAGCCCGCCATTTCCCAGTTTCCGAAATGACCGGTGACGATGATCTTCGAGCGATCTTGCACGAACATATCCGCCGTCGCCGGTGGGCATTCGAATGTGACGTACTTCTTCCAGTTGTGGACATGGAGCTTGCGGGGAATGAAAACGAACTCGACAAAGACGCGAAAGAAATGGTCGTAGACATTCCAAACCATCGCTTGCCGTTGGGCCGGTGTGTACTGATCCCCGAAGGCAGATTCGAGATTCTTGATCGCCACCTGCCGGTGCCGTTTGTCGACGAAATACGCCAGACATGCGAGCGGCTTGACGAAAGCGTACGCCCCTTCGACCGACATCGACTGCAGCAAACAGACGACGCTTCGCACGGCCAAATACACCAGATAGTCAACCGCCCGTCGTCTGGAATGATCATCCCAACGAAACATTCGCCCCACCTGTTGAACGGACTCGCTTCGATCACGAGGTGAGTTTGGGTGGCCGCGGATCTTTTGCCAAGGGGAGTTTGACCACCTTGCCGGTCGCTTGGGACTGATAGATTGCCTGGATAATCTCGACGGCGTGTCTCCCCTCGTCCCCCCCAACTGCCGACGTTTCTTTCGATCGGATCGCCCGAACAAAGTCTGCCAGTTGTCGAGCGTGCCCCTGGTGCGAGATCGCTTTGGGGTCGCTGGCTCCGCCCGACAGGGCCGAGGACTTCATGAGCTTTTCGCGAATCTTGGCATCGCCGGCCGTCGGCTTGGCAAATTCCCAGGTGAGGATTGAATCTTGCTCGATCACGGCCGAGCCTTTGTCGCCGTGAACCGCGATTGTCTTTAGCAATCCTGGGTACGCGCTCGTCGTAGCGGTGATCGACCCAATCGCCCTGCTGGCGAATTTCAAAATGGCGACCGCCGTGTCTTCGACTTCTATTCGCTCGTGAGCAAGGAGCGACGTAAAAGCGCTCACTTGTTCGACGGGTCCCATCAAGTGATACAGAAGATCGACGTTGTGGATTGCCTGATTCATGAGGGCCCCACCTCCGTCCAACTTCCAAGTGCCACGCCAGCCGCCACTGTCGTAGTACGATTGGGGCCGCCACCATTTCACGGTGGAGTCGGCAAGCGTGATTCGGCCAAACCGGCCTTGAGTGATCGCTTTTTTGAGTTCGATATTCGCGTCACTAAATCGCGAGGGGAAAATCGTCCCGAGTTGAACCTTGGCCTGCTTGCACGCGGCCATCAAGGCATCGCACCTTTTGAGCGTCACCTCGAGAGGCTTTTCGACGATCACGTGCTTTTTCGCGCGGGCGGCGGCGATGCCTGGCTCGAGATGAGCCCCGCTGGGGGTGCAAATACAGACAAGATCAATGTCGTCCCGAGCGAGCATCTCGTCCAGATCATGATAGATATCGGCAGAAGTGCCCGACGCGCTGACGACACTTTGGCCGTTGCTGAGCTTCGAGGTATGGACCGCGCGCAACTTCACGCCACGGATCTCGGCCAGGGCCCGCGCATGAAAATGCGCGATCATTCCGCAGCCAACAATCCCGACCCCGATCGTCCCCATCGCGCTATCCCTCGTCGTCGAAATCCGAATTCGATCGGACAATTTTGTGGAAATCATCAGTCGGCCCCCGGGCCAAGCCGCCCCCCGTTTCCTTTCCCGCCCAAGCTACCATTTAGAAGAAAAATGTCTCGTCTCGAAAGGAAACCGCTGCCGAACCTCCCGATCCGCCGATGATTCTTAGGACAAACCCCGCCTACGGAGCGATTTCTCGTCTCGATGCTTCACTTCCTCTTCATAAACGGTTAAAACACGATTCCCTGGAGGTCGTAGGATGTTGAAGTCTTCGCATGCTAGCGCGTCGTCATCGACAGATCGTTTGGTTCGCATGGACCGAACTCATTTGGAGTCGGCAATGACTCGTTCCAACGAGAGTTCGACCGAACTGCGGGTCTTTAGTGGCACCGCCAATCAACCATTGGCCGAGAAGATCGGTCAGCATCTCGGTCTGAAGATTGGCAAGATCGCGATCACGCGATTTCCTGATGGCGAAATCTCCGTCAAGATAGAAGAGGATGTTCGCGGCCGAGATGTATTCATCATTCAGCCGACCTCGCCGCCCGTCAACGAGAACCTGATGGAACTGTTGACGATGATCGACGCCTTTCGCCGGGCCAGCGCCCAGCGAATCACGGCCGTCGTGCCGTATTACGGCTACGCGCGACAAGATCGCAAGGATGAGGGACGAGTCCCCATCACCGCGAAGCTGGTTGCGAACTTGATCTCGAAGGCGGGTGCCGACCGTGTGCTCTGCATGGATCTACATGCGGCCCAGATTCAAGGGTTCTTCGATGTCCCGGTCGATCACCTTTACTCGGTCCCAGTGATTCACGGCCATTTCACGCACTTGAATATCAACCCCGAAGAACTCGTTATCGTGAGTCCCGACGTGGGCCGAATCAAGCTCGCGCAGAAGTTCGTCGGACGTCTTGGTGGCGAACTGGTCATCATCGACAAAAGGCGGAAAAGCTCTGTCGAAACCGCACAAGAGAATATCATCGGCGCGTCCGTCGAAGGAAAGACTGCCATTCTTTTTGATGACATGATCAGCACCGGGGGATCGATTGCGGGTGCGGCTCATTCTCTCAAGCGCCACGGCGCCGCGAAGATTTATGTCGGCGCGACGCACGGCATCTTCTGTGGCCGAGCAATCGAAATCCTTTCCGCAGCACCTATTGATGAAATCGTCGTCACCGACACTATTCCCGTGGACGACGCTCGACGCAAGCTGGGGGTCGTCACTCAAACCGTCGCGCCGCTCCTCGCAGAGGCAATTCGCCGAATCCACAATAGCGAAAGCGTGAGTTACCTCTTCGATACAGTCATCGGCGACGATTGATAGACGCTCTCGAAGGCATGCAACGATTTACCATCAATATCGAAGCTTGCCGACGCCTAGCGGGGCCACTCTAGCGTGCCGATCACCTCTTGAACAGATGACGCCCCCAGAGACGCGACCGCCGTAGGTAAATCATCCAGCATTCGCATGGACGAGGATGGGTCGAAGAAGTTCACCGTTCCAAGCTGAACCGCCGATGCCCCCGCGATGAGAAACTCCATCACGTCATCGAGCGTGCTGATCCCGCCGACGCCGACAATCGGAATAGCAACCTTCCTGGCAACCATCATCACCATGCGCAGCGCGATCGGCTTGATGGCGGGTCCGCTGAGTCCTCCGACGACATTAGAGAGGATCGGCCGACGCTTTCTCCAATCGATCGCCGTCCCTACCAACGTATTGATCAAGGTGACGGCATCGGCGCCCCCCTGCCGAGCCGCATCGGCAATCGACAAAATGTCGGTCACGTTGGGGGTCAGCTTCGCCAAGATCGGCTTCCCGGTCGATTCGTAACAGCGCCGGATGACCCGCTCGGTCACTTCGGGCTTGGTGGCGAAATCGATGCCGCCGGAAACGTTGGGGCAGGAAAGATTGAGCTCGATCGCATCGACGCCGGCCACCAGATCCAGCTTGGCCACCAGAGATGGGAATTCGTCTTCGGTTTTGCCGGCCACATTGGCGATGAGACGGGTACCCTGTCGAGAGAGGTAAGGGACATGGTGCTCGATGAAGTGATCGATCCCATCGTTATCCAGGCCAATCGAGTTGAGCATCCCTGAGGCTGTCTCGACAATTCGAGGCGGACGGTTCCCCGCGCGGGGTAGGCTGGTGACGGTTTTAGGAACGATGCCACCGAGTCGACCAAGATCGACAAACGGGGCTGCTTCCTTCGCATATCCGAAGGTACCCGACGCCACCAGGATCGGGTTGGCGAGGGAAAGTCGTCCGAGAGCGACCGACAGATCCAATCTCTTTCTCCCGGACTAAGGCGAGGGCTTGCCCTGCTGTTTCGATTTAGCGGTGTACGTTTCTTGCCGACGTCTCAACCGCAGCGTTTCGGTCGGTGGCGCGACGGTGGCCGCCTGTCCCTGAAACTTGGCCGCCTCCGCGTATCGCCCCTGTGCCGCGTATGCCTCGGCCAGCGTATCGAGCGAATTCCAATCCTTCCATTGCGTCAATACGCAAGCCTCGGTGGCAAGTTCGACCGCGCGTTTGTAATCGCGAAGACGCTGATCGGCACAGGTGGTCAGGAGTGCCGCCAAGTTGTTGAAAGGGCTCGGCAAGTCGGGTCGACGCTTGATGCACTCCTCATACTGAGCCAATGCATCCTCAAAGTTTTTCTGCAAACGATAGGCATTGGCGAGATTGAACCGCGAGACAGCATCGTCGGGCTCATAGGCAATTGCCCGCCGATAGTCGGCAATCGCGCGAGCGGGGTTGCCACTGACCGACCAGGCTTGGGCTCGGTTTCGGTAGCAGGCCGTCAAGATGTCGCTGGAGAGAGCCCGCTGGCCCCCTTGCGTGAAATCGTCAATCGATAGCTCGACGTTGCCCGTGTTCAGTCGGGCCAAGCCGCGACCGACCCACGCCAGGTCGAACATCGGGCTGATCTGAATCGCTTTGTCATAATCGTTCATTGCTAAGAGCCAATCCGATCGACTGGCATGAGCCCCCGCACGGTTGACAAGCGGCCGAGCCAAATCGGGACTCTTCTTGATCACATCGCTCCAGAGAGTGAAGTGATCCTTCCAGACCGTATTCCGAATGACCGTCGAACTGGTCAGAACGAGAACTACCGTTGCCAGCACAATCGCCCACGAGGCAAGTGGTTGCCGAAGGAGAAGCCGACCCGTCACATAGGCCGTGGCGAGCGTCAACCCGAACATCGGTAGATACATCCGATGCTCGTAGATCAACTCCAGGGGCAAAATGCTCGACTCGACCACCAGCGTGACAAGTGGCCAAAGCATGCAAAACGCCAGGAGCCGATTACGCACCGACATCGCAAAGGCGATCCCCGTGTAGCCGATGAGCGCGACGATCGCCAGGAACGTCGTCGGGGGATCGAAGACCGACCGCGAGGGCCGGACGTCGTGCAGAAGGTTGTACTGCGACGGGATCGGCAACACAAAGAGTCGCGCGTACGTCGCCAGGACTCTCGGCTGCGTGAGGAGCCGTTCTTCGAGCGTGAACTCTCGAACGCTGTACTTGTTGAAGACTGAGCCAATCACTCGGAACTCGACGATGGCGATCCCCAAAAGGATTACCCCCACGATCGAGAACAGGGCGAGTCCGCGACGAAGCCATTTGGCAGAGAGATTTTGGAAAAAGAACCACTCGTAGAGCAAAACGGTGACCGGCCAGACAATCGCGATCTGCTTCGATCCTAGCGCCAGCCCCCATGCAACGCCGGCCGCCAGCCAAAACAGGATCCGCGCCGAACCCATGGGCCGGAGTCGACCGAGAATGTAGAGCCAAAGCGCCAACAGAAAGAGCATGGATGCCAGGCTGTTCATTCGCTGAACGAGGTAGGTCACCGACTGAATCTGAATCGGATGGAGGGCGAATAAGAGTGCCGCCAAGATCGCGATGTAGGTTCGGCGCGATTCATTGAGCCAACCGACACGAATCCCTTCTGTTGCTCGGTAAAGCTGGAGCGTGACATCGCTGACAAAGTAGACGAGAAGGCTGGCCAGAAAATGGATCGCGATGTTGACGATATGGAAGCCACGGACATCAAGCCCTCCAATCCAGTAGTTTAGCGCAAAGGTGAGATAGGAGATCGGTCGGCCCGCCACGGGGGCGTCCGTCATGGCTTCTTCCATGGCCTGCCAGGAGAGGCTCTTCATGCGGATATGCTGGTTGCTCTCGATGCTGGGGACGTCATCGAAGATGAAGGGATAGGAAAGCGTATGCGAGTAGGCGACGATGATGGTCGCCGCCAACGCGAAGGTGGCCAGCAGGGGTGCCAGATTGGTCGAGAGGTTTTTATTCATCACATGCAGTACTACGGTTGGAGCAAGAAAAGACGAGGGACAGCCCACTAGAGCTGTCCCTTATCTTGTTTAAGTCATGTTCCTAACTGCGGGTTCCGCGGGAGTTCGCTCCGCGGAATGGAGCAGTATGGAAGCTTAGCCATTGCGTCGGCGACGAGCGACGACTGCACCAGCCAAGCCGGTAGCCGCGATGCCCATCATGATGAGGGTCGAAGCTTCCGGAACGATGCAGATCTCGACCTTCAGCGTGCCGAAGCCAGGAACGGCGTTCAGAACGGCCGAGGAGATCGTGATCGAATCAGCGGTCCAGCTCAGGTCGCCAGGAGCAACACCCAGGGTGTTGATGCCACCGATGGTCGCACCAAAGGTCGCCAGATCCGGGTGGCCAGCAGCCAAACCGGTCACGGTGAAGAATACGGGATCAACCGTATTGCCCGCTGGGAACAGGTTGTCGACCGAGAGAACAAAGCAGTTCGAATCGGTTCGGAAATCAACGGCCCAAGCGAGCGGGTTGCCGCCGAAAGGCTGCGAAGTCCCGGTCAGTTCGATACCGAGAACACCAACTGTCGGAACGCTGTTCCAAACCACGTGCTGGGTGGCCCCAACCGTGTGAGCGGTCAGCGTGACGTTGAGAGCGTCGCCGCCGAAACCAGCCATCGCCGTGTTGCTGAAAAGACCGATAACAGTCACGCCAAGGGCCAAAGCCCAATTACGAAGTGAACGCATTAAAACCTCCTCGCGTGTCCGTGTGACTTGCTTGACACGAACAACGAAAACACAAACTAGAATTGCTTGCACGCAGGCAAAATGCCGGTGCCAGGGTCAGAATTTACCATCCGCAACAGCTCAAACAATCTTTTTCTTGCATTTTTTTCCGTGCGACTGAATTTTCATCGAATTGATGGACCTACCCCGACCGCCCTCATCCTCTTCCAACTCCGACGGAAACGACGATTTTCCCTTATCTTACAGGACTTTCCGATCTTCTTACCCAACCATCCTAACCCAACATTCAGGGGAACGATCGACCTAAAAAACATGCACAGTAGATTCTCAATTTGATTTTCTGCGGTTCGCCTCGATGCTCCCGTACAACAAAACTCGGCAGGATCGGTCGCCTGGAAGCTGGGGCTCACGCCGGTGAAAACATTCACGCTGCAAACGCGAAAGCGAGAGGAATTCCTCGAAATCACGCACCTGGTTCGGCAATACGTGGCCGACCTGAATGGGTTCTCGGGGTCGGTTCTCCTCTACATACCTCACACGACGGCGGGCTGTACCATCAACGAAAATGCCGACCCGGATGTAGTTCGAGATATGCTCCTCGAACTGAGCAAAATCGTTCCTCGTGTCTCGGATTATCGCCATGCCGAGGGGAACAGCGATTCGCACATCAAGGCCTCGCTGATGGGCTCCAGCCAATCCATCCTGGTTGAAAAGGGGGAACTGATCCTAGGACAATGGCAGGGAATCTACTTCTGCGAGTTCGACGGCCCACGACAACGGACTTTTCATTTGAAGCTGATCCATGATCATGAATGACCGCCAACTAAGCGATTCCCCTGGCCCCCCGCCGATCCTGATTCCGGTCGCGCTCGTGATTCTTCTGGTCAACGAAGCATTCGCGGCTTCCCTGGTCGGTTCTGGCTCCGAACCGACCTTGGCGCTCAAGCGACAGTTGATTTCGGGGCCTCTCTCCATCCTTGGCATCTGCCTTGTGGGAAATCGGCTCGGCATGTCGCCCATCGGACAGCTTGGTCTGACGGGTCGACAGCTTCTTCGACAAGGAGGATGGGGAATCGCTTTGGGATTGGTCCTGTCGCCAACTTTGCTCGGCGTCAGCTACCTGGCTCGATCGATCTTTCCCCCCAGCGAAGTTCACCCTGCGTTTCAGGTCCTTTTTCAAAAGCTCGAACTCTGGGGGCCCGTGAAGGTCTGTCTGGTCGCGGTTCTCGTAGCGCCCATCCTAGAGGAGATTCTTTTTCGAAGCGTCTTTCTGTTGGGGATCGCTTCGGTGCTGGGCAAAGGTTGGGGAGTGGCGATTTCCTCTTTGCTATTTGGACTGGCGCATCTACAGACTTGGCCCGACCCGATCCCGTTGGTCTTCATGGGAGGGATTCTGGCGATCGCGTTTCTCCGTACAGGAACCCTCTGGGTCCCGATCCTCGCCCACGCGATGTTCAATGGTGTGATGTTGACTCTGTTTCTCCTCGATCCCACACCAGTCCCCCCCTCAACCGATGCGGACGCTCTGGTCTCTCCTTCACAATCTGATCTGGGGAAAGAAGGGCTGCGGCGTTATGGGGCTGCCGCATCGCTAGACCCGGTTCGATACGAATCACCATCATCTGTCGTCGCGCGAATCGGCCGCGAAGAGAGCCTTTCGCCGTTCTCGAAAGCAGATCCCTGAACGAAGGAGACGATTATCTGTCTCGTGCGAAAAGGACGAGGGTCATGTCGTCGTGTTGACTTCGGCCCAGAGAGAAGGCTCGGACGTCTTGAATGAGTCGTTCGCCTAGCTGTTTGCCGACTTCGGGAAAGAGCTTCACGTTTTGCCGAAGCCTTTCGGCGGAATACTCTTCGTTGCTGGCATTCATCGCTTCGTTGATGCCGTCGCTGTAGACCACGACCTGTTCGCCGACTTCGAGTGAGAACTCGGTGGCTCGGTACTCGGCATTGCTGAATATCCCGAGCGGAAGAGAGGTCGCGTTCTCGTCGCCGGCCGGCTCGACCACGCTTCCATCGGCGCGCCGCACGATGGGGGACATGTGTCCTGCACTGACCACGTGCACCACATGCTTGATCGGATCGACCACGGACAATGAGAGGGTGACAAACCGATCATCGAGGCCGGCATCACAGAGTTGTTCGTTGAGGCGAGCGACGGCAACGGCGGGGTCATGACCACTGGTCAGAAGTGAGACTTTCACATCACTAGAGAACCGCGCCATCAACAGGGCGGCGGGCACCCCTTTGCCCGAGACGTCGGCCACCAGGACCGCTTGGCGTCCGTCGGGGAGCGTCACGAAGTCGTAGTAGTCGCCGCCGACTTGACCGGCCGCCTCGTAAAAGGCCCAGAATTCGTAGCCAGGCAAACAGGGCATGGTGCGAGGTAAAAAGCCCTGCTGCACTTGCCGAGCAAAGGCCAATTCTCGCTTGATCCGCTCCTGAGAAATCGTCTCGGCGTGAAGCCTCGCGTTCTCCATGGCGATACCGGCTTGATTGGCAACGCTGCAGAGAACCTGCAGATCATCCTCGCTGAAACGATGATTGTAGCTTTGCGTGTCGAGCTGAATGGCGCCGAGTGGTCTTTGATTGACGCCGAGCAGCGGAACACACATCACGCTTCGAATGCGAAAATCGGCCACGCTTTCGCTCAGCGAGAAGCGTTCGTCGGAGGAAGCGTCGGCACTGAGAATCGCCTTTTTCTCATCGAGTGATTTCTGCACGACGGTTCGGCTAAAGCGGATCGATTCATCGTCGTCCCGACGCTGCTTGGTGACTCGGGGGATGAACCTCCCCTGCCCGTCCGCCTCGATGACGATGCCGCGATCGGCATGGGGAAAGATCTTAAAGGCCGACTCTAGAATCTTGTCAAAGATGGTGTCGAGGTCGAGCGTCTGGGCGATGGCCTGACTGATCTCATAGATGGCTTGCAACTTCGCCTCTGGTTTGACGCCATTGGAAAAGAGACTGGAACCTTGCAAGTCGAGCGAGGAGAGAACCGTCGAGGGTCGATCATCTTCGAGCGGCTTGCTCTCGGCCGTCGAGGTTCCCAGGACGGCGTCCATGTCGGGTTCCACGCGAAAGACAAATAGGGTCTCGCAGATCTTGACCCGATCGTTGTCTGTCAGGAGGGCCCTTCCATCGATCTTTTTTCCGTTGACGAGGGTGCCGTTTCGGCTCTTCTGATCCTCGATTTCGTACCCTTGATCGGATTTGATGACGTGGGCATGGAAGCGGCTGACGGAGTTTCCATCGAGTGGAATGTCGCAGTCCGGGTGGCGTCCGATGGTGATGACATCGGTTCGCAACTCGAACTTCGTGCCGGCTTTCTTACCGGTGAGGACCTGAAGGATCATCGGCACGGCGGGTTCGGTTCCTCTCTTCGCACGGGCTGCCCGCTGGGTCGAGGTTGCCGGGATAGCCGCCAGAATGTCACACCGAAAAAACCGGTCAGCAGAAAGGGCATGCCTGCCATGAAAACGACGCTCGTATTGTAAGCAAGTTGGGTCCGTGTTCCTCGATCCCGATCGCCCGCGGCCAAGCCTTTGGCGCAGTTGGGACAAGCGTCGGCTGTCACCGAATGAGCGACCATTAAAACAACCACGAACCAGCGAAGCATGAGTCCACTCATCACCGGAGGGAAGAAACGTCGTCTTTTTGGGCGTCCGGGCACGATGACCGGCCGTCGACCTCTGTTGTAACATCCCTTTCACGCTGTTCCAAAACCTTTTCGACTTACCATCTCGCGCCGACGGTCTGACCCATCCGCCGGCGGGCGATATAGCGACGGGATCAATCTCCATTCCTGGACATTCAGGCTGTTGGGGGAAAATATCTCCGTCGTAACGAAAAGAGGGGCTCCTCACGTGACAACGCGGGTCTTCACGATCGATTCCGGGCAAGATCGACCTCGATGTTGTCGATGCCAGAAGAGAAGCATCATCGATCGACACCGGAGCCTCTGCGTGAGAATCTCACACTCTCTTTTCATTCTCCCCCTCGTTCTTCTCTTTTCTCCGAACGTGCAAAGTGAAGAGCTCCCCGGGGGAATTCGGCTTCGGGGCCAAGTGAACAAAACCCGCGTTCAGCCGGGCGAACAGATCGAAATCGCGGTCACCGTCGAGCTTCCGCCTGGCTGGATCGTTTACGATCTCGAACAGGTTCCCAACTCGGTGTTGCCGACAAGTTTGGATCTCGACTCCCTGGCGGATATCGCCCCGCTGGAGACGTTTCGATCGGAGGGTGCGCATGAAGAGCGTGATTCCCGTTTTCGGAATCGCTTGGTGCGGTTCTTTCCGTTTTCGCCGACGTTTCGCCGGCCGCTACGGGTGAGCCCCAACGCGGCCCCGGGCGAGCGAACGATATCGGGAAAGGTCGGGTTCCTGGCCCAGTATCTCCTCACCAAGCGTTTTTACATCGTTAGCCGAGCCCGATTCGAAGCGACCGTCCTGATTGATCCCCCTCCCGCTCCGGCTACCAGCGATGCCGAGCCTGTGTCGACCATCACCGAGCAGCCGGTCGAGCCCGCCGTGTCGGCCGCTTTACTCGCACCACCGCCGCCGAGACCTCCGGTTCCTCCATTCCATATTGTTGTTCACTCCCCTGCTCCGCCCCGCCGTCATGCCGAGGATGGGACGATTCCGTGGAACGCCCTTTTTCTGACAAGCGTGATCCTGCTCACGATCGGGGTGGCAACCGGCATTCTGACGCCAACTTGGGACTTATCTTTCCGACGGGACTGGGTGGACGCCATGGTTCGGTAGCTCGTCGGGGATGAACGCCCGCCAGGCCAGTTCGTATCTCTAGGAAAGGGAAACGCCCCACCCTGGTAAACGAACTCTGGCCGAGCGAGCATTGCCGATATGTCCCTCCTCCTCCGTTCATCACTGCTGTTGATCCTGAGCTTTACTCTGATGGCTCGCGCGGCCGAGGGAATTTCTTCGCGGCCGGTAACCTTTGAACTCACTTTCGAGCAAAACAACCTGACTTGGCTCGGCGACCCGGCATCTCCTGTTTCGCGAGTCGCCGTCAAAAAGGGAGCCCCCGCGGTTGCCACGGATGTCGTGGTTCGAACGTTGACAGAAAGTGATGTACCGATTGCTCGCGAGTACATGGCGGAGTCTCGGCTCGCCAAACGTGACGATGGATCGATCGAGGTCTACGCGTTCACACCCCTAAAAGAGAAACTGGTTGGCACGGTTAATGAAAAGGGGGAATTCATCGCCAACGACTTCTATCGGCAAAACCGCAAACTTCTCCCCCGCTGGCCGGACGACCCAGCCCAGCTTCATTACGAACCAAGTGACCATGCCCTTGCTCGGGCGGTGAATGTGCCGGGCAACTATGTCCGAGAGTCTCTCGACTTTCTGCCTTTGGATATAGTCGATGCAAGTGGGAATCGCGTGATGGGAGAATTCGAGATCAAGTTTACTCCCGCGACCCCCCAGGCCTCCGCGCATGTCGCGCTGTTACTGCATCAAGGATCGAAGAAAACGACATTGGCCAGCGCCGTGATTCCGGATTGGATCCCCCGCGCGAACGTGAGCCTAGGATCATTCGATAATAAGAACGGAACTTATCTCCCAGATTCGCTGTATCGCGACCCTTCTTCTGGCAGTGACACCGGACCACCTTTGGTAACGCTTGAAATCGTCGGTGATTGGGAAATCCCGGACACTCGAGAAAGCGCGAAGATTGTTGTCCAACAAGCGACCGAGGAGTTCGTTCCTAAAGCAACCCAGATCAGTGTCGATGGAAACTTCGACGATTGGCGGAACGTGTCGGGTGTTGATGACCCTTTGGGGGACACGGTCTCTTATCTCGATTACCTGCCCGACGTCGACATCCTCGAATTCAAGGTCGCCAGTGATCAGGAGCATATTTTCTTCTATGTGCGAGTGGCTGGCCAAGTCGGAAGGACGGCACCGCAAGGTGGGCGAAGCTACTTTTACGCGTACATGGATGTCGACCAGAACCCGGGAACCGGTTTTCTTCCGTCACGCGACGACGAGTGTTATTTCGGCGTAAGTATAGGCGATGACTGCGAAGTTCAGTTCGAGTTCGTCAACAATGCACTGCGCAAAACCTTCTACGGGTTTTGCGGCTTGGGAGGAAACGACAACGTCCTCAAGCAGCAGGTAACGATCGGCAAAAGTCAGTACGGCCGACTCGACGAAAGTGGACGAGAACGGGCCGACTACAAAGCCGAGTACATCTATCGAAACAAAAAGACAGAGATCACCGAGGACTTAAAGCTTGGCACGAGCGACTCGATTCAGCTTGCCGTCTCGCCTGATGGACATGAAGTAGAAGTCGTCTCCACCTTGGCAGGTTTTCTTCAAGACTCCAAAGGGAAGCCGACCGTCCGAGCAGGCCAGAAAATCGACGTCGCGGCAGGCATGGAGGGGGATTGCAAACTCTATCCCGGTCGGACTCGATGGGGCGCCGACAACACCCTCCCCATTCGAAGTCATCAAATAGGGGGCCAGAAAGTCGGCTCGCGATAGGCTATTTTTCTTCCCAAGCGGTTTGGATGGCTTCGAATTCTTCTCGGCACTCGGGACAGAGTTTGAAGTGATGCTCGATTCGCTTGAGCTCCTCCGAAAGCGGACCGGTCTCACGCACCGCTCGGAGGTAGCTGCCGACTTGATCCAACCACTGCTCGCAAGTCATTTCGTCCGAGCGAGTCAACTGGAGTACCCCCAGGAGAAGGTCGAGTTGGTCGTCGGTCGGACCTGTCGTACTCATTCCTGTTCCTCCTTTCTGGTGACCAGATTAAGACGCGTCATCCAATAAAGATCTTACCTCGTTCTCTTTGAATCCAGCTCGCTGAAGGCCCGATTTTAACTTCATCCGACCATCATGGGACAACTTGTAGAGAGCATTTCGATTGACCCCCAACCTCTCGGCCAGGACGACTTGAGGAATTCCTTGCAATTCCGCGAGAATCGCCTCGCGTTGCCGAGGAGTCAATTCCTCGTCGATCAGCGAGCGAAGCGTGCTCATCAGTCGCTGCTTCGTTTCGTCGACGCCGGCCCGTTCCGGCCCGGCAGTAGGCGTGATCTGCTCACGCACGGGAGCGGCTAAGGCGTCGAGGGAAACATCTTTCCAGCGGGACCGGCGAAGCTCGGAGAATGCGGTTCTCATTCCGATGGCCAGGCACCAAGCCAACAATCCCCCATCGGCCCGAAGGGAGTCGAGGTTATCCAGAATCTTGAGCATCGCCTCTTGAGCGAAATCCTCTGCCAGGTCGCGGCCCGCGCGGTCTCCCAGACCCCGGGCGATACCTCGAACGAGAAATCGACGCAGATCGGAAATGGCAACAGCATCACGAGCAGTCAATTCTGCCCGCCACTGTTTATCGGTTCTTTCCGACATCGCGGCTCACCCCAAGCATAAAACTCCCTGACCAAGACGGCACGCACTGCCCGAAACATCCCTCGAAACCAGCTCACCCACCTGAGTAGGCATGGTATCGAAAACGAACCGGCCGCCCCGTCGAGCGAAATTCCGCGTAAGACTTTTGCCGCCGTCGCGTCTCTTGTCGGGGCGAGCGAATGAACGAAGCCCCGAGGAAAAACTCTACAGGAGATGAATCGTGGCTCGTTTACAGCCGGTCAACCACAGTGAATCCACGGGCACTACTCGCGAGATGCTTGATGGCATCAAGACAAAGCTCGGCATGGTGCCCAACTTGATGAGGACATTTGCCCATTCGCCCGCGACGCTGCAGTTCTTTCTATCGGGATCGCAAGCTCTCGCTGGGGGTGTTCTCTCGCCCAAGGTGAGAGAGCAGATCGATCTACGGGTCTCTCAGATCAACGGCTGCGATTACTGCCTTGCGGCCCATACCATGCTGGCGAAATCTCTAAAGTTGTACGAGGGACAGATTCTGGACGCTCGGCGAGGGAAATCCGAAGATCCTAAGACCAACGCGATTTTAGCACTCGCGGGGACGCTCGTCGAAGAGCGAGGTCATCTGAGCAACGAAGACTTTGCCCGAGCGCGACTCGCGGGCCTCTCGGATGCAGAAATCTCCGAGACCATCGCGGCCGTCGCCCTGAAGACTTTCACGAACTACTTTGCGGTCGCCAGCCAAGTCGAACTCGACTTCCCCAAAGTAGAAGCTCTGAACGCGTGAGCGTCACCCCAAATTGAATCACGAGCTGATCGTTGCGGAAGAATGTGATCCGCCTTGTGAGGGCCGCCCTGTCATCGGCTATCTGTGCCGGCTGATCAGAGGGCTCACTCTTCATCCGCACTGGCGGTCGTGGCCAGATAGTCTTTGAACTCGTCGCGAAGTTTACTCTTCAGAAACTTGCCTGCCGACGTCCGTGGGATTTCAGAAACAAAGACCACGGCATCGGGAAGCCACCACTTCGCGAATCGCTCGGCAAGATACTCTCTCACCTCGCTGGCGGAGCAGGTTTTTCCTTGCCGAAGCACGACGCAAGCGAGGGGTCGCTCGGCCCATTTGGGATGAAAGGCAGCCACCACCGCCGCCTCTGCCACGGCGGGATGCCCCATGATGGCGTTTTCCAGTTCGACCGAACTGATCCACTCCCCTCCAGACTTGATGACGTCCTTCGCGCGGTCTTGAATCTGAATACAGCCGTTGGGGTGGATCGAGACAATGTCACCGGTCTTGAACCAGCCATCGTGCGTGAAGGATGTGGCGGCCTCGGGGTTGTTGTAATAGCTGGCGGCAACCCAAGGACCCCGCACTTCGAGTTCGCCCATATCGTTGCCGTTCCATTCGACGATGCCATTCTCGCTTCGCGCGCGAATCTCGACGTACGGAGCAGGCATCCCCTGCTTGGCGCGTTCCTTGTATTTCTCCTCTTCGCTGGCCTTGGACTTGCTGCTGGGCACGTAACAGACCGTACCCAACGGACAGGTCTCGGTCATGCCCCAGGCATGAATCACGTCGAGATTATGTCGTTCGCGGAAGCCTTTGATCATGCTCACTGGTGCTGCCGACCCACCGACCACCATCGCGCGCAGAGACGAAAGGTCGTACTTACCCGGGTCGGCATCCAGCAACTGCAAGATGCCCAACCAGATCGTCGGGACGCCCGCCGTCAGCGTGACTTTCTCTCGCACAAATAGTTCAAGCAAGCTGGGCGGGTCGAGATGCGGGCCAGGCAATACCTGCGTTGAGCCAAACAGACCGCACGCGTGCGGCAAGCCCCAGGCATTCGCATGGAACATCGGCACCACCGGACACGCGATGTCACCTTCGCGCAGACCCAGCGTATCGTAAATGCCACACCCCATCGAATGGAGCGCGATCGAGCGGTGCGAGTACATCACTCCTTTGGGCCGACCCGTCGTCCCAGACGTATAGCACATGGCGGCAGCCGTCTGCTCGTCCAGGTCGGGCCAGCGAACTTGGCTGCCATCGGCTCCATCCATCGCTTCTTCGTAGTCGATCCCCTGATCAATCTTCTTCCCCTTCGTCGGCACTACAAGGATGTGTTCGACGCAAGGGATCTTGCCTCGCAACGGTTCCAATAAGGGCAGGAGAATATCGTCGACGATGATGACCCGGTCGCCGGCATGGTTGATGATGTATTCTAAATCGGTGTGATGCAGGCGAAGGTTCAAGGTGTGGAGCACCGCTCCCATAGCCGGTACCGCGAAATATGCTTCGACATGCCAATAATGGTTCCAGCAAAGTGTTGCGACGCGGTCGCCTGGTCGGACACCAAGCTTGGTCAGCGCGCTGGCCAGCGTCCGGACCCGCTGCCCCATGTCGGCATAGGTGTACTCGTGTCGAGACTTGTCCGTGAGTTGGCTAATGATCCGCTTGTGACCGTACATCCGCTCGGCCCGGGCCAGGATGGCCTGGATCGTCAACGGGTAATCCATCATGAGACCGTGCATCAGTTCCCCCCGACCCGAAAAGTGAAGATCCTAACAATGTTTAGATAAAAATGCCGACGCCAGCGGAGCCCAGGGGCCGAGATTGAAGGGCGAATCGTCCCCGTATGTCGAATGGCCCGCAGGCATACCCGATCGAACATCCGTATTCTGCCTGGATGAAGGGAACCCATGCAAAGAAGAATTCGGCCACATCTTTTCGGGAGAACGCCAACAGCGCAGGTTGGGGGAAATCGATCGATTGATCCATAGAGTAGGCTCTGCTTGATGAGGTCCGCCCGTCAAATTCGGGCATGGAAGTAGGCTGCCCTAGAATTCGGTGGAGAGGTCAAAGAGCTTATGCAAGGTTGGTGGATTCCGGGGCATGAAACTCCCACCAGCGATCCCTCCCAGATCGCGCGCGCCGTGCAATCGATTGCCGAGCCCATCGTTCTCGTGGATGCCGGCGGCTACCTCGCGAGTGCTAGCCACGGGACATGCTTGATTGGCTCGCCCCCGCCGGACGTTCCTGCCTATCGACTGGTGGCGCTGGGCGGACCGGTCCCGCTCGAGATGATGGGGGATCTGACTTTCTGTGCGGATCATTCCGTTCGCTATCCGTATGTGACAGGCGCGATGGCCAACGGGATCGGCTCGGCGGACATCGTCGAAGCGATGGGCCTTTCAGGGATGTTGGGTTTCTTTGGCTCGGCAGGGTTGTCCCCCGAGCGAGTCGAGAAAGAAATCGATCGCATTCAGGCAACGCTCGGGAATCGCTCGTTCGGGTTTAACCTGATAAGTACACCGGGCGAGCCGGAGATGGAAGCCAACATTGTCGATCTCTACCTCCGCAAGGGAGTTCGTCGGATCGAAGCGTCGGCATTCCTGGCCTTGACGTTGCCGCTCATTCGTTTTCGCGTGCGGGGAATTCATCGCGATAATGCGGGAAGAATCGTCACGCCCAACCAAGTGATTGGGAAGGTTTCGCGCGTCGAGGTTGCGACGAAATTCTTCTCGCCTCCACCTGAGGAGTTTTTGCAAAAGCTGGTTCAATCGGGAGAGATCACCGAGGATCAGGCGACACTGGCACAGCAGATACCGGTTGCTCAGGACATCACAGCCGAGGCCGATTCCGGCGGACATACCGACAATCGCCCCGCGTTGACGATGCTTCCCACGATGTTGGCGCTGCGCGATCGGCTGCAAACGCAGTATCAGTATGGGCAGCGACTTCGCGTGGGGTTGGGGGGCGGGATCGCGACACCGGCATCGGTTGCGGCCGCTTTCGCGATGGGAGCCTCTTACGTCGTGACGGGGACAGTGAATCAATCGTGCGTCGAGTCGGGAACATCCGACTTTGTCCGGGGGATGCTTTCGCAAGCCGAGCAGCCCGACGTGGCGATGGCTCCCGCGGGTGACATGTTTGAAATGGGTGTCAAAGTTCAGGTTCTCAAGCGTGGAACGCTCTTTGCCATGCGGGCGCAGAAGCTTTATGACCTTTACTCTGCCTACAAATCGATCGACGAGATTCCCGCGGCCGACCGCGCCATGATTGAAAAGCAATGCTTCCGCGCTCCTTTGGAGGATGTCTGGAAGCAAACGGTCGAGTACTTCCAGCGGCGCGATCCACGGCAGGTTCAGCGAGGCGAGAAAGACCCCAAGCATCAGATGGCGCTGATCTTTCGATGGTATCTGGGACAATCCTCTCGCTGGGCCATCAACGGCGAGCCGACCCGCCAGGCCGACTACCAGGTTTGGTGCGGACCTGCGATGGGGGCCTTCAATGAATGGGTGAAGGATAGTTGCCTATCCGCCACGGAGAATCGCCGAGTCACGGCCGTCGCGTTCAACCTTCTTTACGGGGCCGCCATCCTGCAACGAGTTGGAGAGCTGCAACGGCAAGGAGTATCGCTGCCGGCTCAAGCGACCGACGTTCGGCCGATACCCATGGACGAGATCCTGTCGCGGATTCAGCCTGCTTGGGCAAGTGCTTAAGCCTATCGGTTCTTCCCTTTCTCGCTGCCAAGCGAAGAACGAGGGACGAAGGCTTTTGATTCTCTTGTAGGATGGAGTTGCTGTTCAAATTGATCCCCGGGGAATGCGGGAAAGTAGGTCCACCAGATTCATGAAGCGAAAGAAAGTCCGCCCGGCTTTGCCAGCAATCGGGTGGCGCGAGTGGGTCGCGCTGCCTGAGTTAGGCATTCGCGCGATCAAAGCCAAGGTCGATACGGGTGCCGCCTCCAGTTCGCTTCATGCCATGGACGTGGAAGAGTTTCAGCGAGCGGGCAAAAAGATGATCTCGTTTCGGGTTCATCCGCTGCAACGCAATGCCCGCGCGTTCATTGAGTCGGAAGCAGAGCTTCTCGAGTATCGTCATGTAAAAAGTTCTGGCGGGCACCAAACCCTTCGCCCCGTGATTGTTACAACCGTGGAAGTTCTTGGAATTCGATGCTCGATCGAGCTGACGCTCGCGAGTCGCGATACGATGGGTTTCCGTATGCTGCTGGGACGCGAAGCCCTCGCCGGGCGTTTCGTGGTCGATTCGGGTCGATCGTTTCTGGGCGGGAAGTGGAAAGAGTGATGGCTAGTTCAGACGGTCTGACTTCCGATGACGTCGCCGACAAGTCGGAATTGCCGCGACGGCGCCTCAAGATTGCCATCTTGTCGCGAAAGGGATCGCTCTATTCCACCCGCCGACTCCGCGAAGCCTGCGAACAGCGTGGCCACGAAGTACAAGTGGTCGACTATCTCCGCTGCTACATGAACATCACCTCGCGCCGACCGACGGTCATCTACCAAGCCAAAGAACTCCTCGCGTTCGACGCGATCATCCCGCGCATCGGCGCTTCAAAAACGTTCTACGGGACGGCAGTGGTGCGACAGTTCGAGATGATGGAGGTCTTCACCACCAACGAGTCACAAGCGATCAGCCGATCTCGTGACAAGCTTCGCTGCCTACAACTACTCGCTCGACAGGGGATCGGTCTTCCCGTGACGGGCTTTGCCCATTCGACAAAAGATACCGAAGGAGTGATCAAGGCGGTTGGCGGCCCCCCGTTGGTCATCAAACTCGTCGAAGGGACGCAGGGGATCGGCGTGATCCTGGCCGAGACGCAGAAGGCCGCCGAGGCGGTCATCGAGGGCTTTCGCGGCCTGGATGCCAACATTCTCGTTCAAGAGTACATCAAGGAAGCAGGAGGATCGGATATCCGCTGTTTCGTCATCGGTGGCAAAGTCGTCGCGGCCATGCGAAGACAAGCCAAGGCGGGTGAGTTCCGCTCGAACATTCACCGCGGCGCCTCGGCCGAGCAAGTCAAACTGTCACCCGAGGAACGGAGCACCGCGATCCGTGCCGCTAAGACGCTGGGGCTCTCGGTGGCCGGCGTCGATATTCTTCGATCGAATCATGGGCCGGTCGTCATCGAGGTAAACTCCTCGCCTGGCTTAGAGGGAATCGAAGCCGCCACCCGCGTCGATGTCGCCTGCAAGGTCATCGAGTTCATCGAGAAAAACTACCACTCTGGGAAAATGCGCGACCGCGTCGAAGCGTAATCATCGAGAAGAGAACTCGATTCTCCCTTACTTTGCTCGTCTATTTACGGGTGTGACTCGCCCCAAGTGGGAACGTTTCTCTACCTGGCCATGTCTGACAGAGTAGCCAAACGCGGTCTTAAGCCTCTTGCGGCAGCTTGTCGATCGGCGGATAATCAAACCGACTGCGGGATCGGGGGAACGAAAACGCTGAAAGTATTCCCGCGCGGGGACCGGTTCAGGAAGAGAGCCGGCATCAACCTTCGCGCATCCTTCCTTCGTTGCCCAAGCTCGTCCACGCCGATATTTTGATCGTCTCTCGGGGAGCAATAGCAGCATGAAGCGTTCGAATGGAAAACGATCCGTATTTCATCCGCATTGCGAACTTCTCGAAGATCGGCTCACCCCCACCGCCGGTCCTTTGTCCCTATGGACGGATCTGGATTCTCTCCAAGCGTCCGGCGCCACCGCACGAGAATGGCAAGGAAACAATACCTACGTCTATCCTGATCAGTGGATCGCCCACTTCGATGGCCTTGCCGGCAATCGACTTTCGCAATTGGCGACCATGCGAACAAAGCTGGCCAGTCTGCAGGGACAGGTCGACGTTCTCGACCAGCTTGGCAGTAGCGGTACTTTTCTTCTCAGGGCGGATGGCTCGCTCAGCGATTCGAACCTGCGAGCGATCCTTTCTCCGTTGGCATCGCTTCGTTACGTGGAGCCGAACTTTGCCCTCGCGCCGCACGCGGTCCCTAATGATCCTTCTTTTCCCTCGCAGTGGGCCCTGAACAATACCGGCGCGTCGGGGGGTGTGGCCGATGCGGACATTGATGCTCCGGAGGCTTGGGACCTAGCCACTGGCTCCAGCGGCGTGGTGGTCGGCGTAATCGATAGCGGCGTCATGTACACGCACCCCGATCTGGTCAACAACATGTGGGTTAACCCAGGCGAAGTTGCCGGCGACGGACTCGACAATGATGGCAATGGCTACGTCGATGACATCTACGGCTACGACTTTGCCAACAACGATTCGGATCCCATGGACGATGACGGGCACGGCACCGCTGTCTCCGGGATCATTGCCGGCTCGACCAACAACAACGTCGGCGTGGCAGGGATCAACTGGGGGGGCAAGATCATGGCCCTCAAGTATGCCCGGGCAGGCTTTGTCGCCAGCACCGCCGACGTGATCGAAGCCGTCAACTACACGACAATGATGAGACGAGACTACGGCGTCAACATCCGCGCCACCAACAACAGTTACGGCATCTTCGGCTATTCGCAAGCTTTGGCAGACGCCATTCAAGCCAACGGCGACGAGGGGATCTTGTTCGTCTCATCGGCTGGAAACTCGAACACGAACAACGATTTTGGCCCGCAGTATCCCGCCAACTATCCGATCTCGTCGGTTCTCTCGGTAGCGGCAACCACCCGGCAAGATCTGAAGGCAAGCTTTTCCAGTTTCGGCGCCAGCACGGTTCAACTCGGCGCACCGGGACTCGATGTTTTGACGACTCGGCTCGGCGGAGGATATTCTGGATTCAGCGGCACGTCGGCGGCGTCGCCTGTGGTTGCCGGCGTTGCTGCCTTATTGTGGGATTACGCTCCCTACGCGACGTTGCCCGAGATTCGACAGGCGATTCTCGATGGGACCGACCCCATACCTGCCCTGGCCGGGATTACCGTCACCGGAGGTCGTGTCAACGCCTATCAATCGATGCTTCGGCTTGGCTTTGTCGTTCGCGACGTCACCCCCGCATTCAACAGTATCAGCAATACTCCACCGACCACGTTTACCGTCCGATTCTCGGACCTCTTCGATCCAAGCACCGTCGATGCCGGCGATCTGCAGGTGAATGGCGTGCTCGCGGATTCGGTATCCGTCGTCAATGACAGTACCCTGTCATTCTCTTTTCTGAGTAGTCCGGTCGTGACGCCGGGAATTCAAACGATCTCTTTCGCAACGGATACGATTCGTCGCCTCAGTGACGGCGACTCTGTCGCGGGAATGAGCACCACCTTCCGATACGATCCAATCTCCCTGGCGGTTTCCTCCGCCTCCCCCTCGGCAGGCTCGGTCGCCCTGAGTCCTCTTTCGTCGATCGTGCTAACCTTTAATGAGACATTCGATCCGACCTCGATCAGCACTCGCGACCTCGTCATCAATCAAGGGCAAGTCACTGGGTTTCAAGTGACCGGACCTAACACGGTGCAGTTCAACCTGACGGGGGTCGAGCGAGAGGGTTCCCTTACGTACTCCGTCCCGCGCGGCTCGATCAAAGATCTCTCGGGTAACCCCAGCGATTCATTCACCGCGTCGATCGATCTCGACGTGGTGAGTAGGAATCTTCCGAAGAGTTTCGAACGGCTTGCGCCGCTGGGAAGCTTGATCTTGGCAAGCTTGGGGAACACAGGTCTCAGCAATCAAGCGGGCGACATTGATGAGTACACCTTCGACGTCCTGGCGGGCGAGACGCTGTCGGCCGTTGTTCGGCCCAACAATCTCTCGGCCAGCATTTCCGCTCAGTGGGTCGGCCTAGGCCCGTTATCCACCGGCCCTGCCCCAGGACAAGCCACCAGCGTCGGGATCGTGACCGCACCGACAGACGGCACGTACACGCTGCGAATCGTCGGCGACCGAACCAGCTCTTATTCGTTCGACATCTATCGCAACACCCTGATCGAATCACAGGACACCAGCGATGTCAGCCCCCTGTCACTCGCTCCATCATTGATACCCGTCGGAGAGGGTCGTTACGCCGTCGTGGGGACAAGCGATGTGACGCGACTGTTATGGACGATGGATACGAACCCTGGATGGACCCTGGGGAGCCAATGGTCCTGGGGAAAGCCCAATGGCTTAGGAGGCGATCCCAACAGCGCCTTCACCGGACAGAATGTCATCGGCAACAATCTCAATGGAGCCTACGCCAATCGACTCACCACGACCAACTATGCCACCTTGGGACCGGTCAGTCTCGTGGGCAAGACCGGAACGACGCTTTCTTTCCGTCGATGGCTGGGGATAGAGTCGTCCACCCTCGATCGCGCCAATATCCAGGTCTCGAATAACGGCACGACCTGGACAACCATTTTCCAGAATAGCGCCAGTAACCTCCAAGAGACTGCTTGGTCGCTGCAGACGTACGACATCTCGGCCATCGCCGACAACCAGCCGACCGTCTACGTCCGCTTCGGCATTGGCACCACCAGCACCACCGGCGCACTCTCGGGCTGGAACATCGACGATGTTGCCATCCGTGGTAATGAAGACGGACCGGCCAAAACGCAAGAGCAGGATGTCTACACCGTTGATCTCACAGGCAGCGTGGGCCGAGCGATTGATGTCTCGCTTGCAGGGCTTACCGGCGTTGATTTCTCCACGAGTCGTCTTGAACTCGTGGCACCTAACGGATCAATTGTGCGCACGGCCGGCACCACGACTTCGGGCGTGAACACGATCGGCACGAACCTCGTGATCGAAGACTATGTTGTCACGCAGCCGGGTGTTTACCGCTTGGTGCTCACGTCCTCGACTCTCGGCCAATACTCGCTTGTTGTCACCGATAACGTTGTTCTCGAAACGGAGCCGAACAATTCTTCGCCGGGGCCGGCTCGATCGATCGATCGAACGGGTCAAGCGATCGGCTTTGTCGGCATTCCCGATCTTCTCGGCTCACGAACGTTCACCGTCGATTCCTCGCAGAGTCTGCTCACCATGCAGGCAAAAGTGGTGTTCACCGGTGGGTCGCTAGAACTGCCGATCGTCGAGCAAGCACCTGGCAGCTTAGATGCCCCCTTCACCGGACAGTTCACCGTTCAGCGATCTGCCGAGGGCCTAACCTTCCAGTCGGCCAATCTCGACATTATCGCCAATGCCGGCTCGTTTTTCCCAGGCTCGGCACCAGCGGATATTGCCGGCCAGGTCAACCTCGGCGGATTGGTCGCTCAAGCGGCCATTCGAAATATCATGTTCACTCTTTCGAGCGGTCAACTGGCCGTCGATAGCGATGGCTACTTCGACGCGTCGGGTCTCCTCTATGAGTTCACCGATGGTCAGATCTCTTACTCGGCCTTGGGTACTTCGTCATCCTTCCCCGTGAATACACCCGATCTTCCCAACGCGCCCGGCATGATGGGCCGAATCGAATTTATCCCGGGCGCTGCCCGCATCACCATTCCGCTGGGCCTGCGATTTATTGCGAATGTGCCGCTCGGCTTCGATGTCGATTTCAACTTCAGCGCGGTCATCGTCGCCACGACACCGATGCCCATCAAAGATACCGATGCCTACACCGTCACTCTTAACGCCAATGAGGCTCTCGAATTCGGCGCCAGTAGCATTTTTCTGCCAGGAAGACCGGCAAGTGAAGCTCTCGTCCCCAATCTGCAAGTCATCGGCCCCGGTGGAGTGGTGATTCCCGCGACCATCATGCAGGATCCTGGTCAGACCTCGGCCATGGGCCGATTCGTCGCTCCCGCGGCCGGAGTTTATCGGCTCATCGTGAGCGCTGACGGCGGATTGGGAGAGTACATTCTCTCAACGCAGAAAATCACTCCCCCCGTCGCGAGCCTGTCGGGCTTGACATTGGCGGTCCGAGGCGAGCCTATCCCGTTCACTCTTTCCGCCGGCGACAATCGGCCGGCCGACCTATCAGAAAGCTGGTTCTTTGCGATCGATTGGAACGGCGACGGGTCGGTCGATGAATCCGTTGTCGCCCCGTCGGGGACGACGATCGAACACGTTTTCGAAACCAACGGCAACTATAACGTGCAAATGACCGCAACGCGTTGGGACGGCGTTGTCAGCAACACGTTCAACTTGCCCGTCAGCATTGTCGCAATGACCACTCGCGCAAACCCGAACCAGCCCGCGCGAACCGATTTAATCATTGGCGGCACGACCGGGATCGACGCCTACATGTTTCTCGGCAACTTTATGCTTGTCTTAATGGAGGATAACCAAGTCTACGGAACCGTTCTCCCCAGCGGGCAACTCGTCGGCTCGGTACAAATCCGTTCGCTTCCCTCGTTCAACGGCTCGTTCATTGTCTATGCACAGGCTGGCAACGATCTGGTCTATGCGGAGTTCGTCGTCAATCCGACTCGGATATTCGGCGGCGACGGTAATGACGCACTCGTTGGCGGCTTGGGTGACGACTGGATCGACGGAGGTGCCGGCAATGACTTCCTCGAAGGCGGCGACATCGGCCCGGGGGGAAATGACACCATTCTTGGAGGAACGGGGAATGACATCCTTGTCGGCGGCATTGGAGCCGACCTATTACGCGGCGGCGCCGGCAGCGATCTCCTCATCGCCGGCAGACTGGTCGTTCCAGGCTACCACTTGACGGGCCGATACGCACTGCAAGCCGAGTGGGGATCGACACGATCCTACGAAGCGCGGGTCGGCAACATCAAAGGCTCGTCCGTCGGCGAACATCTCAACGGCAACTATCAGTTGATTCCCGGAACAACCGTGTTGAACGACTCGGCCATCGACACACTGCTCGGCGAAGAGGATCAAGATTTCTTCGTGGCCGATCCGACCCTCGATCTCTTGACCGATCGCCAAGAAGACGAGGATATTCTCTCCCTCTAGAGCCTAATTCGCGGCGGGAGGTTTACGCGTTTTGAGGAACGCCTCGATGAAGGGATCGACGTTGCCATCGAGCACGCCCCCCGCATTTCCGACCTCGACATCGGTTCGGTGATCCTTCACCAACTGATACGGGTGAAGAACATACGAGCGAATCTGACTGCCGAAAGCGATCTCCCCCTTCTCGTTGTAAAGCTTGGCAAGCTCCGCGTCGCGCTTCTCTTGTTCGATGCGGTACAGTCTCGCCTTCAACATCGCCATCGCGGTTTTGCGGTTCTTATGCTGGCTTCGCTCGTTTCGACATTCGACAGCAATCCCCGTGGGTAAATGGCGAAGCCTAACACCGCTGGCGGTTTTGTTTTGATGCTGTCCGCCAGGGCCGCCGCTCATGAAGGTGTCCATCTCGATGTCAGAATCCTTGACATCGATCTCAATGCTATCGTCCAGTTCAGGCATGATGTCGACCGCCACAAAGGAAGTGTGCCGGCGCGATTGTGCATCGAAGGGACTGATGCGTACCAGCCGATGAACCCCCGCCTCGCCACGCAGGTAGCCATAGGCGTACTCGCCCCGCACAGCAAAGGTGACGCTTCGAAATCCCGCTTGCTCCGCTTCGTCGGCATCGACCAGTTCTAGATCGTAGCCATGATCCTCGGCCCAACGCGTGTACATTCGGTAAAGCATCGATGCCCAGTCGCAAGACTCCGTGCCGCCGGCCCCCGCCTGGATCGTCACGAAGGCGTTGCTGATATCCGCAGGATCGGACATCTGGGTTTTGAATTCGAGTTTATCGAGTTCCTCCCGCGCTTCTTTGATTGCCTGCTCGACCTCGGCCAACATCGATTGACCATCTTCCTCGCCGGCCAACTCGATCATCGCCTGGGCATCGTCGATTCTTCTTGCCATTTGTTCGAATGGTTTGACCGTCGCCTTGAGCCCCTTCAGCTTGGTCACGATCGATTGTGCCTTATCGGGATGGTCCCAGAAATTCGGCGCAAGCATCTTTTCGTCCAGACCAGCTATCTCTTCGAGCTTGCGATCGACGTCAAAGAGTCCTCCGTAAAAGATCCAACTTTGTTTGGAGCTCGGCGAGCCCCGCGCTGACGTCGTCGTTCATCGTGGTTTCCTTGCTGCTTAGGATGATGAGCATCATGATCATGGCGCGAGCCTTCATGCATCGCGCTCTTGATGTCATGATACGACTGAGTCGTTTTTGGCTCCGTCGGGAATGAATGAACCGGCCCGAGAATCAAGGCGCGATGCCCCTTGCCGACCGATGTCCGAATCGACAGGCCCCCTCAATGACAGCGTTCTGTCAATAACTTGTTGCGCAAAGGTGGTGCATCAAATCAGGACACTGAGGTTCATTCAGAGTAGGACACTGAGGTTCGTTCAGAGTAGGCGTCGTCAGCCGGCGGCCGGCGGCATGAAAAGTCACCTTCCATCATCGCAGCGACACCTTACTGTCACGGCCGGATCGCGATGTAAGAGGAAATTAAGACATTCCAAAAGGTGCGTGCTCGCCAAGAGTTAGCGAAGCAGGCCTTACCTGAGCGGAAATTAATCGATGACAGTTCCCAGCTGAACCCTATCAATTCGCCACGATTGCCAAAGACAGCGTCCCTTCACGAGAGTTCGCCTTGGGCAAGGTGAACTACGCCCGGACTCCGGCGGAAACCTTTGGAAGGTCCGTCGTGCGGACGCTTTTCTTCAAGCAGGAGGTTTTTTATGCTTCGTTCTTTCGCAGCGTTGGTGCTGAGCGCGTGCCCGGTCATGGCCCTGGCCGGCGAATGGCTGACCGATTATGCCCAGGCCTATCAGCAGTCGAAGACGCAAGATAAGCCGATCTTCGTTTACTTCACGGATTCAGCGACCGATGCCTCTTGGAAGAGCCGATTCGAAGGGCTCGAAACGGTGGCCGACAAGTTTGTCACCGTGGTGGCAGACAAAGCCGAGCCGACCTCGGCCGAGATGTTCAAGTCTTTCGAAATCGATGGCAAGACCGGTGCCGTCGTCGTCGAACGAAATCGCGAATGGCAATACTTCCGCACGTCGCGAGATCTCGATAAGGCTTCGCTCACGAAGGTGCTCGAAGATTGTCAGCAAGCGAAAGGTCGACCGGCAAACTCGGTGTTGACCTCGATCAGCAACCAGACGGCGGAGACCGCTGCTTCGACCCCGACCACGATGGCCCTGCCGGCCTCGTCCTCGTCGAGCTATTGCCCTCGCTGCCAGCGCTTCCGCTAACAGCGATGCCGGCCGTCAAACGAGGCCAGAGAGAGACGATGACACTTCGTTGTCATCGGTAAGACCTATCGAACGGAATCGAGAGGGATCTCTTTGGCACTTTGGATGATGTCGAAGCGACGGACTGCCACGACCTTCCACCCTTGCTCTTCTCGAAAGAGCATCTTCAAACGAATTGGATAACTGCCAGCAGGATAGGGCGAACTCGATCGCCCGTTCGGGCTACGAACATGAACAACAAAGCTCGCTTGGATGTCGTCCCCTTCGCGGGAGAACTCCAGACCCGCCAAGCGAACATCGTCGACGGCCCCGGCGTGAAGCCGACTTCGAATAAGCTCGCGAAGTTGATCCGCGTCGTGTCGGCCGTCGTGATAATCCGTCGCAATCGCCTGACAGATCGGCTCCGGATCGCCCGCCTTGGCGCCTTGAACCATCCTGTCAAGGCAGGCTCGGACATGATCAAAGGGAGAAGCCCAAACGAGTTCGATCGCAAGAGCGAGCCCACCGACGAGCAGCAGAGCCACGCTCCACCGCTGGCCCGCCGGCGACCCGGATCGGCTCGCCACCCAGAGGGCCGACCCTCCCAGCGAGACGAGGAGGAGCGAGATAAACCAAAGATGGTCTGTCAGCATCGGCATGGTGAGCTGAACTCTCCCAGTGGCCAGTGAGTTCTTCGGACTGGATCCACGCCGCCGACGAGAGATTCGTTTCGAACGGAGGCTTTCAGCGTGGCCCACGAGTGAAACAGACTGGCCGGATGATGTAAGAACGCTCTCGGCGTCGGATTGGTGCGTGAAAAAATCGGCGACCCGGGGGGTAACTGCGACAACAAATCACACCGATGCAGGGAATGTTAAAAGGGAGACGCAACACGATAAAAACCGATGTTCTGGGCGAAGTCGCCGTTAGGTTGCCCGCAAAGTTTTCCAGGGCCTCCCTTTCCACGCAGTTTACATTTGACTCGCGGTTTTCCCAGACATACACTCCCTGCGAACCGCTTCACTCAAAATAGGTAGTCTAGAGTGGGCTGGATGAACTACCGCGACTTTTCCGGCGCCGTTTTCGGGGCTGGGGAGTAACGGAGTGGCGAAGGACAGATCGTCCCGACTGGCCAGTGGGATGATGAGTATCTTCGCCACGGGTTTTGGGATTGGCAACGTTTCAGGAGGAGACGGTCCGGTCTTGTGACCCGCCGGAGCTGCTCTCTTTTGGGTATAACACGAGTCGGGCCACGCTAACTCCGAGGGACCTCATCATGTACAGCACTGTTTTGATGGTTGCATTGAGCACCGTCGGTTTCTTCCATCATAAAAACCATTGTGCGTCGGCTTGCTCGGCGCCTGCTTGCTCGGCTCCGACCTGTTCGGTCGAAGAGCCGGCTTGCTCGGATTCATGTGCGGCTTCGGCCTGCTCATGTGCCAAGGTTAAGCGCCACAAGTGTGGCCTGTTCAAGCGAATGTTCCACAAGAAGTGCCATTGTGCTTGCTCGTGCTCGGCGGTGGAAAGCTGCTCGGGTTCGGACTGTGCCGCTTCGGCGTGCTCGGCTCCGGTCGAGTGCTCGGCACCCGAGCCGGCTCCTAGCTGTGCCTGCCCCTGTGCAGACGCGGCTCCGGTTGCGACCAGCACGGTTGCATCTGCTGGCTTCCGCGTTGAACGCTCGCCTCTCGTCGCGGTTTCGTTCCGCGAAGAGAAGGCTTCGTTCAAGGACGAGCCGGTCGTCATTTTCGCCGGCAACTAGTTTCAGTTTTGGCCCGATCATGATCGATCAGGCCGTCCTATTGCCGACCCGAGGCCAACGTTGAAGCCTCATTCTTTGGAATGAGGCTTCGGCATTTTCTTGAGCTCGCTAGTTATAAACTTGGCGGCCCAGATGATGCCCCGTCCGACCCGCCCACACATTGTTGCTGAGATACTCTGTCGCAAGGTTCGCACGAGGATGATTCGTCGAAACCAACACGAGTCGCTACGAACCCTGTTGATCGGTCGGCTCCTTCTCACCTCATTCATGGGTCTCGTCTCCTCGCCATTTGTTTCTGCAGAAGACAAATCAACAGATCCCTCGACACCAAGCTGGGACGTCGGCGAAATCAATCAGTTTTTGGCCGACACTGAATCGGCCCTGCGACCGCTACCGGCCGACAAAATCATGCTGTTGGCGCAAGAGCTCGAATCGCGTGGGTTATCTCGGGCGGCGCGGGACCTCCGTGGCCAACTCAAGCCGGCCGAGTTGGCGGGCGAGCTGCTTCGAATCGGTCAGCCGGCAGCAGCCCTGGAAGTGATTGCAACATGGAAACAGGCGTCGCCGCGAGATGCGCTGGCACTCTTCATGGAAGCGATCGCCCTATCGAGTCAGGGTTCGTTCGACTTGGCGATTCGCTCGCTGGACCAGATCGACCCGGCCGCATCGACGGATGTTCGTTCGCAGGCGACCTTGCTTCGCGATCTAACGAACTATCGCCAGATTCATGGCAAGCCCCCCTCGGCCGACGCGAATCCCTGGAACGCGACGTTCCTGGCAGATGACCTTTCGACGTGGGCCGGGCCTATTCCCGAAACCGAACGAGCCAAACTCCCCGCCGATCTTAGTCGAAATCTGGCTAAGCTTCTCCGATACGAGCCATTGCAAGGTTGGCTTTGGGGACTCTTAGGGGAGGCATTGCATGCGGATGGAAAGTCTCAGCCCGCGCGAGTTTGTCTTAGTCGAGCAAGCTCGCTGGGATACACGCCGCGCTGGCTCATCGATCACCGCCGGGCTCTGGAACAAGCCGAGAAAGAGAAGTCGGCATCGCTGGACATCGCTCTGTCGCAAAGGAAGCCGCCCGATGCTGCTCCCGCCGAGCCTCCTTCGGTTCCCGCTGGCTGGAAAACACTCTTTGACCGGCCGCGAGAAATGATTGTCCTGGCGACGGGCGTGCTCTTTGCCTTTGTGGTGATGGGCCTACAACTTCGACAATGGATAAGACGCTGACCGTGATCCACGGGTTGTCTTACGCTCTTGTGTGAAGAAAAAACTGCTCCCAACCCAAGCTCTTTTTGTGATAATAACCGTCGAGCTCAGATACGGCGGGCCGCCCGAACATTGATGTTGGCAGGAACAGGTTGCCGAACCTCTCGCAAATCAATCTGGCAATCGGTGCAATCGGCCAGTCTTCTATTCAAGGAAACATGGATGAGCCCTACGGATGTGGACTTCGAACTCTTTGCCGACGGCGCTTGCAGCGGCAACCTGGGGCCCGGCGGCTGGGCGTATGTCCTCCGTGAGAAATCGACAGGGCAAGAGACCGAAGCATCCGATGGTGAATTGATGACCACCAACAATCGCATGGAATTGATGAGCGTCATTCGAGGGCTCTCGGCCACGAAGCCCGGCAGCAGCATTCGCGTCACCACCGATAGCAACTATGTCGCGAAGGGGATCTCCGAGTGGATGGCAGGATGGAAATCTCGGGGTTGGAAGCGGATGGAGGGAGGTCGGCCCAAACCACTCAAAAATGCCGAGCTTTGGCAAGAGCTTGATGGGCTCGTCTGCGAGCGAAAAGTAAGCGTTCAGTGGGTTCGTGGGCATGCGGGCCATGCCGAGAATGAACGCTGCGACGTCTTGGCGGTCGAGGCGTACCAACGGTTTTTGCGATGATCATGTCCGCCCGGCGTCATCAGGAAGAATGGAAAGCATCCTTCAACGTCCTCAGCATTTGCACGTTTTCTACTCCGTAAGAAAGAAGGTGCTCGGTCGTGTCATCCATCCCCATTTCTTTTAGCCAGCGTGCCCGCCACTCGGTCGAAGCGCCGATCAGCTATTTGATGGAACAGGGAATCAGCAACCCCGACATCATTTCGCTGGCGGCGGGCTTAGTCGATCAAGAGTCGTTGCCGAGAGAGGAAATCGCCGAGGCGATCTCGCATCTTTGGAAGGATCCGCGCCGGGCCAAAGATGCTCTTCAGTATGGCACGACGCCGGGCCATCACGCGCTACGCGGGAAGATCGCCGACCGACTCCGCGACATGGACCGCCACGCGCTCAAAGGAACCATGAATGCCGACGATCGGCACCCAGCGACTGCCGGACGAATTGTTCTTGGGACCGGCTCTCAACAACTTCTTTACATCCTGGCGGAAGTCCTGCTCGATCCGGGAGACATCGTCCTGGGAAGCGCACCTGGTTACTTTGTCTACATGGGGGCACTCGCGTCGTTTGGTGCTCGAATCATCCCCATAGATACTGATGCCGGCGGAATGAATCTGGATCATTTGGAATCGACATTGGTTGACCTTGAACGTTCGAATCTACTGGCCCGCGTCAAGTTCATCTACGATGTCACATACTTCAACAATCCTACGGGCTTGTCACTTGCTGCCGACCGTCGTCGACCGTTGGTTGAACTGGCCGAGCGGTGGTCGAAGACCCATCGGCTGCTGGTCCTGGAAGATGCTGCGTATCGCGAGCTTCGTTATCACGGCAACGATGAACCAAGCCTGCTCGCCTACGACCCTGAGGGGGAGCGGGTCATCTACGCCGGCACTTTTTCGAAACCGTTAGCACCTGGGATTCGCACCGGCTACATCATCGCGCCGGATGATTTGTTGGAACAGGTGATTCGGCAAAAGGGTCATCATGACTTTGGGTCGGCCAGTCTCAATCAACAATTGGTTTTGGAGATGCTCGAATCGGGCGCCTACGATCGCCATCTTGCCACGCTTCGCAAGGTTTATTCCGCCAAGCTCGCGGGAATGCTCGATCAACTCGACCAAGAACTGGGAAATGAGCGCGATCGGGTAAGATGGACAATGCCGGAAGGCGGGCTTTACGTTTGGATGGAGCTCCCTACTTCGCTTTCAACGACTATGGATAGTTCATTTTTTCAGCACGCACTTTCGTCAGGCGTTCTTTACGTGCCCGGAAACTTCTGTTATCCCGACACCGACGCAGGGGCCCCGCGCCATTGCCTACGCCTGAGTTTCGGTCATCAATCGATCGACCGTTGCCGGGAGGGTGTCACTCGCCTGGCGGGGGTGATTCGGCAACACCTCCCTTCGTCGTGAGATGCCGCGCCAAGGCCGACCCGGAAGGATGGCCTGCGGTCGATCAAGGATGTGCAACAAAGGGACGGACTTTCCTTGCCAACATCACTCTTGAGCCGGTTGGTCTTCTTCGACCTGATCAAGATCACTCTTTTGACACTGACGGGCATGTCAGGTCTTTTTGTTGTCACGCAAGCGATGGTCGAGGCAGGCAAGCTGGGCATCGAGCCGATTCGAATCGTGATGATGCTTCCCTACTTGATCCCGCCGACACTTCCTTACACGATGCCAGTCTCCATTCTTTTTGCGGTCACCTTCGTCTATAGCCGAATGAGCGGCAACCAAGAGATCGTCGCGATGAAGGCGGGAGGGATCCATGTTCTGCGCATCATTCAACCCGCGATTTTGTGGGGGATCGTTTGTTCCGGTGTTGGGATTTATCTGGCGGACCAAATGATTCCTACTTGTCATCGAAAGGTAACGCAGTCGATCCTCGACGATCTCGAAACGAGCATCCTTTCTTACCTTCGTCAAACAGGTGAGATTTGTAAGCCGGACTTTCCCTACGAGATTTTTGTCAAGGAAGTGCGCGACGATCGGCTCATCAACGCCACATTTAAGCACCGCGCGCCCAATGGCAAATATGATTTCATGGCCCAGGCGGAAGAGGCGACGCTGGACGTTGTCCCCGCCAGTGCAACGGTCCCTGCGGAAGGTCCAAGCATTCGGTTGCGGCTCCTCAATCACCATGTTCTCTCGACGGAGGGACGGGGATTTTTTCAGGATCAAACTTACCCGATGCCTGTGCCCGTCCACCTGGCCAAGGCCGAGCTGAAGACCGAATCGTACTCGTCGCGGGAGTGTCAAAAGGAAGCAGGTCGATACCGCCAGACCGCTGTTTACGCGGACTTCGATCTGGCGACGTCGGGCGCGTGGAGTCTCCTCAAAGGAGATCCGACGCCTTTTTCGAGTATGGTGACGGAGAATCGATCCTACTCGGTTCGACAGGTCCGCAAGTCGCGCGAACTCGATGCCGAGGTCCATTGCCGACTGGCGCAGGCGGTTGCCGCCCTGACATTTGTTCTGGTCGGCTGCCCGATCGGCATTCTGTTTCAGAAGCGAGACTTTCTGCAGACTTTCTTCGTTTGCTTCTTGCCAATTGTGACGATCTACTACCCAGCACTGATTCTTTCTCAGAACCTGGTGAAGGAAGGATTGGTGGTCGACTGGATCAGTGTCTGGTCGCCGACGGTGCTGATGATCCTTCTCTCCATTCCCCTCTATCGCCAAGTGATTCGGCACTAGCTTTTCGCGAAACGACGAGAAACACAGACGAAGACGCGGGAGATCCCCGGGAACCCGTGCCTGTTGCCGTACGTCAAAGAATGAGGGAGCGCGCTCTCGTGGGATGATAGAATGAGAAAGAAGCGTGCTGGGACGAATCTTCCCCACTTGAGCACGAGCATCGCGATTGAGGAAGGACGACTCCGTGTCCGCCATCCAAGAGCCCGCGAAGACTGACCCGAGAACATCTCCCTTGCGACGATGGGTCGATCGTTTAACAGGAGTCGGTTCCTCATTGGTGCTGCATCTGCTGTTGATCGGCGGATTGGTTTTTCTCACCTATGAGATTCCCGTCCCCCCAAAGGTCATCCCGCTCGAGGCCGCTCTGCCCGAAGAAGATGTCGTGATGACCGATCTGCCCGACAACATCGAAGTGACCGATCTAGCAGGGACCGTGGGGACCAGTCCGACGGTTGATCTCGCGTCGTCGGCCACGGGCGCCATGCAGGCGGCCAGCGCCGCGAGTCCCTCACCGGCGACCGACGTCGCGCCTTTGACTCGGCTCGACATGGAAGCCCCGAGTCGGCCGTTGGCGTCGGCTCCTTCGGAGATCGGCCTGACCGAAGTGGTGCCGGGCCTGATGGGTCAAACGGTCGATGCCGGCGGCCTCGAAGGCTCTGTCGATCGCATCACTCGTGAAATCATTCGCCAACTCAACCAAGGGCCGGTGCTGGTCGTTTGGGTTATGGACTCGACAGAAAGCCTAAAAGAGACGCGGGAGAAAGTCGTCGAACGTTTCGACCGCGTCAACAGTCAACTGGCCGAGCTCGGCAAGATGCGCGAGGATTTGCTTTTGAGTTCTGTCGTTTCCTTTGGTCAAGGAGTTGAGTTCGTCACCGATAAGCCGGTGTCGGACCCCGCGGAACTGCAGTCCGCGGTCCGCTCGATTGGCGAGGATGGGTCCGGCGAAGAGAGGATATTCTCTGCCATTCGCGAAGCAGCTCAAAAGTATCGCCGATTTCAAACGCAGCAGAAGCGATCGGTCATGATGATCGTCGTCACCGACGAGATCGGCGACGATCTGGCTTCGATCGATGATTGTGCACAGATAGTTCGTCGAAACAAAATCCCCGTCTATGTTCTTGGGCCATCGGCGCCCTTCGGACGCAAGACCGTCAACATTCTTTGGACAGATAAGCCGACCGGCGAGGTCTTCTCGGTACCGATCAATCGTGGCCCCGAGTCGGTCTTGCCCGAATATCTCCCTCTCCCCTTCTGGGGAGGGCCGATGCGTGGACCCCTCTTTGCGTCGGGATACGGTCCCTACGGGCTGAGCTTCCTTAGCCGAATGAGTGGCGGGCTGTACTTTCTCTTTGATGATAATCGCCTACCCGGACAGAACTTTGATCGGTCGGCCATGGCTCGGTATGCCCCCGACTATCTTTCACTCGACGATTACTCCAAACAGTTGGCCAAACATCCGCTTCGACGAGCGATCGTCGAATTCGTGCGAGCCAATGAAGAGACGCCGATCGGCCCGCAGTTCGACTTTCTCGCAGAGAATCTCAATCGTCAGCTTTCAGACGCTCAGAAGAACGTGGCAGCGCTCGCCCATGTGGTCGATCAAGGTCTGTTGGCACTAGAACCCTTGTCCAAGGAGCGAGAAAAAGAGCCAAGCCTTCGTTGGCAAGCTCATTACGACCTTTTGTTGGGTCGGCTTCTTTCGACGCGCGTTCGCAACAACGAGTACAACTGGGCACTCGCGCTGATGAAGGTGAATCCCAAACCGACGCAGGGGAAGAACAATCGTTGGCGATTACTTCCTGATCAAGAGATTCGCTTCGGTCAGTCCGATGTTGCCAAGGGAGCCAAGGCAAAGAAGGAAGCCAAAGCGAACGAAGAAGCAAAAGCGGATGCGGCCCGCGCGCGAGCAATTCTGGAGAAGGTCGTTCAGGCCCACGCAGGGACGCCTTGGGCAATGCTCGCACAGGCCGAGCTCAACTTGCCCATGGGATTCCAATGGGAGGATTACTTCGACGATCCACGGCCGTCGAATCCTTCGACGAACGATCCGAAACGTCGGCAAGAGGCCGAAAAGCGGATCCCGAAGTTCTAAGCGCGAGCATGACCCGCGACGGGCACACAAACAACATCATCAGAAGAAATGGAGCGATGTTGGGATCGGGAGGGACATCCGTGCCCCGCGCCGATTCCCCAACGCTCAACGACGGTGTTGCTACCCAGAGCCGATCGAAGAAGCACCATTTTTCTTCGTTCGACCCGATAGCGACTTCCACTTCATGCTTCCGTCCACCATCTGTTGTCCGAAAGGTAAGTCCGAAGCGTACGGCCAGGGCCGTCATCCACCAACCAACCTGCTCTAGAGTCAAGCCCTAGACTGCGACCATCCATGGCGCTCAGGCCCCGTACGCTTCGGTCTTATCTGCCCGATCATTCCTTTCTGACTGACAAGCTCGGCACCCCTCAACCGCATCATGCGATGAAGTGCCGATAGAAAAAGTGGGGCATCCATTCCCCAGACTCCGCCTCAGTCCGAAGACCAAGAGACTTCCGTGTTCGAAAGTGGAGCATCGTCCAAAGAAAAACCCTCACCACGGAGCCGGCCCTTCGCCGCTGTGGAGAAGAGCCAGGCGGAACGAGGTCGGCCCGGGGCTTCTTCGAAGAGACCGCCTCCATGGTGAGAGCGCGCTGGGACGAGCCAACAAGCAGCCGTCGTCGCCGATGGGACGTTCGCTGCTCGGTGATCGGAAACGAAAGAGGTTGTTGTTTCGGGTCGGCCAGCAATCAGCCTGCCGCGATATTGCGGAACGATTCGTTGAAGAATTCCAAGTCGGTCTTGAGATACGCCAGCCACGCTTCGGGGTGCCAAATCTCGACGCACACACCAGCACCGATGATCGCCACTTCGCCGTTGGCGGCCACGCTGAGGAACTCCCGAAAACCTTCGGGAATAAGAAGCCGAGATCGTTGGCCGATCTGAATCCGTCGATACCGAGCCGACAACAATCTCGCCGCTCGCTGCACATCGGGAATGCGCCGAGACTCGTAGATGTCGTCGGCAATCTGCCGTTTGAGGTTGTTGGCGAACTTCTCGAAGTGCTGATTCCAGGTTTCGGGTTTCCAGAGACTCAGGCACCGGTCTCTCTCCTTGACCAGCACGGCATCGGTGGCGTCCGAGCCGAGAAACTGTGCGACTTCTGGGGGCAAAGCAAGTCGATAGCGGTCGTCTAGAGTCCTTTGGAACTCTCCGATGATGGCTTCTTCATGAGAGCCTGGCTGCATGGAGTTTGTCCGATTCGGCACGGCCTAGTTCGACCTGGACGACTTGGACTCCTTTCCCACGAAATCCCACGTACAATATCCTTTGAGCCTCAGTTATGGGCAGGTTTCCCACGACTGATGGGCTAAAGATAACGACCTCCGACAGCGGATCAAATTAATTCTTTCTCCAGCCGCGAAATAACCGAACCCAGGCCGAACATGTGGGGGCAAGCGGTTCGCCTAACCACAAGATGCTGGGGTTTGGCGGTCAGAAAAGATGACACTTTTTTTCAGAATCTGATGGGGAAAACGCGTTCCTACTTCTCTTCGCCCATCCCTCTCCCAATCGACCTATCCATGTAAAGCAAAATGAGAAAAGAGGTTACGCGAAACGCATGAAGCGGGGAAAACGTGGGATCCACGTTCGAACATGCTTCGGCGACCGATGGGCGATCGCTCGATACTGACGCATCAATTACCCATGTTATCCATTTTCACAAATTTGATCCATTTGTGATCTATACTCCGCTCAGTACCAGACTCCTCCCGTCAGAAAGAGACATGTGATGGCACGATCGAAAAAGCAGGCTCGCGTGGCCGAGACTGTTGCTCCACCTCGAGTGGGAGCGTTCTCTAATCTGTTTCGGGGCAAGCCGGCCGATGTTGCGAGCCTCTTTGCACGGTACGGTCTGGAATCGGTTCAGATTCAGCCCCGATGGAATCTCGGTTTGACCGAGGAGGGTGGATCGTTTGATGTGAGCGAATGCAAAGAGATCAGCCAGCCTTTCGTCGATGCGGGTATTCAAGTCGCGGGCCTGACCGCTTCGACCAATTTCGTGGATCCCCAGATCAGTCGTCGTCGTCGTTTGATTCGACGATTCGACTCGCTGATCGAACACTGTCAGGATTTCGGCACCCAACACATCATCACCGAGACCGGTACTCTGGACCCCGAACATCCTTGGTCGGACTTTCGCGATAACCGCAGCCCGGCCGCTTTGTCCCTCTTTCGACGCAACCTGACTCCCTCGGTTCGACTGGCCGAGAAGAACGGCGTCACCATCCTGCTGAAGGGCTACCTGTACCATGTGGTGCACAGCATGGAAAGCGCACAAGCGATTCACGAACACTTCGGGCCGACCGTTCAGTTTGTGATGGACCCGGCAAGCTACTTCACGCGAAACATGGTGAGCGCGTCGACCTCGTTCTTACGCCGAATCTTTGAAGTGATGGGAGAGTTCTGTCCGATCGCCCACGGCAAAGACGTTCGTTATGTCGGCGGGACGCTGACGACACCTCGCACTGGAACTGGGTCTCTGGATTACCGCGAGTATCTGGAACTTCTCGACGAATACAATCCGGATGGACCACTCATCCTCGAACAGATCGGTCCCGAGCAATTGCGCGAGACGCTGGACTTCCTCGATCGATTCTTTGAGTAACGCTGCTTCGGTGTCTATTGGCCGCTTTCGCACTACTGGCCGTGAGGGTGGATCGCTCGCTCGACGAGATTCTGGGTTATCTTTTGAACTCGGTGATCGGGACCGTGAGGCCGAGTGTAATGCGACCATGGAAGCGTATGTCCCGGCGGCGAGGAGAGACCTTGTGACCAGAAGATGGTCGCGGCATTGAAAACAAAGCCTCCCTTGGCCGACGGGTAAATCGTGGCGGAGTACGATTGAGGCAGATCACCTCCTACCCACGCCGTCCCGGCAGCAACGACGTCCAAGCCCTTGATCTTCGCAGGCTCGCCGTGATACTCCCAACCGACCAAACCGGGAATCAGGTCCCCTTTCCTCATAGATGTCCCATCGAACATCCAGTGTTCGGGCTTCTGCACCACCCAATCTCCGCCACCGTTGACGGGCTCGACATTCCTGGCCCCCATGAGAAGCCCTTCGTCCGGCCCCCGGTGGGGAAACGGTCCGTGTTCTTTCTCTCGCTGCAGCGCGTACGCGTTCTCGGCACCATACGGCCCGCCTCGAAACATCCTTCGAAAGGGCTGGGCCATCGAACTCTCGGTCATCGGCGTGACCCAACAAACCGCGTTTCCCGATAGAAACAAGAGACTCGTTCCCGCATCGCGCATTTGTTCGACATGGCGGTATTGCCGAAGATCCCAGTACTCATCATGCCCGACGCTGATGAACAACTTGATGTCATGGGATGGTTGCCTAGCCAGGTCGCTATTGGACGCGTAAATCACGTCGTAACCATGCGATTCCAGCCAATAAGCCAGCGGAAACTCAAAGGGAAGAAACTCACCCGAACCAACGGTCAGCGGATCATCCACGACGCCGTCATGCTGAGCCTCTCGGGCATAAGGGCGGTCGAAACTGACCGTGGCCCAGGGCCCCTGCGATCCTTTCGGGTCGGTGTAGACAGAGTAATGGCTTGGCCAGCGATTGTACGCTTGCCAAGTGTTGTCCGAGCATTGAAAGAGAATGTCCGCTGCTCTATCGTCCCTCACAATAAAGATGACGTAGCTTTGCCAATAGGGCTCTTCGGGTTTGCTAGGAATGGTCGTCAATCGACCGAGATAAACGCCACTGATCCAGTCGCTGGGAATGGTGATTGTTTGACTGACATCCCAATGGCACTCGTGCACATTGTTGTTGCCAGGCGTGGGATCAACCTGGGTTTTTCCAGGTAATGGCCCGTAGCGCTGCACCAGCCGAGCACCCCGTCCGCCGTAGTATCCCATTCGAAAGACTTCAAGGTTGAATGGCCTAGCCGGCTTGGTTGACACCATCACGTCAATCGTTTCACCCGCGTGAACGCTTTGCCGAGAACAATACCCTTCGATCCAGGTTGATCGGTAGCCCGTCGAATCGACTCGGACGCGTGTCAATTGCCAATCGGTCGATCCCTCTCGCTTATTCTCCTCGATGATACGCGTCGAGCGAACGGTTGCCGGTTCGTCAGCCAGCACGATCGTTCCCCACATCAACGCGACGCCGACCACGCCCGATCGCATCATTGAATCATCCTTCTCTGATTGGTTACACTCTTCGTGACTTTGGCACGATCCTTCGCGACGAACAAGCAGAAACTCTCTCGAAGGGTCTATGCTTTAATCGAACGAGCTGTAACCAGAGAGGGGTGGGGGTCTTGCCTAAGCTCGACCAACTTCGATCCAGTTCCGCCGGCGTCGCGGATCGAGAAGTATCCGATGACGAGGTATCAGTTCGCTTTGACTCCGAAATCACCACGCGGGTCGCGCCAGACCGAGTGAATATGATTCGCAAGATTCCCGGCTGGATCGGCTTGAATGTTGACGAGTTCTAAAACGAACGACGGCCCCTGAACGCGGTAGTAGTGTCCCTTGCCGGGCTGAACAGCCCCTGCCCAACCAAAGTAAATCTTGTCGAGACCATCCGCTTGAATCTCTTGCTGTCGCTGCAATGCTAAGGGCCCCGCCAGGTGCGAGGTGTATGCGTTCAACAACGACGCGATCAACTTCTTTTGGGTCTCGGTCATGTCCGCGACGGCTAAACCGATCGGCTCAAATCGTGGCGGGCTCGGGACGCCTGCCCCGCGATAATCGGCCGGCGCGTTGTTCGCGATGATCGCTCGCTCTTGTTGCTCCTTTGTCATCGATGCTGTCAAATCAAAAGCGATCTGTTCTTCATCGGCAAGCGTACGTGTTCCCACCGCGGGGCCACCCTCGACAAAAATCTTCACCGTGGCGGGATTCGCTCCCCAGAAGCTCGGCGAGTGGGCCACCACTTGGCCATCGTCGATCACGAAGTTCAGCGAAAAGTGATGGCCTTCAAAACTCCAGCCCCATCGACCCGAAGAGCCTGGCTGGCCGAAAATCGTCAAATAGTAGCGAAGCGGATCGCGCAGAGGACTTCCGACAAGGTTCTTCTCTCCCTCCTTGAGGTTGTTTTCAAGGGCCATGATCCGCACGGCTTTCTCGTAGCCCGATTCGCTTAATGCCGACCGGAGGAGTTCGTGGCATGCCTCTTGTTGAGGCAACTTCATGTCGCGTAGCGAAAGTCCCTTGCGAGTCGGTTTGGGGATGTTGTGCCAATCGACGCGGCGAGGATCATCAAAAGAAAGGTTGGTCTGGCGAGCTTTCGATTCATCAAGCAGCGACAGAAACTGATTGGCCGCCTTCTCCATTGATCGAGCAACCTCCGCCGTGCTCGGGACGGGCACGGCCTGCGCGTGAGCGAGAGAAGCGGACATCAATCCCAGAGCGAGCGCCATCCCGATTTGTTTCATCCATTCGACTCCCGACAAGGACATGAGTGAGGTTCCCGATATTCGCGCAGGAAACACCGAGGGGCATTCGACGAACAAGACAGATTCGCTGTCGAGCTTTGACGCCATGACTCCCCGGCAGACAGCTATTGTTTTCTGGTCATCTACTGTATTGTAAGGAATTGGCCTATGGATTCCCTGGCGCCGATCGATCAGACCCAAAGTGGTTCCAGAGATGATGATCATTCGGCGGGCGATTCGATAAACGAAGTCTATTCGCGAGCGAACTTCGGACCGATGCCGACGACGTTCGTTTTTGAACTTCTGCAGGAGAGCCGATGGGGACGTCGATCGTTCTTACTTTCATGTCGGTAATCATGATCGATCCACTTCCGATCCATCGACCCAACATTGTTTTTATCCTGGCCGACGATCTTGGATGGGGAGATCTCCGCTCGAACAATCCTGCAAGTAAGATTGATACGCCGGTACTCGATCGACTTGCACGGGATGGGATCCGATTCACTGACGCCCACAGCGACTCGGCCGTGTGCACGCCGACACGCTACGGAATCATGACGGGTCGGCACTCGTGGCGTAGCCGACTCAAAAGGGGTGTTCTCGGCGGCCTGAGTCCGGCGCTCATCGAATCAGACCGCCCGACTCTTGCCTCGTTTCTCCGCGAGCAGGGATACCGAACGGCGTGCGTCGGAAAATGGCATCTTGGAATGAACTGGGCCATCCATCCTGGAAAGACAGTCTCCTCTCTCGGGATCGAACTGCAAAGCCAAGTCGACAATGTCGATTACACACAGAAGATCAGTCACGGCCCCACGAAGCTTGGCTTCGATTCCTTCTTCGGGATTGCCGCTTCGCTGGATATGGTTCCCTACACCTACATCGTTGATGATCACGTTTTGGTTCCTCCCACGGCCACTCGCGAGTTCCCGATGATTCACGGCGGGGCCAACCCGGCAAAGACTCGGAGAGGCCCTGGTGCCCCCGATTTTAGCGACGACAAAGTCCTCCCTGATTTCATTTCGCATGCCGTTGCGTTCATCGAAGAGTCGACTCGATCAAACGACGCCAAGCCTTTTTTTTTGTACCTCCCGTTGGCAGCACCCCATACTCCTATCGCTCCAACGGAAGCGTATCGCGGCGCGAGCGGCTTGACTCCTTACGCTGATTTTTTGATGCAGACCGATGCCGGTATCGGCGAGGTGATTGCCGCGATCGAACGAAGCGGGCAGAAAGAGAATACGCTGATTATTGTTTCGAGCGATAACGGCTTTGCCCCGCTGGCGGGCTTCGATGAACTGGTCGCCAAGGGACATCATCCCAGCGGCCCATTCCGCGGCCATAAAGCCGACCTTTACGAAGGAGGCCACCGTGTTCCGCTCATCGTTCGATGGCCGACCGCGATCAAGGCTGGTCAAGTCTCGACTTCGCTCGTCTGCCTGAACGATCTCTTTGCCACCTTGGCGGAGATCGTCCAGGCTCCCCTGCCCGCCGGCGGAGCCGAGGACAGTGTCAGTTTTGCCGCTCTCTTTGTGGACCCAACGCAACCCTGTCGCGAAGAACTCGTCTCTTTGTCACAGAATGGATCCCTCGCGCTTCGACAAGGAGACTGGAAGTATCTGGAATGCCCTGGCTCAGGCGGATGGAGCTATCCTCGGCCCGGCGTCGATCGGACCGACTCGCTTGCGCCTGTTCAGCTCTTCGATTTGAGAGCAGATCCTGCCGAATCGAAGAATCGGGCCCTCGATCACCCCGAGATTGTTCAAAGGCTCGCCCGCCGGCTGAGCGAGATTCGTGCCGGCAGGCCGGACACGCTGCAGCCAAAGTAAAATCGAGGCTTTCTTCGCTATCGATTCATTTCTCAAGAAGGGGAGGGGTGAAACCTTGCCCATGGATCGCTGGACTCTTCCTGATCATTTGCGGCATAATCAGGTGATGAAGTCGACACCATTCTCTCTTCTGCTGGCAACGTCCCTGTTCACTGGCATTCTTCGTTCGCAAGAGCCCGCTCCGTTCGATCAAGTCGCATCGATCTTCGAGCGCCGATGTTTGAGTTGTCACAACGACGATGAAAAGAAAGGGGGATTGTCGCTCCAGTCCCATGACGCTTTTCTGAAGGGAGGTGATCAAGGCCCGGTTGTCTTGAGGGACTCTCCCGCGGAAAGTCCGATTCTGTTACTCACCGCGTCCAAGGCGGGCCAGGCAGAGATGCCTCAGGATGCTGACCCTCTCTCGGCCGACGATTGGGCTCAACTGCGACAATGGGTTGTCAAAGGAGCGCCATGGCCTCCCGAACGTCGCCTGACTCTGCCCATCGTGAAAGATGCCGCCGGCTGGTCGCTGCAACCGATCCGATCCCCTGCTCTGCCGACCATGAATGTCGACGACGCGACTTGGGCACAGAACCCGATCGACACCTTCGTCGCAGCCGTGCAGCAAGAGAAGGAGATTACAAGGAACTCGCCGGCCGATCGGCGGACCCTCGTCCGTCGTTTGGCGTTTGATCTTGTGGGTCTCCCTCCGGAGCCCGACGTCGTGGATCGCTTCCTGTCGGACGAGCGTCCCGACGCTTACGACCGGTTGGTCGATTCGTTTCTCGCTTCGTGTCAACATGGCGAGCGTTGGGCTCGACATTGGCTGGACGTCGTTCACTTTGGCGAGACGCACGGCTACGACAAGGATCAACCTCGCCCGAATGCCTGGCCGTATCGCGATTACGTCATCAACTCCTTGAACGAGGACAAACCCTACGCGCGGTTCGTGGAAGAACAGTTGGCCGGCGACGTTCTCTGTCCCGGTCAATCCGAGGGGATCATCGCGCTGGGTTTTTTAGCCGCCGGCCCTTGGGACTTGATCGGCCACGCGGAAGTTCCCGAGTCGAAGATCGACGGCAAGATCGCCCGCCATCTTGATCGGGATGACATGGTCGCCACCACCATCAACACTTTTTGCAGCATGACGGTGCAGTGTGCTCAATGTCATCATCACAAGTTTGATCCTATCACGCAGGAAGACTACTACCGGCTGCATGCGGTTTTCGCGGCGGTTGATCGAACCAATCGCCCTTTCGATGCCGACCCCGTTGTTGCTGCCAAGCGAGCTCGAATAGAGAAAGAATCGCGGGAAATAGAACAGGCTCTGGCGAAGCTCGATCAAGCCATTCATGACAAAGCCGGTCCCGAGCTGGCGCTGTTAGAGGAGAAGATCAAACAAGGGAGCGAGCCGGCCCGCATGCCGGACGCGTTTGGCTATCACAGTCAGATTGAAACGTCGGCCGACCATCAGAAATGGGTCCAAGTTGACCTAGGTGAGAGTAAGAGTCTGGCGAAGCTCGCGCTTGTCGCCTGCCATGACGACTTCGCGGGGATCGGCGACGGCTTTGGGTTTCCCGTCCGATTTCGCATTGATGCTTCGGATGATCCGACTTTTCAAACGGGAATCACTTCCCTTGTCGATCGGACACAGGAGGATTTTCCGAAGCCGACCACGGAGCCACGAACCTTTGATTTCCCCACTGTTGTTGCAAGATTCGTTCGCGTCACCGCCACGCTTTTGGCTCCCCGACAAAACGACTTCATCTTCGCGCTGGCCGAGCTTGAACTCTTCGGCCCCGAGGCGTCATCTACCAAGTATCCGATCGTGTTCGTGACGGCAAAGGATTCGATCGATGCGCCGCCGCGATGGCGAAAAGAGAATCTGATCGACGGACTCTACCCACGCGGAGCGATGGACAAAAGCGCTCTGAAAGAATTGGTGGAACAGCGTGAAGCAATCATGCAGCGTCTGGATGCCCAGATGCTTGAACAACGGAAGGAGATCCTCTCGCGGCAAGCGCGAGCGGCGATCGAAAAGTTGACTCTTCCTAAGCCGACCCTTGTCTATGCGGCCGGCATTCATCAGGGGGAGGGCGCGTTTGCGGGGACCGGCAAGAGCGGAGGGGAACCCCGGCCCATTCACCTGCTGGCGCGGGGAGACGTCCGTAAGCCCGGAGAATTGATGTCGCCGGGAACGATTGCGGTCATTAATCCCGAGCAGGCAACCTTCGAGTTCACTTCAACACAACGCGAAGGGGATCGGCGGGCGGCATTGGCTCGCTGGATCACTCGGACCGATCATCCGCTCACTTGGCGATCATGGGTGAATCGAATTTGGCTTTACCATTTCGGGCATGGCATCGTCGATACTCCCAACGATTTCGGACGCATGGGGGAGACACCTTCCCATCCCGCCTTGCTGGATTGGCTGGCGAATGAGGCACGTCAAGAGGGAAACAGTTGGAAGTATTTTCATCGATTGATGGTGACGAGCGCGACGTATCGCCTCGCGTCGGAGGCTCGCGCGGAAGCCAGCGCGATCGATGCCGATAATCGATTCCTGTGGCAAGCTCCGCGGCGAAAGCTTGAAGCGGAGGAACTTCGCGATGCAATTCTCTCTGTCGCGGGCGAGCTTCAATCAACGATGGGTGGTCCCAGCTTTCAAGACTTTATCGTCGAACACCCCGAGCATTCGCCCCACTATCAGTATCATCTGGCCGATGCACATAACCCTACTCTGCATCGACGAAGTATCTATCGCTTTCTGGTTCGATCCCAGCAACAACCATGGATGGCAACGATGGACGGGGCCGACCCGTCCATGCTTGTTGACAAAAGAAATCAGACCATCACGCCGCTGCAAGCCTTGGCCCTATGGAACAACGATCTTGTCCTTGTGATGGCAGACAAACTGGCCGATCGCCTGGTGCGAGAGTTCCCATCGGATCAAGAACGAATCGACCATTTGTATCGTCGGGCGCTGTCGCGTTTGCCAACGAACCGAGAACGCGACCTGTTGATGGGCTTTGTCGCGGAACATGGTTGGCCCATGTGTTGCCGAGCGATTTTCAACATGAATGAGTTCGTCTTTGTCGATTGAGTGGAGCACGAAACGAATGAGTCCCCAGCGCGACCCGGTAGGATCGACCCGTCGCGACTTCCTCAAGCACGCCGGCGGCGGACTAGGAAGCATCGCGCTGGCGGTCATGCTGGCCGAGGAGTCCGCCCGCGCGAGTTCAACACAGGCAACACACGGCGTCGTTTCGCCGCTCCATCATCCTGCCAAGGCAAAACGGGTGATACAACTCTTCATGGCCGGCGGAGCCAGTCACCTTGACCTTTACGACTTTAAAAGTGAATTGGTGAAACGTCACGGCCAACCGGCCGATTTCGGCGAACCGGTAGAGACATTTCAGGATGGGCTGGGCCCCTGGCTCGCGCCGATCTGGCCGTTCCGTCCCCACGGCGAGTGTGGCAAACCCCTGGCCGATATCATTGCGCCGCTCGGTAAAGTCGTCGATCAGCTTTGCTTCATTCACAATATGGTCGGGAAGACCGGCGTGCACAGCCAAGCAACCTTGTTGCAAACAACAGGCTTCCAGCGTCCTGGTTTTCCGGGGATGGGATGTTGGGTGAGCTACGCGCTCGGCTCGCTTCGCGACGAGTTGCCGACCTTTGTGGTTCTTCCTGATGGTCGCGGACTCGCTTCTAATGGAACGAAGAATTGGGACAGCGCGTTTTTGCCGACCCAACACCAGGGAACGGTGATCTATCCCGAGCGTCCAACACCGATCGTCGATCTTTTCCCCAAAAGCGAGTCTCTTCATTTCCCCGCGCGAAGCGACAAAGCGGGGCTCGAATTGTTGAAATCGCTCAATCAAGAACATCTGAAGAGTCGATCCGATGGTCGGCTTGATGCGCGCATCCAAAGCTACGAACTTGCTGCCGGCATGCAGTTGGCAGCTCCCGAGGCACTCGACATCTCCGGCGAGCCCAAGCACATCTTGGCGATGTATGGACTCGATGACATCCCTTCGTCATTTCCGACCGAAATCAATTCGCGCGAAGAGACGATTCTGTTCTCTCGAAAATGCCTTGTCGCCCGGAGGCTCCTCGAGCGGGGCGTTCGTTTTGTGCAGATCTGGTCGGGAAATGATAACGGCTTTCCTCGTCGAAATTGGGATTCGCACGAAGATGTCGCTCGCGACCACGGACCGCTCGCGGCTGGCATGGCGCACGGGGCAGCGGCTCTCGTGCAAGATCTTCGGCAATCGGGCCTGCTCGAGGACACCATTGTTCTCTGGACAACAGAGTTCGGAAGAATGCCCTCGTCCCAAGGGGGTAAAGGACGCGACCATAATCCCTTCGTCTTCACCAATTGGCTCGCCGGCGGCGGCATCAAAGGAGGGATCTCGCACGGCCTGAGCGACGAGTTCGGCTACAAGCCGGCCGACCGCGAAAACGGAACTCAAGTTTACGACATCCACGCGACCATCTTGCATCTGCTAGGTATCGATCACACCAAACTCACCGTTCGCAACAACGGGATCGACCGCCGACTCACCGATGTTCACGGCCACGTCATCAAAGAAATTTTGTGATCCCCCAGAGTAACCACCTTCACGCGGAGACAGCGTTTCGAGTCACGCCCCCAATTTCGTACGCTAGAGACGAATCCGATCAACGCCAGATTTGATTCGGTAACAGATCCTCCAAAGGTCAGGAGAGCGTTCGTGGTGTACGCCAGGAGAATGGTCGGGTGGAGGAGGTGTTCTTTTGCCCTCCCCTTGGTTTTGATGCCCTTTATATTCGCGGGTTGCACTCGCCCGCAAGCGGAGCAGCGCGAGATCGTTCGGCCCGTCAAAGCGATGACCATCACCGCGGGCGACGAAATCCACCGTCGTGTCTTTCCCGGCAAGGTGGAGGCAACCAAGACAGCCGAGCTGGCGTTTCAGGTCTCGGGACTGGTCGTAGAGTTTCCCGTGAAAGAGGGGCAGAAGTTAGCCAAGGGAGACGTGATCGGACGAATTCGGCCTGACGAGTTTCAAGCTCGATTGACGGCGCTGCAGGGACAGCTTGATCAAGCTCGGGCGGCTCTTCGGGCTCTCCAATCCGGGGAAAGGCCCGAGCAAGTTCTTCGCTTGGAGGCCCAAGTGCGAGGGGCGGAAGCGAAATTGACCAATGCCCGCGCTGAACTGGACCGTGCCACACGACTGTTGGAACGCCGAGCGATGTCGCGAACGGATTTTGATTTGGCAGAGACCAACCACCGAGTCGCGAAGGAAAACCACGAAGCAGCTCGGCAACTCCTCGAGAAGAGCACGATCGGTCGGGCCGAAGATATCGAGGCCAACGAGGCGACGGTTCGTGGACTGGAAGGGCGAGTGGTCGAAGCCAGCCTTCAGCTAAAAGATACCACGCTGATTGCTCCCTATGACGGAGTCATTGCCGCCCGATTCATCGAGCCGAACCAAAACGTTCAGGCAAAAGCACCGGTTGTTCGTTTGCAGGATACGCAAGAGATTGCCGTCGCGGTCGATGTTCCCGAAGCGGTGATGGCCAGTTTGCGGCGATCGGACATCGTCGAGATCCTGGCAGAATTCAGCGGCGCGCCTGGCGTCCGTTTTCCGGTGGAGATTCGGGAAGTCGCCCAGGTGGCCGACCCAGCAACACAGACTTTCCGCGTTACCGCCGCCATGAAATCGCCTCAAGAGGTCAATCTTCT
>JAIELF010000018.1 GCA_019753235.1 bacterium
GCAAAGTGGCGTGATCGGAAAGATCAAGGAAGTTCACGCCTGGAGTGAGAAGAAGTGGGGTGACATGGACCCGCTGCCTGACCGTAGCGACCCCGTCCCCAATACTTTGAACTGGGATCTATGGCTCGGGCCCGCGCCGGAACGTCCCTACCATCCGGCCTACTGCCCGTTCAAGTGGCGTGGCTGGTGGGATTTCGGAACCGGGGCTCTGGGGGACATGGCTTGTCACATCATTGACATGGGCTTCTGGGCTCTCGATCTTGGCTACCCGAGCCGAGTGGAAGCGGAGGCGTCCGATACTCATCCCGAGTCGGGCCCGAAGGCCTCCACCATCCGCTATCAGTTTCCCGCTCGCGGCAGTGCGCCACCGGTTCTCTTCACGTGGTACGACGGCGGGCGAAAGCCCGACCCTGGTTTGGTCGGGTTGCCCGAATTGCCAGGGGGTGGTTCGATTCTCGTGGGGGATAAAGGAACGATGTACGTCCCCAGCGATTACGGCAGCAAATACTTTCTGTTGCCCAAAGAGAAGTTTGAAGGGTTCAAGCCCCCCGCGCCGACGCTCCCCCGGGCGACCATGGTTGCCAACGAGATCATCGTGGCGGGCTCGCACTACACCGAATGGTTGACCGCTTGCAAAGGGGGAGCCAAGTCGCAATCGAACTTCGATTACGCGGGCTTTCTCACCGAGGTCGTTCTCCTAGGGAACCTCGCCGTTCGGACCGGCAAGAGTTTCGATTGGGATGGCGAAGCGATGAAGGCCAAGGGAATGCCTGAACTCGATATCCTCATCAAGCCCCCGATGCGAAAAGGCTGGGAAGTCGAAGGCTAACACCTGCACCATTGAGGAGAGGAGCGAATGATTCGCTCCTCTCCTCGGATACATCATTCAACCGCTTGGCATGAAGGTGCTCGGCATGAAGGTGCTCGAGCGTCTCCCAACTTAGGCGATCGTCGGCACCGTGAACGGCGCGCGATACTTCCGGGTCAGCATCGAGCTGGCCTTTTCATTCTCTAGGAACGTTTCTTTGGCTGGATCCATCTCAAGCCAGGGGCCTATCGTGATCGAACTCGATTCCACGTCCACTTCATTCGCGCGAAGATGCGCGACCATTCGTTCGAACGAATCGAGCGCTCGGGCGTTACCCTTGATTTCCTCGCGGATTTGGCCTGCCGGCATGGTTTTGCCCAGTTGGTAAGAGACGTTGCCGGTATGGCATAGGGCGCTCGAAAGATGCCCCTCAAGAACCTCGGCATGGAGCATTTCCCTCTTATGCTCTTTGACGGCATCCAGGAAGTTCCCGAAATGGTTTCCGCCGCCGTTCCAGCTCTTGATCTCTTTGCCATCCTTGTCGAACGCCGTGGCGCTCGAGTACGAAGGAATCACGATGGAGCCTCCTTCGCACTGCACGATCACGCCGACGCGCGAGCCGCGGTAGTTGTCCATCGTGTCGCCACTCCAGTTCTTCTGGTCGGCTTTCGATTTGGGGAGCCCACGAACCTCGAATATCAACGGGGCCTTGGCATAGTCGTGGAAGACAATCTGAGTGTTGGGGGTGTTCCCACCATCTTCGTAACCCAATCGTCCACCGACACTCATCACTCGGGGCGAGAGGGCGTTTTCCCCCAGGAACCACCGGGCGATATCCATCTGATGGATGCCTTGATTCCCCAGGTCGCCGTTACCGGTGTTGAAGTCCCAGTGCCAATCGTAGTGAAGTCTGGGTCGATAAAGATCGACCATCTCGGCCGGGCCACACCAGAGATCGTAATGGACATCCTTGTCAATCTTGAGAGGCTCATTCAGCTTGCCGATCGCCTTTCGCGGTTTGTAACAAGTCGCGATCGCGTACTGAATGGGGCCGATGTTCCCTTCATGCAACCAAGCGGCCGCCTGCTTCAGGCTGGGGCTCGATCGGCTCTGCGTGCCGCACTGGACAATGCGGTCGTACTTTCGAGCTGCATGGACAAGCTGCCTTCCTTCCCACACGTTGTGCGAGACCGGCTTCTCGACATAGACATCTTTACCCGCTTGAATTGCTGCAATGGCAATGAGTGAGTGAGTATGGTTGGGGGTCGCGATGCTGACAGCATCGATATCTTTCCGTTCGACAAGTTTGCGGTAATCGACTTCGCGATCGACCTTCCTCTTCGACATTCGCTCGAAGAGATCGGCCCGCAGGCGTAGAACCTTCTCATCACAATCACATATCGCGACGATGTTGTTCTTCATGCTTTGTAAGTGTTCGACGCCTCGGCCATTGACGCCGATCGCCGCCACGCGGACGTCGCCCGTTTCCGAAAGGGCGTTGGCTCGGCCGGCCGGCAGCGCCATCGACACCGTGACCGCGGTCGACGCCTTCACGAAGTCGCGTCTATTCAAGGACATCTCATCGCTCCTTTTCGCAATACTCTTGCCTGGTCGGCCTGCCTACGGGGAAGAAATACTCCCCCGGCTCGGCTAAGGATTCATTTTACTACTTGCCAATGGAGGGACGCAAGGCGTCGGTTTCTTTCCCGGGGCCAGGCCAATCTTTCCACCAGGAGTCGACCCTTTTCTTCAATGGCGGGGCTTTCTCCGGGGTCGGCGAAAGCTTTTCGATCACGCCCACGGGGGGCGCATTGCTGGTCGGCAGCGATGTAGAGGGCCCGCCAGTGGGAAGTTTGCCCAAAAGCATCGCGGGCCGAATCGAGACCCCCCCGTAGGCGACCGAGATGATCAACCCCCGATCGCCCGAATCGATCTTACCCTTGCGAGCATCCGCGGCAGCGATCGCGTCGGCTTCGCGCGGGACAACTCCCAACGGCGTCTTCCAGCTTTTCTCATTCAGCCAAACGGTCTGCTCCCAATCTTCCCGGAATCCTTCGCGATCGATGAGTGCCGCCACCAAGACGAGGTCGTAAAGGTTGGCCAGATCACTGAAGGCGGGGTACTTCGCTTGCAGCTCGTCGATGTGGTCGGTGAAGTCGTCCGCGAATTGGTCTCTGCTCGGCTTGCCGGTCCCTTCGCGTTTGCCGGACTCGAAGAAAAGCATTTCTTCGCTGAGGAGTCGAAGTCTCGGCCCGCGGATGCCGAACACCGAACGCTGGCTGTTGACCGTCAGGGGTTCGTATTGTGAGGTGAACCACCAGCGAGCTAGGGTGCTGGTGAAATCGCCTGCCAAATTCCTGTCGGCTTGCGATTCGAGATGGCTTCTGATCCCGCGGACCTTGATCGACCCGACCCCCATCTGCTTCATGAGGTAGTCCGCTTCAACCATGACGCGGGCGAATCGAGATCCTTCGGGGACGCCGCCGGTCGTGACGACCTGTTGGCCGATCGTATCGCGGTAGAATTCGCGAAGTTTCGAGGCGTTTCGCTCTGTGACGGGTTCCCTTCCCAATTTCGCGATCGCGGCGAGCCCTTCCTTCGTGGGGTCAATCGAGCAGCGAATTTCGCGTTCGCCGCCGAGCACGCTTCGCATGGCCGTGGCGAGATCTTCGAGCTTGATGATAGATCGGCCCGTCTTTTTGCCGACCCCCCGTCCATTGGGAAGGATTCTGAATCCCTCGGCCGGCCCGGCCAAGCGAACATCGCGTCCCGGTCGATCCAGGATGATGTAATCGATCCGCGCCAAGCCAGCGGCATGTTCGATCTCGGGCGGAATGTTTTGTCCGGACGCCAAGAGCGAGGCGATCTCCTCGCCGATCGATTTCAGCGAGATCTCTCTCAGTTCCGACGGAAGGGCGATCGCTTCGGGAAGAGTTGGCTCGATCGCTTTGCCTCGCCCCTTGCTAGCCGAGCCGGCATGCAGAATACCTTCGGGATCGATCCAAACGCCGCCGGCTCCTCCGATACCCCCGACCCCGCCGACTTGGGCGAAAGCAGGGATAGCCATCCAGAAAATGGCCGCCAGAACCGACCAAGAGCGCTGTGGCATGATCAGTCCTTTTCCGAGATGGGAAACAACCCTCAAGGCAACGGGAACCATGCCGTAGTCTAATCGCTCGGTCACGCTCGACTAGTGAGATTCCTCTTGTTGTGTGTGCTGAACGGCCGAGGAGCGGACGATTCTGCGAATGCCGAACGCTGGCCCGTTCCACACCAAATCAGCAGAAAACGGGGACAAATCCTGGCTGGCATCTCCTCAAAAGAGAACAACGAGACAGGCTCAAAATTACAAATGGAACAGGTTGGGCGGGGGAATATTGAGGCTCGAATGTGAAAAAGGATGCCTGCCAGGCCCCGGGAGTCTCCGGATCGGCGGGATTCAAGGCGTGGACGGAGAGGCCTAGGGAGGATTGGCTTCGTAACATGCGACGAAGCCCGAAATGGGGGGGCCAGCTTCGGGTAGCGGTCTTGCATCGATTGTGGGAGCCGAGTAGACACAGCTATTGTGTTTGATTCGGAGGGGTTTCCGCCCATGGAATCCCAGGCCTCCGGGGAAGCCCCCGGGCAGCCTCGAAAAATTGCCGGACCGTTCGGGCGGGATTTTTGAGCAGCGGATGCTCAGACGTTCGTAAGGAACCTCAAGGGTCTGCTCTTCCAGCGGGCCTTTTGAAAACTGACCTGGACCATGATTGGTGAGACGGGTCAGATCGATGGAAAGCTGTTGTTGGAGGATATCCCCGTGTCTAGCGTTGCCGAACGCGTGATCGAGATTATCTCGGCCCAGATGGGCGTTGGTAAGGATCAGGTCACCCCCGAGACGTCGTTTGTCAACGACCTGGGGGCCGACTCGCTTGATACCGTCGAACTGGTGATGGAACTCGAAGAAGAGTTCGACATCACCATCCCCGACGAAGATGCCGAGCAGATTCAGACCGTCGGCCAAGCGATCGATTACATCGACAAGCACATCTAATCAACCGGCGCAGCATTGCCTGGTCGATATCCGAACAAGACCCGGGGCTTGCGTCGCGATAGAAGCGAGCCCTCCCTTTTTTGATCAACCCCACCCGATGAAACGGAGTTCGTCGGCTATGCCAGGAAGGCGCGTGGTCATCACCGGGATGGCCGTTATCACCCCGCTCGGTCCCGAAATGAATCAAGTTTGGGATTCCGTCTGCGAGGGGAAGAGCGGGATCCGCGAAATCACTCTCTTCGATTCAACCCCCTTCAAAATCCATTTCGGCGGCCAGGTCGAAGACTTCGAGGCAGAGAAATACCTCGATCACCGCGAACAGCGCCGACTCGACCGCTTCAGCCAGTTCGCCGTCGTAGCCTCATCGCGAGCCGTGGAAGATTCCGGAATCGACTTTTCCAAGGAAGATCCTGTTCGGTGCGGCGTGATCATGGGTAGCGGCGTCGGCGGACTCAAAGAATTCGAAGAAGCGACGAAGCAGCTCTTCAAAGACCCGGGCAAACTCAGCCCGCACATGATCACACGCATGATGGTCAATGCTGCCAGCGGGCACCTCTCCATCCGCCATGGTCTGCAAGGACCCATCAGCGCTGTCGCGACCGCATGTGCATCGTCGGCCAACGCGATCGGTGATTCGTTCCGCGCGATTCAACAAGACGAAGCGGACGTCATGATTTCCGGCGGCAGCGAAGCGGCCCTGACCCCGCTGGGTCTGGGGGGATTTCTCGCCATGCGAGCCCTCTCTCAACGCAGCGGTGATCCCGCCACCGCCAGCCGACCTTTTGACCGCGATCGAGAGGGCTTCGTCCTAAGCGAGGGGGCCGGCGTCCTGATTCTCGAAGAATACGAGCATGCCCGCGCCCGCGGAGCCCGGATCTATGCCGAGTTGCTCGGCTACGGATCGACCTCCGATGGCGTTCACATTGCCGCTCCCGATCCACAGGGACGCGGAGCCTCTCGCGCGATGCGACGAGCGCTGAGCGATGCCCAACTAGATCCGAGTGACATCGACTACGTCAATGCTCACGGGACTGGGACCGAATTAGGGGACCGGGCGGAAACGAAAGCCATCAAAAACGTATTTGGTAACCATGCCGAACAGATGCCCGTCAGCAGCACGAAGAGCGAGTTAGGACATCTGCTGGGAGCTTCGGGTGGTGTCGAACTGGTCTTCACCTCGCTGGCCATTCACCGAGGCGTCATGCCCCCGACGATCAACCTGGACGAGCCCGATCCCGAGTGCGATCTCGACTATTTGCCGCACCAAGCTCGGGAGGACAAAGTTCGTTTCGCCATGTCCAACAGTTTCGGTTTTGGCGGCCACAACGCCTCGCTGGTCGTCGGCGCGGTCGGGGCCCAAAAGCGAGCCGCCTGATTTTTCTTCGGAAAATTGGGTCCCCGTTGACATTCTCACTCGCTTAGTTCGTAATGGAGTTGGTGTACTGATCAATCTGGGAGTGCGACGTGATTCGGCTGACGGCAACAGGAATGCTGGCGATCGCGGTCCTTCTGGGTCCGCACCTCTGCTGTTGCTCCGCAGACGCGTTCGGGTCATCGCCGGCTCCGAACGCCCCGACGACCTCCTGCCCGCACTGTCTCGCCAAGGACGCGAGTGATTGCCCCGAGACGCCGTGTTCGGGCCCGATCGCGCCGAATTGCCCTCTCTGCGAGCTCGCCAGGACGATCCCGGCATGGGGAACCCTTCCCTCCGCCGACTCTCTCGATCTAAACGATACTTGCTTCTCTCCCATTTTGCTTTTCATCGATGCCGACGAATCTTTTCGTTCTCTGAAGACCCTTGCTTCGACCACGCCACCGAACGGTTCGTTTACGCACCTTCATGGGGTGGGGATACTCCGCGCCTTGGGCCGAATGCGCTGTTGATCATCCTCCTTTCTCCTCGCCTACTTGATAACGACAGCAACATGAGATTCTCCTCTGTTCCAAGAGAGAATAACTCGATCCGTTTCCAACGATGAGTTTGATCTGCCGACTTGATCAGGCCGATCGATTTCGATGAACGACTGACCCACACTGGGTTAGTGCCGAAATCGCTACCGTGCCGGTCGGCACCATTCGAAAAAGGACCATGACATGAACCGACGAGAAATGTTGACCGCCTTCGGAGCAACGACGGCCGCAATCGGCGCACTGGGTATTGCCGCCCGAGCCGACGACAAGAAGAAGCACGACCACGACCATCATTCCATGATGGGTAAAAGGGAAACCGATTGTGCGAAGGTCTGTGCCGATTGCAGTATCGCATGCCAAACATGCGTCGCCGACTGCTTGAGCCCCAAGGGAATGATGCCATGCGCCGCAACGTGTATGGACTGTGCCGCTATTTGCACAGCATGTGCACAGATCTGTGCCCGAGGCGGACCCCTGACGGCTTCCATCGCTGCCGCGTGTGCCGACGCCTGCGAGAAGTGCGCGGCCGAGTGCGACAAATGCTGCGAGAGCGGCACCTGCACCGAGGCTTGCATGGCTTGCGCTAAATCTTGCCGAGCCTGCGTCAAGGTTTGTCGAGAAGTTGCCGACCGCTTGAAGAAGTAGTCGTCGGGCCGAATCCTCGCCCGTCTTCCCGGCCCAAAACCGGGTAGTCGGGCGAGCCGACTTACTCTCGACGCCGATCTCATCCACACCAACAACAAGATCGATTCGAGAGAGTTTGTACCTTCTGCGAGCGGCGTCCCTTACAATGTCGAGGCGCGGCTCTGCATCGGTCTGGCCGCGGCACGTGTTTTCCCTTCTGGAGCACAACGCGGGTGGGTAATTCGGTAACAGCAGAGGGAAAGCCCCTTACGGAGGAATTTCCGCTAACGGTCGCATGCGTGGATGCCGGCTCGAACGGTATCCGCTTTGCCGCCGCTCGGTTTCGAACGGAACGACACTTTGAGATCCTCGCCACCGAGAGAATTCCCGTCCGACTGGGACACGAAGTCTTTCTCACCGGCCGACTCAGTCACCAAACCATGGACCAAGCCGTCGAAGGCTTTTGTAACTTCCGGCGAAAAATCGACGAGCTTCACATCCATCGCTGGCGTGCCTGCGCCACGAGCGCCGTTCGCGAAGCCAGCAACTCGAAAGAGTTCAAAGATCGCGTCTTTGCCGCCAGCGGCATCGAAATCCAAATCATTGATGGGGCCGAGGAAGCCTGGTTGGTTCACCTCGCGGTCTCCAACCGAATCGATCTGGGAGATCGACCTTGGTTGATGGTCGATCTCGGTGGAGGCAGCGTTGAGATCAGTCTTTCCGATTCCAAAGGTATTCACTGGTTCGAATCCTACACGATCGGTTCGGTCCGCTTGCTTGAACAACTGACGCAGTCGGGGGAATCGCCTGAACAGTTTCTTTCTCTGCTCGAAGAATACGTCTCGACGATTCGCGTCCCCCTTTCGACCGAGGACAAACTGGCCGGCTACATCGCGACGGGGGGCAATATCGAAGAGCTCGTTCGACTCGCTCCGAGCTCGGCCAGCAGCCCTCCCGATGGTGTTGCTCGTCTGTCGATGAGCGATCTTCGCGGAATCATCAGTCGCCTGGCCGTCACCACCTACAAGCAACGTGTGGAACAGTTCGGCCTTCGTCCCGATCGCGCCGATGTTATTCTGCCGGCCGCGATGGTCTACGAAAGACTCGGGAAGCTGGCGGGTGTTACCGAGATCACCGTCCCCCGCGTCGGCGTTCGCGATGGGATCCTGCTCGATATTGTCGCCGACGCCTGTTATCACGGGGATGACCGTCGGCTTGATTCACAAATTGAAGACGCTGCCTTGACGCTTGGCCGAAAGTATCGCTTCGACGAAGCCCACGCGACCCATGTCGCGAAGATGGCCCTCTCCATTTTCGATCAGATGATCGATGTTCATGGCTGGGGCCGTGCCGAGCGGCGAATCTTGCATGCCGCTGCCCTATTGCACGAGATCGGCATGTTCGTCAACCGGGCCAGCCATCACAAACACTCGCTCTACTTGATCGAGAACTCTTCTCTCGTCGGCTTCTTGCCCAACGAAGTCCGGATGGCCGCCAACGTGGCTCGCTACCATCGAAAGAGCCCTCCCAAAACGTCTCATCTTTCGTTTCAGTCTTTATCGCGTCAGGAACGACAGATCGTCCTATCGCTGTCGGCGATCCTTCGCGTGGCCGACTCTCTCGATCATGGCCACAAACAACGGGTGCAAAAGGTGACGGTCATCGTCGAGCGTGCTCGGGTTCGACTGGTGGTCGAATCGGAGGGAAATCTCATCTTCGGCTCCTGGTCGCTTCGCAATAAATCAGACATGTTTCGCGACGTGTTCTCTCGAAAGGTCGTCCTCCAATCCGCCGACCAACCAACACCCGATCTAGACTCCGCCTAACCCGCCCGTGTTTTTCCTTCGGATCTGGTGCATCGATCATCATTTTTGCGATTTTTCGACGGCATTGCTCTTGGCAGGATTCTGGGGGACGGATATTCCCCGACACTGCACTCTGACGCGCATCCTCTTTTGAGCTCGTTTCAATGGACGCATTCATTAGACCATTGGGCGGTCATCAGCCTGGGTTAAAAGCAGTTGCTCCCCGCGTGATCATTCTGTCCGCGTGGCCTGGGTCAATCCGCAACAGTCCGAGGAGTTCGAGTCATGAGAATCTTGTTGGCGATGGTCCTTGCGGGAACCACGATGTCGGTCGGTTGCACCACTCTCTGTGGCAGCGGTTGTGCCAGTGGGAAGTGCTCCGCACAGTCAAACGCGATGAGCGCTCCGACCAGTACCGTCGCAGCCAAGCCGAAGATGAATCCATCCAATCCTGCTGGTGCTTCACCGGTGACAGCGGGCCTTCCCCAAAAGCCTGCCACGACCAAGTCGATGGTGCCGGCAAAGGGGAGTGCCGTCGTCCCCGTTGAGAATAAAGTCTCGACGATGAAGCCTTCTCAACCGGTGATGCCTGCGGAGCATGATGCCATGATGCCTGACGGAGAGCCTTCGGCTTCGCTTGTTCCTCCGCCGCCGAGCGCGGCTCAACTGAGCGAAGAGGGAAGCCATCTCCCCTCACCCAAACAAATCGCGAAGAAGTCGAGCGAATTTGCCTCGATGCCGAGAGTGCCGGCTCGCGACGATGATTGGAATACTTCACCTTCCGATGATTCCAACGAAAACGCGCCGGCCAAGCCAACGGAGTGGAGCTCGCGCCACAATCCTCGATCTCCATTGGGTAACTGAGAAGTAACCGCGACGTTTCCATAGAAGCAGACAGCTATCCGTCGGGAAAGGTGCATTTTCTACGTCAGCGCGATAAGTCCGTTGCCCAACGTTTGTGACTCCGTTCTTCTCTACATCGAATAGACCTGCTCGCCAAAATCGACTTGCGATCTTTCCGACATTTTTTCAGTCGACGGCTCGGCTCCAACTGGCCGACTGAATCTTCATCTTGATGTTGCTGTAGCGGATGGGTGGCGTGGTCGTGAGATTTGAATCGTAGAAAACATTCGGTGTATCCGTCACGGTGATTAGACCCTCCCCCAACAAACTGCCGATCACGCGAGATTCATTCTTGAGAAAGATACTCGCACGAGAATGAACGAGTCCCTGGATCTCGTTGGGATAGACGTCGGTCTGATCACTGTCGGCCACCGAGTTGAAAGGTGAACCCGGTGGATTAAAGTTAACGGCGGCGACACTCTCGCTGAGGTTCTGCGATCCGCTGGCCAAGTCGATCTCCAAGTTGCCGTCGGTAATGAGTACAGGGTAATCAGGTCGAGCCGGCTGCATGAGAACGCGGTCGTTCAATCGGACTGTTTTTGATGAACCGCACTGCACAATCAGCGTGCCGAAGATACGTGTATCACTTATCTGAATGTCTTGCCCTCCGGTGTCGATGCGATAGACGCCGTTCACTTGGGTTGCGCCGCCGAAATTGTTTGTCGGCGTCAGAACTCGCCCAACCCAGTCTCCCGTGAAAGCAACGGGCTGCGCGAGCCCCACGTAATAGCTCATCACGCTCGCGTCGGGCAACGATCGCAATTGGACCCCTGTCGTTCGCGTGCCGCTGGGGCTCGGTCCGAAGTAGAGACTGCTCTGTGTGTCGCCCAGAATCGTACCGACGTTGAGGATATTGCCATTCGTGAATATAGGACCACCCGTCACCGAACATCGTTTGCCAGAATAGACCGAAAACGAAAGGTTCGCGAAGATGGGTGTGGTGATGGCCGGGATGGGCTCGGCTACCCCATACATCGATACGGTTACTTTCTGTGAGCTGTCGCCGGTGTTTGCGGATCCAAGGATTTGGATGGGATCCATGGGATCATCATTCAGGTTGCCGTCCGGATCGGTCACTTTCACTTGACCGGCTGAGTTCCCCGAGTTGAGTGTTGTCCAGACGCCGACCGATCGATTGCTTCGCCAGTTGTTGTCGGACTCGATGAGAATTCGGGCCTGATCGACCATACCGCGTGCGATGAGTTCCGCTTGCCGACGGTCGCGGGTGAGATCTTTGCTCCGGCTTTGTACTTGCAGGGTGACCAACGAGGCCAGCGCGATCGACGAGACGATTGCCGCCGTCCCCAGGACCATCACGTAAATACTTGCTCGTCGATTCTGAGCTTTTGTCAACATCATGGCACCTGATTGTCGGTCTGTGTTCGATATGCCTGAAGCGAGCTTATCGGCTGTCCGTCAAGACTGACGACAATCGTAATGACGCGAGCCCCTTGATTGGTCAGAGAGGGAATTGCCATATTGCTCGTACGAACAAACTCGACCGTGACGCTCCGTCGGAATCGCCCCCCTGCTGGGATGGCCGATCCCGTTCGCGTAGTGGCAAAGGACTCGGTCCAGCCGTGGTAGTCATCGATATCGTCGTAGAGAGATCGGCTGGTTTCGCCGGCGTCTGGCCCTGTTGACACCGTTGTGACAGAGGGTTCACTGTAAGGAAAAGAGATGATCTCTTGCATCAAGTCATGTTCAATCAGGTCGGCGAATTCCATGATCGCCATGCTCTTTTGACGACCATGCAATTGAGCAAACGCCGCCAGGCTTCCGGACAGGAGAATACCCGTCACCAATGTCGCCATCGTCACCTCGATCAAGCTGAATCCAGCTCGGCGATGTCCAGAGGAAGTTTGCGTTTTCATGGGACAATCGGCCTGTTTAAGAACTCTGCAGAGATCGGTTTGGTTAGCGATGTCGATCCTTCCGTTTGAACTTGGAGGCGAAGCCAAGCGATTCGACGCGTGTTGATGCTGGTTGCCGGAGCGTCGGTGCTCGCCGTCAATGTATGTCTCATCTCCTGTGTATAGTCCTGAGTCCAGATGCTGCTCCCGCTGGTGGAACTCATCAGCCCGCTGGCATTGTCCCCTGACGTCGTCTGAATCTGAATACTCCGCCCGTTGGGGACTCCACTGAACGAGAGAACGATCGTGACTCCCTCGGTTGGAAGCAACGAGCCCGTCGCAGTGATGGAGACGTCCCGCATGGCGTAGTTCTTGTTATTCCAGGAGGCAAGATTGAGTGTACCGGTTCCAACGATTGAACCTGTAGGCCAACCGCTGGGCGAAGCCCGAAAGAGACTGACCGACATCGTACCCGACGTATCGTTTTGGTCTTTGCTTAGAGACAGACTGACGGTCGTGGGCCTCCACGCGGTGGTATTTGCTGGGAGAGTCGGATAGCAATATTGGCCGAAGTTGTTCGTGGTGTTAACAGTCAAGTCGGAAGTAGAAGTGTTCGAAGTTTGCGAGTGAACGACGTTGCTGCTGGTGATCGTTCCGCTCGGCGTCGATTTGGTCTCGATTCGTGAATCGATGTCGATCGCGCGGGTCGAGGGAACAACGACTCGGCTCGGTCCGCCGTTGATTCGCCGAACCAAGGGTGCACCAGCCGAGCCTGACCACGTGTATTGAATCTGATCGTCGACGCCGTCCCCGGTCCGATCGGACACGGTTGCGGTGATATCTGTCGAGGTGTATTGCGTGATCGTTTTCGCCTCGCGCAGGTCGGCACTCAGACTGGCCAACGCTGTCGTTGATTCGAAACCAGAGCGAGTGACATCCGACGAAGCCAAGCCCTTTGTTGCCAGATAAAGAGAGCTGCTTAGCCCGACTGATAAGACAGAGACCGTGAAAAGTGAGACGACCATTTCGATCAACGAATAGCCGGCGAGACTTCGGTTTCGTTGCTGACGGATGAACGCTTTCATGGCGTGATGCTCACTTCCCCCGTGATCGCCACCGTCACCGATGCCAGGGCGGCATTCTTCGCAAGCGAGATCGTGATCGATGACGACGGCATGCCGTGCCCAGAGAAAGTGATCGATGGAGCAGGGACCGCGGGGAGGGATGTCGATACGATGTCGACGCCGAAACGCTTCTTTAAGTCGACCCGATAAGGAAGGCTTGGCCGAGAAGGATCGTTGGTGCCCGGCAAGATGTATTGATCGGACATCAAGAGAAAGTCGATCTCATAGGACTGGCTGGCGGCGACCGATAGGTTCGCGAGTGCGCGCAAGTCATTGGCAAGCTGCCTTGCGGCCGAGCTCACTTGCCATTGATCTTGTCGAGCAAGAAGTCGCGGTACCCCTGCTGTGGTCATCACGGCAAGAATCGCCACGACGATGATCATCTCGACGAGAGTGAATCCCGCGCGCGTGCGGCCAAGCATTCTCATGACGAGTGCCTCTCGGCAAACACTTCGGACGAAGCCAAGGAAGAGGGTTCGCTCGCCAGTTCATTCACTCCGCGGGCAGCATCCGCGGGCGGTCGCACGATCTCCTTTGCGCTCTCGATCATCATTCGAAACAAGTGCACGATCGACTCGTCCCACTGTGAGCCGGCACCCTCGAGAAGGATCTCTTCCGCTCTGTCGAAGGGCATCGCTTGTCGATACGGTCGGACACTGGTCATCGCATCCCAACTATCGGCGACGGCAAGAATGCGGGCCTGTTGGGGAATGTTGTCGCCCACCAATCCGGCAGGATACCCCGCGCCATCGACTCGTTCGTGGTGATGCAGGACGCCTGGCAACACATACGCCAGCTTGTCGATGCCGGTAAGAATCTGAAATCCAATCGACGGATGTCTCTTGATCTGGTCGAACTCTTCTGGTGTCAGACGCCCCTCTTTTCGTAGGATTTGGTCGGGCAGACCAATCTTGCCAATGTCGTGCAAGAGGCCGGCTACATACGTCTGCTCGCAAACGTCACGTCCAAGACCCATCTGCCTCGCGAGCCGTCGACCCAATTGTCCGACACGTTCGCTATGGCCACGAGTGTAGGAGTCTCGTGCTTCGATCGCATTGACCAGCGTTCGGACCACGGCGACCGTGAGATCTTCCGATTCTTGAAACAGAGCAACGTTTCGACCATGGGTGGCTACCATGATGCTGGTCACCTGAAGGAGACCTGCTTCGACAGTCCCGAATCCGTTGTCGATCTCGTTCTCTGCCATGAAGCCAGGCAGACGGTTGAAAGCCAGCATCCATCCGAGAAGTGTCCCCTCCTTCTCGACGGAGACCATCATGAAGCTTCGGACGGGTTCGGGGAGTTCTTGACTTCCTGACGAAAATCCCTGATTACGAACGACTGGTCCGCGAAAGAGAGCGGGATCGAAATGACAAGCAAGCTCGAGGCATTCGACCGCATCTAAAGGAGGTGTGCCGACCGTCACCCAACCGTTCGCAACCCGCGAGAGATCAGCGTGCTCTTTTGGAATAAAGACGATGGAGGAGGCGCTGATGACTCGTTGCAAACGAGGCAGCACCCGATGCACGACATGCAACACATCACGGGAAACATCACACAATTCGATTTGCTCAGCAAGGAATCGCAAGTAGGTCTGTTGTTCAAGATCCGATGAAATCTGATTCATGGCCGCGCCGACTTGCTCTTCCAACGCGTGGCATTCTAAAGAGGCGCGATGAGCTTCGAGGAACGTGCGGCTCCACCGTTCTAGAACTTCCTTGCTTACTCCGGAGAGGCGACCCACGGCCAGCCAGCTTCGTCTGGGTCCCCACGGCAAAGGTAAGTAAAGGGTGTAGGCGCCCGATCCATCTCCATTGACAATCACGGGCTCTGCCCGCGTCAGGAGCGATAACAGTTCACTTTCCGCGATCGGTCCACGACGACCTGTCTGTGGAGCAACAGGTTTCTCATCAAGCCAAGAGTCAGTTGGGCTCCAGAGTTGGAATGAAATGCCGAACGCCTTGTGAAGCGATTCACAAAGGTTTGCCGCTCGGATTGCTGTGCTCGACGAGTCGTTTGCCATCACATCTCCCATTTCGCTCGGCGAGTGTAGGGACGCTGAATCGATGAAGCTTAGGTCTTGTCCACCCGACCGGCAAACGGACCCGACCGGCAAACGATGCGGGATCGACTATCATGCGGAGCTTTCGGGGCAACTCTTATCTCCCTATCGGCGGGAAATGCTCGCGTTGAAGGGAAGAATGCGTCTCTTCTTCTCGTCACAACCCCATCAAAACGGGGAACTATCAAGATCGGAAACATCGGAGTTTCCCGCTTGATTGGGACTAAACGTAACCTACGTTTGCGTGGGAAAACCGGCGCGTGTCGCGTTCAACGGTTCTCTTCAGACCTCGCCGTGAAAAGGCTTCGCGTGGTTTTTGAGACGAACACGCATTCCAAATGAGGGAGTCCATCATGTCGAGCCATGATCGCCATCAACGTAAAGGCTTTACGCTCGTCGAGCTTGTCGTTGTCATTCTCATTCTCGGGATTATCGCCACCGTGGCGGTACCTCGCGTGGTGCGATCGACCTCCAACGCTGCCGAGAGTGCCATCAAACAAGATTTGGCATCGGTGCGCTCGGCCGTCGAGCTCTATGCAAGCGATCATGGCGGCGTCTTCCCAGGTTCGGCCTCGGGCGGAACCGGCTTCACGGCCGGCACCGAAGCAGCCTTCAAGGGGCAGGTTCTAAACTACACCAACGCCCTCGGCGAAGTATCGACAACCAAGTCAACGGCCTATCCGTTCGGACCCTATCTGCGAAAGCCGTTCCCCAAGGCACCGGCCGGACCGAGATCCGGGGTGGATACGATCAAGATGGAAACCGCCGGTACTCTTCTCACCGGAGCAGACGAATCGACCGCTTGGCGCTACGATAGCACGACCGGCGAATTCATCATGAATTCCGACGATTTCGCTTCGGATGGCGTGACCAAGTACGACCAATACTAGTTGCCACTGATTCGGTGGAATGCCCGCTCCACCGATTCTGACGGGAAGAGAAGTGGTCTGCCCCGACAATCCCATGGGGAGGCATCGATTGCCTTCCCTCTTACGGTGGATAATCTCCAGCGGTCAAACCCTTTGAAGGAACGCGAAGCCATGGACGCACGTAAACGGATTCTCGTTGCTGACGACAATCCGGCCATGGCGAAAGTGATCGCGTTCAATCTCTCGGCGGCAGGTTTTGAGACTACGGTCGCATCGAATGGACAGATCGCCTGGGAACTTCTTCAAGCCGAACCATTCGACTTCCTCGTCACGGATTATCAGATGCCCGAAATGGACGGCCGAGAACTTGTTCGGCACATTCGATCCAGTCTCCGCTGGCGACATATCCCTGTCATTATGCTGACCGCGAAGGAACTCGAACTCGATACCTCGATCGCCTCCGACGAGCTACAGCTTGCCTCGGTTCTTCAAAAGCCCTTTAGCCCGTCCGAGCTCATTGGCCGAATCCACTCCTATTTCCATCGTGTTTGTTCAGTTTGATAGCTTCTTCTCTCCATTCCCAAGCCGCCTGCCCATTGAAATCGTGCTAGGTTTTCTCATTCGATCGAATCGCCTCTCACTGCTGGCCGATGATCGCCGGACAGCGTGCGTGTTCAAACTCATCGCGCCGAGTCTTCATCGACTTGTTGATCGGTTCGGTCGCGACAGGACACCTTTTTATGTTGATGTTACTTCAACCCTCGCGCGACCTGGATGCTCCTCGTCGAGTCATCGCATTACATCTTCTTTCCGGCTTGTCGTCGGTGGCGCTGCTGACTTTTGGGATTGTCCAAGTGGTTCTCTCGCTTCGAATGGAGCATCTCGATTCTTCCGCCATGACGATGATGACCAAAGGCGAGGCTCTGATCGGGGCCGACTTTCGTCATCGGCAAGGTGAACGGACGGCATCTCTCCTCGATCGCTTCAACGCGGAGTATCATCTACAGCACTGTGCGGTGATTGGTCCAGACGGGGTGTACATCGCGCACTCGACGCCGGCATTGATCGGATCGACCGCGATGGAATCGACCGGGACGCTGAATCAGTTCGGTGAGGTCGAGAAGCATACAGCTCAAACTCCACAAGGACGATCGCTTCTCCTTTACCGTACGCCGATCCGACAGGGCGAAGAGATCGTTGCTACGCTCGAAGCGGCGGCGTGGCCGCAAGAGTGGTGGACGACGGCAATATCGGCTTTTCGGCATGGTCTGTTGTTCATTTTGTTGGGTGTTGCCTTTCTGACCGCGGGGGGCTACTTCCTTTTCTGTGTTGTCAGACCGATGTCGGCCATCGAACATCAACTTCGCCGAGCCGCCATCGAAGAGCTTGGTCAGATCTCTTTAGAGTCGGTTCCGGCGACCAGCCTTCCATCGATCGGCTGGAACAAACTCGTTGATGAACAGGTTCGGCGCGTTGGCCGACAGGATCTCGAATCGAAGGTAGCAGCCGGTCTGCGCAGCCATCGCGAGAAGCGATCGGAAGCGATTCTTCGAAGTCTTACCGATGGCATTGCCCTGACCGATCACGAAGAGCGAATCACCTTCGCGAATCCATCGCTTCAGGGAATCGTCGCGACGGGTGAAGACGATGTACTTGGTCGAACCATGGACGAGGTCATTCATTTCGCGGCCGGTTCGGCGGCTGCCTTAAGGTTCAACGATCCCCTGTATCGCTCGCAACAGGTTGTCGCTGAGATGGGCAAAGAAGGCGACATGACCAAAGGCGTTCTGCGAATCTCTCGCGTGCCTTTGATTGCCAGTAGTCACGACGCTTCTCCTTCGCATGTGTGGATGGTTCGCGATGTCACTCAGCAGAAGCTAGCCGACCAGATGCGCAATCAGTTCGTCTACTCTGCCACGCACGAACTTCGAACACCACTGGCCAACATCAAAGCTTATGCCGAGACGTTAGCCAACATGAAGGCGATCGACATCGAGAAGCAGAAGGACTTCTGCAACACGATCAACTCAGAAGCGACTCGGCTGTCTCGTTTCATCGATGATCTGCTCAGCATCAGTCGAATGGAAACCGGCGCCATGTCTCTTCAGAAACACGAGACCGACATGATGCGGCTCTTTGAAGAAGTCATCGGCAAGGTTCGTCCCGAAATGGACGGTAAAGGGATCTTGTTCAACGTCTTGATCCCCGCCAAGTTACCGAGACTCTACGTCGACAAGGACAAGATGACGATCACGCTGGTCAACATGCTCGGTAACGCCGCCAAGTACACCCCAGAAGGTGGGCATGTATCGTTCGAGGTCGAATGGAATGAACAGAGTATCGAGATCCACGTCATCGATTCGGGGATCGGCATCGCCCAGGACGAGATTGCCAAGATCTTCGACAAATTCTTCCGCAGCAACGACCCCCGCGTTCGTGATCGGACGGGAAGCGGCCTGGGGCTTTCGATCGCCCACGAAATCGTTCGATTGCATGGCGGCAAAATGTTGGTCCACAGTGAACTCGATCGGGGCAGCAAATTCACCGTCATCCTGCCGACTGCCTGAGGGGAATTGCGATGTTCGATGCGGAGAAACGAGGAATGATCGGTTTGGTTCGAGGAGACTCGCCGATTCACGCGACCTCGCTGGATCAACTGAAGCGTGTCCTAGATCCACTAAAGGATACGGGACAGCCCAACCTTGTTCTCGATTTACGACGCGTGCCGCTCGTCGATAGCGCTGGCTTGGAGTATTTGCTTGATGCATTCGACGCATGTCGATCACAAGGAGGGACGCTGAAGCTCCTCTCGCCCACGCCGCTCGTGACAGAGATTTTGCAGGTGACCGGTGTTTCATCTTTCTTTGAGATCTTCACAGACGAAGTGGCCGCCATAGGGAGCTTCACGAAATGAGCTCCACACCACGAAGCGCTTCTCTGGATCCACTTTCAAGCAACGAGCCAGATCCGCGGTCGGCTCGTCGGTTGGGAGGCTCCTCGTTGAAGGTTGCGCGACAGCCTCTGCGACTGGGGGAGCGGCTTCTTAAGGCGAACATCATCTCGGCGGAGGATCTCGAGTCAGCGTTGTCGCGTCAGGATGGCAAGAGCTCGCGACTAGGGGAGATGCTCGTCGAGCTCGGCATGCTGACCGAAGAGCAGCTTCTTCCGATCGTGGCCGAGCATTTGAATCTCAACACTACCCGTCTTCGCGACGGCATGGTCGATCCCAACGTCGTTAAGCTTTTGCCTCGCGAAAAATGCGAGACCCTAGGAGCACTTCCATTATTCAAGGTCCGCGGGATCGTGACGGTCGCGATGACCGAGCCCCACGATTTACGGCTTGTTGACGAGATCGAACGAATTCTTCGGCTTCGGGTTCGGCCGGTCTTCGCGTTTCGCGGCAACATTGAACGAATGACTAAGAGGTGCTTTGAGGAGGGTTTTGCCGTCGATTCGGTGACGGCGGACATGGATGAGGCATCAATCGAACTCAAAGCCGACCCTTCGGAGTTCGATCTGCGAAGCGTGACGGTGGAAGACCTCGTCAATGGCAGCCCCGTCATCAATCTCGTCAATTACCTGGTTCTGAGTGCCGCAAGACTCGGGGCCAGCGACATTCACATCGAGCCCGATCGTCGATTTACGGTTGTTCGGCTCCGCATTGATGGACTATTGCGAGAGGTTCTAAGACCACGACGAGACATGCACGCCGCCATCGTCTCGCGAGTCAAAGTCATGGCAAAGATGGACATTGCCGAGCATCGCCGCCCGCAGGATGGTCGTATCAACGTCGTCGCGGATGGTCGAGAAATCGATCTGCGAATCAATACCTTACCGACGGTCAACGGCGAGAAAGTCGTCATGCGCGTTCTCGATCGCCGACGAGTGAGCTTTGATCTCACCACGCTGGGTATGCCCGAGAACGTTCTGGGTATCTTTCGGCAAATGCTCTCCAGGCCGCACGGATTGATCCTGGTCACGGGGCCGACGGGGAGCGGAAAAACAACGACTCTTTACTCAGCACTCGAACTGATCAAGGGGGTTCATCGAAACATCGTCACGATCGAGGACCCGGTCGAGTATCAGTTGGAACTCATCAATCAGGTCCAAGTGAACGAGGCGGCCTCGGTCCATTTTGCCGAGGCACTGCGCGCGATTCTGCGACAAGACCCTGACGTGATCATGGTGGGTGAGATTCGCGATAGCGAGACCGCGCACGTTGCGTGTCAAGCATCGCTGACGGGTCACCTTGTTCTCTCGACACTTCACACCAACGACAGCGCGGCGTCGATCACTCGTTTGATCGACATGGGGGTGCCAAGCTATCTGCTGGCCTCGGCATTCAGTGGCGCGGTCGCGCAGCGACTCGTGCGGACCATCTGCCCCAATTGCCGAACGAATTACTTTCCGTCTGCCGAGGTCTTTCGAACGGTCAAATACTCGGGCGATTTTCGTCGACCGTTCGTTCGGGGTGAGGGTTGCCCACAGTGCAGCGATACAGGCTACAAGGGACAGATCGGGCTCTATGAAATTCTCAACTCTTCGCCTGAGTTGCGAGAACTCATCACGCGCGGCGCTTCCCTCAATGAAGTTCGCGCCTGGAGCCAAACCAACGGCGGGACAACGCTGCTGAGCGAAGGAGTTGTTCTAGCGGAGCGAGGAATGACGTCGCTCGAAGAAGTCGTTCGAGTTGCCGTCTTCGAGTAGAGCACCATCGGTCCTTACGGGAGTCAGCGTGACGCACTTCAGTTATCAAGCGATGTCGATGAATGGAGAGTCTCGCCAGGGCGTGCTCGCGGCGGGATCGCCCGTCGAGCTGCGCCGAATGCTCCGCGAACAAGGTTTGCAGTTGATGTCGGCCAATCCGGTCAACAAGGCACGAGCCGTCAAAGTGTTGACCGGTTCCGGAGGTATCTCGAAGAACGACATCCTTCAGGTCACGTCGCAGTTTGCCATCATGGCGCAGGCGGGCGTCGATCTGGCGTCGGCACTTCAGATGCTATCGCTGGAATGCACGCATCCGAAGCTGAAGCAGGTCCTCTCGGCAGTCCATGACCGAGTCTCGTCGGGCGAATCGATTGCCGAGGCACTTCGATCCCAGGGGAAAGTGTTCGGCGAATCGTACATTGCCAGTGTTGCTGCCGGCGAAGCTTCGGGCAAACTTCCCATGGTGCTGGCCCGTCTGACACAATTACTGCGCGCTGATATTCGGCTGATCTCGACCATCCGAAGCTTGTTGGCTTATCCGACCATTTTGTTGGTGGTATCGCTGTCGGTAATGAACGCGATGATTTTCTTTGTGTTGCCAACATTCGCGGATGTCTTTGAGAAAATGGGGATTCCGCTCCCCGGAATCACTCGGTTTCTTCTCGATGTCGCGATGATTGCGAAGGCCTACGGGCTTTGGATCGGAATAGGTGTGGCTGGCGGAATAGGGGCTTTCGTTTGTTTCGGCAGTCTTTCAGCGGGCAAATACTGGATCGACCGCATCCTCTTGCAGATTCCCGTGATCAGCATTATCACCCGCAACATTTGCGTGGGCCGATCGTTTCGGCTTCTGGGGACGATGATCGAAAGTGGCGTGCCGTTGCTAGAGGCATTGGCCCGTTGCGAAGAAGCAACGACACATTCGGTCTATCGACAACTGTTTCACGACATCAAAGAGGAGGTCATTAACGGCCGAACAATGTCGGGAGCGCTCGGGCAGTGTCCTTATGTTCCGCCGGCGGCGGCGTCGATGGTAGCGACCGGCGAGCGGACAGGAAACCTTGGTTCAGTGCTACAGCTTCTAGGCGAGCATTACGAAAGTGATGCGGAAACGCGATTCAAGGATTTCGCCACCTATGCCGAGCCAGCCATGGTGATCTTCGTCGGCGCCTTGGTAGCGGTAGTGGTCTTGTCGCTGGTGATACCCATGTTCGACTTCACCTCGGCTGCCGGCAATCAGTAGAAGGAGTAAATCCCATGAATGAAACAACAGACTCTTCCGCGATCACGGTGAACGGGCCGATTCGGGTAGGTCACTCGTGGTCGACGCCCGCGGTTCTTTTGTTGGCGAGTATCGCGTTCTTTGCGGGGATCGCTTTCTCGCCGACGCGTGGTGTGCAGGCCGACGTTACCAAAGGAGACGATCGCGAGACGTTCAAGGATGGCGGCGTCATCGCCAACAACACCTTGCAAGAGTCATTGACGGTACTCAAACGCCTTGATCAGCGGATCGAGCGAATCGAGAAAGCTCTTTTGGAAGTGGTGAAGTAGCAACAGGTCCAGCGACGCAAGTAGGAATCAAAGGAGGCTTGCCTTGTTCGGTCGCCGACACGAAGGTTGGCTCGGCATCGATTGGGGTGCGCGAACAATCAAACTCGCGTGCCTTGAACGCGAAGGGGATGAGCTGCGCCTTGCGAGAAAGATCGTTGTCCGGCATCCCGGCGAGCCGAGCGTAAAGGCCGACGGCCGACTTGCGTTTCGCGAAGGGGACTTTCCCACGGCATTGGCCAAGGACCGGCGATTTCGTCAATCGAAGGCGGCCTGCGTTCTGCCCATGAACTTGGTCGATCTGCGGAGCATGACCATTCCTGACGTCGACACTCATTCGCGACGAATGATGATCGTTGGTGAGATCGAAGATCTCTTTCCCGAAGAAACATTCTCCCGCGTGATCGATTACTGGGATGGCATTCCGGGAAGTAGCCATCGCTCTGGGCCGATCGTGCATGTGATCTCGATGCACGAAGCGGTTGCCCTGCGCGTGGCACAGACGATTACTCGTTCGGGGCCGATTTGTCAACAAATCGATGCGCTTCCGCTGGCAATGGGCCGAGCAATCGAGATGATCGACCGTCGCCGGGGAACGCCGCACTTGGGTCTCGATTGGGGATACACGAGCGCCACACTGACCGCGTTTCGCGGTCGGCAACCTCTTTATAGTCGGATGCTGCGCGACTGCGGGATTGTCCGATTGGCGTCGGCACTGGCAGAGATGCTAGGCGTGACGATCGTGGATGCCGAGCAGCTTCTCATGGAGAAGGGCTTGCCCGGCCATGATTCGACGAGCGAACTTCAAGAGCTCGCAGCGCAAGTGATGGCGGACGGCATCCGGACATTGATCGATCAACTCGAAACGACGCTTTCGTATGTCGAAGCCGAATGGCCGGGAACGATTGCCGAGGGCCTTTGGCTCTTCGGCGGGGCGGCCGCGATTCCAAACATGGCATCGTACCTCTCTGACAAAACCGGACTCGACGTCCGAACCTGGAGCCTGCCCGGTTCATCTGACCCCGCGAGTGAAGGGGCATTTGGAGTGGCGGCAGCACTGTCGGCACTGGCGTGGGATTCATGAAACAATCAGTCAATCTGGTCCCAGAATCGTTTCGACGATCGGTCGTCGCTCAGCAACTGATGCGACACTGGACCGTTGCCGGCATCGTCGTCGGTACGGTTCTCTCGGCATATGTCTTCTGGGAGCGTGAGACCTATCGCCAGATCTTCACTCGCCGGGCCGTCATGGAAAGCAAGGCTCGGCCTTTCTCGGAAATGAAGGATTCGACCGACAGAATGGTTCGGGAGATCCGCAAACTAGAAGAGAGTGACGCGCTGGTTCGTCGGCTTTCACGTGATCAGACCCCTCTTTTGCCACTCGCGCTGGTAAGCGCCGGCGTGAAGGCGTGCCCCGATCAGCTTTGGATCAAGCACGTCAAGTTTGAACAGCGAGCCAAGATCCAACCAGGGACGAATGGTGCGAAGGAGCCGACAGCCTCCAAGCCGAACGAAGCTTCCGATCAAGAGACGATCGGCTTCATGACACTCGAAGGTTTTGCCGTCGACAATCTTGCCGTTGCCGCCTTTGTCGCAGCCCTGCGCGACACGAAGGGGTTTCGAAGCGTCGAACTCAAATCATCAATCAACAGCGACGCTCAAGATCTGCGACGAACATCTTTCACGATCGAAAGCGAGCTGTGACATGAAACGACTATCGCGGCTTGACGACCTATTCTCGGCCCGACGAACGGTGTGGTGGATCCACGGTGCGGGAGTGACCCTGCTGATCTCGGCTGTCCTCGCGACGGAAGTATTGGTCGTTGCTCCGATCCGATTTGAAACGTACCAGGAAACGACCCAGATCGATCTTCTCGAGTCACTTCTTCGCAAGGGAGAATCGATTCGCGCGGACTTCTCCCAACAGAAGCAACGGCTCGAGGAGGAGAAAAAGCGACAGGCATTGCTCCATCAACGGGTGCCCGATGAACCGATGGAGGCAGCCTTTCTTGCCCAGATTGCGGACTTGGCTCGTTCACTCGATCTTGAAGTGAAGGACTATCGGCCTGGCACCACCCTGAAACATGCCGACTACAGCGAGCTGAAGATCGAGATGCAGGTCGAAGGTTCGTATCGATCCATTTGTTTGTTCCTTGATCAAGTATCGCGTCTTCCCCGAATCTCCAGCTTTACGGGAATGGAAATATCGGCAGATCCGGAAAAATCGATTTATCCGATTCGATTGAACTTCTCGACCTACTTTGTGCCGATGAGTACCGATAGCCGGGAGGTCTCGAAGGGATGAGTACCGCGTCGGGCAGCTCGGCGAAGATCTCCAGATCTCAAAAGATCTTGCTGGGAGTGTTGTTTTCAACGTTGACTTCCCTTTGGATGCCGTCGTTTCTGTCGATCGGCGAGGTTCCCCCTCCCCCGTCGGAGCTAGCGACACAGCGGCGTCCACGGCCATTGCCGAAGTCGAGCGAGAGGAAAGAGACTTCGCCGGCCCCGGCAAAGGTGGTGTGCGATCTCGAGGCGACACTGGCCGTCGATCCTTTCCAGGCGCCAAAGGTGATGACTCACCCGGTAGCACTTGCGACGACCTTGCCGCCTATCGAACAAGAAAAACAGCAGACCGCTGCCTTGAGTGTGGAGAAAAGACGCGAGTCTCTGGCGAAGGTGCTGTCGCAGAGAGTCTCGCTTATTGTCGAGACGCCGCGCGGGCCCGCCGCTCGTTTGGGAAGCAAACTCGTCCGTGTGGGAGACAACATTGAAGGATTCAAGGTCGAACAGATAACCAAGGATGGAATCGATCTCTCGCGTGAGCCAATCGAAACACCATAATCGACTCTCGTCGCGATCTGGGTCGAACGCCCTCGACCGGGTAGGCCCGCGCGCCATGTTCCTTCTTTGCTGCACGATCTTTATTCATGGAATCGCTTGTTCGACCGCGCTGGCGCAGCAGACTCGCCTGCAAAAACTCGTCGATGCGGTGAAGCAACAACAGGCTCTAAATGATTCCTCGGGTCCTACCGAACCGGAAGATGTCGAAGTGGTTGTTCCATCCGACGAGTTAACCCTCCGCGAAGAAGGTCGGCGAATTCCAGTCGATCGGCCAAGCAAAGAAGATGTCGATGTCACGTTGGGAAGCAACGGCCTTGTCTCGGTCACGGCGCGCAATGCCCCGGTGAACGATGTTCTTGAGTCTTTGGCTCAGACGCATGGTTTCAATTTGGTGATGGGTACCGGCGCCGTTTCTCGGCCGCTGTCAATCTCGCTTCGCGATGTTCCGATCGACCGGGCGCTGGATTCGGTGGTTGCCTCGGCAGGCCTCACGTGGGTTCGACGGGACGAGATCATTCTCGTTTCAAGTATCGAGTCGGGTCAGGCCAATCTCCCAAGCGTTCAGAATCGAATCCTGCGTGTCTTTGAACTCGATTATGCGTCGGTTCCCGATGTCGAAACCAGTGTTCGAGGATTGATATCGCCGGCCGGGCAAGTGACGGTGATCCAGTCGGCCAAGGCCAATATCCGTCAGAATCGCAACCTTCTCGTTGTCGAAGATTTGCCCGAGTTTGTCGAGCGAATCGCCAGGTACATCGACCAGGTCGATATGCCCCCTCGACAAGTCTTGATCGAAGCTCGCGTACTGCAGGTTCGATTGCAGGACGATTATGTGCATGGTTTGTCGCTGCTCTACAAGCTCGCCGCGGGACAAGGGAGCACTCTTTCGATCTCGACTAAAGGGCTGGCAAGTTTGACTTCCAGTCAAGCACTCCTCTTCACGCTTTCCAGCGAAAACCTCGGAAATATCATTGAACTGATCGAGAACACGCTCGACTCGAAGACGCTAGCGTCGCCGAGAGTCCTCGCGCTGAACGGTCAAGAGTCGCGTATTCAGGTGGGAGGTCAGCTCGGTTTTCGCGTGTTGACGACAACACAAACGAGCACGCTCGAACAAGTTCAGTTTCTCAACACCGGTATCATCCTTCGCGTGACTCCATTCATTACGCGTGACAATCAGATCATGATGACCATCAATCCCTCCGTATCCACCGGTCAGATAAACGTTCAAGGCCTACCCGAAGCACAGACGACCGAAGTCGCAACACAGGTGTTGCTCCCCGACAATCACGGCATGATCATCGGTGGGCTGATTCAAGAGAACTACGAAGATCGCCAAACAAAGATTCCCGTGATCGGCGACATCAAGCTCTTGGGGAGACTTTTCCAACGACGAGCGGTTGACCGAAAGCGCACCGAAGTGATCATTGCGCTGATTCCACGCATTGTTCCTTATGACTGCCAAACCTCGCAACGGGATCGAGAAGAATTAGCTCGTACCGATGCGCCGATTTACAGAGGCGATCTCTACCGCAATCCTCGTCCGATAGAGCCGAAACTCTACGACGCGACGGAGAATCCCCGGACCTGTCCAACGATCATCCACCATCATGGCCGAATGCGAACCGACGATGGCATGACCTATACCCCGTACCCGACTACTCCCGCTAGCCAAGCATGCATGCCCGGCAAGCCTGATGCCGGCAACACAGACGGAGAGAATTGCTCGCCGACGATGATCCGATCGCTGACTCCGTCGTCTCGCGAACCTATTCTGTTGCCCCCCGAGGTGCCGATCGAATTGCCGTCAGCCGAGATGATGCCGGTCGAGATCGAGCCCGAGGGTCTCGACTTGGTCCCGACCGCGAAGCCTTGATCTCCAAGTAGAACCAGCACGAGAAGAGGGTGGCGGGAATACATTTTCACAGCGGTAACGCAGCGATCGGGATCGTAAACAGATTTGATGGAAAGCCAATCACTCGTTGCATTCGACCTTTTGATTCTCGCATGGTTCGCCTATTTGGGTGGAGCCGTGGGCAGCTTTTCGAATGTCGTGGCCTGTCGGTTGCCGATGGGCGAGTCGATCATTTGGCCCGGTTCTCGCTGTCCGCGTTGCTTGACGCCGATCCGTTGGCACGACAACGTTCCGATCCTTGGTTGGTTTCTCATACGAGGTCGTTGCCGAGCATGTCAGACGCCGGTGCCGGCTCGCTACGTGTGGGTTGAGATCCTCTTTGCCGGCATGTTCGATGTGTTTTATTGGACTGATATTCGAATGTCTGGTGGGCGAATACCGCTTGAATTTCTGATCCATCCCAGTGTCAGTGCACTGACATTGTTTACTCAGCACGTCTTGTTGATGTCGAGCTTGATGATCATGGCGTTGATTCGCGCCGATCGATTACCAGTGCCGACTTCGTTCATCACGAGTGTCGCTTTCGGACTGATTGTTTTGAGGTTAGCGACGGGAGTGGGTTGGGCGTCCTTCATCGATACTACCCTTGGTTTCGTTTCGGGTCTTCTTGCCATCTTGGCGGTGGATGCTCTTTTGGAACGTACCCCCTTTGCTCGATGGTCGCGATGGGAAGTCGGCCGAGCCGATCTGTCGGGGTTGTTTCTGGTCGGAATCGCGCTGGGGACACGCATTTTGCTGTTGGTCATCTTTTTGATGCTGATAATGGCGGTGACTCTCACGCTGATCCAGAAGCAGCGTTACCTCGCTTGGGGATTGGCCTTCATCACATTTGTATCGATTATTCTCTCTGTGACGTGATCGGCGGAATTGGTTTGGCGTTCCTCTCTTTTGCTAGCTGTCGTGACGCAGCCCGATGCCAAGTCACGAGATACATTTTTCAAGCTAGGAGTGTTCGAAGACGACGAATCGCGGCAAGTTCAAACGAGCTTGCCCCCGAAAGGGAGGTTGCCGGTGAGCGGCGTGGCGCATTGGCTGGAAGGTGGCCAACCAGAGCGAATCGACCAAGCTCCGGTGGAACTGGGCTCGCTGGGCGAGTCTGTCACCACGTTGTCGGCCCACCCCACGACCGATCTGGTCCTATTTGGAACCGCTTCGGGCAGCATCATCGTCTTCGATCCTTCGCAAGCTCGAATCGTGAAATCATTCAAAGCCCACACGAAAGATGTCACGCAGATTGTTTTCACTCGCGACGGAAAGCGTTTTCTGACGGCATCGGTGGATGGCTTTGTGCAATGGTGGTCCGCGGATACCTTCGCGCGCGAGCAGGGTTTCTCTGCAGGAACTCCTCTCTTCTGTGTGGCACCTTCGCCGAAGGGTCGTTATGTTGCCGCGGGGGGCCACGATAAGAATATTCGGATATGGGATCTGGGCAGCGGCGAGCTATCGCATACACTTCGTGGCCATGATGAAGCCGTCACGTCGATCGACTGGTTGAGCGAATCGATTCTGATTTCGGGAAGCGCTAACGGTACCGTTCGTGCTTGGGAAGTCGATGTTCGCCGATGCTATCGCGCTTCGCGCGTTCATGAAGATCACGTCGCGCGTGTACTCGTGTCGGCCGACGGAGAATCGTACGTCACCACCTCTTGGGATGGTCGAATCCGAGTCTGGACTACCAAGCATCGTCTCCGCTTTGAGTTGCCCGCAGGGCCGGCAGCGGTGACCAGCATCGCTTTTCTTCCCGGCGAACAACGTTTGGTGGCGGGCTATTGGAACGGGACGATTGTCCTGTGGGACATGGAAAAAGGACGAGTGTTCGAAGAGTTCGTGGCCCACGAGGGGAATCTCGCTGGGGCTGTCAACGTCGGCGACGGCACGTTGATTGTGACTTCTAGTCTTGATGGCCAGATTCGCTCTTGGTCACTGGCGACGATGGGGATGAGTCGATTCGCCAATCTCCATACCGGCGAAGTTTACGGCACCGCTTATGTTCCCGATAACACTCAGTCGATCAGTGTCGGCCACGACGGGCAAATCAAGCTTTGGGATCGAACCGATCGGCTGGAATCGGCCAGCCTCGAACTTCAAACGGGCCCGATCATGTCCGTGGCTGTGTCTCCCGATAAACGACTCTGGGCGCTAGGACTCAGCTCGGGCGAAGTTCGAATCTGGAATGCAATCGATCAACAGATCGAAGGAGTCCTCACCGGGCATAAGGATGCTGTCAGTTCTCTGAAATTCAACCCGATGGGAACTCAGCTTCTTTCGGGCTCTTGGGACATGAAAATTGTCATCTGGTCGCTGGAAAGACAGCAAGCGATCGGCACCCTGCACGGTCATAGCAAAGAGATCGCAGGATTAGACTTGACGCTCGACGGTCGCACTGCCGTCAGCGCTTGTTGGGATATGACCGCTCGCCTTTGGGATCTAACCGCGATGAGCCGGGGCTTTCTCAGCGAGGCGCGATGCTTGAGTGGGCACTCGGGCCGAGTCCTCTCGGCTCGCTTCAGCCCCAACGGGCAGAGCGTGGTGACAACGTCGGCTGACGAAACCGTTCGACTCTGGCCAGTCGATCGCGTGGCCGATCCTGCCGTGCTGCACGCTCATCGCGATGCCGTCACGGATGGACGATTCACTCCTGATGGAGAACTCCTTCTGACGGTCGGTCGCGATGGCTTGGTCTGTCTTTGGAACGCTCGGACGGGCGCGATTGAAGGGCAGCTTCGCCATGAGTCGCCGATCCTCACGGTCGACATTTCTCCTGATGGAACGCAGGCGATGATGGGAGATGAAGTCGGTCGCGTCCGGTTTTTGCAACTCGACTACAAACGGGGGCTCAACTTTGTGGCGGCCAATACTCACTTGAAGGATGCACCGATCTGGCTCCGCGGTGCTCGGCCGTCTGAACAGTACGACATCACGTGTCTCTACTGTGGCTCCACCGAGTCGATCAAACAAGGACAGCTCGGCCGCGCGTGGAAATGCCGATCGTGTGGAGACGCGATGATGATCTGTCCCTTGCCTGTCCGCGCCGCCGTTGCCGAGATCCTCGACTGATTAAGCACACCAAGCCGACTCAGGTCGGTTGACATTCCAGAACCCCTCTCGACGGTCATCACTTTGGATCGCCCGTTTTGGGCGCCGGCTGACCAAAGCGGTCCGACTCCGTACGATGAAGTCATTCGCGAGCATCACTGGTAGAAATGGTATCGACGGACACCCATCGGAAGCGACTATGCAGGCTATTCCCACCGAGATCAAAGACGTGCTTCTCATTGTTCCGAAGAAGCATGGCGACCACCGAGGTTTTTTCTCCGAAACGTACAGCCGGCGCGACTTTACTCGCGCAGGGATTGATCTCGAATTCATTCAGGACAATCATTCGCTGTCGGTTGAAAAAGGAGTCCTTCGCGGATTGCATTATCAGATACCGCCGCGAGCCCAGGATAAGCTCATTCGCGTCGTTCGAGGGTCGATTCTCGATGTAGCTGTCGATATCCGGCGAGGTTCGCCGACCCTGGGCAAAGTGGTGACGGCAATCCTGAGCGCGGAGAATTGGCACCAGTTCTTTGTCCCTCGTGGCTTCGCCCATGGTTTTGTCACGCTCGAAGCAAACACCGAAGTTGTTTACAAAGTGACGGATTACTACTCGCCGGAGCATGAACGAGGAATCCTCTGGTCGGACCCCGATCTCGGCATTGATTGGCAAGTTTTGCCAAGCGAAGTGGTTCTCTCGCAGCGCGACACGCAACATCCCCTTTTTGCCGACGCCGACTTGGGAGCGAACTGGTAGAGTCGTCGCGATCAGGAATGGGAAATCGTCGCCATCGTGATCGGAGCCTGCCGAGGTTGCGTTGGGCTTGACCAATCGGCGGGTGGCCCCGCGCTGACTAATTGATCAAGCTGCGATTGAATTCTCGTCTGCAGCAGTCGGGTTAAAGGATCGCCTTCATCACGGGATGATTTCTGATCGACATACTCTTGGACAAAGATCGGTTCGCCGACATCCATGATGACCCCCATATCGCCCGTAGGCGTCTCTTCGTCGTACAGATCTTCCTCGAGACGCATGAGCGTTTCCGAGACCCGTTCAAGGCTGGGCCATTCATGGATGTACGACCAGGAGTGAGAGAACAGCTGTTGCGCAAAAGCGAGGTCTTCGATCTCATAAAGCAGATCGTACCATTCGGGGCTCTCTCGAGGTGACGTGGTGAACTGCTTGACGACGTGATTGCGAACCGTCCGAATCCGGTCCATCAGCGCGCCCCCTTTGGTGCGCGAGAAATACTTGGCTTCGAGTTGTTGACAGACGTGATCCGCGAGATTCTTTTGTCGTTCGTCGAGCGAGCCTGTCCCAATTGTTCCGTGGATCTCCATCTCTTTGACCGCCAGAAGGGAACCGGCAATCCATTCGAGCCGACGGACGAAATCTTTGCCTCGCTTGGGGTGGATATGACATCGCTGTTCGAGTTGACAAAGCCTTTTCTCGATGGCCGCCGTCGGGTCTTCTACGAACCAGTACTTGATCCCGACCGGATGAATGACGACGGGCCGAGCGTTTTTCTTTTGCGCTAATCGCGCGATGAACGAGACGCCATCCTGCATGGGACCAAGTCGATCGTTTTGCCGATAAAACGTCCCCTCTGGAAAAAGGACCAGAGGGCGCTCGGCCTCTTCGACAATACGTTGACACTCTCGCAGACAATCGCGATCAGTCCCTTCGCGGTAGATGCTCATTGCCCCTGTTCGTCGGATCATCCAGCCTTGCCAAGGCTTCGAATGGAACAGGTGCCAGGACGCGCAGAAGAAAAAATAGACCCCAGTCCTTTTGGAGATGTCCGCCAAAACGAAGGGATCGGAGTACCGACAATGATTGGCCGCAATGATGACGCCATAACCGGCATCGGCCGACTGCTTGATCCGCTCGGCATGGAGCGTCACCACCGGAGACACGCGGTAGAGCTTCTTAATGAGTCGGTAGAAGAATGGGCGCACCCCGCGAAGCCACCACTTGCCGTGATAAGGCTTCACAAACTCGTACTTGTCGGCAAGGTAACGTTGATCCACACCCTACTCCGCGCGCACTCGCGATCCGGGAGGCAGACGCTCGCCTGCCTTCCCTTTGATTATTCTTTCTAGCGTCCCGGGCCCGAAACAATGGCGTTTCACAAAACTTCTGCAGGATCGGCATCAAAGGCGGAAGTTGAGGGTCTGTTGAATGTATCTCTTCACACGCCAGTAGATCGACTTGTAGCCGACATCGAAACGGGCGGCTCCCCGAAGTCCACTGGATAGGCTTCGGTCGGTATTGTCGATGTCGACGATCACCGCATACGACCGAAATTGAGGGATTTCCTTGTTCGATTGCTTGTTCGTGGTGGTGGGAACTTGTCCCCCTGCTTTGTTGGAAAGAGCTTGTGGCAACTCGGTGATCTCTTCCTGAGAAATCTCCGCAATGCGGGCTTCGAGGATCGAACCAACATGCCCGGCCAGCTTGACCCAGACTCGAAGGTTCTCGGCCGAGCCGCCCGCCGCCAGTGCCTCTTGGATCAAACCAATCTCCGATTGGGGCACCACGATGTACGCTTCGAGTTTGGTGGGATCGCCTATCTGACAAAAGAGATCGCCCGGCTTAAAGAACTTGCCGACGTCGTTGGGTCGAGGGGGCGAGAGAGCGACCCCTTCGGTGCCGGGCGGAACGACGATATCCAGTTTCTTGATCTCTCCTTCGAGAAGACGCATTACCCGGTATGCCGCATCCGATGCGAGATGAGCATCCTCGGCCTTTCCATCCTGGTCCATCGCACGGTATGACTTTTCCAGATGGATTTGTTGATCATACTCTCGGCGAGCCGAGCCGTACTGAATCTCGAGCATCGGCTCGACAAACTTCGCTAAGAGTTGCCCGGGCATCACCGGATCGCCATCTTTGACCCAAAGGTTCTCGAGCTTACTTTGCCGAGGAACGGTCACGACCGTCGCGTTCTTGGGCTGCATGATGAGAGGGGCATCGACCCGCATTGGGAGCGGAAAAAGGACCACGGTTGCGATCACAATCAGGGCCGTCGGAATGGAGACAGCCATCCGAACCTTGTCCACCTTCAGCGTCCTCCACTTGCCGCTCAGCGTTTTGATCATCCGGTAGATCGGCACGATCACCATCGACGAGCCGGCTGCAACGGCGATCATGGCGCTAATCACGCCCAGCTTGTATGGGCGAAGAAATGTGTAAAGAAAATAGAGAATCGTGACCGTGATGAGAATTCGGTACAGATACGCCGCCACCGCGTAAGTCACGAACAGCCAGCGATTCTTCTGCGGCGCAAAAGGATCTTTGACCGGGTCTTCTCCCAGAAAGAGTTGGCCCGCCACCGTGCCGAGATACTTGTTCGATCGTTCGCGAAGGTTTGGGATCTCCGCGAGATCCGCGAGGATGTAATAACCGTCGAATCGGAGCAAAGGGTTCGCGTTGAAGAGGACGGTACTGACGCTGCAGACAAAGATGATGCTCAGGCTAAGCGTGTTGAGCAGCCCGGGCTCGGTGTACCACCAGATCCAGACGAACATCGAGGAAAGAATCAATTCAACGTACATTCCCGCGGCGCCAATGATGGCTCGGTGCCATTTATTGGGAAGCATCCAAGCATCGGTCACGTTGCAGTAGAGACAGGGGGTAAAGACAAGAAACAAAAGACCCATCTCATGAACTTCCCCCCCGAAGCGTTTACAGCTCAACCCGTGGCCGAACTCATGCAGCACTTTTACCACGCCCAGTGTGATCCACATGAAGATGACATTGCGCACGGTAAAAAAGTCGTAGTACGCAGGGAGCTTGCTGATGAACGTGGACCAATTGACCAAGACAAGCAGCAACGATGCTAAGCCGAACATTGTCGCCAATAGCAGAAACGGAATCGTGAAAAGGAAGTACGTGTAAGGCATCAGCCGGCCGAGAAGCCTTTCGGGATCGAAGACCGGCACTTTGAGGTACAGGACATTGAGAAACATCTGCTTCAACTTGTCGCGCTGTTTCTTCTTGTACCGCTCGTAAAGCCTTTGACCTGCCTGCGGCGTCTGGGCCGTGGCGAGCCCTGCTTGAAGAAGCTGTGAAACGAACCGTTCGAGTTCCGGCACGCTGAGCCTTTGCGGGCGGAACTTCTCGACGAATTCGTGCCTGACATCATCAAGATTCTTGTAGCCGTCGAGTTGTTGCAAAAGGAAGAGTTCTTCCTCGCGAAATCGAAAGTACCGTAGTCCGACCGGGTCCTTGATGATGAAGTAGGATTGTCCACCGTAGCGCTGTTGATTGATGACCAGGTCCGGGCGCATGCGAACCTTGATCTTCCGACGAAGATCAGGGTTCATCATCGCCACACCCATCGATCGATTCTCCTGTTCTTGCTTCCGATTTCGCTGAGCTAATTAAGGTTGAGCCGACGGCGCGTCGGGGGGAGTTCCCTCGGGAAGAGGAAGCTCGGTGGGAACATCTTCGACCGGCTGGGTATCGCTGGGAGCAGGGCCGGGAACGGGCGGAAGTGAGTTGCCGACCGAGGGGAAACCGTCGATCGGTTTAGTGCGAATCGACCGTTCGGGAATGACGCGGGCGACCGTTTCGACGGGCTTGCCGGGATAGACCACGATGGTGGCTTGACGACCGGGTGTCAGGACATCTCCGACGTTGTCAATGTCGGCATGGATCTCTCGCTTTTCCGCTTCGATCACGGGATTGACGAAGGTGATTCGGCCCGTCAATCGTTCGTGAGTGATTTCGTCGGCCGAGGGAATTCGCCAGACTTTGACGGTCGTGTCTTGGCTCGCGGTGACGAAATAGTCGCCGGCGGGCGAAAAATCAACATCGTTGACATCGCGCAGATGACCCTTGAATCGCCGAATCAGCCGGGCCTGATCCTCGGCAGAGATCTGCTGCCAAAGCTCGACTTCATCGTCGGTCGTTCCCACAAGGACGAGACTCGCATCGGGTGTAAAGGTCGCTACCTGCGAGAACTTTCCTCGTGGGCTGGTGAATAGGCCTGTCGGTTGTCCATCGGTCAGGTTTCGAACCTGCAGATTGCCGGCAATGTTGAAGAGATATCGACGGCCGTCGGGCGACAAACCGACTCGACGAACATCGGGGGAGCGACCCTTATCGACCCGAATGACCTCGTTCTTCGTTAAGTCCCAGACGCGAACAGTATCGTTGTCGGCCGAGACTAACCGTTTGCCGTCGGGCGAGATGGCCAGCGAAAAGACGAAGGATCGATGCCCTAAGAGCTGGCCTTTTGTTTCGCCGGTCTTGAGATCGTAGACGCGGATGGCTCGGTCCCCGTCGTGGGCCGTGAAACAAAGATGGGGCTGCGTCGGATGCAGGGCCAGAGCGGTGATCCCGCCTCCCTTGGTGGGCCATTTCTTACCAACTTTGCCGGTGGCGAGTTCCCAAGTGAAAAGATGGCCGCTGCTGTCAGCACTCACCAGTCGGTCGACATTCGAGGGATCGCTGACTAGGCAGGTGACTTTCTGATCGTGATCTTCGAAGAGTCGCAGCTGGGTCTTTTTCCAAATATCCCACTCAATGATCATGCCGTTCTCGTCCGCAGAGACGCAGCGCCGACCGTCCGCCAGTGCGACGACACTGGTCACGGGGGCGGCATGCCCCGCTAATGAAACAACTGGACCCTGGGTAACGTCGGCATAAACATCGATCGCCATTCCTTCGCGGACTCGATCGGCATCAAGCAGTTCGACCGAGCCTTTAATGCGGACACGTTGGCGGTTGATGATTCGAATGATGGGTGTGCGAGGTTCGACGGCTTGGCCCTCTTTGCTCATCACTTCCACAATCGTGCCATCGATCGTGCTCCGCAGGATGTGTTGATTGACCTTCTCGGAGGCGAGAAGCTCTTTGTTCTTTTCTTCTTTGACGTTGTTCATGGACTTCTGGAACTCGGCCGTGGCGATGGCTACTTTCGCCTCCGCTTCGCGGAGTTTCTCCAACGATTCTGACTCTCGCTTGGCCAAACGCTTGGAGGAATCGCGGGCAGCGATCATTTCATCCAAGCGAGCCTTGGCGGCTTCGACCTCGGAGGTATCCTTGGCGACGAGCTGCTGCAATTCGAGTTGCATGCGAGCCTCTTCATCCCGCACCCTCGCCAACTCTTGACCGGCGACAACGCGGTCTCCTTCGGTCACTTTTACTTCCGCGAGCAACCCGCCGGCCTCGACGCTTAGACGGATGTCATCCTTGGCAAGAATGGGGCAATCGTAAAGGACGATCGGCTGATCAAAGCGAATCGAGGGAGGAGAATCCTGGGCGAGCACGCATGCTGTCGTCGACAGCATGGCCACGATCACGTTTCGTTTCATGATGGGCAATGATCCTTTCTTTGACGGCGAGCAAAACATCTTCATCGACCGAGATTCGATGGATGTCTCGTTAGAAGAAGACGTACTCCCGAACGAAATCGATCAGTTCACGGAAGAGGACATAGCCCAGCGGTTTGGGCCCGCAATTGATCTTCGCCCGGACTTCCAGACCCGAAACCTTCGCCGAGTTTTGAATCTCCTTGGCGGCCTCGCGAGCAGTCTGCACCAGTCCCTGATCCTCTTCGATTTCGACTTTCGCTTTGACGAAATTCTCTTGCTCGATCGGAGAAGCTTGTGTCCCGACTTGAATCAACCGCCCCTTGTAAACCGTGTCGGGATTCGAACTCAGAACAAACTCGACGGGCAACTTGTCGTTGCTGATGGCCTCGGCACGAGCGATGTGGATCATCGCGTTTTCCGGGAGATCAACTTCAACGACCCATTTTCCATCGACGTTGGAAATCTCAAGGATGGGATCCCCCTGCTTGATTTGTCGTCCCTGCATCAGCTCGGGATCCCACGTGGTCACCGTTCCACGGATGGGGGATTTGACCACGAGTTTCTCAAGCTCCGGAGCAAGAAGCTGTTCCCGTTCGCGAAGATTGAGAAGCTTCAAACGAACGTCGGCGGTTTGGGTATCAAGTTCGGGATCGAGCTTGCCGGCATCCACGCGCTGTCGTTCGAGTTCTTTGAGTTGGAACTCAAGCCGACGGATTTCGCCGCGAATCTCCGCTTGTTGCTTTTCAAGTTCGATGCTGGCCATCATGGCGACAGGAGTTGTCTCTTCTGTCAAGTCGCCATGCTTGACCTTCACGGCTCGAACTTCTCCATCGACGGGCGCGGCCACGATTCGGCGAATTTCCGGCACGAGTTCCCCTCGTCCTTCGAGCCGAAGCGGGTAGGGGAAAAGCCAAAGGAAAGTTCCAACGCCTGCTAATAGTGCCAATACCGCGACGACCTTCGGAAGGCCACGTCCCCGCATCCAGCGAGTCGATCGGCCGATCCCCTTCCACAAGCCCAGCAGAAAGACGTCGTCATGTTCGAGCGCGTTGGCCAGCGCGATCGCTCCGTGGCGAGAGACCACTTCCACTTTGGCGGCCATCTCGTCGACGGGGGCAGGGTCTTCGATCATCTCGCACAACAAGGCGGAAGTCGTCTTCCCCTTGCGGTCAGCAAAATCACGAGTGTCGGTCATCGGGACGACGATGATCAGCTTGCTGCCCGATTCTTCAACGTAATCCTTCAACGCACTTTGAATGTCGCCCGGCCAATGGGGTTCGATCTGACCCGAGTAAACCAGATTCTCGCCGTGACGGGTCACCTTCGTGGCGAGCGTGGTCAATCGGCGAATGAGGTTCGATCGTTGTTCAACGACGTCTTGCCCACTGATGGCGACGATCTTCGACTTCGTTCCTCGCTGGATGGCGACGCTCAAGCGTTCGCACTGGATCAGTTTTTTCCCCTCGTTGGCGACGAGATAGGCGACCTGGGTCGGATCGAGCCCGCCGTGGACAGAGCGGATAAACCCTTCCACCTGGTTCCACTGGGCCTGTTGATTGAGGATGATCTTGTATCGGCCGTTCTTAATGAACTTGGCGATCTCGCTCGCGACCCGTTTGAGAAACTGAACATATCCCTGTTGCGCCGTCGATCGGCGACTGGCATCTTGAAATACTTCGCACACTCCCAGCGTTTCACCATCGACGATGATCGGTGCCAAGACCAGGAGGAATGGTGTCGGGTTTTGGATCGTTGCCGACTCCCCCGATTCGCTCGATTCCCCCGATTGGCCGGGACCCGAATGGGGGGCGACTAAGAAGGCATCTTGCTTCGAAACGATGTAGCGAAGGAGTTCATCGTGGGGCGGGCGGGTCGCTTCATCAAAGGGAGGCAGGTTGACTTGGAACTGAAGCTGCAGATTCCCCTGATGCGTCCGAATCCAGAGGGCAACCGAACGAGCGGCCAGGGCCGTGTAGACTCGACGCATGGTCTCGGCATAGAACTCGGCCGGCGAGACATCCGAGCCGGCTAAATGCTCGATCTCACTCACCAAGCGACCGATTTCGCGTCGCGTTTGATCGACAAGTCGGGGGTCAATAGGGGCTTCGGACATTCACATTTCCCATGCTGGATAGACCGCGCCTGCCTCGCATCCGGTACAGGCGCGTGGCGAACGAAAAAGGTATCCGACCAATCGACGCGGAGAGATTCCCAAATCCCGGCGGCGAGCACCCAGCCGAGCCGGCCATCGACCGGGAGAATCTCTTGTCGACCAAACCATTCCGCGCAAACAACAAGACTCTGGCAGGTTCTCGGGCGACCGGTCATTATGAAAAGGCTACTCCCCCCCGCACAGAGCGTCAAGGAGGGAAATGCCCCGGTGCCCGGATCAGCACCGCGCGGCGCTTGGTCTAGCGAGAACTCATCGTTAAGGTTTACGCCGTTTGCCCAGATCCCGTTGGTTCGGAGAGCCAAGAACCACTTTCAAGAATCAATCACTTGTGGGTCAGTTTTGCGTATAGTGGGACGTCGCGCTGGGTGATCGATTCATCTTCGCCTGGGAACGCCACCGGCCAGCAAGTCGGTCCAAGCGACAAAAGAGGCGGTGAGGGCGTCGAGCCCGTTTCGGCCCAGGACGGCCCTCGCCGAGGTTCGGCCGACCGCTTTCTCGAAGTGCGGCGGGTGCGGAGTATCACGACCCTAGAGGCAAGCGCCTCTGGGGGGCGAAAAAATAAAGGAGATCAAAAGATGATGGTTCGTTTCAAAGCAAGTCGGGTCAGCGTGCTTGCCGGCACGGTGGTGGCAATGCTTTCCAGCGGTGGTCATTTCGCATGGGCCGACCAGCCGGCACCAGTTACCAAAGAGGGATCGCTTGAGTTTCGTCGGGTGGTGAAGACGGTTCTGCCGGCCGTGGTCAGCATTCAAGCCAGTGCCATGTCCGACGAGGAAAAGGCGAAGAGGAAGGAGGACTTGCAGAAACGACTCAATGATATGCGTCGCCTGCTCCCCCCGGAATTCCGAAAGCAGATCGAAAAGATGGATCCCGACGACATGCCCGAACAGCTTGGGTTCGGCTCCGGGGTCATCATCGACAAACGAGGCGTCATCCTGACCAACAACCACGTTGTCGAGAACGCGAAGAAGGTAAAGGTCATCCTTCAAGATAACAGAGAGTTCGAGGCGACTGACATCATTCGCGACCCGAAAGCGGACGTCGCGATTGTTCGCCTGAACAAAGAAGACATCAGTTCCATCGATCTCCCGGTCGCTCAGCTCGGCGACAGCAGTCAGGTCGAGATCGGCGACTGGGTTCTGGCGATGGGATCTCCCTTCGGCCTAACGGGGACGGTCACAAGCGGAATCGTCAGCGCCAAAGGACGGACGCCGCCGGAACTCAATCTGCTCTACAAGGACTTCATTCAAACCGATGCCGCCATCAATCCCGGCAATAGCGGTGGACCGCTGGTTGATCTCGATGGCAAGATCATCGGCATCAATACCGCAATCCGCTCGAACACGGGCAGCTTCGGCGGTATCGGCTTTGCCATCCCTAGCAACATGGTGAAAAACATTGCCGACCAACTCGACAAGTTTGGCCGAGTGAAAAGATCTTACCTAGGAATCGCGATGCGCCCACTGGCGAAGAAAGAACTGACGGACAAAAAGCTAGATACCGGCGTCGAAGTGACCGGGCTCGCCGATGGGCAAACCCCCGCACGAAAAGCAGGCCTGAAGCCGAAGGACATCATCCTTTCGGTGGATGGTAAGCCTGTGAAAGAGACGCAAGAGCTTCAGGACGTTGTTTCCTCCACGCCCGCGGGCAATACGATCGCTGTCCAAGTTGTTCGCGAGGGACAGCCTGTCGACATCAAGATTCTGTTAGAAGAGCAGCCAGAATCGTTCGGCGTTCAGCAGATCATGGCTGCGGCGGGGGACGAATCAATCCTCGGCATGCAGATCCTCGAGCAGAAAGGAAAGCTCCTGGTGACGGCCGTCGAAGAGGGTAGCCCTGCCGCTCAAGCCGGCGTCGAACCAGGTGACACGATCCTGAAAGCGAGCGGCAAAGAAGTCACCACGAACGACCAGTTCAAGACGGCGGTCGAGGGGATCACCGACGGCGTCTTGCTGAAGGTCCAGAAGGAAGACGGAAGCGTCAAGTTGCTTGTTGTCGGAGGCAAGTAGCCGACCCTCGGCGACGGATCCAGAGAAACCCCGTGCCCTGGCCACCCGATGAGGTGTCCAGGGCATCCTTTTATTGATCACCCTGAGCCTGAAGCTTCGCGGCACCTGAACCGTTCATTTCGATGCATGACCAACAAAAAGGCCTCGCCTGCCATCGATAGGCAGAGGCCTTTCTTCATGCTGATCGCCGACTCCTTTTTACACTCCTTTATGCCGAGCCTCTGGCCAACCACATTTGGTACAGGCTAAAGCCAAGCGAAACCAGACTCATGATCGCGGCAACCCAAAGGATGTTGTAGATCAGACTGTACTTCTTGTGCATCGCCCCGAGGGCATCCATCAATCGCCTAATGTCCTGACCTTTCGTGAGGGCGATTCCACCAAAGCCTGCCGCGGCCTGTTGGGTCCACAGCCCCATCATCACCATCATCAAACCAACCAATCCGACGGCCACTGCCGTCATCGCGATCGGCGACATCCAACCTCCGGACGTCAACACCGTTTCCAATTGTTTCATCTGTGGCTCGGCAACACCCGCCTCTTTGGCGGCTGCCAGGATGCGGTCGGGGTTTCGCGTGCTGATGAAGCCGGCCACCGCTTGGAAGATTTGAATCGCTCCGAAGAACACGATCACGAATCCGACCATCCCCATCTTTCGGGCGAGATCGCCGATCAAGCGGTTCTGCTGATCGTTGAATTCATACTCGTTCACCAACGGTTCACTGGACATGACCCAGCTCCTTTCAAGATAATCGGTTTCTATCACGGTTCGTTGCGGACGCCTTCACAGACGATTGCTCGTGGTCCGAGTCATTCGTCTGACGGGGCGGAACGGTGAGGTTTTTCGTCAGCAGTATTCTGTCAAGGACGCCTCTCTGTTCCACCACGAATCTCTTCGTTGGCAAACTTTTCCCTGATCGATTCATGAAACCAACACGCTTTTGAAGCGTCTCCCCTTGCTGCCGGTCAGTTGATGCTCGAGGCCACGGAGCGGCATTACTGCTGGTTTGTTTAGCTTGGCGGATCAGTGCTTTCGATGTGGAAGGAGGACATCCTTAGAGCAGTCACTTCATCCTCGGATGGATCGAAGAGTCCCGCACGAGAAATTCTGCCTGCTCTACGCGTCTTAAAGACGCGAGCCATGGACCGCTGGGGGCGACTCCGCGGAGAGGCGACGGGAACGCCCAGCATAGGGTTATTCAATCTCCCGAAGAGTCAACATGGAGATGATCGAGGTGTCTGGCTCAATCATCCTTGATCGGCCGGCGGTCGAAGAATTCGAGGATGTGTTGGGCGATCTCATCACCTTTTTCTTCTTGAAGAAAATGGCCGGCATCGCGGATGACGATCGTAGGTTCGTTCTTTGCCGTTGGAATCAAGTTTAGAAAGGAATCTTCGGTCCCAGAAAAGATGGGGTCGAGATTGGAAAACATCACCAAGGCGGGCTTCTGCCATTGCGCCAGCTTCTCTGCCCCCCTCTTGGTGAATTTTATCGACGGATGGTTGGGGGTGATGGGGACCAGTTCGGGAAAGCGAACGGGGCCGACCTTGTAGTTGAGATCGGGAAAAGGGGCTTCGTAGCCGGCAATCACCTCTTTGGGAAGGGTCGCGACCGTACCGAGCTGAATGACAGCGCCGATGTTCATATCGCGGGTCTTGGCCGCCATCGCCTTCCACTGCAGAAACGCGACCGCCGCCGCCGCCCGGCGAGGAGTGAAAGCGGGATCCTGAATGGTGACGGGAAGCGACCCCGTCGGCAAGCCCGTATTCATGATGACGAGCCGAGCAAATCGGTCTTGATGCTCCATCGCCAGGGGGAGTCCCAAAATGCCACCCCAGTCTTGACATACCAGTGTCACTCTCTGTAGATCTAATTTCTCGATCAGCTCAATGATGGCATTGTAATTCAATTCAAACGTGAAATCCTCGACGCGAGTGGGCTTGTCGGATTTCCCAAATCCAAGGAGATCCGGAACGATAACCCGGCACCGCGATGAGAGGGGGTGAATCATCTTTCGATAGAGAAAAGACCAGGTCGGCTCGCCGTGCAAGCAGAGAACGACGTCACCCTTTCCCTCGTCAAGGTAGTGCATTCGTAGCCCATTCGAAAGAGTCACGTAATGAGGCTGAAAGGGATAGTCGGGCAAGTTGCCAAAGCGTTCGTCGGGCGTGCGGAGAAAGGGAACAGGTGCCGAGAACTCGTCGGCAAGCAGGCTGCTGGTGGCAAATAACAGAAGATGGATGACCGATCGCATGACTTCCCCCAGATGCAGTACTCCCGGCAATGAATGCCATGATAGCTGTTTGCTTCGTCGAAGACATAGGGCCGGCAGGGTCATTTGCTTCTTGCTGGAATTTCGTGTTTCCGTTGTGAGGGATCGGGTGGATGGTTGTTAGGCTGAGAGAATAGAAACTCCTTTGAACCGATCATCAACGGTGAATCAATGGCGACTCCGCTGCTCCAAAGACCAGAACTCGATGATTACTCACGTTTTGCCGGGAGAATTATCTTCCAACGATTTCCGAATTGGCCAGCAAGCAGCACGGTACAGAAGTCTGGTTCTGGAAATAAATCGCACATTGAATTCCGAATCACTTGCCCGAATCCAGGTGTAAAAGATGGACTTATTCTTTCAACTCGAGGGGATGAACTGACGGTCTGTTTTCATGCTTGCCACATTCATTTCAATAGTTACGACGAGTCCATGAAACTGGACGACATCAAGGAATGTCTTGATCTTGTGGAGGAAATCCTTGCGGACAGGGTCGGTTGTATTTCCTGCTACGGGCAGGATCGTCTCTATGGAGATTTCTTCCGGGCGTTACCAGTCCCCACTCCCATCGATTTTCCCTTTCAGAGAACGCCGATCGATCTCGTCAGTCTTCGCACATGGACGGGCCAACACGATCGCGATGAAGAGAGGCGGAGGCCGAGCTTTTTCGCGACCATCGTTGGTTGGTTCCTGACCAAGTTTGAACGCCGTTGACATAACTCAGGATTTCTTTGCCAAGTGTGAAGCAGTTTTCCGAAAGGTGATAGCATTGGTTCGAAGGTACGAACATCCGCGTTTGGGAATGGAAAGAGATTGCGTTGAGGGAGTTTTAGGGGTCGGAGAGTGGTTCGCTGGGGCTTGTGCTGCTGGGAAGAGGAAGATCAATGATCGGCTCTTCAATGCGAGGTGGGGCCAACGGCGCGGGGGCCGGCGGGTCGGTAAGAAGCTTGCTCGGCGAAGTGCCACTGGGGTCGGTCGGAATGGGTTTTGTTGCGTTCGGAGAGGCAGAGTCTGGAAAGTCCTCGGAGGTAGGACTCGCGTTCTTCGGGCGATAGTCGAACGTTCGTTCATCCTGAAAGACGCGACCGTCGAGCGTGGTAAAGCGAACGGTCGCCTTCCAACGCTTCGCTTGTTCAAGAGCCGGCATCGGGACAATCACTTGATAACCATTGGCTAAGATCGATGCCTTCCAAGTCGAGCGGAGCCGGTCGGTCTCGAGCTGCCAATCGGCCACGGGCTTGATGACGCCACTTTCCTGGACGGCGGCTAATTCGAGATGGACTTGCCCTGGGCATTTGAAGGCGTCGCCGTCGTAATCATGACAAACGATCATGAATTGCACCGAGTCGTCGATCCCGTTTCGATCGACATCCTTAATGCCGGTACTCATCGCAAGAGATACTCGACTCATCGCTTCCCGCCTGTAGACCGTGTCAGGCGTTTCTTTGCTGGCAGGACTATTGCAAGGTCCGGCGGGGCCCTTCATCATCGCTTCAAGTGTATGGACCTCGGCACTTTTCTGCGAGATTTGGCGACGGAGTTCGCGGACCTGTCGATTGCGATAGCGCAGCTCCGCCTCGACCAGGTCGCGATGATGGCAACCGGTAAGGGGAATCGCCAATAGGGCCAAAAGCCCCCAGCAACCAACCTGCCGCACGTTTGAACCCTCGTGCGATTTCTACCCTGCTCACAGTTATCCAGACGCGAAGCAGAGGAACTCGCTCAACAAGGGTATCGGCCGACAACAGCGGTCGGGGAGACCTTGCGGGCAGGAACGAGGCATCGTCTAAGAGGTAATTCAGGGAAAGATCGGCAAAATCAACGCAGAACACCCGTCTTTCGCAAAGATCCCAAGCTTCGCAAACAGCGAAGATTGCGGGAGATTCGCCTTGGGATCATTCGTGCGGGAGTGGCTTAGCCACTTGCTCGATCGACTCCTGTCCCTTAACCCTCTTGTTTGGGCGTCGGCATGATACCCTCGGGCATGCGATCGATGACTCGGTCAGCAAGCCCGTAGCCGACGGCTTCGTCGGAGGAAAGGAACTTGTCGCGATCGGTGTCTCGTTCAATTTCTTCGAGGCTTCGTCCGGAGTGGCGAATGAGAATCTCGTTGAGTCTCTTCTTCAGCCGGCGGAACTCATTGAAATGGATTTCGAGATCGGTCGCCGTCCCTTCGGAGCCGGCAAGCGGTTGGTGGATCATGACGCGTGAATTGGGGAGACAGAATCGTTTCCCCTTGGTGCCGGCGGTAAGGAGAACGGCTCCCATGCTGGCGCACTGCCCGATGCAGTAGGTGGCGACATCGCAGGTGACAAACTGCATCGTGTCGTAGATGCCCAGGCCAGCCGTGACCGAGCCCCCCGGGCTATTGATGTAGAGATGGATGTCGGCCTTGGGGTCGTCGAACTGAAGGAACAGCAACTGGGCGATGATCAGATTGGCGACGTTGTCGTCGACTTGCGTCCCGAGAAAAATGATCCGATCCTTGAGGAGTCGGCTGAAGATGTCCATGGCCCGCTCTTCGCGGCCGCTCTTCTCGACGACATACGGGATAAGGGGCATGCACAGCTCCTTGAGTGAATGGGTTTCGGCTGGGAAATGGATCGGCCTCGTGCCGACTCCTTTTTACTCAGGAATTTCCATCTTTTTATCGGGCAAATGCTCAAGTACATCATCGACCAAGCCATATTCTTTGGCCTGCGGCGCGGTCAAGTAGCGATCTCGCTCGGTGTCGGCGGCCACGCGATCGATCGGTTGGCCGGTGTGCTTCGCGATGATCTCGTTGATGATCTTCTTCATGCGAAGGATCTCATCGACTTGTACTTCGATGTCGGAAACTTGTCCCCCCACGCCGCCGTGCGGTTGGTGAATCATGACGGTGGAATGGGGTAGCGCGAAACGTTTCCCCTTGGTGCCGCCGGCCAAAAGGACGGCCGCCCCGCTGGCTGCCATGCCAATGACGTAGGTAGCGACAGGACATTCGAGGAATTGCATGGTGTCGTAGACGGCCAGCGTCGACGTGACCGAGCCGCCGGGACTGTTGATGTAGAAATGGATCTCCTGCTTTTTGTTTTCGTACTGCAGGTAGAGCATTTTCATCACCGTCAGATTGGCACTGTAATCGTTGATCTCCCCCTCCAGGAAGATGATGCGATTCTCGAGCAGCAAATCCCCCAGCGTCATTTGCCGCTGTCGAGCGTAGTCTCTCGAACGCTGTGCTAAAGGGTGAAATTGCTCTGACGAATTCATGTCGAACATGTCGGCCCTCTCTTGTCCATCATCGAGACCGCGACTGGCGACCCGCTTCATCATGTTAGCGAGCGCTGCCCATGAGGCTAGGCCAAGCCGGCCGTCAGACCAAACAGGAGTTCCTGATGTTCGCGCCAGATCCGCTTCGAACGATGCGCCCTTCGGCAGAAAATCTCTCGCGAATTCAGGCCCCTTTTTCGTGGACCGCGACGGTACGCGCTGCGATGGACGTACCCATTTAGCCAGCATTTGCTTCTGGCAGAGTCAGCGGAATGCCCAGTTCATCAAGCGCTTGCCGAAGTTCGGGGAGTTTCTCGGTGGCAATCGACAAAGCCGACGGGCCAAGACGTTCGGCAAAGAGGCTCGCGGTTCGTGGATGCTGCAAAAGTCCATCAGCCACCAGCGGGCTCTCGGCCGACACGACGACGATCTGCCGAGCCGAAAGAGAGAGCCCCGTGACCGCACGCAGCAGCAGACGAACGCTGTCGGGTGGATCTTGCCCTGTACGTCGGCGAAACCACTGGTCGATGAATTCGCCTCGGAGGCCTTGTTCGAAGGCTCTTTCAATCGATTCTCGCGTGACGCGAAAATGAAAGGCTCCCTGTTTGTCCGCCGTCGAGGCAAGGTCGCTGATTCGGCGGATCTCCGATTCCAACATCAAATCAGACGTTTCGAGATTCACCTTAAGGATGGTCCCATCGGGCGAGCATTGCACGCAGGGCTGCGGTTCGAGTCGGTAATCTCTCGACGCGGTGAGCCTAAGGTTCTTGAAAGCGCCCTCTTGCTCTTCGACCAGCACCATGCGGTCGGTAAGCCGGGCCGCCACCAAACCGCGTGCAAGAGCATCTTCGAGATCCGCAGCGCTCGCGAATTCGAAAAGCGTCGCCTGCGAGTAGATCGTCAATCGCTCGCGTTTTTGGCTCCAGGTGCGGATCGATTCCTCGACTCCCCCGGGGAGAGTGCGCCCGCTTTGATCCTGCAAAAGTTGAATAATTTGTTCGGGTTGCAGTCCCGCTTCGAGACCGTGGTAGATGCTGCCGGGGGTCAGTTCGAGCGTCATCGCTGCCCCCGAGCTTCGTGGCTCGGCAAACAGAATAAGTTGAACTAAGAGTTCGATCGAAAGCGCCTGTCGATAAACGATCAGTTGATGGTTCGGCTGTACCAAAAGTGAGACAGGATACTTTGGTGCCGGCTCGATGTTCTCGGCAATGCCGACAAACTGTTTGCCGCGCGGTGTGAGACGAACTATCGGCGAGGTCTCTTGTAGGTCAGCCGCCTCGACGAGCCCTGCTTGATACAGCAAGCCGAGCACAAACCCCCGGACCCAGGTTCGGCACAGCGTGGCTCGCTCGGCCGGCAAGCGCATGGGACCGGTCGGCTCGCCTGCTCCGTTCCAAGGCGCGACGCTCGATTCGAGGGCCCTCGCCAACGATTCCAGCGTTGCGCCTTCTTCTGCGGGCAAAAGCGAAAGCCAAAGGAGAATCAATTGTCTGCTGACGACGACATCGGACGAAAAGGTTCCGACCGGGACATCCGTGCCAAGCTCGTTCCAATCTTCCAGCGTCACCAAGCCTCTGCCGATGATTCGCGAGAGGGCGGCCAAATCGTCGGGCCAAACCTGCCATAGCGGGGCCGTCGGAGATTGCTCTTCCACCACGGGATCAAGCCAACCCTGGTCGAGCGCCAACTGATAGATCATCAGACCCGGGTCAGGGACACGAACCAGCGAATCCAGAGTCTCGGCCGCCAGAAGCGGGTTAAGGGTCAATCGCTCGCGATCTTTTTTGAACAGGAGACGCTGTTGGGTTCGCTTGATGGGGGCGAGCCAAGTCATCTGCCAAAGGATGGCCAATCGCATGGGCCATTCCCAGCCGTCGGCCTGGCGAAAACTTCCCGCCGGCTTTTCTGATGGGAGAGGGGACTCGATCTCGAAAGAGGAAAACGTTTGGCTGACGATCGGGCCGGCCAACGTGACCAACGGCAGCGATGCCGGGCTCGCCCCGGTGACGACATCAAAACGAACGATGGGATCGTCCGTTGTATTCCGTTTCATCGCCAGGATGCCCATCTCGAGGAACTCGAGCAGCAACGTGTAAGGGGACTCGACGCCGACCGACTCCAAGACAGCAATGGCATGGTCCCATCGCCAAGGAACAAAGGGGGATCGCCGTAAGACCGCGACCGCGCGTGTTCCCCCTTCGCCGTGACGATCGAGCATTTTGGCGAGGGCTTTCTCGTTGCCGAGCGTCTTAATCAATTGCTCGACAGGGTCATCCAGCCTTTTGGCTCGGCTAAATCGAGAGGCTTGCTCGCAGACTCCCTGAAGGAGGTCGGCGGAGTAGCGAGAAAGGTACTGACGGTACTGATCCAGAAGTATTTCGTGCATGGTCCCATCGTTCATGAGGTGGAAACGATTCGAGGCGTGTGGCCGATCTTCTTGAGTTCCGCGACGAGTTCATCGACCTTCTCGGGCACCACCAAAAGAACATCGTCGCAGAGCTGCCCCACGATCAATCGGCTGAGTTTAGGTCGCGAGAGAAGTTCGTACGTCAGCGTTTGATCAGCCGTGCGAACGAGGGAAACGCTCCGGTGGACTTTGACCGGAATCTTCGCGTTGGGAGGTCTTCCCCCCGGTCCGAAACCGCCGCTCCATTCGTTCAAGCCATCGCTCCTTGCTGGTGGGGCGATCGACCATGGATCCGACCGCACCTCGCCGTTTTATGGAACTACGCGGGGTCAGAGCTCATGAAGATCCGATTTGTAAGCCCGATGTTGGTAGTCTCCTTTCGCCCCTCGCCGTCGTCGACGCCCGTTTTCGAGAGAAATTATGCCTTCTGGTCGGATGGTTTTCTCAGGAAGAGGCGGCTTCGACGGCCGCGAAGACTTCTTGCTCGTCGCGGATTTCGTACTTGTAGCCCTGCTCGGTGAGGAAGAGTTGGCGATGATGGGCAAAGTCCAGCTCTTTGGTGTCGCGGGTCACAATGGTGTAGAAGTGGGCCGCCTCGCGACCTGATTTGGGTCGAAGAATTCGCCCCAGACGCTGGGCCTCCTCTTGCCGGCTGCCGAAGGCACCGGAAACCTGGATCAAGACGTTCGCGTCGGGCAAATCGAGAGCGAAGTTGCCGACCTTCGAGAGGATCAGCGAGCGAATCTCGCCATCGCGGAACTTCCCGTACAGCGACTCCCGCTCTGATTGCGTGGTTTGCCCGGTGATCAGCGGGATCTCGAATCGCTTTGAAAGCCGCCGAAGCTGATCGAGATACTGACCGATGATCAGGACACGACTTTCGCCGTGCAGCGAGAGGAGTTGTTCGCACAAATCATCTTTCACAGGGTTTTCGCTGGCGAGTCGAAACTGTTGGCGAAGCTCGGCAACCGCGTATTCCATTCGCATTTCGTTCGGCAAAGAGCAGCGGACTTCGGTGCAGTCGGCCTCGGCGATCCATCCCTTCGATTCAAGCACTCGCCAGGGGACGTCGTATTTTTTGGGGCCGATCAGCGTGAAGACGTCTCCTTCTCGTCCATCTTCGCGCACCAGCGTTGCCGTCAATCCGAGTCGCCGCCGAGCTTGAATATCGGCCGTCACACGAAAGACCGGCGCGGGCAGAAGATGGACCTCGTCGTAAATGATGAGACCCCAATCTCGCTTGTTGAAGATCTCGAAGTGTGGGAAGTCTTCGTTCTTTGCAGGCCGATAGGTGACGATCTGGTACGTCGCCAATGTAACCGGCGCGATGGTTTTGGTTTCGCCGGTAAACTCCCCGAGCAACGAGGGATCGAGATCTGTTTTGTCCAGGATTTCGCGATGCCATTGCTTCACCGACGTGATGCTGGTCGTCAGAATCAGCGTCGACTTTTGCAGTTTGGTCATGGCGCAGATTCCGACGATGGTCTTGCCGGCTCCACAGGGCAACACCACCACGCCGCTTCCGCCGCGAACATCGCCCCCCGCGTGATAAACGTCCACCGCGTCGCTCTGATAGTCTCGGACTCGGAAGTCTTGCCCGCTGCGGGCCTTCTCGCGTAGGGCCATCGGCAACGAGGTCCCTTCGACGTAGCCGGCCACATCCTCGGCTGGGTAGCCGACGGTGATGAGGGCTTGTTTCACAACGCCGCGAAACTTCTCCTCGATTCGGCAACAGGATTCATCGATGGGATCGTTGAAGAATTCTTTGAGTGATTTCTGACGAGCCAGTTCCTCGAATAGGGGGCGATCCTCACAGACCAATCGAAGTTTGCCTGGCTGCGAATCGCGCGTAATGCGGACGCGACCGTATCGGCTGACGCGGTCCTTGATGTCGGTCGGGATGTTGCCAGGAAGCGGAAACTTGCTGAACTCAATCAGGACTCGGACCATCTCGTCTGCGGTCATGCCGGTGGCGGCGGCGTTCCACAAAGAGAGATCGGTTAGACGGTATTGGTGAAAATGCTCGGGGCTCTTCTCGAGTTCAGCAAAGGGGGCCAGCGAGTCGCGGGCGGCGGGATACTTCGGGTTATCCACTTCCAGCAGAATCGACCGGTCGCTTTGGACGATAAGCGGATTCAAGGGATCGTAGGTCATCTACCTGTTTATCCTTCTATCGCCCTGCTCTCCGTTTCCGGATCGAGAGGGGCCTGAACACAAGTCGGGCAGGAACCACGCGATGGCAGGGCTTCCATCGAGCGGCCTCTTTTCGCTCGGCCAAGACGGACCGAAGCGACGTAGTGTAGCCGGCCCATTGATTAGGGGCAACGCAAACCTGCGAACGTTCATCAAGCCATCACATCTTCCCCGCCGTTGCCGACCCCGCTGATTTTCAGGAAACCAAAACAGCCGGCAGCAGAGGCACCGAGCGTCAGTCGGTCGAAAAACTTGGTGGAAATGGGTCCTGCTTGTCCCCCATCATTCCATCCAGGGCTTCTTGGGCCGTTTCCACCAGCATTTCCAATCGCTTGTCGACATCGGGAACCTCAAGGATCGCTTGTTTTCGCTGGATCGGTAACGGTGCTGAGTAAGCGACAACATCGCTGAAGGCGGCCGCATCGCAGTGCCTTTTGAGGTAGCGGAGGAACTGCTCGACCGCCTGATTGTCGTCGGGCAGGATGGCCGACAAATGGCGAAGGATTTCCGCTCGCTGAAGTTCTCGCCGGGCTCCCTGGCTAGGTTCCATTTCATCTTCCAGAATTTCGACTTTCGCCTGCCGGTACAGCTTGACGGTGTCGACTTCCTTGAGAATTCGAACTCTTTTGATGCCTTCGAGTTCCATCAAGAATTCCCCGTTGGGAAGTCGCCGTTCTTGATGAATTTTGCCAAGCGTCCCGACCGAATGGATCGGTACCGGATCGTTCGATGGACCCGGCTTAGGAAGAATCATGACGATTTCTCGCTCGCCGGCGAGCGCGTCCTCGGTCATTTGTTTGTAGCGAGGCTCAAAAATGCGGAGCGGAAGCCGACCGTGAGGGAAAAAGACGAGCCCCCCTAGTGGGAAAAGTTTAACCACTTTGTCCGGAGATGTCGGCAAGGTTGCGAACTCAATTGTGAAAGAGGTGACCATCCGTGAGTCATAACGGCATCTCCAGAGTGTAGAGGGGAACCCCCTCTGCCGCCAAAGTTGTTCAAACAAGCAGTACATCCCTGGATCGACACGAATCTCGCTTCAGGGGGTACGGTCCTCGTCGGATTTGACACGTTTTGTTGAAAAAGGCATCATTCTTCCTGTTGGTTCGGGGAGCAAAATCATGCCTGGGAAAACCCATTCGTTCTGGATCGGGATGAGTCTCTGCCTCGCCTCTTTGGCCCTTCCTTCTTCGCGGGTGAGGGGCGACGGTACGATCGACGACCGACGTGCTCTGAGGCGAAGCCCCGTCGTGGAAGTCTTCGAGAAAACCAAAAATGCTGTCGTCAATATCTCGACCACGCAGATCATTCAGGTTCGATCATCGATGATCTTTGACAGCCTGTTCGACGAGATGTTCGATTTCCCCACCGGGGCCGGCCCGACGCGAGAACTCAAAAGGACAGCGGTCGGCAGCGGCTTTGTCATTCACCCTTCGGGTTACATCGTGACCAATGCTCACGTCGTCGCCCGCACGGCCGAACGAAAGGTGATCTTTCCCGACAAACAAGAATTCGATGCCGAGATCGTTGCGACCGACGCCAGGCGAGATCTTGCCGTCTTAAAGATCTCGGCCGACAAGCCGCTCGATTCGATCAATCTGGGGCGTTCCGATGATCTGATGGTGGGGGAATCCGTCATCGCGATCGGCAACCCGCTGGGGTTGGATACGACCGTCACCACCGGGGTCGTCAGCGCACTCGATCGATCACTTGAAGTCCGAGGCGAAGTGGCTTTGGACGGATTGATTCAAACCGACGCCAGCATCAATCCGGGCAACTCCGGTGGGCCTTTGCTGAACATTCTCGGCGAATTGATTGGCATCACGACCGCGATTCGGGGTGACGCACAGAACATCGGCTTTGCCATTCCGGTGCATCGGCTCATGGAGACACTTCCCGAACTGCTCAGCGTTGAACGGCGATATCGAATTATTGTGGGATTGAAAGTGAGTCCGTTAGGCGACCGTTTGGTCAAAGAAGTTCGGCCCGGCACGCCGGCGGCCAAGGCGCAGATTCAACCAGGCGATACGATCGTGAGTGTCAATGGCATGTCACTTCGGCATGGAATCGACTACGACATCGCGCTTGTCGGCCATCATGCAGGAGAGACCTTACTTCTCGAAATCGATCGCCAGGGGAAACGCTACCGGATTCCGCTTGTCAGCGAGCCGATGCCCAAGCCCGATGGATTGACGCTCGCTCGCCAGAAGTTCGGTGTCGAAGTCGAAATGCTGTCGGCGAATGTCGTTCGGAAGCTTGAACTCTCCTCGATTCGGGGCATGCTGATCACGAAGATCGAGAAGGATGGGCCAGCCCAGCGAGCCGGCCTCGAAGCGGGCGATATCCTCGTTGATATCGGCCCATTTGTCCCCCGATCGCTGGACGATCTGGGTCTTTTACTCGAAGATCTTCCGAGCGGAACTCCCTTGACCGTGAGTCTGCTTCGCGAGGGGAAACGCCTCATCTACCGGCTTCGAACCCAGATCATCGCTCGTTAATGGAGGTAGGACCGACTTCCCGACGTGCCGCTACTCGGGGACTTCGATTCGCTCCATCCCTTTCTTCGCGCCGGTTTTGCTGACGGGCCAAGTGCTACCGTCGATGGTGGAATACTTGTACAAAATCGCCAAATCGATCTTGTCGGTGAGGAAGACGACGTTTTCGCTGCCGAAACAGAAGTTTGCTCCGCCGGGATGCAAGCTTGAGAAGACGCCTGGGACCGGTTCTTTACCGTTGGGGCCGCGCGAGTTGATCTGCGAGAGAGCAGGGTTGATGTCCCCGTAGCGAGCGGTGTAGAGATTCTCTGCTTGCGGGTCGACGCTGTTAGGGGACTCGGCCGCGGTTGGCGGATAGACCTGGGCAGTACAGCTCTGATAAGTCCCCACTCCCCAGAAGCCGCCCCCCTGAGCGGGGCTGAAGCCGAGCCTAGTCTCTTCTGCGTTGAACGGAGGAGGGAACGACCCCTTCTTTTGAACGGCTTCGCCGATCAAGATCGTCTTGGCGGCCCCGTCCTGAATATCGTCGAGCTTGGCCGATCCATTGATCCCGAAAGCACCCATCGGCGGGTAGTACAGTGGCGGGGTCAAGCGAATCTTCGCGATTCGCGCCGATCGATAAAAGCCGTACGTGTTCGAACGTTCGTCGTATTCGCCGGTGGAAAAAACATAGTTCCCCGGGGCGGCCTGCTGACGAGCATAAGGATTGTTGATGTTATTGAAGTCGAACGTTGGATCGGTCTTCGTGTAGTCCGACGGACAAATGAAAACTTCGAGCCGGGTGCTGATCACCGCGATGTTGTCGGACAAATACTTTGAATCGCCGACGGGAAACTGACTGGCCAAAGGCCATTTCGATCCCGAGTTCGGTGCCGTGCCGCACGAGGAAGCCTCATAGTTGTAGAGACTTGACAATCGAGTTTGATCGATGAAGGGCAAGATCAGCGCCCAGCCGGTCGTGTTCAGCGTTCGGTTGTTGGTGCCGCCGGGCCATTCTTTGGGATCCAAAATGCCGGCCGCCGTCGATGCCACGCGAGCGGGGGGTGGATTGCTGCAACTTCCGCCGACGCAGAACGAACCAGGATTGATCAGCGCCGGGGGTAGGGACTTATGTTGTTGGTTGTACTGCGATAAGGCGGAGCCAAGGTTTTTGAGATTGTTGATGCACTGCGTTCGCCGGCCAGACTCCATCACCATCGAAAGGGCTGGCAACAGCAGCGACGCCAAAATACCAATGACGGCGATGACCACTAAGATCTCGACCAGGGTGAATCCCGCTTGTCGACGCACGTTTCTTCCTCCGCCTTCCTGACGGAAGGTAGCTGGTGTAGTTGGGGATGCCCCATCGCGAAGGGGCCGAGGCACCACCATCGACTCGGCATCTGCTTGAACGCATCGGTCGATTGTTGTCGTCGGGTCCATCTTTGGCCGACCTGCTGAATTTCTTTATCCAGCACGCCGTCGCGATGCCACCACTGTCGGGGGGAGTGCGGCCGCCTTTGTCCAAGGATCATTGTTCGCGATCGTCGGCCCATTGCCAAGAACGATTCGACGAGAAAGGCTCCGCGCCCTTTTTCTACGACGGTTGGGTGGCCGAGGGTCTTCGTATTCTGTCGATTTCGGCACGTGCGGGGGAATCTCTCGGACAATGTCCTCCTTGTTTGGTTGCCCCCTTTGGACGGCTTCGTTAGATTCTTTGGAATGGTCATCGCAGGCCGGCACGAAAGACGGGGAATCCCCGGAGTGCTCGTTCCGTCGCGAGAGAGAGTATCGAAGCGGGCGGACGGCAGAGGTCGTCCGTGGTTTGCGAAATCATGCGAAAGATTTCGCTAGCCGCTTTCGGTCTGTTTCTGCGCCGCGGCCAAACCGGTGAACATCATTAGCTCTACGCCAACGCGACGTTTTCGCAGACGGGACGAGGAAACGCCGACACCATGAACTTGAAAAAGATCCTCTGCCTTATCGCGCTGGTGATTTCCGGCCTACTCGGATTGCTATTCACGCTCGATTTAGCGATCGCGATTCCTTTTGGCCGATCCGACATCACCACCGACATTCTCGTCTCGCTGGCGGCAGGCTTGCTCATCTGGCAAGGTGTCGAAACTTGGTTCGAAAAGTAGCCGCTCGCCTGCCGAGCGTCTCTTATCGAATCAGCGCGAATCGAATCAGGCCGAACAGCGACGCGAATCGTTCGAACGGCGAGAGATAGTTGTCCAGTGCGACGTTGGTCTGGAATCCGCCGGTGCCAGGGATGACGATCCGGTCGCCTGGAAGAACCTGGTAGTTGGTTCGCGTGTCGCCACAAAAGGCCAGCGACTTCCAATCGACCCAGAGAATCTGATCGCAACCGCCGCCGGGATTGGGCCGGGCGATATGCATCTTGTCGATGGCGGCAAAATTCGTGAGTCCTCCCGCCAGCGTAATGGCGTCGAGCACGGTCTCTTTCCCGGTCACCGGGAGTCGGCCCTGCTGCTGGACTTGCCCGAGGACGTAATACACCTTGCTGTTGAACGAAGCAACGTCGACGTAAATTTGAGGATTCTCGACGTACCGCTTCATGTGCTGCCGAATCTTGTTCTCGATTTCCAACAGCGTTAAGCCCGCGACGTGAACCTGCCCGTAGTAGCCCAAACTGATAGTGCCGTCTTGCCGAACCAATCGTTCACCGAGCAGCGGACGATTCGGAAGGATCGAAAGGGCTTCGATGTAGAGAACATCGGGTGGTTCGACGATGTACTGCGGATGGCTTTCCATCCGAAGTTCGCGTGGGAATCGTGGGTTGTTGTAAGCGATGTCCGGATTCGGATCCTTTTTCCAGGAGGCTAGCCAACGATGGTGCTTTCGCTGGCCGGTGGCGGCGCGGAATTGCTGGGACTCTTGCTTATAGGCGTGGTGTTTATTGTGCCCGGAATAGACAGGCGGCATCGGCGCGACGGAGTTTCCTGCCTGCAAGTCGAGACCATCGGGCGAGCATCCCCCCGGCCCGCAGCTGGGTGCCGGACATCCCCCGGGCCCGCAGCTTTCTCCGACACTGTTCGTCATGGCGTTTGCCATGGCGCCAGGCATGGGCTGTTCGATAAGACTGGCGGCGTCCGTCGGGACTGGTCCCTCGCCGGGGATCGGTAATTCGATGATTTCCCCCTCTTGCCGAAAGTCAGTCAAGGCGATGGGGGCGGGTTGGGATGCTCGGGGGAGCGAAATCGGCTCTCGCCCTGACTGCAGATTGGGGAAAGGCTGCGAAAAGGGATGACCGTCGGTGTTGCCGATCGGGGCAAAGCCGGGCGGAGCCGTCTTTCGGCCATAACCAAGCCCGCCGCATCCAACGGTCGAACACGCCATCGCCATGACAACCAGATAGCCAAGCTGTCGAGAAAACTGTGGGCCCGTCATGTCGCTTGCCATCCTCCACGCGGCCGAGGTTTCGCCGACCGAACCAAGTCGGACCGGTGTCACCGTCGAGCCTGCCCACTCTGAGAGAGTGGCTTGGTCAGATTTCATTCACCAAGGTGCAGCATCATGTTGGTGGACGTAGCCTGCTCCAACGCCCATTCAGGTAGCGCGGTGAAGTCGGCATCATCGAACAATCCAGTAGTTCGACCGCCATCGTCGGCCCCCGTGAGACCTTCCGACCTCTTGCCGGTAAAGCCGACACCACCGATGCCGACAGAGATGACAGAAGCGGAACAACCGATCCCGATTCGCGAGCATAGGTGGAGGTTTGTAACGAGCAGGCAAACTTGATCAGCCATGCAGATGCCGATGGAGTCTCGCCGAATCTCCGCCTGGAGAAGGTCTCGCCCCAAGCGAGAAAGGGAGATGTCGACGGCGTCGATCTTTTCCTCGAACTTCATTGAAACTCTGGATTCTGTCGGTAGTATGTTTCCTTGAGGAGCGTGCATCCGAATAGGGTGCCTACTTTGTTTATCCGCGATTTTTCCTGCCTGAGCAACGAATTGAATCGCTTCACTGCGTTTTTCAGCATCGTGATCTTTCTCGTGGCCGCGGTGGGGATTCCTCTTCCGATCGTGACGAAGAAGGACCGTTCTGTTCCATTCCCATGCATGGATCGAGCTTGTGGGTGCCGGTCCGCCGCGGAATGCAAACAACACTGCTGCTGCTTTTCGAACGCCGAGAAGGTCGCCTGGGCACGCCAGCACGGGCACGATCCCGACACCGTCGCGAGTTGTGCGACACCTCAAGATAGTGCCGATTCAACCCAAGGGTCATGCTGCGCGACGAAGAACACGCCGAAGTCCTGCCCACATTGCCGAACGACCAAGCTCGGACGTGCCGGAGTCTCGGCTCAGAAGGATTCTCTCCAGAAGGTTTCTCCCCAGAAAGATACTCACGGGATCGAAGTGCTGATTTCCTCGTTCGAGCGCCGATGTCAGGGTGGTGACAATTTCTGGATGGTCCTGTCCACCGCCATGATCCCGCCACCGAGCGTTTTTCTCGCGATTCCTGATCGAGTCATCCTTGTGCTGGGTATTCCTACATTGCCTGCCTATAGCTTGGAGGCAACCGGCCCGCCCGTTCCGCCTCCCGAAGACGAATCCTCCCTGCCCATCTTTTCCTAGGTGCCGACAGATCGGCTCCTCCACGGCTTGGCGTCTTGTTCGCGATGTTTTGAACATCGGCCGGCCAGTGACAATCTCGATTGACGATAGAACGCACGCAACGCTCGTTGATGTCGAGTAATGACTCGGAATAACCATCCGAATCAAAACTCCTTTGACCGCGACGAGCCGACATGCCCCTTTCGATTTGGGATGTAAGCACGCTCCTCAAAACGTGGACTTACCCGGGTCGAAGGGGCACCTCCACCGGCAAGGTTCGTGACGGTTCACCGTCAACGCAATCTCGCTAGGTAGATCACCCCACGTGCGAATCGATTGGCGATCATCCGTCGAATGATTTCTTCTCAATCTCACCGGGCGATGTCCCGCGAAGGAGATGGCCGAGCCCCACGCTGGGCACGCATTTTCTTTGCACATCGCCGCAATTGATCATTCCAGAAAGGAACCTCACCATGTTTTTTCGAACGATGTCTGTACTTTCTCTCTCGATGATGATGGGTCTGGCGGGAATCGCTGTTGGGCATGGGCCGCAGCTTCAAGTGACCGCCAACAACGGCAAGATCGTGACGCGAGAAATCTTTCTCGACGAACCGTACTCGCCGTTGACCGATCCCAAGTCGGTTTATGTGATACCGATGCTCAGCACGGCAGGACAGTACTTCTCACGTCCTAATGACGAGGAGGCGGCCCCTGGCGTGCCGGCGTTCAACTCGGGTCCCGGACTCGCTTTTGGATTGGGTTCGACCTTCAACAGTGGTTTCAACTTTCGCCTGACCTTTGTGGATGGACTCAAGCTCTGGGATGGTTCCGCTTTCGTTGATCCAGGGCTCGAACAAATTCAGGCTTTTCGCGGGTCGAGCGCCAATCCCTCGGCTTCGGCCACGACCAGCGACGTAGGGCCATTCGCGTTTCTCAACTTCCCAACCATCGCGAATGGTTACACAGACTCTGCCCACAACTCGGGCAGCTTTCGACTCCTAGGAGATGGCGTAAGCCCGACGGCAGCGAGCCAAGACGGCGTTTATCTCTTGTCCCTTCAACTGCAAAGCACCGACCCCAACTTGTCTCCGTCCGATCCCTACTACTTCGTCCTCTATAAGAACGTCCCTCTTTCAACAGCACTGGAAGCGACTCGGCTACTGAACGTTGCACCCTCGAGCGTGCAAGTCGTTCCCGAAGCAAGTTCGCTGGTGCTAGGGCTTCTGGGGACGGTCGCGTTCGGTGGTGCCGTTGTCGCGCGTCGACGTCGTGCATCGCATTAAAGGCAGGGTTGGTTCCTAGAGGAGCATGAGCATGAAAAGGTCATCAGGTTTCACGCTGATCGAACTGCTGGTGGTGATCGCCATCATCGGGATGCTCATGGCTCTCCTCCTCCCGGCACTCGGAGCGGTGATGGATTCGGTTCGGCGAAGCCAGTGTGCCAATAATCTTCGGCAGATCGGAGTTGCCGTCCTCGCTTATCAACAGTCGGATGGCTCGCTCCCACTCAACATGGTCGGCCCCGGTCGACCCGGTTCGAGTGCCGAGGGGGCCAACTGCACCAGCGGATTAACCAGCTGGAAGGCACGGATCCTTCCATACCTCGAACAGAAGGAACTTTACGACCTGATCAATTTCGATGTCACGACCGGTGCCCGTTGCGATGCGAAGTTAAGTGACATCAGTCGCAGCCAGTACGTTCAAATTGCTTCGACGCATCCCAATGCCACCGTCGCCAGCGTCCGGATTAGCGTCTTTCTCTGTCCTGCAGACTCTTTCGGGCCGGAAACCAACATGGGATCGGCTTGGCCCGCCAATGACAACTATGCCGCCAATATGGGTTGGCCCCCCAACGCCACTGGGCTCCGAGCCGAGCGAGGTTCAGCCATCGACTTACCCTACAACGGCGCCATCTCGATAGCGGCCCCCAATGCAACGCTTTCCCCCAAATGGCATCCCACAGGGCCTGTCACGCATCGCGACATGATCGACGGCGTTCAACACACCGCGCTCGTTGCCGAGCGATTGATCGCGCAGTCGGCATTTCCAGTGATGGGCGATCCAACCAACGATCCTCGCCAACAGATCGTTCACTCGATCGACCATTGGGATTTACAGCCACGAACGCTGGCACAAGTGGTTGCCGGATGCAGACGCCATTTCCGAACGCCCGAGTTTCTGCAGGGGTCGATGACCGGGCAGGCGTGGATCTCGGGCTCGCCCCTGGCCGGCGCGGGCTACATGCACGTGATGCCACCTAACGGCGTTTCGTGCATGAACTATGAGGGGCATCTCTTTGGCGACTGGATGATCACTGCCTCGAGCAACCATCGTGGTGGCGTCAACATTCTCTTCTGTGATGGGCATGTCGACTGGGTCGATCAAACCATCGATAGCGAGATCTGGTGGAGTCTGGGGAGCAGAAACGGAGGTGAATCAACCGCGTCGAGACTTTGATCCATCCTTTGCCGGCGAAAACCAACAAGCGTTCCTCCGGCATCAGTGTTTTCCTCGGTTCTATCCTTCCTCTGATTCGAAAGGTCCTTGAAATGAAACGTCTTCTTACTCTCTTCGCTCCGTTCGTGGTAATTCTGTTGTGTGACACGTCCCTGTCGCAAGCGCATGGGCCGATGCTCGATGTCGCGGATGGGCGAATCACGATTCAAACCGTCGAAACGCTGATCGACGGAACACCTCTCTACGATGACGAGTTCGCTTTCAACTTCACCAATCTTGGTTGGCAGGCGTTGCCTATCGCTTTGGGTGGAGGGCATCTCGCGCCGGGCAGCACGATCGGCATGACGGTTCTCGATCTCGCCCCCAAGTTGAAATTGACTCAGCCCGCGTTCCTCTTCTATCACGACGGAACCAGCTTTACCGATCCGGGCTCCGCCTCGCTGGCGATTCTCGGCACCACCGGTGTCATCTCGAAGACTGGCGCGAGTTTCTCGAACCTGCCGATTGGAACGGTTATCGATGCAGACGATTTTCACGACCATCTCGGCGTCCTACTGCGGAACGGGTCGCCTGGCGTCTATGGAATCCTTTTCTCCAACACCACTACGTCGCCAGGAGTCGCGTCGTCTTTCCCTTATTATCTGGCGATCAACAATGACCTCGGACCCGACGGGTATAACAAGTTCCTTCGCGATTTAAACGCGACCGCGATTCCCGAAGTGCCAACGCTGATCACGACGCTCGGCATCTGTTTACTGCTGCTTCTGACCCGCCCGTGGACTGCACGAAACGGCTAGACAAGTCCCCAGACCTCCCAAGTTCGCCCGGCGATCCTCCTTTGGTGATTGGACGCCGAGAGGTGATGGAAAAGGGCTGGATCGATCCCGAGACCGATGGTATTCCTCCGCGCGCAACTTTGGCTTGTCGGATGGTTCGAATGTCAGTCGGAAAGGATCCCGACGTGCGGCAAGCATCGTCATGGACGATCGGATGGGCCCTGCTTCTGGGCGTCACGCTCCTCGGTTGTCGAACCGAGCGAACAACGTACATGGGTTGGCGTCCCTTCCAATCCCCCAAGGGAGGCGCGTGGGCGTCGAATGCAAAGCGCATGTTCGAGCCCGAACGCCGGCCTTCGTCGGCGGTCAAAGAAGAAATCACCGCGACCGGTGATTCTCTCCATCAAGAGCTCGGGCACAACGACGACGTGGGGGATGAGTCGCCCACCGAGCAGGAGAGTCCGGTCGTCTCGGGATTCCACCCAGACCCGATCCATCCTTTATCCCCCGGCGCTCGCATCGAAGCGGGTCCGTTGCCAAGAGGCTATCAAGCCCGCCTCGATGAGTATTTGAAGATCGGTCAACAACTGGGTGAGTCGGTGCCGACGTCGAAGAGGCGCTTTCAGTTCGATACCGTCTATAACCCTCGCCGAGCCGATGCTCTGCATACCGAAGCGGGCCACATTCTGGTGACGTCGGCATTTCTCGAACGAGTGGAGACTCGACATCAACTTGCCGGCGCTCTGGCAATGGAGATGGCCGAGGTGCTGCGCGAGGACGAGAAATTGACGGAGAAACAAAGTCTCGCCACGGCGGGCGTCCCTGTCGCCGCCCTCGATCGACAACCGACGTCAACCCCACCGACCGAGGCCGACATCCACACGACGGCATCGAAGATTCTCGCCCAAGCGGGTTTCGATCGACTCGACCTGTCGGCCGTGTCAAAGGATCTGAAGGGTTTTCTGTTGGCATCCAGCAACACGGCCGCCAAGCTCCCTGCGGTGGATGAGGATAACGCCAAGGACCGAGCATCCTCCACAGAGCCTGCTTGGCCTGGCCCGCAGCGATCCATGGCAAACTAAGCCTCCCTTCTTGTTGCCCGAATTCAAAAGGCATCGCGCCAAGTTCGCCTTGCTGGATTTGAGAAGTCAACTTTCAACACAACGGCGGAAGGTTCATCCGATAGGTCTCCCTCTTTGCCGTTCATAAATTGATCCACAGAGTCCATTTCATCAGGAGATAGGCCATGGCGAAGGTCGCCTTTTTGTTTCCCGGCCAAGGCGCGCAGTCGGTCGGCATGGCGGGGGAAGTTTGCCAAAACGTTCCCGCAGCGAAGGAACTGTTCGATCGAGCCGCCGAGATCCTCGGATATGACTTGCTTGATATCTGCGTTCACGGCCCGGCCGAGAAGCTCAACGCGACCGATGTCAGCCAACCTGCACTTTTCGTGGCGAGCTTGGCGGCGGTCGAGAAACTCCGTGTGGAGGATCCTGCGCTCATCGATGCTTGCTCCGCAGCGGCAGGGTTGAGCCTAGGCGAATACACCGCCCTCTCCTTTGCCGGCGCGATCTCGTTCGAAGATGGTCTACGCGTCGTAAAAACCCGAGGGGAGGCGATGCAGGCTGCTGCCCAAGCCACTCCGTCGTCGATGGCCAGTGTCATCGGGCTGGATCAAGATTCGCTTCAAGCGATCATTCGGGAATCGACCGGTGTCGGTTACGCTCGGATTTCGAACTATCTCTGCCCGGGGAATCTGGTCGTCTCGGGCGTTCGGGAGGCTGTTGCTGAGATTTGTCGGCAGGCAGAAGCCGCCGGCGCGATGCAAATCGTACCCCTCGCGGTGGCAGGTGCTTTTCACACTGAATTGATGAAGCCGGCCGAGCCTCTTTTGGCCCAGGCATTGGCTATCGCGACGATTCATCCGCCTCGCATTCCCGTTATCTCCAATGTCGATGCAAAGCCTCACTTCGACCCCGACGAGATTCGTGATGTCCTCGTCAAGCAGGTTCTCGGAGAAGTTCTTTGGGAAGATTCGATTCGGCATCTGTTGGCCGAGGGTGTCGATAAGTTCGTCGAATTGGGTCCAGGGAGAGTTCTAGCGGGTCTGTTGCGGCGAATTCAAAGACGCACGGACATCACCAGCGTTCAAGTGTGAGGTTGCCGAAGCGGTAACCATACAGCAAACTCCGTCCCCTGGTCGGGCATGTTTTGACATGTCAATCGTCCACCGTGCCCATCGACGATTCGCTGACAAATGCTCAGCCCCAGTCCTGTCCCCTTGCCCACCTCTTTGGTCGTGAAGAAGGGATCAAAAATCCGTTTGACGATGTCGGCACCGATTCCCGGTCCGTTGTCCTGAACGCGCACCACGATCCCGTCGTCGGCGCGTTCGCTTTGAATCACGATTCTCGGGACTAGAGTTCCTCGGGGCGATGATTCGACGGCGTCGGCCGCATTGACGATCAGATTCATGAAGACCTGATTGATCTGTCCCAGATTGCACTCGACGGCAGGGATGTCGAAGGGAACAACGTCGATCTGAATCTCTTTCGAAAGAATGGGACGCAGCAAGACAAGCGTCGCTTCGATCCCCTGAGAAAGGTCCGCGATTTCAAAATTGCCTCGAGTGTCGATCCGCGAGTAACTTCGCAGGTTCGCCACCAAATCGCGAATCCGGTGCATCCCGACTCGGCACGATTCTAACAGCAGTCGCGCTTCCTTCTCCGCTTCATCGATCGCCAACTCTCGACGTTTTCGGGCGATGTGCTCGACTGCGCTTGGCTGCCCGAGAGATGTCTCCTCACAAATCGCCGCGAAACGAAGAATGTCATCGATATCCTGAGCGACAGTGGTCAGGTTGGTGAGAACGAAGGCAGCGGGGTTATTGATTTCATGGGCTAATCCCGCCACCAGTTGCCCCACCGCCGCCATCTTTTCTGAATGAATAAGCTGGGATTCCGCATCCTGAAGCTCACGGTACGCCTTCGAGATTACCTCGTTTCGCTGTTCCAATTCGCGAGCTTGCTCGGCCAGCAACTGCGCTTGTTGTTGAAGTGCTTGGCTCGCTCGCTTCCGTTCGGTGATATCTCGACCGATCCCCTGAATCGCGACGGGTCGACCCTCTTCGTGGAGCACCTGCGTGCTGACTTCGATGGGAATACGCCGGCCATCCTTGCCGACAATGTCCAGTTCGTATGTTGTCGTCGGAATCCCAGCGAGCTTTCGACGAGTCATGTCGAGCACGTAGGAAAGATGATCGGGAGCCACCAAGTCTTGAACCGAGAGCTTCGTCGCTTCACTTCGGAGATAGCCGCTCGCGTTCTCGGCCGCACGGTTGATGGAAAGAATCCGCCCCTGAAGATCGTGGATGTAAATGATGTCGTTGGCGTTCTCGATCAACTCTCGATAGCGCCGTTCGCTCACTTCGAGAGCCATCTGCGCTCGCTTGCGATTGGTGACGTCGCGCGTCACTCCGAACGTCCCCATGATGCGACCGTCGGCATTGCGCACCGGTACCTTCGTGGTCGAGACCCAGCTTTCGCCTCCATTGGGCCAAGTCTCTTTCTCCTCTTTGGCAACGATCGGTTGGCCTGTCTCCATGATCTGTCGTTCGTCTTCAAAAGCTTCTCGAGCGTGCTCATCATTGAAAAAGTCGAAGTCCGATCGGCCAACGATCTGTGCCCGATCGGCCAAGCCGAACTTGAGGACCGTCGAGCGATTGACTCGCACGAATCGGCTCTGGGCATCCTTGAAATAAATGCTGTCAGGAAGTGTATCCATCAACACTTCAAGAAGGAGGCTGTCCTGCTCTAAGTTGGCCAGCACATCTTCCTGAACAGTGACATCTCGCTCCACACCTAGGAGGCCCAAGGTTCGTCCCGATGCGCCGACAATGGGGATGCGAAGGACCTCGATCGTGGCGCTTTGTTGATCGCGCCGGAACGAGACCGAGCTCGGTTGGCCTGTCCGAAGAACCCTCTGGTCCTCTTCGTGCCAAGCCCGAGCGAGGTCGGCGGGGCGAAAATCTTGATCCCTTCTGCCGATGATGGCCGAGGTCGGCTTTCCGATTTCGTCAGCGAAAGCCTTATTCACCCAGCGATAGCGAGTGTCGTCATCTTTCCAGAACATCGGCGAGCGAATATGGCTGTCGATCGAGTCGAGAGTTCGTTGAAGAAAAGCCCCGTGCTCAACTTCTTGCTCTAACCGGGCCACCTGCGCGCGGAGCCGATCAACTTCCGCTCGAAGATCCGCGTCGGTAGGCTTTGCCGATTCCATTTCCTCATCCTCGAAGGAGCGTTCCACGGGCGCCCTTTGATGGAAAATTCTCGCCGGTCCGATCTCGCCCGCATGCATTTCTGGAGGAGCGTGCTCACCCTTTCGAACCTACCCGCGGACAAACTCAGCGTATCAAGCCGCCAGACTCTTCGGAAGCAGCGGGATCAAGGATGCTCATTCAAAAGACGTTCGACCAGCGATAACCGATTCGCCCAACGGAGAAGCGCCAAATCGCGCGAGGCAAAGGATCGCTTCTCGATCAACAGCCACTGCCGCCAATGGATTGCCGAGGCGACTCCTCCGGTCAGCGCCAGCAATTGGATGAGGCGATTCCATTCATCCGCGTCGATGGCTGCATCGCGAATCAGTTCCCAGGAAGGATCATTTCCAGCCAGCCAGCTCCAATCGAATTGCTCGAAAGACGAAACGTAGCGGGCCAGATCAACCGCAGGTGAATCGAAGCCGACCGAGCCGAAATCGATCAGGCCGCTCACCCGTTCGTTGTCGAAGAGAAGATGCTCTCGGTGGAGATCGCGAAGACATAGCTCGCACGACAAGGGAACTTTCTGCCAGGCTGCCAACTCTTCAAACCAGGTTCGGGTCCTCGCATAGAGTTGATCGGTGGCAAGAGATAGAGTTCGCTCGGCCGGCGAGAGTCGTTCAGGTTCGAGTGGGGGCAATTCCCTCGCCCGGCCAAAGATTTCTAATCGCCTCTGGATTCCAGGGCTCAATGTTCGACCACGCGAAAGGAAACAATCCACAACCTGATTTGGTGTCGTCGAACCGAACACTCGAGCGATCTCGGGCGTCCGAGCCGCGTCGTACCAGTGATGAAGTATCCGCGCGAGTTCGCGTAGGTGCTCGGGATGAGGCTCGGCCAACGGGGCTGGCTGACCCTTCTTCCAGTCGGCCAGCTCCCACAGGTGACCCTCCGAGGGGACAAATCGATCTCCGGATGTGGTAGCGATGATATCGGGGACGGCCGACAGCCCGTGAGCCCTCGCCGAAATCTGCACCGCATGGATGGCTTCGACGCGTTCCCGGCGAGTCTCGGCCGGGAAACATCGAAGTGCTCCTTCATCCCACGATGTGGTCACACGGAAAACGTGACCGCCGCTCCAGCCGGCCGTCGCGGGCTTCAATCGCGCGTTTCCGTCCGACCAGGGAGGACCGAAAGCCTTTAGGACCTCGCGAGCGGACGTTTCCCTATTCGCATCCATCAGGGCGACCCATCACATCGTCATCTCGGCTCATCGATCGATTCGATCGAGCAGCACTTCCGCGGTCAACCACCGAAACGGGCCGATGCGTTACCCTATGGGACCAGGTAGGGTGTCGAAATCGATGGAAAGTTTCCCCCCGCCCTTGGCGTAGGGAGCTTGTTTTGCACAATAAAGGGCTCGGAGCGAACGGAAAAGTGTCGTCTCAGCACGCCCGGCCCCGCCGGCGACTGAGTCCGTTTTCGAATCGCCTAGTACGCTTGGCGTATCGCTCGTAAATTGTTTGCTGGTAGGAAGAAAGAGCGACAATACGATGGCACAAACAACGGCAATTGCCGCCATGACTCGAACGGTCCAGGGCTCGCGCGCGTCGCGGAAGCTGCGGGCGGCGGGCAAAATCCCGGCGATCCTGTACGGCCACAAAGAGACCCCGGTCAATCTGGTCCTGGACGAAACCGAGTTACGCACCGCACTTCGGCAAGGGTTGCACGGCATGATCCAGGTCGCCGTCGACGGTAAAGCCGAGTCGGTCGTCATTAAGGATCTCCAGTACGATCACCTGGGGACTGAAATTTTTCATGTTGATTTCGAGCGGGTCTCGGCGGACGAACGTGTGACCGCGAGAGTTCCGATCCATTTGAAGGGAACGCCCGTCGGCCTGAAGGGGGGCGGAATCCTCGATCAGCCGATTCACGAAATCGAAATCGAATGTGCGGCCTCGAAACTGGTCGAGCACATTCTCGTCAACATTACCGATCTGCATCTGGGCCAAGCGATTACGGTTGCCGATCTACCACTTCCCGAAGGGGCGAAAGCCCTGGGGGATGTCGAGGGAATCGTTGTTCATGTGATCAAGCCGGCGACGGCGTCGGACGAGCCGGCTTTGCCTGGCGAGGTTTCCGCCACCGAGCCCGAGCTGATTCGTCGCGAGAAACCGGCCGAGGATGCAGAAGAGTAGGCTGGAAGCGAGAAGGGCGTTTTCTCTTTCGCGGGAGGAGATGCTCGCATGAAGCTGGTGGTGGGCCTGGGGAATCCTGGTCGCCAATACATGCAGACTCGGCACAATATCGGTTTCCGGGTCGTCGAGCAGATTGCGAGTACCAACGGCGGAGGAACATGGGCCGCTCGCTTTGAAGGCTTGGTCTGTGATGTTCGAATCGGCGGCGAGAAAGCTTTGCTCCTCAAGCCGATGACGTACATGAATCGCAGCGGGCGATCCGTCCGAGAGGGACTCGACTTTTACAAGATCGAAGTCTCGGGCGTCCTGGTCATCTGCGACGATGTAAATCTCGACCTGGGGAAGCTTCGCCTCCGGTCGGGGGGTAGTGCCGGGGGGAATAACGGCCTAAAAGACATTATTCTCCACTTGGGGACCGAGGAGTTTCCTCGCCTGCGAGTGGGTGTCGGTGGTGCTCGCCCCGGCGAGATGGTAGATCACGTTCTGGGAGAGTTTCGCGGATCCGACAAGGATCTGGCAGAGAACTGTGTGATCGAAGCGGGCCGAGCGGCCGAACGATGGTGCCAAGAGGGTTTGGCCGTCGCGATGAATGAATTCAACGGAATCGATTTGTCCAAGGAGTGACGCTGGTGGCGGTCAACACCTATGAGATCCTGTTTCTGCTCGATCCGAACAAATTCTCGGCCGACCCCGACGGTGGGCTTCGCCAAGTAAATGGGATCGTCGAGCAATACGGCGGTGAGATCGTTTTCACGCGTCCTTGGGGCGAACCCAAACTCGCTTACCCGGTCAAGAATTTCAAGAAGGGGGCTTACGTCCTCACCTATTTCAAGGCCGATAGCCTAGCGATCCCCAAGATCGAACATGATTGCCGAATCAACGAGATGATTCTGCGTCATCTGGTTATCCGACTTCACGCGAAGATCGCCGACCAGGTGATCCAGCATGTTTCCGGCCCGCCGGTCGAGCGGGAAGCACGCGATCGCGACGGATTTGAGGGACGCGAAGGACGTCGTAGCCGAGATGATTTCGATCGCGGTCCCAGACGGGGTCGAGACGACGGCGATGGGGACGGCGGTGGCCGACGCCATCGGGACGAAGCTTACGACGGCGGTGGTCGCCGAGGTCGCGAATAGTTGCATCGCATCGGAGGAGTTGGGCATCAGGGTTTGCTCGACAAGTCCGCTGGCAGAAGAGTTTGATCGGTCAAAGGGACTTCGCCCGGTTCGAAGACAAGGAGGAGAACGATGGCCAACCTCAACAAGGTGATGCTGATCGGCAACCTCACGCGAGATCCAGAACTTCGCCATACCCCTGGAGGCATGGCGGTCGCGGACTTTGGCTTGGCCGTCAACAGGCAACGAAAAGGGGCTGACGGGAACCGGATCGAGGAAGTGACGTTCGTCGATGTCACCGCTTTCGGTAGACAGGCCGAGGTCATCCAACAATACACCCGAAAGGGTCGTCCCCTGTTCGTCGAGGGTCACCTGAAGCTTGATCAATGGACATCGCAAGATGGCCAAAAGAGATCGAAACTCAGTGTGGTCGTCGATAACTTTCAGTTCCTGGACTCGAAAGGGGGCCAGGGAGGCGGGCCTTCCGGTGGGCCAGTCGGAGGGAGTCGCGGAAATGAACCGATGGGAGCGGGGGCAGAGGCCGATTACGCACCCTCGGACGACGACATCCCGTTCTAGTCGTTGAGCGGAACAAACGAGAACATTGATCACGATCTAGGAAGAGCGAGATTTTCGATGGCAAAAACGCAGGCGAAGAAGTCGGCAAGCAAGCCGGTCTCGGCAATCGACACCAAGCGATTCCCCAAAAAGGTCCGCAAGCGGAATCAAATTCCTCGAGGAAAGAACGGCGGCATGCAATTGATGCTGGTCGAGAATGTCGAGCATCTCGGCAAACAGGGCGAGGTTGTGGAAGTGAAGGCCGGGTATGGCCGAAACTATCTTCTGCCCATGGGCTTGGCGACCTACGTGACGGCCGAATCGCTGAAGCGAATCGACACGCACAAGGCCAAGGTCGAGGCCATTCGAATCGCTCGCCTCAACGATCTCAAAATGCTGGCCCGCAAGCTCGAAGAGCAGAGCATCACCATTGAGGCCAACGCCAACGAAGAGGGACACCTCTACGGTTCGGTCACCGAGATCGATATCGCTAAGAGCCTGCAATCCCTGAAGTTCGACATCAAGCCCGAGCACGTGAAGCTCGAAGGGCACTTCAAAGAACTGGGCCTCTACAACGTCAAGATCGAGATCGAGCCCGAAATCGGTGCCGAGCTCAAGGTTTGGGTGGTCCCGGTCACGACCGAGAAGTAAGCCCAACCATCATCGCTTGGATGCTTCGCCCGGGACGCGTTCTCGGCGAAGCGTCACTTCACTTTATCCTTCTGATGAGACGGCGAAGCGATCGGATTGATCCCGACGGATCAGACGACGCGCGTATCGGTCGACATCCCGATTACGGAACACGCCTTCTTCCGAAAGATTTTTCTCCAACACTTATCCCCCTAGAATCTCTAAGTCGCGCCACGTTCTCCCTCCGCAAGCATCGCTCCTTCCACTCGCCGTCGGCACTCGGATCGATGGTTGTCGAACCGGGCGCTAAAGCGTACCCTTAGAATCCATCGGAAGGATGTCGACCGCCATCATCGAGGAGGAAGCGTATGGCCCGCGGCAACGGAAAGCGTCCCTGGGGAGGTTCTGATTCCAGCGGACCGACTCCCTCGGGTCTTCCTCCCCAAAATCTTGATGCTGAACGCGTGTTGTTGGGATGTATCCTGCGCGACAACATGGTGCTCAATGAACTTGTTCGCCTCCTGAAAGTTGATTACTTCTACAGCGACAAGCACCAGAAGATCTTCCAGGCGATGGTCACTCTCTTCGAGTTGAGCAAGCCGATCGATGTTGTCACGCTGGCAGAACAACTTAACAGTCAAGCGCTTCTGGGCGAAGTCGGCGGCGCCCCGACGATCATCGAGCTCTATCAGCAAACGCTCTCGGCCGGGAATTGGCGACATTATGCCGACGTCGTCTACGAGAAAGCGGTCGTTCGAAACCTGATCCATGTTTCCAACGACATCCTTCGCGATGCGTATGAAGGAACCTCGTCGGCCGACGATCTGTTGCAAGATGCCGAGCGACAGATCATGGACATCGCGTCGAATCGTTCGACCAGCGAGACTGTTGACATCAAGACCGCGTTAGATCTCGCCTTCAAACGGCTAAGTGATCGCCAGACGCGCGATGGCTCGTGGTCGCTGGGCGTGCCGAGCGGATTCACCGATCTCGACCAATTAACGAACGGTTTTCAGGATTCAGAATTGATCATCCTGGCGGCCCGGCCATCGATGGGAAAGACATCGCTGGCGATGAATGTCGTCGAGCATGCGGCCGTCGATCACAAATGCACGACGCTGTTTGTCAGTTTGGAAATGTCGATGCTTGAACTCGCCGAGCGACTTCTGTGTAGCCGAGCCAGGGTCAACCTGCAGTTTCTGCGGAAGGGTCGTCTCAGTAGTGACGACACGGCCAACATGATCCGCGCTGGGGATGAACTCGGGTCGGCACCGATCTTCATCGACGATACTCCAGGGCAAACGATGCTTCGGATCGCGGGGACCGCTCGCCGATTGAAGCGATCGCACAGTTTAAGGATGGTCGTGATCGATTACCTTCAACTGATCGAGGCGGAAGACCGAGGTTCCAGTCGGCAAGAGCAGATCAGTCAAATATCTCGCCGACTCAAGATGTTGGCCAAGGACTTGCACATTCCCGTGATCGCTCTCAGTCAACTGAATCGAGCGGCCGAGCAGCGTGAGGGGCATCGACCGAGAATGAGCGACCTTCGCGAGTCGGGTAGCATCGAGCAAGACGCCGACGTTGTGATGCTTTTGCATCGGCCCGATATGTACGATCGCGACGAAAAACCGAATGAAGCGGAGATCATCATCGCCAAGCAGCGAAACGGGCCTGTCGGGGACTTGAGGCTGACCTTCAAGAAGGAACTGACCCGCTTCGAAAACTTCACGGCGGATATACCGTCGATCGATCCGGTCTCTGGCCCAACCGACTATTGACGTTGCTCGTCGGGTCGGCGGGTTGCCTGATCCGCATCAGTGCTCGCGGGGTCCCTTTGCTGGGGAGGACCAGGCCGCTGCTTGATGCTGAACATCACGATGCGATAGATAAACTCGTATCCCACGGGGTCGAGCCCCTGTTCGGTATCCAGGCCGATATCATTCAGGAGTGGACGAAACTGTGGAGGGATTTCCTCGCTCGCCACCCAGCCGTTCTTGTCGCGGTCCATGATGCGGAACATTCCTGCGGAGGCGAGTTTGATCGGCTTTGCCTCGGCTAGTTTCGTGAGCTCGTCGGTATCGGGAGACTCGCGAACGTAGTACATCCAACCGACCATCATCTCTTCCCAAGTCTGCAAACCCCAGGTGACATCCTTGGTCGGATCGGGATTGGCCAGGTTGTGCGCGGAGTTATCCCATGTGGCGATTGCCTCGACCTTGGTCCCCTTGGGGACACGCAGGGGTTCCTGGAACCAATAGCCTGTTTGCCAATTGAAATCCCACCGAGGAACACTCAACAACCTTTCGACTCGACCATCAGGATACGTCGCGATGTATTCAAAGTGCTTGCCGCGCCAATGCATGTGCGGCAACATTGCCAGGATCCGACAGTCCTCTTGGAAAGTGAATGTTTTTGACTCGCGTCGATGCGGATCACCCGCAGGAATTCGAATCGATTCATTGGCGAAAAGGTTGGCGCGGATGAGTCGATCAGGGGGCGTCGGGCTAAAGCGGACGCCGACCATCGATTGATCCGTCTGCTCGGTGCCATTAGGCGTGTAGTGCATTTCGATCAACAGCGTCGAACCTTTCGGCACTCGAATCGCGGTGCCGGGCGAGGCAAGCACCGGTCCGTTGCCAGGCGCCCATTCCGTTAAGACACTCATCTCACCGTCACCGGTATGAAACGCGTCAGGCTTCTCCGGCGTCATCAAGTAGACGATCATGTGGTG